>NZ_JBBOBR010000001.1:1312500-1968750 GCF_038002165.1 Cytobacillus sp. FSL H8-0458 | reverse complement strand
GTCCCCACTACAATCTGGACATTCTTTTTCAGCTTTTTAAGCTGCTTGTCCACATCCTGCCCTCCATATACAGCTAAGACATCTATATCACTGTCTTTCGTAAGCTTCAGTACTTCGTCTGTTATCTGTAATGCCAGTTCCCTTGTTGGTGTTACAATCAGAGCCTGGATCTGAACGGCATTCGGGTCCATTTTCTCCAGAATAGGCAAAATAAATGCCAATGTTTTTCCGGTTCCTGTCTGAGCCTGGGCAATGACATCCTTTCCTTCCATAACTGCTGGAATCGCCTGCGCCTGAATAGGTGTTGGCTTAGCGATGCCATGCTGCAGCAGAATATCAGATAGCTCTTCCGAAATGCCAAGTTTTAAAAATTCCTGCAAATAAAACCCTACTTTCTTTTCGTGGTCTTTATTCAATATGTCCTTATTTATATTGTGTGTTTAGCGGCAAAATAGCAAGCATTCTTATTGCAGGAAAACGCAAAAAAAGGTGAGCATTCAGTTCAGACCCTGAAAACTAACCTCTATTTGATAAAATTTCATCAATTGTTTTTTTAACTTTGCTTACGATTTCGGGCCATTTTTTTTCAAGTTCCCTGCTTAATCCTATTTGAAAGGAAATATCAAAAGGTTCAATACCGATGATGCAGCCTTTCAATTTGTCTCTTTGGTCATATAGTGCCTGAAACAGATGCATATTATGCGGCGATAAGCTGAGAAATCCATGAGTATCTGTCTTATCTAAAGAATAAACTTCAATGTCACCGGTGTTACCCCCTGATAAAATGGCATCCAGGATTATGACAAACTCGGCACCTTCGAGCTTAGAGAGGCTGTAATCTATGTCGGATTCTCCTATGATGTATTCGCAATCCAGGTTTTCTTCTATGTTCATCAGCTCTTCAGCAATATAGATACCGGCTCCATCGTCCTTCATCAGGCGATTGCCTATTCCTAAAATAATGGTTTTTTTCATTATAGCACCTGAATGGTTTTGACTTCTTTCCCGGGTGTATGTACATGTGTCGCGCATGACATGCAAGGATCAAAAGACCGAAGGATCCGTCCAATTTCAGCCGGGTTTTCCGGATCATGAATGGGGGTTCCCATTAATGCCTGCTCTGCGGTTCCCATGTATCCATTCTCATCCCGGGTAGAAAAGTCCCAGGTTGATGGTGTTATGATCTGGTAGAAATCGATTTTTTTATTTTTTATTTTAATCCAATGTCCCAAAGCGCCGCGGGTGGTGTCGACTAACCCTTTACCCGATACTTCTTCTTCAGGCAATTCATACTTTTTTTGGACATTCGTATTTGGGATCAGCAGATTCAGCAAAGTTTTCATAATGCTGGCTATCTTTTTTGCTTCCAGGGCCCTTGCAATGGTTCTGTCCATAGCTGAAATTCCGTTTGTATATTCTCCGCTCAGTATCAGTCTTGCTAAAGGGCCTACCTCAAATGGGAGCCCTGCGTATCTGGGAGCCTTGACCCACGAATAGGCTTTGTCTTTATCACGATCAGGTTCCGCAATCATTTCATCAGGAGAGTAAGTGGTTTTTGGTGATTGGAACCAGGCATAATCTATCTTTTCCTGAATATTTTGTTCGTCAAATGGCCGGATTCCATCATCGGTAAACACTAGAGGATCAACGTACAGGGTACCGATATCTTTATAATGATTAAATGCGCCGTATGTTAAGAGATTCCCATAGCCGCCGCCTAACCTATAATACTCAGGATAATATTTTGCAATTTCAAAAACATCAGGAATCATTTTTTCATCAATAAACTTTGCTATCTTCTGAAGGCTGGAATCCAAGTGGACAACTTTTTCTGCTGTAGCCTGTGTAGTGATGCCGCCAATAAACACACCGTGGTTATGTGGAGCTTTTCCTCCTAGAACGGCAAGCATTTGATGGGCAAGCCTGCTTAGTTCTAGTGATTCAAAGTAATGCCGGGAGATTAAATCATTCAATGTTTTAGGGAGCCTGAAATCAGTATGCTCTGTCTGCAGAAGTGTATTTCCTTCGATTCTTACGAAATCAGGAACCGTGTATTGATAAAAATGGCGGATATGGTTCTGCAAGAACTCACAGCAATGGATTATATCGCGTAGATATTTCCCTTGCTCACTCGGTTCAATACCAAGAGCATCCTCCAAAGCAGCCGAAGAGGCTACTGAGTGGGCTGCGGAACAAATTCCGCAAATACGCTGGGTAAAATAAACAGCATCAAAGGGGCTTCTGCCGGCAAGCATTTGCTCAAAGCCCCTGAATAGGTTTCCTTTTGTTTTAACATCCACGACCTTATTCTTGTCGACAATCACTTCAATTTCCATAAAACCGCTTATTCTTGTCAATGGATTAATGACGATCCGCTTACTCATCCTTCACCACCCTTGTCGTGTCATAACTGATAAAAGGAGCCATCGCATCAGGGAAGCCAAACTGGGCACATCCAATGCAAGGGGTATCATCCCCTATCGGCCAATTCACATGGCCATTCCATTGCCTTGTCGGACAATCAGTCCTGGTAACAGGACCACGGCAGCCAAGCTTAAATAAACAGGTTTTATCTCCGAGCTTTTCTGCAAAAATGCCCCGGTCGAAAAAAGGGCGCCTGGGGCATCTGTCATGAATAAGAGTGCTGTAAAACATTAATGGCCGCCCAAGATTATCGGTATCCGGATCCCCATATAAAAGAATGTGGGCTAAGGTTCCTAAAAACCAGTCCGGATGAACAGGACAGCCTGGCAGTTTAATCATATTTTTATCAGGCAGAACATCCTGCAAACCTACAGACTGGGAAGGATTTGGCCTGGCTGCCGATACACCCCCGTGCGTGGCACATGCCCCGACAGCAAGAATATGAGATGCTTTCTCCCCGAGCATTTTGGCTGCTTCCAAACCGGTAAGCGGTTTTCCCTTCCAGGTGCCAATGATGTTATATAATCCATTGTCTCTTAAAGACACTGCACCTTCCACCGCCAGGATGTAATCTTCATCCAATGCGTTCATAAGCCGTTCAATGGCCTTCTCCCCCTCTGCAGCCATCAAGCTGTTGCTGTAAACGAGATTGACCATCGACCCGATCATATATTCAAAGTCCGGATTTGCCCCGTTCAGCAGGGAGATGATATTGCCGGAGCATCCATTGAGCTCCAGATATACAAGGTTTTTCTTTTTGACTGATCCGTTTGCAATTCCGTTTCTGGCACCAGCTGTTAACCTGGCTGCAATGGCTTCATTCGTCAATGGCTCCGGCGGCAAAATATAATTTTCCATTAAATCAGCCTCCCGACGACTGGCAAAGTTGCTAAAATCGATTGCTGTCCTGCGTGGCAGGAGGCGAACTCCTGTGTATAATCCCTTCCAGATACCAAACCAAAATGGGTAGCAGCGGCCCACGCTCTGTTATTGGTTACATCATAAACGACGCCGCTCACGGCTACATAAGCAGGCCGGCCATTTTTGCCATCGTAATTCGCTAAATCCTGAATTGTAAAGGTTTGATTTGGAACAGCCACTGCCGGATTTGCTGCAGTTGGGGATATCGGCTGGCCCGCTGGCATCGTGTTCATGGGTGGCCTATCATTTGCCGGGGCAATGGATGAGGCTGCATGGGCTGCCAGTAAATCATTTAGAAATTGAATGCTTGTCAATGCGTCCCAAATTCTCTGAAGTTTTACCTGTTTGGCAGTGGGGTCTGAAGTGGCAGAAATTGAATAAATATCCTGCCTTGCCTGAGTTATAAGGCTATTCACCTGCTGCTGAAGCATCCTGATGTTTTGCATCGCATTCTCTCCTTAGGCTTTCATACCCTATACTATGCAGGAAACAGAGAAAACTTTAACAAATCCTGGGCAGCATCAATCCGGCAAGGCGCTGCAGTCTGCGTGTTGTTCCTAAAGGTGTTTTTAAATAAAGCTTACCGGCGCTATTAGTTGTGCCGGTTACCTGTCCTATGACAGCTGCGTTCTCGCCTAAAGGATGGCTCCTTAATAATTGAAGTGCCTGCTCTTCCTTTTTCGAATCCACCAGTAAAATCATTTTCCCTTCATTTGCCAGATAAAGGGGATCGAAGCCTAGAATATCGCATGCACCATGAACATCATCCCGAATGGGAATGAATTCTTCATCAATTTCGCAATTAAAATGGAAGTCTTCACAAAGTTCTACAAGTGCTGTCGCTAGTCCCCCTCTTGTCGGATCCTTCAATAGGCGAATTCCATCTATCGTTTGGATCAGACTCTGAATAAGCCCATTGAGTGAAGCGCAATCACTTACTGTGTCCGTAAGCAAGCCAAGCTCTTCTCGGGCACTGAGAATTGCAATTCCATGGTCTCCGATCGTTCCGCTTAAGATAATAGAATCACCTTTCTGAATGTGTTTTGGCTGAAGTTTGTGCCCGCTCTCCACTGTTCCAATGCCGGAAGTATTGATGAATAACCTGTCTGCACTGCCTTTTTCGACCACCTTTGTGTCTCCTGCAATGATCCTGATTCCTGCTTTTTCTGCTTCGTCAGCCATGCTATGAACAATTTCCTTTAAATCTTTAAGGGGCAGACCTTCTTCAATAATGAACCCTGCTGTCATAAATTTGGGAACTGCACCGCTGACAGCCAGGTCATTAACAGTCCCGGCAACAGCAAGCTTGCCAATATTCCCTCCAGGAAAGAAAATCGGTTTTACTACATAGCTGTCAGTTGTCAATGCAATCGTTTCGGGCTTCCATTGAAATATGGCTGAATCGTGCTTTGTATGCTCCCCGTGGCCGAATGCTTTTTCAAAAACATCCTTAATCAGTCTATGTGTCAGCTCCCCGCCTTCCCCATGGGCCAGATTTATCCGCTGCAGCATGATCACTCCTCCCTCATATAGTGGTAATGGGCTGCACATGTGCCTTCTGCTGAAACCATGCAGGGACCTATTGGATTAGCTGGTGTGCAGGCTTTGTTGAAAAGGATACATTCTTCAGGAACAGTCAGTCCCCGAATGACTTCACCGCATCTGCATTTCGTCTTTCGCGGAGAAGCTATCGTAATCTTAAATTTCTTCTTGGCATCAAAGTCCTGGTAATTGTCTTTAAGTACCAGGCCGCTATTGGGAATTGTTCCTATTCCGCGCCAGTCTTCATCCCCCGGCTTTAAATATTTCTTCATCAGGCTTTTGGCAGCACCATTGCCTGACTCAGAAACTGCATAAGGATAATCATTAATGATTTTCGCTTTATTCTCTATACAAAGCTGCAGCAATTTATAAATACTGCTTAAAAGTTGGACCGGCTCAAAGCCTGAAATGACTCCAGGCATCCTATACTCTTCAGTTAAAAAAGAGTAACTCTCTTTTCCCAGCACAACAGATACATGGCCGGGGAGCAAAAAACCGTCCAGGTGAATTTCACCTGCGTCAAGGAGCACACGTAAAACTGGCTCGACCAATTTTGTTGTCATCCAAATGCTGAAATTGGTTAAACCTCTCTGTTCGGCTTCCTTGATGGCTGCTGCCAGCAATGGAATTGTCGTTTCAAAGCCTATGCCTAAAAATATTATTTCTTTGTCAGGATTCTGTTCAGCGATGCGTATGCTGTCCAATGGGGAATAGACTACACGAATATCCTTTCCCTTTGTTTTGGCTTCAAGCAAAGAATGCCTGGATCCCGGGACGCGCATCATATCCCCGAATGTACACAGAATGATGCCTCGTCCATTTGATAAGCTGATCATGCTGTCTATCGTTCTTTGGTCTGTTACACAAACAGGACAGCCCGGACCCGCTATTAATTGAACATACTCTTTTAATCTCGTTTTTACACCTGTTTTGGCAAGGGCCATTGTATGCGAGCCGCACACCTCCATAAAAACAGGTTTTCGGCCGTGCATCTGAATATATTGTTTAGCTAATTGGATGACTGCTTCTGCTGACTGCTGGCTTAGAACCGGATCAGAAAAGGGTGCCATGCTGTCCATCAATTATTCTCCTCCATTCCTCAATGCTTTCACGGGCAAATTCCTCATTGATGATAGTCATGGCCTGTCCTGCATGAATTAGCACATAATCATTGATTTTCACCTCTGGAACAAAAAGAATGCCCACATAAATTTTAGATCCCATAACATTTACAAGAGCACGGTTTTCTTCCAGTTTTATAACTTTTGAGGGAACACCTACACACATGAAACCACCCCTTTATATCTTTTTAGCTTTTGTTTGTCTGGCTGCAATCATTAACTGCCCTAATGATAATCCGCCATCATGGCAAGGAACTTTCTTATGTGTATAAACAGTAAAACCGTTTTCCTCAAGCTTTCTGGAAAGTTCCCTGGCAAGAAAAACATTTTGAAACGCCCCTCCTGAAAGGACAATTCGCCGGTTAAGCTCTGGTCTTTCATCCGCTTTACATAAAATTAACGTTGCCGATGCAGTTGCAACTGTATGATGAAATCTTTGAATAATAACAGCAGGTGGAACGGCCTCAAAATATTCCTGGATTATTTGATAAATCATCTGGGAGAAGTCGAGCCGGTATGGTTCTCCTCTGTCTTTTATTATCTTAAAGGGATAAGGTTTGTTAAATTCTGACCGGGATCTATACATATAATCTGATAGTTTCATCGCTGCTTCTCCCTCGTAAGTGGATGTTTGGCAGATTCCCAATATGGCACTGACTGCATCAAAAAGCCTCCCGCACGTTCCGGCAAGGGGTATATGGATCTTCTTATTCACCATGTGTTCAATAATGCTGATTTCTCTGGCTTTTTCGGGAAAAAGTTTCAGAGCAAGCTCCTTTCCATGACCAGGCCAGAAGTGAAGAATCATTCCTGCAGCATTCCTCCATGGCTCCTTTACAGCCTTCTCTCCTCCAGGCAGCGGTGTATAACTGAGATGGCCCAGCCGCTCAAAGGAATCGGCACAGCCATACAATAATTCAAACCCCCAAATATGACCGTCATCCCCATAGCCTGTGCCGTCGAGAATCAGTCCAAAGCACGGTTCATATAAATCATTGTCTGCCATACATGACACATGATGGGCGTGATGATGCTGGACTTGGATCACAGGCACCTTGAAATGGCTTGCATACTTGCTTACGGAATACGAAGGATGTAAGTCAGCGGCAATCATTTTTTCCTCAAACCCCAGCCAGCTGTTATAATGCTTCACCTGATTTTCATAATGCTGCAGCATCTCTTCGTTATCCAGATCTCCAATATGCGGGCCCATATAAATGCTGTGGCCCTTCCCGGCAGCAAAGGCATTCTTCTGGTTTCCCCCTAAAGCCAGGATTTGATCTAACGGATAGGCGGTTTTAAAAACTTCCGGAATAAAACCTCTGGAGCGTCTTAGAAAAAGAACTTCTCCAGCCTGATTGACTTGTATGACAGAGTCATCGATGGGATGAAGAATGGGGCGATTATGGGTAAGAATATAGTCACACAGGATGCCTGGGTCCTCTTTGAAATATAACGGCAGTCCAGACGGATTAGAGCTTGTCAGTACGATGCATTCCAGCTCGCTGTTCTCAAACAGCAGATGATGCAGCGGCGAATAGGGAAGCATGATTCCTATGGTCGATAACCCCGGGGAAAGATGCTCAGGAAGATCGGAACTCTCTTTTTTCCTTAAAACAACGATTGGCATTTCAGGGCTCCTTAGCATCTCTGCTTCTTTTTCTGTGACATGGCAATACTTCCGTGCCGTTTCAAGTGATTTTGCCATAATTGCCAGAGGGCGCTGCGGCCTGTTTTTCCGGATTCTTAGTTCATTAATCGCCTTTTCATTGTGTGCATTGCAGGCAAGATGATATCCCCCTATCCCCTTAATGCTTACAATCTTTCCTTCCGATAATAGATTGGATGCCGCTTGAATAGCTTGATGATTTCTTTTCAGCGGCTTCTTATTCGAATCGTAAAGAATTAGTTCAGGTCCGCAATCAGGGCAGCATACCGGCTGTGCATGATGGCGGCGATTTGTCGGATTTTCATATTCTTCCCTGCAGGAAATACACATGTGAAATTTGTCCATGGCGGTGTGTGGCCTGTCATACGGAAGCTCCCGAATGATGGAATACCGCGGCCCGCATTGAGTGCAATTTGTAAAAGGATATTGAAACCGCCTGTTGCTCTCTTGACGCATCTCGCGCAGGCAGTCATTGCACAATCCCGCATCTGCTGGAATTAATGGTTCAGCATGACTGCTTCGGCTGCTTGGAACAATCTTAAAATCGTTAAAATACGATGGCAGACTTTCATCTACGGTCATTTCAATAATTTTTGCCAGTTGAGGAGGGCTGTTTTGAATGTGATCAATTATGCTGGCAATGGATTTGCTTGCGCCTTCTGCCTGAATAATAACGCCATCTAAATTATTTTGAACTGTTCCCTGAATGTTGTATTTTCTTGAAAGGCCATATATAAAAGGACGGAACCCGACACCCTGTACTCTTCCGGTTACTTTAATTCTGACTGAACGCAGCATGGGCATGTGCTTTCTTTAACCAGTTTATCCATTCCTCCATCCCATCTCCCTTCTGGGAAGACAGTGCAAGAAAAGCAGCATCCGGGTTAATCGTGCGTAAATCCCTCTGTGCTTCTTCTAAATCAAATTGTACGTATGGAAGCAAGTCTGTTTTATTGATAATGGTTAAATCGGTACGGCGAAACATCAAAGGGTATTTAGGGATTTTGTCATTGCCTTCAGGCACACTGAGGATGACAGCCTTATAGTCTTGTCCCAAATCATAGCCTGAGGGGCAGACAAGATTGCCGATGTTCTCAATAAAAAGGATATCAATTTCTTCAAGCTGGAATTGGGGTAATGTTTTGGCTATCATTCTTGCGTCAAGATGGCAGCCGCCAACTGTGTTAATTTGTACTGTATTTACACCTAAAGCCCGAAGCCTGTCTGCATCCCGCTCAGTTGCCAGATCCCCCTCTATGACTGCAATTTTGAATTCTGATGACAGAGCTTTAACGGTTCTCTCAAGGAGTGTGGTCTTACCTGCACCTGGTGCACTCATAAGATTGATGACCAGTGTTTGATTTTGCTTAAATAAAGTTCTATTAAAATTGGCTGCAGCATTATTATCTTTCAGAACATCATTGTCCATTTTAATCTTCAAAACTCTCACTTCCTTCATAAGACTCAATTTGAAAAGATTCGCCGGAGATTATCTCAGTATTTAATTGATGGCAATGTGGACAAAGGGCTATCCGGTAATCCGGGGCAAATTCTTTTCTGCACTCTTTGCACCTGGCTTTTGCTTCCTCCCTTATAATAGCCAGTTCGGTTTTTTCGCTGATCAGGCTGCACTCCTGTTTTTGAAAGTAACAAAATGCAAGTTCTAATGCATCGGGCAGGACATTGGAAAGTTCCCCGACAATGACAGAGATTCGATCAACCTTCATAAAGCCTCTCTCGATGGCATCTTCCTCCACCAGGCGAAGAACTTCAGCCATCAGAGACATTTCGTGCATATGTAACCTCCCTTTAGCAAATTGATTGTTTGTTAATGGATATTCTAAGATCTCTAGTTACATGCAAAATAAAAAGCCCTTTCAGACCAAGTGGTCATGAACGGGGCTTCGAGAAATATATAAATTTATTCCCAATCCTTTGTCGGCTCTCTTTCTTCAGCCATTTCCATCCCATAAGCAAGCCGCGGATTTATAGCAGATTGGCTGCTCTCTTTCTCTTGGCTGATTTCCCTTTTATTTACCAGGAATCTGTGCACAAATACCTCAGAGAGAGTGATAATCCCTGCCGCAATCACACTTCCCCAAGCGATTTGCTGGTAACTGTTAAGCAGCACACTTCCAAACACCCAAACAGAAGCATAGACTAAGAAAAAGTCAGCAATAAGGGCATTCCGGTTTCCCAGCCGCGGAAGGATGATGCGGTCTCCGAGCATATAGGACATGGCTGTTACCAGAATACTGAAAGAAATAATATCAGCGAATGTCGCATTAAAAAATAAATCAAGCGCTATGGCAAAAGCAATCATGGCTGATGCTAATTTAAGTATTAAGATAAGTGTTTTGTTCATAAGAACACCTCCTCTTTTACCATATCTTTTATCATTATGAAGATTCCCATTCATTTTCTGTTCCTTTGCCTCATAAGCAATTTTTTCAAAAAAATAAACAACTTGTTCAGTGTCCGTCAATATAATGGCAGTAATAAGGATTACATTTTAAGTTAAAGGTTGTGGAAGAGTGATACTCCGAGACAAAATACTTAATGTGGTGATAATAGGTGAATGCTGAATATAAATTTCAAAATCTTCAGGAGAGGTATATGACTTTTGAGCAGGTATTCGACCGGATCTTACTTTTTATAAAGCGAAATCCTGATGGGAACTTCAGGCTTATGATTGGAACAGATTCACAGGTGCATTGCAATCGCACTGTCTTTATAACCGGGATTGTGATACAAAATGAGCGAAAAGGCGCCTGGGCATGTATTCGAAAAACTGTTATACCAAGGAAAATGCTGCATCTACATGAGCGAATCTCCTATGAAACCTCGCTGACTGAAGAAGTGGTCTCTTTGTTTACAGAGGATTACAAAGACAAAATGTTTGAAATCGTTCTGCCATTCCTTTATAAAGGCGGATCATTCTCAATGGAAGGGCATATGGACATCGGATCAGGCAAAAGAAATAAAACCAGGGAATTTGTGAAAGAAATGGTGTCCAGGATCGAATCAATCGGCCTTGAGCCAAAAATAAAGCCGGAAGCATTCGTGGCCTCCAGCTACGCTAATCGATATACAAAATAAAAGAACTCAGGGTATATGAGTTCTTTTCATTGGGGCAAATTATACACCTGCATGCTCCCTGTATTCCTGTTCGGCCTTTAATGCCACAGCCTCTGTCAGTTCTGCAGTAATTTCAGGAAGAGCTGTATTAAGCAAGGAATTGGCTACTTTAGCCATCATTCCCTCTGCTGAAATATCAAGTGATCCTGTCATGATATTTTTCTTATTTCTTCCTTTCTCCGCAAGAAAGTACCCATGTCCCGTAAACTTCTCATTAAGTCCTGTTAAATGAAACGTAACCTTTGTTGGCTCCTGCCAGCTTGTTATATCCACTTTTAATTCAATTTTTTTCTTAATAATCCCTATATCGCTCTTGAAGCTCCAGGTTGATTCTTTGTCACTCAGTACCTCATGTGCAATATATCCGGGCACTAATGGTGCCCAGTTCCCAATATCACTGACAAAGCTCCATATTGCCTCTATCGGAATATTTACTTCTGCCTGATGCGTACAGCTTGCCATTTTTACCGCCCCTTTTAAGTATTTCATAAGTTGGTTTCCATGAATATGTATTCAAATGAACAGGGCGAGATTCATTAATTTTAATTTTTATTTGATCAATTCTTTTGATATCAGCTCATATGAACGCAAACGGTCCTCATATTGGTGAACAAGGGTAACAATCATGATCTCATCTGCATGGTACCGGTGCTTCATGTCCATCAGCTGCTCGGCAACTTCTTTAGGGTTTCCAATAATATCGCGGTTTCTATTGTTAAATGGCTCCACATCCAGGTTACGAAAATAGTTCTTTGCTTCTTCAATTGAAGGAATCCCCTCATTGCCCTCATTGTTTTCTGCCTTTATCTTCCAAAGTATACTGCTGAGTGCCAGCTCTTCAGCTTTCTGTGTTGTCTCAGCACATATTGCAGAGACTGTCAAGATAACTTTTGGTTTCTGTAAAGTTCCCAGTGCAATGAAACTCTTCCTATATTGTTTTATAATGTCTTCCCCATCTTTTTCACTCATAAATTGGCCAAATGCATAAGCAGTTCCAGATTCAGCAGCCATTAAAGCACTTTTGATGCTTGTCCCCAATAACCACGGTTCCGGCCTAATTTTAGGCAAAGGAGAAGCTGATATTTTTGCAAACATGTGATCCTCAGAAAAGTCATTATTTAAAAATTGAAGAAGCTCCATCACCTTTTCAGGCATTTTGCGGACTCCTTCCAAGAAATTATCTGAGAGCGCCATGGACGCTTCTGCTGATCCACCTGGTGCTCTTCCAATTCCCAGGTCCACTCTTCCAGGAAACAAGGTAGCAAGCATATTGAACAATTCCGCAATTTTGTATGGCTTATAATATGGCAGCAATATGGCACCTGCACCAATCCGTATTCTTTTTGTCTTTGCACCGATATAACTCAACATGATTTCAGGAGCAGAACTGGCAAAGCCGGATAAATGATGATGTTCAGCAATCCAATATCTTGTGAAGCCCAGCTCCTCGGCTGATTGTGCGAGCTGTACAGAAGCTTCCAGTGCTTCTTTGGGTGAATATCCCGATGAAATGGGTGCCTGATCTAAAATGCTTATTTTCAAGGTGTATCCCCTCTTTCAAAACTTTATTGCAGCATTCCCCATCTATGAATGAGAAGTTCAATTTCTTCATGATGTTCAATTCCTTCGTCAGAAGGTGTTTCCAGGATGAAAGGCAATTTTCGAAAGGGTTCGGCATTGACAAGCTGATCAAATTGTATCTCAGTAATAAAAACTTTGTTAAATATATTGGCGTGTCTATCCTTGCCGGAGCCTGCCGGAAATTTAGAGTTATTAAAGTGAATGGCTTTAAGATGATCGAAATAGCCAAGCTCTTCCCCTTTTTTAAGAAATTCATTAGATTATCTCCATTCCAGAGATTGCTGGCACTGGCATGGCAAGTATCCAGGCAAAAACCAATTCGGTCCGGGTGTTCACACAGACTCAGAACCTGAACAAGCTCCTCCATTGTTGTACCCATTGACCCAGGATAGCCAGCAGTGTTTTCAAGGAGGATTAAGCAATGTTCTTTACTGCGGGAGAGGATTTGATTAAGCATCTCAATCATTAATTGATATCCTGCAAGCGGATCCTTGCTGCTGATTTTGGGTTTCCGAAATGGACAACCACTCCTGCCGAGCCGCACACACTGGCAATTTCAAGGTCATTCAGCAAAGACTTTACCGTCAAGTTCTTGCTTCTCCGGCCGGGGTGTGAGGCTGGTTGGATATGGAGTATGTTCAATCG
Organism: Cytobacillus sp. FSL H8-0458; assembly: GCF_038002165.1. NCBI lineage: Bacteria > Bacillati > Bacillota > Bacilli > Caryophanales > Bacillaceae > Cytobacillus > Cytobacillus sp. FSL H8-0458. Next base: position 1,955,709 of record NZ_JBBOBR010000001.1, on the reverse strand, counting down.
AAAAGATGTCATGCTCTTTGCAGAAAGCCTTGCAAAGAGCTGCATCCTCCCGATTATAGTCCTTTACACATGCATTCTTGAGCTTTGCAGCCTTTGCAGCTCCTGAATAGCCTTCTCTTATGCTTACATGACAGCCGAATAACATCCTAATCCCACCCATTCATTACCTTCTATAATAATTATATCTTCTCCTGGATCGTGAAGAATGACATTCATCACAGATTTGATATTCGTGTTCCCAAGGCAGTTTTTTTCCGCATTTTCTGCACTTTCTTGAGAGCTCCTTAATGTCCGTTTTCAGTCTTTCATGAACATGGTCACTGATTTCTTCCCTTAATCTTTCCCAGTATAACGCTTCGGTTCTCTGTTCAAGACGATACAGGAACAGGAGATGAAGGCCGATTGCTTTATAGGTCAGCTCCAGCTCTTCCAAATTCCGGTTTTTGATTCTGGGTTCTGGCAGCTCCTCCCCGTAAATAATGGCATACATCGTTTCTTCCCATTGGCGGACAAGATCATTTTCTTTTTTAGAGAAAGGAAGGTGGAGAAAGCCATACAGGTCCATCAGGCCGAGCTTGGCTTCAATTTCTGTGCCGCGAATCCTTTCATATAGGTCTCTCTCCTCTGTTAATGCTGCTTTTTTGGTTCCTCTTGGGCTCTCAAACTTATCCCAAAGCTCAAAGAATGACCCGAGATCGCGGTAATACCTTTGAAACCTTTCAAATACTGTATTGGTTGGGGCGATGGCAAAGCTGTGTACCGGTGCATCTTCCATCTCAAGCAGAGCTTTCATCCTTTTGATATCTTTTGTAAAAGCAACCTTTCCAATATTGTAAAGTCCTTTTCGCCCTGCTCTTCCGGCAATTTGCTTCACTTCCTGTGAAGTAAGGGTCCTTCTTTTCGTTCCGTCAAATTTATCATTTTCCAAGAACACAATTCTCCGTATTGGCAGGTTAAGTCCCATCCCAATGGCATCAGTGGAAACGATGACGGAAGTTTCACCATTTATAAAACGCTGAACTTGTTTTTTTCTGGTTTCTGGAGGCATCGCTCCATATATCATGCTTACTGAGTGGCCTTCCTGCTGAAGTCTTGAGGCCGTTTCAAGCACTCTCTTTCTTGAAAAACAGATTAGTGCATCGCCTTTTCGGACATGACTGAATTTAAATTCTTTTGCTTCAACTTCAAGAGGAATATCCCGGCTGTATTCATTCAGTTCAATATCTGCGTCGCCAAGGAGCTGCAGCATCATGCTTTTAGCACTGCGGCTTCCAATAATATGGACTTCATTGGCATTTGCCTTGGTAATGGCTTTATACCAGGAAAAGCCTCTGTCTTTATCGGTAATCATCTGAGATTCATCGATAACAATGACGTCATGAAAATCCTTTTCGTAGAACATCTCTACCGTGCTGGATAGATGCTTTGAACCGGCAACTGTCTTCTCTTCTTCACCGGTTTTCAAAGAGCATGGTACACCATCACGGTTTAATTTATCATATACTTCGAGTGCCAAAAGCCTCAAAGGCGCCAGATACATACCGCTGTTTGCTGATTTCATCCCTTCAAGGGCATGATGGGTTTTTCCGGTGTTGGTTTCTCCGATATGAAGTACATATTTTTTGGCCCGTTCCACTGAAGGACTGTATTCCTGCCCGAAAATATATTCGAGCATGCGTTCTTCTTCCTCTTTCTTCCGCTGCTGCTCAGCCAGTTCTTCTGCTATTTTTCTTTCCCTGTCTTCAATGTCCTTCTCCAATTGTTCTTGATGGACTTCAGGGTCAAATGGGATATCCGCAAGCTTGACCAAATCTTCAACATATTCCTCCTGAATGGTTTCAAAAAAGCTTTCGTTAAGGTTTTGAAGAGTATGGGCAATCAGCTTCTTAACAGACTTCCCGGTCAGCGGTTTATCATATGCATCTTCGTATTCCTCGAATAGATGCTGCGGAAGGTTCTGCAGGATGAGTGTTTGCAGAGAATCAGAAAGAAATCCTGATATATGGTTTTTATAAACATAGTAATACGTTTCATATTCGAAATAGCCTTTTCCCCAATACAATGCTTTATGAATATTCCCTGTCAGCTCCTCGAAGAATTCTCCCATAACAGTATAATCTTCGGCATTAAAACTGCCTGTTTCCTCAAGCTTTTCTTCAAGTGCGAAGGTGTCCACCTTCAGATACCTTGTCTTATTTTTAAAATCGGAAACCAGCTGCTTTGAAGCCATATGTCTGACATGGAGATAAAGAAGGCTATAATCTTTTTCAATAATTTTATCTATGTTTTTTTCGATATTTTCACGGATTGTATATTTTTTTCGCTGAATCAGTTCCTCTTCTGCTTTCTGCAGATAATGGGCCCTTGCGTTCTCATAGCGCTCAGCCCATCCCTCATTATTGTTTTCAAATAGGTCATTAAGCCAGTCCAAACTGTTAAAGGGCTGATAATCCCTCATTTCAGTGCGGAACAGGTGATTGATTATTTTCCTGTCAACATTTTCGGTGTCGTACCCTTTCTCACTTAAATACTTCTTTTTTTCCTGTTTGGATATTTTGGCGGTGATTTTATTCAGCCACACATTTACCCAGATTTGATCGATATAATGAAATCTTTCAGAAAGATATTCCTTATAGGAGGGCATAGATTCTTGGCCGCCAAGATATCGGTCGGCATCTTCCAGGATTTTTATTTTTGTATGCTCTTCAGCATTATTGTATATCTGTTCAAGCTGATTCATGATCCGTTCCCCTTTAAACTTCGCAAATACGCGGTGTAATCATTATGACTTAGGTTATGTATGATGTTGAAAATTTAAGTAGTCTTCATTTTACCATCTTTTCAAAAAATATCATTGACATAAAACTTAAACCGGCATATAATTTGTTTATAATTAAAACATCTTGAATTCGAGACAAATGAATTCGAACTAATGGAGGAGATTTATAATGGCAAAAACTAAGTGGGCCGTGGATCCAGCACACAGCAGTGTGGATTTTTCTATCAAGCATATGATGATCGCAAACGTGAAAGGCAGCTTTAATAGCTTTGATGCTGAAATTACAGCAGATCCCTCAGATTTAACAACAGCTGATATTACATTCAATGCTGCACTTTCAAGTGTGGATACACGAAATGAAGATCGTGATAACCACCTGCGTTCTGCAGACTTCTTTGACGTTGAGAACCATCCGAAAATGACATTTACTTCAACAGGCATTGTAAGTAAGGGTGACGATGAATATGATGTAACAGGCGATCTTACGATTCATGGTGTAACAAAGACAGAAACCTTTGCTGTCACATATGAAGGATCAGGCAAAGATCCATGGGGCAATGAAAAAGTCGGCTTTACAGCTGCCGGGGCTATCAAACGAAGCGATTATGGCTTAACCTGGAATTCAGCACTTGAAACTGGCGGAGTCCTTGTTGGAGATAGAGTAAAAATCGATCTTCAAATACAGGCAGCAAAAGCAGAGTAATGCCAAAAAAGGGCAGGTATACCGGTGAAACGGTATCCTGCCCTTTTCTTTTATGTTTACTGTTCGGCTAAAAGCGTGGCAATTTTGTCTTCAATCACTTTCCCTTTGCCGCCGTCAGTTAAGTTGTTTAAAATTATTGAAAAAATAAGCTCGTCACCGCTGGCTGTCTTAACATAACCTGATAATGAACTGACTGTCGAGATTGAACCTGTTTTTGCTTTGACGTTCCCGGCTGCTTTGGAGTTTTTCATGCGATTTCTTAGAGTTCCTCCCTCCATCCTGTCTGTCTCCCCGGCAATCGGCAATGAGTTCAAATAAGAGGAGAACCATTCTTCGTCCTGGACCTCATAAAGCAGTTGGGAGATTTCATTGGCCGGAATTAAGTTTACATGTGAAATCCCGGAACCGTCCCGGAGCACGAGAGTTTCACCATTCATTCCAAAGGTTTTTACCTGTTCTTCTAATACTTCAAGGCCTTTTTCCCAGCTGCCTTCCCCTTTGACAACCTTGCCCATTTCCTTGATTAACGTTTCTGCATGGCCATTATTGCTTAATTTCATAAATGGAATAAGCAGCTCTTTAATAGGCATGGATTTATGCTCAGCAAACAGCTTTGCTCCTTCAGGGGCAGGGCCTGCTATTGTCTTCCCTTTCAATTTAATCCCTTGTTCATCGAGAGAACGCTTTAATAAATCCAAGGCATAGCCAGTCGGCTCCCATACAGCGATCCATTCCCTTGAACGGCTTCCTTCAACTGGAATTTCCCCTTCTATTGTAACGGTGTTCGTCCCGTGATCCCTTTCAATATGGATATCCTTCTTTTCCCCTTTAGCGACGGTTTCCGCATTATTAACGATTTTTATGTAGTCTGTTTCCGGCACCATTTTTACAATCGGTTCCTGCCCGGCTTTTTCAGCAGGGTATACTTCTACAATGACTGTGCCTGCGTCATAATCCTCATTAGGGGAGGCAGTAAGTGCTGAGACTTGTCCGCCATAATACCAGGATTCGTCGCTCCATGACAGATCGGTTGAATAGCGCACATCATCATACCAGGTGTCATCACCGATCAGGCTGCCATGAATAACCTTGATGCCTGCTCCCTTCACATTAGCGGCAAATGCATCAAAATCTTCCTTTAAAAGAGTTGGGTCACCTTTCCCTTTTAAGACCAAGTCACCCTGCAGTGTATTTCCCTTTATTGAGCCTGTGTGAAGAAGTTCTGTTGTGAACTGGTAATTTTCACCCAGCGTTTCAAGAGCGGCAGCTGCTGTAAGGAGCTTCATATTAGATGCCGGCCTTAAACGTACATCCCCGATATGGTCATATACAAGCTCACCGGTTTCTGCATTGCGGATACTGACTCCTGCAAGTCCTCCCTTTAGGATTGGATCATTATTAATCATTTGGTTAAGCTGCTGGACGAGGTCACTGCCTTCTTCTGTTGCCTGGACATGAGGAGATTCAGGCTGGGCTAAAGGAACAAGTGCCAGCATAAATACCAGCAATAAACTGATATGCATTTTTACACTCTTTTTCATATGTATTAAACCACCTTCCAATTTGTTTCATTACCATTTCTTCTTAGAAAGGTGAGTTCCCTTCATTTCCATAATGAGGAAAAAGGATCAATTTTTAATTTACTTAACTAATTTATTCTCAACTAAAAAAGTTATGATTACTGGATATTATTCCCTATTTATAATCTAAATAAATATTATGCTAATTAGAAGATTTATTCTTAAAAAGCTATTAGAAAATGGTATGATAAAAACAGGTGAATTTTATAAGGGGTGGAAAGAATGAGTGTACATAAAGCAATATCCGAACATGTGGGAAAGCAGAATAAGATAATCACGAGGTTTGCAGCCTTGGATCAGCAGCGTGAGTATTATATTGAACAAGCATTGGATCTATGCAGGAGGGGACTTCCATTTTCTGCGGATAAGATAAATGAAATAACTGCTGAAATCAATGAACTTTCTAAACAGGGAATTATACCTGCAAGAAAGTATGTAACAATTGAGATGATTGAGGAATATGCATCAAAGACAAAATAGGTACATATGATTATAAAGAAGCGTGACTTCCGATTGGATGCACGCTTCTTTATATTGGCTGTGATGATTCATGGGCAAATTCCTGCAAATCAAGTCTTTTATTTATATTAAAGTGAATCCCCTCATTTTCTAATAGTTCTCTCTGAATGTCATGCGAATCTCCGTCTTTAAACCCAATTTCCCCTTTCCCATTCACAACCCTATGCCAGGGAAGCTGATGCTTTTCACTTTGGGTATGAAGAATACGGACCACCTGTCTTGCTCCCCGGGGGCTCCCGGCCAGCCTTGCGATTTGTCCGTATGTCATGACTTTTCCTCTTGGGATGTTTTTAATGATTTTTAACACTTTTTCTGTAAATGGCTGCACGTGTAATAACTCCTCCTTCTTTTCTATTATAAAACAAACCCGCCTGAGTTCAGACGGGTTTGTTCATTATCCCAGCATTTTCTTAGCAAGCTCAGGAAAATCAATAAATGGGTTTCGGTTACCCTGGAGTGCTTGAATGGCAGCGTTTCTATGTTTTTCATATATAGTCACCGGATTTTCTTCATGCCATCTCAGCAAAATCTGCATATCCATCTCCCCGTCAAGTATAAGTGCATTTTTATATCTGACAGCAAAATAGAATACAGCTCGTGCTGCAATCCCCTTTCCGTATTCCGGTTCAAACTTCTCCTGTTCTGCCATTCCGCAGCCATTCCTGACGCCCGCCGCCTCCATTTCCGGGACATAGGCTTCAAAATCATAGTAGGGGAAGTTGCTTCTCATACTATTGCATGCCGGCTCACAGGCAAAAAGATGATGCAGATCCCCTTTCATTGGCTGTCTTCCTTCAAACCATGATTGCGGGACTACATGCTCGGTATTAAATATAACTCTTTCATTGCTGTGGAATCCGCCTTCCTGAATCGTCTGAAGGAGCTTGAGATCCTGGTCAATGGCTTTAAGCGGATCAATGCCTTTCCCCGAATATAAACTTTTAAGCTTGAGGTTTTCCTGCAGATCCACCCATGGATATACATATCGGTGAGGTGAGTAATCCAATTGCCGGCTATGAGTACGAACCAGCAGATCATGAACCTGTTCCGGGAGATCCTCTTTCTCAAAATCAAGGGTTCCATAGTAATCCTCTTGATTTATGATATCTTCCTCAGCGTTATAATAGGGTTCATTTTGTACACTTTCAATATGCTTTGACTGAGCCTCTGCCCATGCCGCTGCTATACTAGTCACTTTAATCATATGGCATTAAGAACCGTCGATTTGAACTCCTGGTCAAAGATTCCGGCTAAATGATCTGGAACGGTTAAATAAACGAGTCCGTTTCCTTCAAGTTTGGGAGAATTGCCAAGCGGAACCGTTCTTCTGATTAATTGGGCAAAAAGTTCAGGTTCTGAAAGCTTTCTTTCAAATTGCCTGTTTGCAAAATCCTTGATCAGGGCCAGAGCTCCGGAAACATGTGGAGCAGCCATTGAAGTACCGCTGAGGGTTGCATACTTTCCGTTCAGAAAGGTGGATAATATTCCTTCCCCTGGCGCCACTAAATCTATTTCATTATGAGAGTTTGTAAACTCGGAAGAATCCCTTTCGAGGTTAATAGCCCCAACACTAATCACCTCATTATAGCAGCCTGGATAAGCAAACTCGTCGGTTGAGTCGTCACCATCCCCTTCATTTCCCGCTGCGCATACTACAAGGATATTCTTATTAACAGCGGCTTTAATCGCATCATGCAGTTCAGGAACATCAGCTGGCCCGCCAAGCGACATGGAGATGATATCTGCATTTTGCTCGATGGCATAATGGATGCCCTTGATAATCCATTCGTATTGTCCGGAACCATTTTTATTTAAGACCTTTACAATAAGGAGTTCTGCTTCAGGAGCTACCCCAATAACACCCGCATCATTTTCATGCGCAGCAATAGTCCCTGCCACATGTGTTCCGTGGCCATTATAGTCCTTGAAGCTATTTGGATCGCTGTTATCATCGTCTGTAAAGTTCCGGCCGCCCGTTACACGGTCCTTCAGATCAGGATGGCTAATGTCGCAGCCGGTGTCCAAAACAGCAATTTTAATTCCTTTTCCTTTTGTTTCGCTCCAAACCTTTGGCGCCTGAATCAATTCCACGCCCTTTGGAACTTCCTTAACATCCTCTTCCTGCTGAATCACCTTATAAGGAATGACACGAACATATTGCTCCATTTCTTTCCCTCCTTAAGAGATTAAATTGAAGCTGGTTCTTGCTGTAACTACATTTTAACAATTCTGAATATTTAATAACAGTACCGTTGGTAGCGAAATTTAATAGAATTGTGATTTTAAAAAGGAAGAATTTGTGATATTTGGACTATAAAGTGGCATTATTCTTGTGTCAAAGCACTCATGAAACGGGTTTATCTCAGAGTTTTTAAAAGCTCCGGAATCTCCGTATAGATTTGTATAATTTCATCTATTTTCATTCTGACAAGTCCGGAAGATGAAGGAGCAACAAAGTCGATAGTGCCGGGAACCACTGATTCCTCCTGAATTCCCCATGGCAGCCTTTTTTTGCGGCTGTATTCCTGGTATACGCCTTTTCCAACAAAGCAAATAACCTTTGGCTTGAGTTCAGCTATTTTTTTCATCAGCTCTGCTCTTCCTTCTTTATATTCTTCCTTCGTTATTTCATCGGCTGCTTTGGTTGGCCTTGGAACAATATTTGTCATTCCATAACCCAATTCCAATAGTTTATAGTCTTCCGCTGCGGCGTATTTACGGGGAGTTAAGCCTGATTCATGAAGAATTTTCCAAAAGCGGTTGTTTGGGTTTGCAAAATGGTGGCCTGTCTCTCCTGATCGAATGCTTGGATTGAAGCCGACAAAAAGCAAATCAAGATTTTTTTTAAAATGGTCTTTAATAGGCTCCATATAACCATCCTTTCGATTTTGACTAGCTATTGTTCATTTTACCTAAAACGTCAGGTAAACAAAACAAAAAGAGCCCTTAAGGCTCTTTTTACTGAACTGATTATCCTTCAAGAATTTCAACTTTCTCCATAACATCGCCGTTTCTCATTGCTTTAACTGCTTCCATCCCGGAAGTAACTTTTCCAAATACAGTATGAACACCGTTTAGGTGAGGCTGTGGCTCATGAACGATAAAGAACTGGCTTCCGCCTGTATCGCGGCCTGCGTGAGCCATAGAAAGAGATCCTTCTACATGCTTATGAGGGTTTCCTTCTGTTTCACACTTGATTGTGTACCCTGGACCACCAGTGCCTGTTCCGTTCGGGCAGCCTCCTTGACTTACAAACCCAGGAATTACACGATGGAAATTCAAGCCATTATAAAAGCCTTCATTAGCAAGCTTTTTGAAATTTTCAACTGTCCCTGGTGCTGCTTCAGGATATAGTTCGAATTCAACCTTTTCACCGTTTTTCATTAATATATATCCTTTTTCTGCCATACTAATCATCTCCTTATGTAAAAATCAAATTAATAATACCATTAAACTCATCAGGAATAAAATCAAAAGACGTTTTTTCACTGATTGAACATAAAAAACAAAGGGTAAAGTTAAGATAGCATAGCACCATAAAATGCAGAAATGTCTTATTGGAGGTTTATAGAATGAAAAAATGGGCTTTTGTTTCAGACTTTGATGGAACAATTTCAAAAAGAGACTTTTATTTGATTATGATGGATAAATATTTTCCGGAAGGTCGCAAGCTGATGCCAAAATGGAAGGCTGGAGAGATAAAGGATATCGACTTCTTGAATAAAGTCTTCACTTCTATCAATCAGGATGAAGAACAAATTATCAGCGATATTTATTCAATTGAAATAGATGAATATGTTCCTGATTTTATTGAAAAGATTCAGCAGAATGGCGGAGATTTTTATATTTTAAGTGCCGGCACTGACTATTATATCCATTACATTTTAAAAAAGTATGGAGTTAAAAATGTTAAGGTATATTCGAATGAAGGATATTACCATGAGAAGAATGTCCATATGAATATTGATAAAAATCATCAGCATTATCATGAACAATATGGCATTGATAAATCAAAGGTCATTCAGGACTTACAGAAGGAATATGAAACAGTGTTTTTTATGGGGGACAGTGAACCGGATTCACACCCTGCAGAGCATGCGGATATCACCTTTGCCAAAAATGGGCTTCAGGACCTTCTTCGGGAAAAGGGCATAAGGTTTGTTCCCGTAAAAGAATTTACAGAAGTGGAAGAGTTTCTAACTGAAAAAGGCATTTTGCCAAAATGCTAGAGCAGGATCCCGGGAAAGGAACTGGACTTACCCGGGATTTTTCTATGTACGTTAACCAAATAACTCCAAAAATAAGATTAAGATAAATATAATCATTGCATAAAATGATAGATGCAGAAATACAGTTGTTAATCTAAATTTGATTTCTTCCACATTTAATGACTGTTGTCTTCGAGTCCTTGCCCTCACTGCCGCAACACCATCCCTGCACATAATAATTTGATCATCTGATCATCGCCATGAAATATAATTCTTCATGAAACATGCGCTTCCCTTCAAAAAATAAAAACTGAATTTCCTGGGGAAGCGCATAACATGACAGATATTTAGGTTATTCTTCTTTTTTTTCAAGATATTGATCAATCTTATTATCGAGTAATTCAAGGCTTTTCATAGCCCGCTCAAAATCAAGTTCGCGATAGTGATGGGCTCCACCGGGTTCTTCATCTTTTTCATCTGCCAGTTTGACCAGGGATTGCAGCGGAGTTCTGACAACTTCGCCGCCAGGCAGAAATGAATCCGTGTGAAAAAGGATAGCCAAAGCAATCTCTTTTGCTTTAATCGGGTTCTCGCCAAGTCTTATCAGCAGTTTATGTGCCCGCTCAGCACCCTTAATGGCATGAATGTCATTCTGCCTGTATAGGTCGTAATCCCATTTTCCATTTTTGTACCAGGTATAATGGCCAATGTCATGCATAAAGCCTGCTTTGGCTGCTGAATCAACATCTTCTTCCGATTCTTTGGCAATCTGGAATGCATGATAGGCAACTGCAATAGCATGAGCGATGCCGGAGCGTGATATATATTTTTGTGCGATCCGATGCTGATAGATATCGGTCAGTTTAACATCCCTCATGTAATTCCCCTCCAGTTAAAAATTAAAATTTCTTATTGAGATTTTTTTGCTTATTCATTACTTCATATGATTTTTCAATAATATCTGTTAACACATCGCCTTTATAAATCCTGCCGAGTTTCGTGTTTTCCTGATAATAATCAACAATTTCATCAAGCTTATTTGATGTTTCTTTTGAGATGCGGACATTTAGCTGAATACGGGTTTCTCCACTCATTGTAATCCTCCTGGCTATTAATATCTAACAGCTAGCAATATGATAGCGAATGCTGTCGTTTTGTTAGTGGGTGCTATAAATATTCAGATTACACTGTTTTACTGAATTATTCCAGTATAAAGTTTTATAAAGCAAAAAAAGAGAACAGCTTTGTAAGCCATTCTCTCTATTACACTAATTGCTGAATTGATCCCATTTGTCTTTCAGGAATCGGCCGAAATCTTCAAGTTCCTGCTTTCCTTCTCTCAATTTCTCCTTCCAGATTGGAAGATCCTCTCTCAGTTTTCCTTCAAATTTTTCAGCCTGTTCTTTAATAGTTTGACCAATTTCTTCTGTTAATTCCTTTTTCTCGAGCTTTTCATTTACCGACTTAGTAGTAAATTCCCCTTCCTGCATGTATGGCAGGCTTGACTCCATTATCGATCTGAAGACAGGGACTGCTGTTTCAGAACTGCTTTTTGACAAATAATGTTCCCTGTCAGTCTGGTCATACCCCAGCCAGACAGCACCAACCAAATTCGGTGTATAGCCTACAAACCATTGATCCTTTGTTCCGTTAATGTCTTTATATGGGAGCTGGGTTGAACCCGTTTTCCCGGCGATTTGAACTCCTTCTATCTTTGTAGCGCTCCCTGTCCCGGTTTCAACTACATTTAATAGCATGGAAGTCATTTGGTTAGATACAGTTTTCGTTGTAACTTTAACTGTTTTTTTGTCGCGCTCCGCAATGACGCTTCCGGTCGGACCCACGATTTTCGTAATTAAATGTGCATCGCTGCGCTTACCGCCATTAGGGAATGCCGCATATGCTTCGGCTAGCTTTAAAGGTGAAATTCCCTTTCTCATCCCGCCTAGGGCAATACCTAGATATTCATCTTCTTTTTCGAGCGGGATTCCGAACCTCTCGAGAGCATCCAGCCCTTTATCCAGTCCAATTTCATTAAGCAGCCATACGGCTGGGACATTTATCGAGTCTTCCACAGCTTTATACATGGAAACTTCGCCTGCATATTGTCCGGAAGCGTTAGCCGGTGTGTAATCTCCGTATGTTACGGGTTCATCCTTCAGCATCGATGTTGGTGAGTATCCCTCTTCAAGGGCAGGTGTGTAAACGGCTAAAGGCTTTAGTGTTGAACCGGGCTGAGCTTTGATATGTGTGGCCCTGTTGAATCCTCTGAAAACATGTTCACCTCTGCCGCCGACCAGCCCTCTGACTCCCCCTGTAGCGGGATCAAGAAGGACAGCACCGCTCTGTACGATTTCTCCATTCATGCCAGCTGGGAAGATTGAGTCTTTTTGATAAACATTTTCCAGGCTTGATTGCAGATTTTGATCCATTTCTGTGTATATTTTATAACCTCTGGTAAATATCTCTTCCTGTGTTAATCCGTACTTATTTATTGCTTCATCAAGGACGGCATCAACATAGTAAGGATATTTCCTTTCCTTCTTGCTTCGGGTTCCTTCCTGTAATTGGATTTTTTCATTTACAGCGTTCTCATACTCTTCTGTTGAAATCATCTTGTGCTCTTTCATCTTTCCAAGGACAACATTCCTTCTTTTAATTGCCCGTTCGTAATGATTGTATGGATCGAGAGCAGAAGGTGATTGAAGCAATCCTGCAAGCAATGCACTTTCGCTGATGCTCAATTGCTTTGGTGTTTTGCTGAAATACTTATTGGATGCCTGTTCAATTCCCCATGAGCCGCTTCCGAAGTAAACCTGATTTAAATACATTTGCAGGATTTCATCTTTTTTATAATTTTTTTCGATTTCAACTGCCAGGAATAATTCCTCAGCTTTTCGCTTGTAGGTCTGTTCAGGTGAAAGTAAAGCATTTTTGGCGAGCTGCTGAGTAATTGTACTTCCTCCGCCGGTTATGCCCCCTGCAAATAAGTTGCCAAAGAAGGCTCGGGCAATCCCTTTTATATCAAAGCCGTTATGCTTATAAAAGCGTTCATCTTCAATTGCGATAACGGCATTGCCCACATGTTCAGGCAATTCTTCAATATTTGCACCCTCTGCTCTATTTTCCGCAAGACTTGCAGCAGTATCACCGTCTTTATCGTAAATAACAGTTGACTGCCTTAATCCCTCTTTTAAAGTCTCCACGTTAGCTGTAGCTGCCAGAAACGCAAAAAAGAGAATGGTTAAAAGTAATATAGTTAGTGATAAAAGCAGCAGAATTTGTGTCAGGTGCTTTTTGCGCCAAAATGCTGCAAAAGCTTTTTTGAATCGATGAAATTTTTCCATGGTGACTCCTTCGCTATTTCTTAAGTTCCCTTATTATTTCCCCTTATTATATATTAAACGAACAAACTGTATAAAAAGTTTCAACTTCAGCATAAGGGACTGCCTGCAAAAAAAAGCTTGTTTTCTATTTGACATCATGCTATATTAATAAAGCGATGAGCTAATTGCATAAGACGACAGACACGCCATTCTTGGCAATGCACTATGTGGAGTGCAGTCGTGTCGCCGCAATACGTAGAAAAAGACGCCTCTCTGGGGCGTCTTTTTTACTTTATTAAAGATGTAAGATATGAGCCTGCAGCAGCTGACCGGAGCCTGGCTGCTACATATGGCGGCCAGGCGTTTTTATGGGACTCCGACGGCATGCCCAGCCACAAAATGTTTCCGTCAATTAAGAGGAACGGGAACGGGAGGCATAATGGCGATATCTCATCAGGAGAAACAAAAGGGACCGAATGCTCTGCCAGCAGGATCAGCTTTGTTTTGGGAGGCCTGTTGGAAAGTGCCTGTCCCCACTCTTTCCCCAATCCCTGCCCATCAGGAAGGGAAATAATAATCTCCTTTTTCGCTTTAGAAATATCCTCAAACACTTTCTCTAATTTTCTTGCATGCATCCATTGAAGGTGCGGATGCTGATTTTTAATCCACCTGCCAATCTGATCAGGATGAATGGCCTGTCCATTGTGCGCTTGGTGATCTGCCAGCTTCCGCCATGTTTTGTTCTTAAATACTTTGTTTTGTATAAATTGCAAATCGCAAATATGAATGAATTTCCCCTTGGTTCTTGTAATAGCTACATTCAATAGCCTTTCGCTATCTTTCCCAATCAGCAGTATTCCGGCTCTGTCATGGGGCGCGGCATCGGCAGAGTCAAAAACCATGACATCCCGTTCACTTCCCTGAAAACGGTGAACTGTCGCAGCAATAATATCAGCGGAAGCTCTTTCTTCTTCATATATCTCGCAGAGAAGCTGTTCCATTAATAATGCCTGTGCGCGATAAGGAGTGACATACCCTATCGACCGGCTTCCTCCTGTGTAAGCTTCATGTATCAGCTGAAATCCAAGCAATAGATTCCAAAGATTGATTCTTGAATTTGAGCTGCCATCTTTTATTCCATAGTCACCTGATCCATTTGTATTGATCAGGATTGAGGCATTCCCGGGGAAAGGTGTGCAGGCTGCGATAGGAGCTCTGGCGGCCAATGCATCGGGGTGGTCACCTACAAGTGAATGATAAATATGTTTATTGGAAAAAGCGGATATGTCCGGGTGCATACGGCGCTGTTCTTTTAAAAGAAAAAGGTGCGGATGCAAGTGTCCATCCTTGACTGCATCAGACACGCCTGAGTGGTGAAAGATATCTTCCCTCAGCCATTTTTCCGAAAGCTTATGTTTTGAGGCAGCGATAGGTGGAAGCTGTTTAAAATCCCCGCAAATAATTACCCTTCTTCCAAGCGAAGCCGCAAAGGCAGCCTGTGGAACATAAGCCATGCTGGCTTCATCGATGATGACCAAATCAAAATTTTTCTCATAAATTGCCGGGTCACTTGCAGCTTTTGCGAGTGTTGTTCCTATAATCGAAGCGTTTTTTACAAACTCTATTTCCTTTTGCCTGATTTTTTCAAGCACTCCGGTCAGCTTCTTTTCTATTTCAATTAGCTGATCGGAATCTCTTTGGCTGAACGATCGTGTTAAATCCTGTTTAAGCAGGCGGCGGTCCTCCATTAGACCTGCTTTTTGCTCTGAGAGATTAGAATGCTGCTTATTTAAAAGAAATTCGGCTGTCAATGAATGATGACCGATTAATGCAGGACCGATTTGTGATCCGTAACGAAGCAGATCACCATCAGCAATTGTTCTTTTGCCTGATGCAAAGGCTGAAATCTCTGCCATAAGGACATCTATTGCTTGATTGGAGTGGGCCAGAATGAGAACATTTTGCCCTTTAAAATATTTATTGGCGGCCACACGTGCAAGTGTGTAGGTTTTTCCCGTGCCTGGCGGTCCCCAGACATATGTGACTGGATTATATTTAGAACGCAATATCAGTTCATGGGTACTGCTCTTTACTTTATCAGCAGGGTGCTTGGGAGACATGGAAGGATCCATCAATTTTTTTATTCTGGCCCTCTTTCTTTTGCTGTCTTTTATGTCCTCTAAGCGCTGAAAAAGCTGATCCAATAGTTCCCATGGGTCATGAAGCAAATAGGCCTCCGTTAAATCGCTGCCAATATCCTCTTTTAATGCCAAAATGACATTATTTCCTTCCGCAGAAAGGATTCTTCCTTCCACCCTCTTACTTCCCCAGTCTATTTTTATGGATGAACCAGTTGGTATTTTAATTGCTGAAGGTGTATCGAAAAAATACATATAGGCATCTGATTTTGAAAGCAGACGCCCATTAAGTATTAACCAGCGGGAGCTCCCGTATTTCTTTAAATGCAAAATCTCTGCCTGGATGGCTTTTTGCCAAGCCCTTAAAAGTCCAAGTGTTGATGTCATTTTTAACGTCCTTTGTTCACTAAAATATTCAATTAGACTAATATATCATTTACCTGCCAATATGCAAAACAAAAAATGATTGTTTAATTATATCTAAGGTTAATTCTCCCGAAGTATGAGATAATGAATAAATAACACCTAATCGAATTAACGAAAGAGGGATCAGTATGAAGCGCAGAAATAAATTTGATCAAAATGATGTTGTGATTCTGGTTGATACAGGAGAAAAAGTGACAATCAACAAAACATGCTATGTGGCGAAAATGAAGAAATACACATATACAATTAAAGAAAATCCGAAAATGTTTTATTTCGAAGAGGAAATGAAGGAAATACTTTAGAAATAGGCTATAGAATTGTAAAATTTCTCTCCACAAATGCCCAGTTTTGCGGAAAACGCAAGCTCAATTGCCAGTATGTCATCCCTAATAGATTATACTGGTCAATTAATTTATATTTTTCAGTTATGCTCCGGATATCTTCGAACCAGACCACATGTTCTTCTGCTCCATTCCAGTACCTGAACCATGGGGATGCTGCATACCCATCGTATTGAATTATTGCTCCTCTGCTTAATGCCAAATTTTGAATGGCTTGCATGGATAATGAGCGGGTTCGATTATCCGCTGTTCTCCAGTCATAGCCATATAAAGGCAAGGCGATTTGCAGTTTTTTCGGATCAATCTGGGTGGTTGAATATTTAATTACCTCTTCGACCCACCATAGTGGAGCGATGGGATTGGGAGGACCTGTGGGATAACCGTAATCCATGGTCATGACTGCAACAATATCTGCTCCCTCTCCAATGGCTTTATAATCATATGCCCCTATTATCCGGTTTGTTGGGATATCTTCAGTCTTAGCATGTACATTAACATGAAGAACTTTTGGCCCTAAGGCATTTTTTAATTCTTTAATGAATGAATTGAAATCTTGGCGCCTTTGCGGCGGGATAAATTCAAAATCCAGACTGATGCCTCCATACCCTTTTTGGGTGACAAAATTCATCAGGCTTAAGATTAAGTTCCTTCTATAAACTGGCCTTTCAAGTACCCCTCCAATTAATTCAGCATTAAAATCCCCTTCGGCAAGATTTCGGATCATCAGCAGCGGAATGACATTCAAACGTCTGCTTTCTGCCAGTATGGCTGTATCATCAAGCTCTATATAGGCATACCCTTCGTTTGTCAGCGAGTAAGAGGAAATGGCAATGTAGGTTAAATGCCTTGCTGTTTCCCTGAATGCGGGTAACAATGTTTCAGGAGAATACGGGACTATGAAACCCAGCGTCCTCATAACTAATTTGCGTGCTGATGGGATGTTTAATTTCTGACCGATAAACAGCCCTTCTGGCCTGATCCCCGGGTTTGCTGACAGAATGTTACTAATTGATGTCTGAAAACGCCGGGAAATGGTCCATAGTGTATCTCCCTGCTTTACTTGATAAGCCCTGATAAACGGTCCATTTTCCGGAATATACAGAGCTAAGCCAGGGATAATGCCAGGTCCATTTTCAAGGCCATTTGCCGTTATTATAGTCAGGATAGGAATATTAAACTTTTGAGAAATGCTCCAAAGACTATCGCCTGCCTTAACGATGTGAATTCCCATAAAGCACCACTTTTCCACTTGCTTTTAAGTTAGTTTATGGGTGTGGCAAGCCTGAATAGTACCAACTGAGAAATTAGGCATTATCAAAACGTTTTTTAAATCGGGTGAACGGGGGATTGTTTCGGTGCTGCTGATGGATGGACAGGGTGTTTTTGATGCTTTGCCAAGCGCGTCACTCACAAAAAAACAAGTGGCTTCAAGAATTCTTGACAGCCACTTTCTGATGCTTCTATAAATTACACATAATCTGCTTCATGCCCGCCCAGTGAATCCATGTGGCTGGCAATCATAGCAATGATCGTGCTCGCCTCTTCTTTACTGAAGATAAAGTGATCTTCATCTTTGATCATTTCCTCGTCATCTGTCCAAATGCGATTAACCCTGCGCAGAACGCCATCACCTGTTTCCTGGACCACTCCAAACTGATAGGAGACCTCCACTTCATCTTCCTTGAAAAAGGCGGTCACTTCAGGAGTTTCCCACTCTACATCTACTTCTTCAAAGATATCTCCTTCGCCGCCGAAGTCATATTCATCGGCGATAATGAAATCTTCGTCTTCTGGTGCATAAATTTTTTCATTATCTTCAAAGTCGAATTCATCATCATCCGTGCTATTCATGTAGTCATGAAGGCTTTCGTGGACGGTATCGATGATGTCTTCAATATCAAAAAGCATTGTTTTAGAGGTATGGCCAAGTTCGAAGTCAAAGTCTTCTACATAGAATTCTTCATTATGCGGATCAAAGAAAAGTGTGCAAAAGTACTCTCTGTCATTATCATCGGTTTCAATAAAAAATTCCATCCTGGGATGCTTGGCACCCCGGTCAACCGACATATGGCCAATCTGATCATATTTGCTGCAAATGGATTCAAGATGGTCCTGCAACTCACCGCTTACCCTGTCAAACCATTCTAGTGACATATTGCATCCCTTCCTCTCAAGGTTTTTCTCAAATCTATTGTTCCCACTTGCCTTATTTTCAAGTATGGGATTAATAGCCAATAGAATTGGCCGCGGGATGTCACCAAAAAAGGCATCCGATACGAGTCGGGTGCCTGAGACAAATATTAAACCTGCAGTCCGTAGTTCCGGCAAAGAGCTGCCAAACCACCTGAGAATCCGCTGCCAATGGCATTGAATTTCCAGTCGCTTCCATGCCGGTATAACTCACAGAAAACAACTGCTGTTTCAATTGAGAAATCTTCTCCAAGATCAAAGCGAAGCAGTTCCTGGTTATTGGATTCATCCACTAATCTTACGAATGCATTGGAAACCTGGCCGAAATTTTGCTGTCTTAATTCTGCATCATGAATCGTAACCGTTATGCCAATGCGATGGACGTGTGAAGGTATTTTAGTAAAATCAACAACAAGCTGCTCATCATCACCATCCCCTTCACCTGTACGGTTGTCTCCTGTGTGAATAACTGCCCCGCTTGGATGCTGAAGATTATTGTAGAAAATAAAATCATGATCATTTGCACATTTGCTGTTTTCATCAGCCAGAAATGCTGATGCGTCAAGGTCGAAATCATGTCCGCCGTTATATTTGTTTGTGTCCCAGCCCAGACCGATTATGGCTTTAGTCAGACCGGGATTCGTTTTAGTCAGATCAATTCTTTGACCTTTTGATAATTGAATACCCAAGATACTCACTCCTTCATAACACAATTCCGTTTTTTTTGACAGATCACCTGTATATTGGTTCTTCCTAAAGAGAAAGCCAGGAAAAGCTGCTGCTCTGCCTGGCTAAAATAGAACTTAACCTACCTGTAAACCGAAGTCGGTTGCAATGCGGGCAAGTCCGCCCTGGTAGCCTGAACCGACAGCAGAGAATTTCCATTCTCCATTATGACGGTATAATTCACCTACAACAATGGCAGTTTCAATAGAAAAATCTTCACCCAGATCATAACGGATTAATTCTTCATTTGTTTCTTCATTGACGATTCGTACAAATGCATTGGAAACCTGTCCAAAATTTTGGCCGCGTCCTTCGCCATCATGGATGGTAATAACGAAAGAAATTTTCTCAATGGAGGCAGGTACAGCGCTAAGATTAACTTTGACTTGCTCGTCATCGCCATCTCCCTCACCTGTTCTGTTATCTCCTGTATGTACGACTGAGCCATTGCCGCCTTCAAGCTGGTTGTAGAAAATAAAATCTATATCTGATGCACATTTGCCATTGGCATCCAATAAGAAAACACTGGCATCAAGGTCAAAATCCAATCCGCCATCATATTTATTTGTATCCCAGCCAAGTCCTACTATTACATTAGACAATCCGGGATTCGTTTTAGTTAAATCAATTTTTTGCCCTTTCGATAAAGAAATACCCACGTTCATCCATCCTTTCAGGTTTAAAATTTTTTTAACAGCATCGCTGAAATTCGAGTCTGTCAACTATGTACACCTTTAGTGTAAACGTTTCAATAGAAATCGTAAACCGATTTGCTATTTGAGCTTTGAAAAAAGTTCTATAATATCTCAACTGTTTAATGGATAATTCTGTTCCTTCCTTTTTTACCCGTTATTCTTTATAATGTCTTGTTGGGCAGCTGGGTACAAAAAGGATGATCGCGTATGGCTGAACTAAAGCAGCTGATTTTCTTTGATTTTGAAATGCTATGCAGCAAAAATGGCATGCTGTTTGAAGATATGGAGGCCATTCGTCTTGGTGCGGTAAAAGTGGATGTTGAATCAGGCAGGGTCACTGGATTTGACAGGTTCATCCGTCCGCAGCAGAACTCACCATTAAGTACTTTCTGCAAAGAATTGACTGGGATATCTGACTCTGATTTAGAGAAAGCCGATTACTTTCCTGAGGTGTTTAAGGATTTTCTCTTTTGGGTCGGCGGAGTTAAAAAAGCCAGATTCTTCTCCTGGTCGTCCAGTGATATCCTAAGACTGAAAGCTGATGCTTTGAGGCATAATCTTCCCCACGCTACTATTGAAAAAATCACTAAAAGATATGTTGATTTTCAGGCTGTTTTCACAAAAAGAGCTTCCCGTACGGCAGCTTCTGTTGAAAATGCTTTGTCCTTTTATGAACTTTCTTTTATCGGCGAACCTCATCATCCCATGTATGACGCTTATAAT
The DNA here is from genome assembly GCF_038002165.1 of Cytobacillus sp. FSL H8-0458. Taxonomy (NCBI): domain Bacteria; kingdom Bacillati; phylum Bacillota; class Bacilli; order Caryophanales; family Bacillaceae; genus Cytobacillus; species Cytobacillus sp. FSL H8-0458. Next base: position 1,935,355 of record NZ_JBBOBR010000001.1, on the reverse strand, counting down.
ACACTGCGGATTTATCAGTCATTTGAAGAGCATTTGGTAAAGACCGATTTAATTATGGTACAGCAATTTATCTTTCAGGGAGCTGAACTCCCTCCTGTTGAAAGGCTCAGTCAGGAAATTAAGCATGTATTCCAAAAAGACCTGGTGGAATTCTACGCCAATTTGAATGATGCCTTTCGTATGAAAGATGCCTGGAAATTAATAAAAAAAACTAAAAAGCTTGTTGAGAAATATGAGAATATCCTGCTGAGCCGTTCAGACATTTTTGACGAAGAATTGATTACCGGTGTAGAAGAATTAATCAATTTTTATAAGGAACTTCAAACCGCTTACAGGGAACATTGTTCGTATACATCAAGAATTATGATTCTGCATGAGCAAATGGTTGAACCGCTGCAGAAAATATGTGTATAACACGGAGGTGACATAACAGTTGCCTCTTTTTTTATGTGGTTTTGCAATCGTTTAGCTTGGTATTCTGAAGATTTTCAGAGATAATAACTATACTAAAAACGGGGAGATGATACGTTTGGATAGAGTGCATATGGCAGAAGATCTGTCGTTTTCGAGAATCGTCCATGGACTTTGGAGACTGGCGGACTGGAAATTGTCAGATGAAGAGTTAATCACATTAATAGAACAGTGTTTTGAGCTGGGCATAACGACTTTTGATCACGCTGATATTTATGGAAGCTATACATGTGAAAGCCTGTTTGGAAGGGCGCTGGAGAAAAAACCGGAGCTCCGCGAAAAAATGGAAATTGTTACGAAATGCGGGATTGTCCTTGAGTCACCAAACCGGCCTGAGCATAAAACACATCATTACAATACCGGAAAAAAACATATTATTGCTTCTGTAGAGAAATCATTGCAAAATTTGAAAACAGATTACATAGATACCCTGCTCATTCATCGTCCTGATCCTTTTATGGATCCAGAAGAAGTTGCTGATGCATTTTCAGCATTAAAGACCTCGGGCAAGGTTAGGCATTTTGGGGTTTCGAATTTTAAAAGCCATCAGTTCACGATGCTTCAGTCCTTCCTTGAAATGGACCTGATTACCAATCAAATTGAGCTGTCTGCCTTTCATCTGGAGAATTTCGAGGATGGCACACTAAATCTGTGCATGGAAAAAAGAATTGCCCCGATGGCCTGGTCCCCCTTGGCCGGCGGAAAAGTCTTCAGCAGTACCGAAGAAAAACCGGTGCGTCTTAGAACAGCATTGCTTAAAGTCGCAGAAGAAATTGGGGCGAATGATATTGATGAGGTTTTATTCGCATGGCTCTTAAACCATCCTGCCCGAATCATGCCAATTACCGGCTCTGGCAGGATCGAAAGAATTGAACGTGCTGTCCGTGCATTATCTTATAAACTTAACCGGGACCATTGGTTTGAGATTTATCAAACTTCACTGGGGCATGATGTCCCTTAATAAAGAAAACAGCCCCATTTCATAAAATGGGCTGTTTTTTTTACATATTATTGGAAAACACTTTTAAAAGCAGGAGGAGATAATTCCACCTCTTCAAATACTTTAGTCATGGAATTGATATATTCCTCTTTAAATGGCTCTGCTTCCGCCATATCTTCAGATCCTGCTTTTACAAGCTCGGCTTTTTTAGCATAGTATTGGGATAAGCTATCAACTGCAGCTTCAATATCCTTAGTATAGTCTTTTAATTCCTCCGGTACAGACACGGCTTTCGCATCCTTTTCGAATGCTGCAGCTGCTTCAGCCGGATCTTGACCTTCAGCAGTTAAGCTGGCATCTGTGTTACGGATAACTTTTGTCACTTCTCCCTGATAGTTCAGCAGAGCCGAACGCACTTCTTTGGATTCATCAGCAGACTCTGCCGTTTCAGCTGCCGTCTCTTCCTTTTCTTCCCCTTTAGAAGCTTCTTCGTTTGAGCATGCTCCCAGCATTAGTGTCAGTGCAGCTGCTGAAAGCAAGAAAGATAATTTCTTCATGCTTTTGTCCTCTCCTTCTTTTTGTTCAGAGGTAGTTTTGGTTGACTCCCTATGTAGTCAGATTGATGACATCCTTGCCAATTAACTGACAATTAATAATTTACCTATTTTTTGAATTTTTTGCAACACTTTTTATTACGATTTGCGAAATTTTAATAAATAGAGCAAGTAAGCTACGCTTAACAGAAAAATGTTTAGGCTTTTATCGCAGTCTTACTGCCCGTAAAGGCCCGATTGGTTCAACAAACAATCAGTGGGGGATAAAGAGCTCCCCACTGATTGAAGTTTCACTTTATAGGACAGTGCCCATTCCTCACAAAAAGATCATGCATAGGCTATAAAAAAGGTGAAAACTGAGGAGTGTTCCTATGGCACAAAAATCAAATGAGGATGTTAATCCTAAGCTTTATTTAAGCCAATCAGACACTGTTTCCAATCAGGGTACTTACCGTCTCAACTACCTCCAGGAAGTAATAAAAGAGCAGCAGACAGTTAATACCCGCTTGTCAGAAACTTATGAAGAGATGAAGGCTCAGCTTGAGGATTCGTTCATTGATATGAGGAAGCTTGTAAAAAGTGCTGCCGGCCAACAAAGTAATCATATTGGGCATTTGACAGCTAAGATTGAAAAGCAGGATGCTTTTTTGACGGGTTTTCTGGATATGATGCATGAGCGCGAAAAGGAGAATGATTTATTGGATAAAAGGCTGGCTGCCTTGGAGGGAATAAATAGGGATATTCTGGAAAATATTAAAAATGAAGAACCGGTAAACCAGAAGATACTTGAACAAGTTTCCTGTCAGGAAGCGGCAACACAGGCACTTTCCCGTAAATTTGATAAATTCGAGGCATTTTCTGAAGAGGCCGCATCAAATTTTAAAGCACAGGAAGAAATGAAAGCAGAATTAAGCAAAAAGCTTGATGTACAGGAAGTATTCCACAATACAGTAATGGAGCGGTTAGACCAGCAGTTCGCATCATTTTCGGAAGAAGCTGAGAAAAAGTTTAAGACGCAGGAGCAAATGAAAGAAGAATTAAACAAAAAGCTTCGTGAACAGGAACAGGCCAGCAAGTCGATATTGGAACGCTTACACCGACAGGAGGCAATCACCGAAAAAATCAGCAGGCAACTAGATCATTTAAAGTCTATTGTTTACGAGCGTGCCTCCCACCTTACTGAACGCTTTGAAAAAAGCATAAAACAGCTGGCAAAACCAGTTCACAGTTTTTTTGTCAGTCAGGAGGAAAAAGCAAGGGATGGTAGGAATAAAGAGTAAAAGAAAGAAGGCACCTGGAATAGTGCCTTCTTTTCTCGACTGTCTAGCTACAGGCGTCAATAAGCCTGTAGCTTTTCTAGTATTAATCCAGTATCGTAACTTTAACTGTTTTTCTGCCAAAATTGATGGCATCTTCCTGAGATGGCATAAAGATATCAATCTTGTTGCCTTTAATGGCTCCGCCAGTGTCTCCTGCGACAGCATCTCCATACCCTTCAACATGGACTTTAGTTCCCAGCGGTATCACATTCGGATCTACTGAGATTACTTTTTGATCGGGATTTTCTTTTAAATTGATTCCTGTTGCAGTAATTCCTGAGCAGCCTTCACAATTAGCCGTGTAGGCTGTTGCTTCCATATTCAGCACTTTTTGAGATGCTTCATCATTTGCAGTTTCAGCCGGTTTTTCTGCAGCAGGCTCGGCAGATGGTTTGGATTCCGCTGCAGGCTTGGCAGGCTCAGCTGCAGGCTTTGATTCCGCAGCAGGCTGTGCTGGTTCCGGATTTGACTCTGCCTCTGGCTTTGCTTCTGGAGCCGGCTGTGATTCTTCAGCTTGCTGTGTTTGTTTTACTGCAGGCTGTTCAGACTTTTGCTCTGAAGCTGCTGCTGTTTCTGCAGGTTGTTCGGACTTTGCCGGAGCAGCCTGAACTGGAGCAGCTGCAGCATTAACAGCTTTGGCATCCGGATAAAGAATTAATTCATCGTCCGGACGAATTAATTCAGAGCTCAAACTGTTCCATTCTTTGATTGCCTCAGCTGTGACATTATGCTCTCTTGCTATATCCCATAAAGTATCGCCTTTTGATACTATGTATTTCTTTTCCGGGTATACATTAAGTACATCATCCGGATGGATGAGATGAGATGACAGCCCGTTCCATTCTTTAATCATGTCAACCGGTGTATTATATGACTGGGAAAAATCCCACAATGTATCGCCTTTTTTTACTGTCACTTCTTCTGCTTGTACATTCGCACCTGCTGTTCCGGTAATGGCGGCAGCTGCTACAAAAGTTAAAATTGATTTTTTCATATGTTAAAACCTCCCGTATAGCTCGTTTTTAGCTAACGGGGATAATAATAACATGGAATCTTTACTAAAAAAGAACAAACAGATAATAATCCCGTTACGGATATAACAGCCTCATAACAAACATATTTCAAAGTCAGAGGCCGTTTTAAACCGAAAGTGGTGCTTTTCCTGTTATCATGGGATTCTATCCAATGTTATTATAATTTATCCATTTATTGGTAGCTGCTATTTTTAAACAGGTCAGGAATTTATTTCTAATGAAAAAGCCAATCCGTTTAGGATTGACTAGGCAGATTTCGCAGGCAAAACAATATTGAATGTCGTACCTTTATTTAATTCACTCTCGATAAATACTTTTCCATTATGGCTTTCAATAATTTTAAAGCTGACCATCAAGCCTAACCCATTCCCATTTTTCTTGGTTGTAAAAAATGGTTCTCCGATATTTTTCAGTTTTTCCTGAGGTATTCCGACACCTGTATCCTGTATCGCTATCTGGACCTGGTTATTTATTATAGCTGCTCTGACTGTAATATCTCCTCCATCGGGCATCGCTTCAATTCCATTTTTGATAAAATTAAGGAATACCTGTTTAAGGCGGTTTTCGTCACATTCAATCTGGATGATATCCCGTTCATATTCAAAACGAATTTTCACGTCCCTTTTCCGGGCTTCGAATTCCAAAAACGATATAACATTCTTTATGATAGGTATGATATCTCTTTCTTCCAGTTCAGCGGCTTTCGGCTTAGCGAGAACCATAAAATCTTCTACTATATTATTTACCCGGTCAATTTCATCTAAAATGATGCTCAAGTATTCCTGTCTCTCTTCATTCGTTTCATCCAGCTGCAGGAACTCTGTATATCCTTTCATTGTTGTCAGCGGATTGCGGATTTCATGGGCAACCCCAGCAGCAAGCTGGCCGACTGCTGCAAGTTTATCCTGACGATGCAGCACTTCTTCAGTTTTTTTCCTCTCGGTAATATCGTTTCTTATGGCTAAATATTGATAAGGTTTTCCGTTCGCATTCATGAACGGCACAATTGTTGTATGAACCCAGTAATAAGACCCATCCTTTGCTTTATTTCGTATTTCTCCTTTCCATACTTCCCCAGAACCAATGGTTTTCCATAAGTTCTTAAAAAAATCTTTTGAATGCAGATTTGAATTTAATAACGAATGATTTTGTCCTATCAGCTCTTCCCTGCTGTACTGGGAAATTTCACAAAACCTCTCATTTACATTGGTTATAATCCCTTTTTCATCAGTGAACGCAATAATAGAAGACTGATCAAGAGCAAATTTATAATCGTTAACCTCTTTCAAGGAATTTTTGAGATTGGCTTCAGCAGTTTTCAAGGCAGAAATATCTGTCCGGATGGAAACATACTGATACGGTTTATTCTTTTTGTTGAGGAAGGGTACAATTGTTGTCTCGACCCAATAGAAGCTTCCGTCCTTTGCTTTATTGCGGATTTCACCCTTCCATATTTCCCCTGACCCAATCTTTTTCCATAATTGGTGGAAAAACTCCGGCGGATGATATCCTGAATTTAAAATATTATGATCCTTGCCCAGCAGTTCAAATTCTTCATATTTGGATATCTCAACAAACTTGTCATTCACATATGTGATAATCCCCTTTGGATCAGTAATAGCAACAATAGATGATTCATCAAGTGCAGCCTGAATATCGTGTAAGTGAGTGTCGCTTGCTTCCAGCCGCTTGCTCATTAGGGTACTTGAAGCAATGAGGCCGCTAAGGATTAGAAACGCTGCAAATAAGACCAGGAAAATCAGAAAAGTCCCGGGCGAGTCTCCCCCCCTGCTAATCTCCCCATTTGAATAGAATGAGGACGATCGGATAAGCAGAAAATACCCCTCTACAACGGCTCCGGAAATAATGAGTGCGCTTAAAGGCTTTATCCATATATGTCTTGAAAGACTTTTTGAATAAAAGAGCATCCAAAGTGAAAATAAAAAAGAAGCAAAAATAATCAGGGTGGAAATGAGAAAGACAATGGAGCCAAATTGGACATTCATCCCGATGGCAAACATTCCTGTTACATGGATGGACAGGACTGCCATCGTTAAAAAGAAGCTGCCCGCAAGAAGATTGCCTGTCTTCAGCTGTCGTCCGATTACTGCATTAAATGCCATTCCGGTAAAGGAGATGCCAAAAATCATGGACAATAAAGTAAGCGGAATATTGTAGCTTCCGGAAGCATTTATGTTGATCGCGACCATGCCAATGAAATTCATGATCCATATGCCGATTCCAAGTGAAAAAGTTCCGCTTAAGAACAAGAACCTCTTATTTCTTTCAGATGATTTTATTAAGGTAAATAGATCTAATGCTGTATAGGAAGCCATAATGGTCAGTATAACGGCCGCAAATATTAATATCGGATTAAAAGATACAATTATCTCTGTCATCGCAGGCTTTAAGCCCCCTCATTTTTACTTTATTCAATATGATTGTAATGGAATCATTACTGCCTTGGAAGAGGCTGGGCGAAATAAAGTCTGAAGCACATTAAAACTGACAAGCTTAATCAGCTGATTTTAACCCTCTTATATGCCTGATAAAATTATAAATTAAATTTTTTAAAAATTTCATCAAAACACTTCACAATAAATTATAATTAGTATATACTGTACTACAACAGAAGGGAACAAAATAAACTGTATTATAAAAAGGAGGAAATAGTGATGATTAAAAGTCCGGTTGAATTCTTTAGAACGCTTCCCAAAAAGGTATGTCCTGAGTGTGGCCAAACAGTAAAGGAACAGGCTGAATCATACTTAATGGAATGTGATCGCTGTCTGTCAAAGAAAATGGAATAGCATAATCAGCGGAAGGCTTCCTGGTCCTTCCGCATTTTATTTTCTACTAGAGCGTATTTCTGCTGTTACATAACAATTGGATTCGAAATGTTTGAAAAGTCTATAAATTCAATGGTTCTTCCTGTATAATTGTTTCCATAATCTCTTTATTTAGAGAATCGAAATAGGAGGGATCATGACATGGTTCAAACAGCAATAACCCGATTAAAGCGTTATGAGGTACCTAAAGAGCGTACATGGAAAGTGGAGGATTTATTTGCGTTGAAGGAAGATTGGCAGCAAGAGATGAGAAATATTGAAGAGGATCTTGCCGTTTTTGAGCAATTCAAAGGAAAACTCCATGAAGGTCCCCAGGTGTTACTTGGCTGCCTTTCGGCTCAGGAAAAGCTTTCTATCCGTCTTGTCCAGGCCGGCACATATGCAAGCTTGCGCCAGTCTGAAGATGGCACAGATTCGGACAATCAGGCAAACTCATCACTAATGGCCTCTTTAAGGGCAAAAGCAGCATCCGCTCTATCGTTTATTGATTCTGAGTTATTGTCGCTGCCTGATGGTTTAATTGAAAAATACATAAACGAAGAAAGCGGCCTCGAACCGTTCAGAAACGGGCTGACAGAACTGCTGGAAACTAAGAGACACAGACTTTCTCCGGATACGGAGGAAGCGCTTGCTGCATTGGGAGAAGTATTTGGTGCTCCCTATAATATCTACCAGGCTGGAAAACTTGCTGACATGCCATTTGCCTCGTTCAATGACAGTAAAGGAATCGAATTGCCAAACTCTTTTGCTCTTTATGAGGATCGCTATGAGTTTTCGCCGGATACCACCATCAGACGGAATGCCTATGCCTCGTTTACAGATTCATTGGAAAACTACAAAAATACATTTGCTTCTGCTTATTCTGCCGAGGTGAAAAAGCAGGTTGCGTTTTCGAAGCTGAGAAAATACAGCTCAGTCACACAAATGCTTCTTGATTCCCAGCATGTAACAGAGGAAATGTACAACAATCAGCTGGACATTATCCAAAAAGAACTTGCTCCCCATATGCGCAGATATGCTCAGTTGAAGAAAAAAGTCCTGGGATTGGATAAAATGCTTTTTTGTGACCTGAAGGCCCCTCTTGATCCGGAGTTCAATCCGGAAACAACATTTGAAAAAGCATCCGAAGTCATTTTGGAGGCTCTTGAGGTAATGGGCCCGGAATATACGGAAATTGTGCAGAAAGGACTGACTGAACGCTGGGTGGATTTAGCTGATAACGTCGGTAAATCCACAGGCGCATTTTGTGCTAGTCCTTACGGGTCCCATCCATTCATCCTGATTACATGGACAGACACCATGCGGGGTGCTTTTGTTCTCGCTCATGAGCTTGGGCATGCAGGTCATTTCTATTTGGCCAATAAATATCAGCGTATAATGAATACCCGCCCTTCAACCTATTTCGTAGAAGCACCCTCAACACTTAACGAATTGCTGCTTGGCCAGCATTTAATGGCTGGTACTGAAGATAAGAGAATGAAGCGCTGGGTAATTCTTCAGCTGCTTGGAACCTACTATCACAACTTTGTTACACATCTTCTCGAAGGAGAATACCAGCGAAGAGTATACACACTTGCTGAGCGAGGGGTTCCGTTAACGGCAAAAACACTTTCAGATCAAAAAGGTGAAACACTTGCTGAATTCTGGGGTGATTCCGTTGAACTGGATGAAAAGGCAGCCTTAACGTGGATGAGACAGCCTCACTATTATATGGGACTTTACCCATATACCTATTCAGCCGGCTTGACTGCTTCCACTGCTATGGCACAAAGCATTCAGGAAGAAGGCCAGCCTGCTGTCGATCGCTGGCTTGATGTCCTAAAAGCCGGAGGAACGAAAAAACCGCTGGAATTGCTTAAGAGTGCCGGCATTGACATGTCCAAGCCAGACGCTATCCGCAAAGCAGTAAGCTATGTTGGAACATTGGTGGACGAATTGGAAAACAGCTATGTTTAACAAGAACCCCCTCCGATTTAAGGAGGGGGATTCTTGTTTGGCCTATGGTTGTTTTAAAGTGTTCTTACAGGCATATTAAGCGGCTTTAAGCTATTCGTTTTCTCTATAAAAACAAAGCTGTCATACCTTAGAGAAATTTTAGTGGGAACATAATTACCATACTGTTCATATTCAGGATTATATACAACTCCAATGGCCCTGTGTCCGATAGTATCTGTGAATAGATCTCTGTTTTTATCGGTGAATAGCAATACCTTATCTCCGGGGCCAGCCTTTTGAAGGGCTTCCTCCCAGCTTCCTGCCTGTGCAGGCGGCACCTCCATAACCTGCATTTCACTGCCCCATTGTTCGGCGGCTATAACGGTACCTGAGTAAGTGCCAAAGCCTATTGCGAAAACCTGATCTTCTCCATATTTTTCGCGGAGGATTTGCCCAACATTTATAAGCCCCTCTTCTTTCATATCGGTTGCTCTTGCATCTCCAATATGTGTGTTGTGTTCCCAAACGATAACCTTTGCAACTTTTCCGTAAAATTCCGATACTTGCTCCAGTGCACTTACCATGTGATGGTCCCTTATATTCCAATCATCAGGACCGCCTTTTACCATCGCCCGATAATAGTTTTCTGCATTCAGGGCAACAAGGCTGTTTATCAAAAGGTTCAGTGATTCCTCTTCAAAGTTACTGGTTTGCTCCCACTTGTTTTTTATTTTCAGCAAGAGTTCGGCAACCTCCTTTTCGCAGGCGTCTCCATAAAATTCAGCAGCCACTCCATAATTCTCCGGCTTCCGGTGAAATGGCTCAAAGCAAGAGAATGCTTTTTTAGCAGCTTCCAGCTCAGCTGCTCCCTTTGACTCCAGAAGTTTTATTATCTCATCCATAGACTCCCATAAGCTATATATGTCGATGCCATAGAAACCCGCCATTTGGCTTTGCTCTTCAATGTGCTGATTATAATCATGAATCCAGGTAATCAGCTGTTTTACTTCCTCATTCGCCCACATCCATGTTGGCCACCGGTTAAAATCTTTCAGTGCTTCGAAGGGGTTCATAGGCGCATACCCTTTAACATACCTGTTAACTGTAAAGCAGGAAGGCCAGTCCCCTTCCACAGCGATACAATTGAACCCTTTCTGTTCAATCAGCTCTTTGGATATTTCCGCTCTTATTGAATAAAATTCTGATGTTCCATGTGAAGCTTCTCCCAATAAAACAAATTTCGCTTTCCCGGCAGCTTCAATAATGCGGTCAAACCAAGATGGATCGCTGAGAGAGCCTGCTTCCGATTGAATAGCTGAAATCAGCCTTTTAGTTGCATTCATTTTATCACCTCAATTTAGCCTTATAGCTAACTTGCCCATTTGAATTAGGATTATATGGCTGAATATTAGATCACTGCGGAGAGAAAACTTTAAAGAAAGCTGCTCGAATATATAACAAAGGGGTTAGTGAATCATGAAAGAAATGGATGAAAAATACCTGACATCTGCACCGAAAGAAAAGATGGTTACCATTGAAAATGACGGCAAATTTCCAAATCTGAAAAATGCGGTCGGGGATTCTGTTGATAGACATGAACAGCTTGAAACAGCAAATGCTCTTCTGGGCGCAAAAGAAATCGGCCAGCAAAATGAAAATCTTTAATGAATTGGGGGTGGGAATAACATGGAAACAATAGATCCTAAAACAGTAAAAACAGGAGATGAGGTATATGTCATTTACCATAATCCTCACACTCCTAGTGTAGCAAACGTAAGGCCTGCTGAAATTGTTCCGCATCCTAAAGACCCTAATGCAGTAGCCCTCTTTCTTAATGAGTCATTCCATTTAATAGAAGAAGACGATGCCTTGTTCTCTTCTGAAAAGGATGCAGAAGAGGCTTTTCAGGAATTATATGGAGAGTACTGACACAAATAAAGAAAGACTGTAAAGAATCAGTCTTTCTTTATTTGCTGATTATAAAATTTGCGGTAATTCCCTCATTTCGGCTGTTGTTTCATCACCGCATAATGGACATTTTAAATCTGAAGAGGCAAAATCTTTTCTCATCCAGCCATTGCAGCTAATACAGGAATACACCTCTGTGTCGAGCATTACAACCTCTGGCTTATCATCTTGGCCTTTTTTATTGAAAAAAATTGGAAACGCCCCCTTTTTTTCTTAGTATGGACAAGATACGGGAAAATTATTGAAAATGTTAAAAACAAATTTGAAGAGGAGGTTATTTAATGGTCCGCCAACAGAAGAAAAAAAACCTTACGATCGCAGGAACTGATATTGATGACGTAAAAAGGCTGAATAGCCAGTCCGGATTATCCTATAACGAAGTAAAAAGAATACTGGCAGAAAATTACTTAAAGAAATGAAATAATTAAATGGGTAACATCTTTCAAAGTTTTACTCCCTTGTTAAAGGCCAAAAATAGGCATGCTTTTGAGGGGAGTAGTGTAAAATTGGTTCGCCCATCAAGTACTTGCCGGGCAAAAATGATGCCATGGTATTTTCGTGTATCGAACAGGAAGCTTTATGCAGCTGCCATTTTGTATGATGGATATCCCCGCGGAAAACCATGTCACCTTTTGTTACCCATAGGCAATATCTCTCAGTCAGCCATTCATCAAGTGACCCTGCATGTGAATTAAATGGGCTGGAACCTTTCTTATATAGGGCTTTGAATTGTCCGCTCCCTTTATTTGCTTTTTTTCGCCTGCTTTCATAATTAATGAGTCCTTCTGTCCTATCAACTTTCATTTCGGCATTCATATAGGGAAGGAAATATAGCATTCTGGCTCCTGTGACCGCTAAAAAATTATTGGCATCCAGGCTGAAAAAATACACACCTTTCTTTCCTCCATACTCTACATAAGTTCTTACATTCAGTTCATTCATTGTTTTCATCATCGGCAATGGCGGCAAGCCGCGGACTCTCATTCTGCTGATCCAGAAAGGTATAATTCCAATCCAGGCTTCGCCGTTAAATGTATCTAGTGTTAACTGAGAAGGAATATACTTTTCCATTTTTTCTGCCGGTACCGGCCAATGTGCAAACAGAACATCATTCCATATTTGCTCCATCACCCAGGGTTTATCAGGCAGCGGAAAAGGTCTGTGGCCTGTTACCTGTAAGTCTTCCTTCATGCTTTTACCGCCCTTCAGCATTTTTTTATTAAAGATTATTCCTTCAAAATGCCGGCATTAAACTTAGCACGAATAAATGCAGTTCAGATAGTCATAGTTCTAAGCTTTTGCATTGCCTTGTATTCATTAATAGAGGTGATGGTCCATGAATAGGCGTCTATCAGTACCTTATTTGAAAACACTCAGTCTGACCCCGGAAAATCAGGAGTCCCCCATTCATTTTCTGGAGAACTGGAAAACACCGCAGGATTATTTCTATCTAAGGAACCATTTTGCATACCCGCAAATTCATTCCCAGAATTTAGTATTGTCGATTGCCGGGAACGTTTATAAACCGATGGAAATATCTTTTAATGAACTTATCCGCTTTCCATTCAAAGAAATTCTGGTCCCTCTGGAATGCGCCGGCAATAACAGAGCAAAGTTTAAGCCAAAGGTTTTTGGTGAGCAATGGGAAGAGGGAGCAGTCAGTCAGGGGAAATGGAAAGGAGCGCCTTTGAAAGAGCTGCTGGATAAAGCAGGTCTTTTGGATGGAAGTAAAGAAGCTGTGTTTGTGGGAATGGATTTCGGTGAGCGAAAAGATTTCAAAGAATCCTTTTACTATGCGAGAAGCCTGCCAATTGAAAAGGCACTCCATGAAGATACGATTGTAGCATATGAATATAACGGCAAGCCCCTACCTTATAAGCATGGTTATCCTTTTCGGCTAATTGTCCCTCAATGGTATGCAATGGCCTCCGTTAAGTGGCTTAGAAATATATTTATTATTCAGCATGAATTTAATGGCCCTTTTCAAACAAAAGATTACGTTTACTATCCTAATGAAGATAGCGATTTAGATAAAAAGCCTGTTACCGCCATAAATGTTAACAGCACAATCCAGCACCCATTGGATCATGCCATTGTTAATGAGGGGTTACATGTTATAAAAGGTATTGCCTGGACTGGAACTGGTACAATTAATGAAGTCGCAATAAGCTTTGATCATGGGGATACCTGGAGCAAAGCGTCGCTTAAATACAGAGGAAACGATAAATACTCCTGGGTAAAGTGGCATTTTAATTGGGAGGCAAACAAGGGTGAATATACCATTCTTGTGCGGGCCGCTGATTCAGAGGGCAACATTCAGCCAATAAAGCCTTATTGGAACAGAAAAGGATATGGATATAATGCTGTGCAAAAGATAAAAATTCAAGTGGAATAATCCGTTTTTCTATGCAAAATCCCAAATATGCAAAAAGAGAAGATGTTTTATATAACATCCTCTCTTTCTAATTCAATTAGCAGTGCAAATTAATTTTCTTCATCTGTCCTTTTGCCTGCTTCGGCTTCACCAGGTGTCTGATTGCCTGTAGTAGCCTGATAGCCCACCCGATAGGAAGAAGTCCTCTTTTTTCGAAGAACTTCCGGCATTTTGTACTGGCTCAGATCGTCTTGAGCATCTCTCGGCGCCATTGAAATGCCTCCTTTCTATCCGTTATTCATCATACCCTTTACGGGGAATGGAAATATCCACGCCAACTACATCCTCAATAACGGCATCCGCCTGCCCTTCCATATAGGTGTCACTTACCTGCTCATGAGTTGTTGCGAGTCCTGATGAAAGCTGATCATTTCTTTTATAATCCTCAGTTTCATAAAATCTGCCAGCAATATTCGTGACATCATTATTGTCTTTTTTATTCATGAAGAATCCCTCCTTCGAAATAAGAACTATCCTTATTTTGGACATTAAACCGATTATCATACGATTCAAATCAAACTCTATGCGTGTAAACAAAAAATCTGCCCTGATCAAGGCAGATTTTAAGCAGTTTACATGTTCATTTATCCTTTAATATCCCCAGCCAACGTAAGCAGCACCAACAATGATTAGAAGTATAAACAGGACAACGATTAAAGCAAAACCGCCGCCATATCCTGCGCCTGCACCCATTCTAACACCTCCTGACGTCTAGTGACAGTGTATGAACATGATGTTTGTCCCGAATGGGCAGATGTAACAGAGGATTAAAATTAAATCGAAATGTCCCAACATTTAATAATATAGGAAGAAAGTAAAATCGCCGAAAATGTGAACAAAAATAGGAGATTATTCATCCAATTTCATTTGGAAAGAAAAAAACTCTTTACTGCAAACGGATTCATGTTAAAATGGACATGTAATTAAGTTAGATGTCTGACGTCTATTCACAAACCTCTTTAATCAGAGGTCTATATTTTTGACGTTTCGTAAAAACGTTTTCATTAATCTAAATTCAACAAATGAGGTGTCCAACATGAGTTTTATCTGGGGTATATTGGGGATTGTGACCGTATTGGGGATAGCTTTCCTTCTTTCATCAAATCGCAAAGCGATCAATTTACGTACAATTCTTGGCGGTCTTGCCATTCAGTTTGCCTTTGCCTTTGCCGTACTTAAATGGGATCTTGGGAAAAAGGCACTGGAAAAATTAACTTTTGCAGTAAATGACATTGTGAGTTATGCCAATGAAGGAGTTAACTTTCTCTTTGGAGGCCTGTTCCAGGAGGGTTCAGGTGTTGGGTTCGTATTTGCTTTTCAAGTCCTGACAGTTGTTATTTTCTTCTCTTCCCTAATCTCTGTTCTATATTATACAGGGATCATGCAAATTATTATTAAAGTCATTGGCGGAGGCCTTGCTAAGCTGCTTGGAACAAGTAAGGCAGAATCGATTTCTGCCGCTGCCAATATTTTTGTCGGACAGACAGAGGCACCTCTTATCGTCCGCCCTTTCATCAGCAAAATGACAAAGTCAGAATTATTCGCTGTCATGACAGGCGGTTTGGCTTCCGTAGCAGGTTCTGTTCTAATAGGTTATTCATTGCTTGGCGTTCCACTGGAATACCTGCTTGCAGCAAGTTTTATGGCAGCTCCTGCTGGCCTTGTTATGGCTAAAATGATGATGCCTGAAACTGAGAAATCTGAAACAACTGATGATATTACCATTGAAAAAGATACACAATCTGTCAATATCGTGGATGCTGCGGCCCGTGGTGCGAGTGATGGTTTAATGCTTGCCTTAAATATTGGTGCCATGCTTCTTGCTTTCATTGCTTTAGTTGCGTTAATTAATGGAATCATTGGTTTTGCAGGCGGACTTTTCGGTCTTGAAAACTTAACACTTGAAATGATTCTAGGCTTTATATTTGCCCCACTTGCATTTGCAGTTGGAGTCCCTTGGGCTGAAGCTGTACAGGCTGGCGGGTATATCGGCCAAAAGCTTGTGTTGAATGAATTCGTTGCTTACTCAGCTTTTGCTCCTGAAATCAGCAGCCTGTCTCCTAAGACTGTTGCAGTAGTAAGCTTCGCGCTTTGCGGCTTTGCGAACATTTCCTCTATGGCCATCCTTTTGGGCGGCCTCGGCAACCTGGCTCCTGACCGCAGGAATGATATTGCCAAGCTTGGCATCCGTGCAGTAATAGCTGGAGCTCTTGCCTCTCTACTAAGTGCAGCGATTGCAGGAATGTTAATTTAATAGTCTGATAGCATACTGGATAACCGGTATGCTATTTTTTTTGATGTTAAAGGCGATAAATGTCGAAGATTATCTGAAAATTATTTTAATTCAGAGTTGATTTTATATTTTTATTAATGTTAAAGTATTGATGTAAGCGTTACCAATAGTATTCTTCTAAAGTTTTGCAGCATGGAAATACATAGACTACTATTTTAAGGAGGAATTATATGAGTCAGTTAACTGCAGGTTTAAAAGAAAAGGTAGAAAAGTTCTTAAGCGGAAAGAAGAAATTATATATCAATGGTGAATTTGTTGAAAGCAAATCACAGAAAACGTTTGATACGTATAACCCGGCAACAGGAGAAGTTCTGGCTACTGTTTTCGAAGCCGGAGCAGAAGATATTGATCTGGCAGTAAAAGCAGCCCGAAAGGCTTTTGATGAAGGCAAATGGTCTAAAATGAGCGCTTCCAAGCGCAGCCGCCTGATGTACAAGCTTGCTGATCTTATGGAAGAAAACAGTGAAGAATTAGCACAGCTTGAGACATTGGATAATGGAAAGCCAATCCGTGAAACAACAAATGCCGATATTCCTTTGGCAATTGAACATATGCGCTACTATGCAGGCTGGTCTACGAAGATTGTCGGACAGACTATTCCTGTCAGCGGTCCATTCTTCAACTATACCCGCCATGAGGCTGTTGGTGTAGTGGGGCAAATCATCCCTTGGAACTTCCCTCTTCTTATGGCAATGTGGAAGCTGGGTGCTGCCCTTGCAACGGGATGTACGGTTGTTCTTAAACCAGCGGAGCAAACACCTCTTTCCGCTTTATATCTTGCTGAGTTAATGGATCAGGCAGGCTTCCCTCCAGGGGTTATCAATATTGTCCCAGGTTTTGGAGAAACAGCTGGACAGCCGCTTGTTGACCATCCGCTGGTAGATAAAATTGCCTTTACTGGTTCTACTGAAGTAGGTAAACAGATTATGTCCAATGCTTCAAAGACTTTGAAGCGGGTTACGCTTGAGCTTGGCGGCAAGTCTCCGAACATTATCCTGCCGGATGCTGATTTATCAAAGGCAATTCCTGGAGCTCTTAACGGTGTTATGTTCAACCAGGGACAGGTTTGCTGTGCCGGCTCCCGTGTTTTCATTCAGAAAAAGCAGTTTGATAATGTTGTAGCTGACATGGCTTCACACGCAAAAAAAATCAAGCAAGGTGCCGGAATTCATGCTGACACAGAAATTGGCCCGCTTGTTTCTGCTGAGCAGCAAAACCGCGTTCTTGGGTACATTGAAAAAGGCCTAAGTGAAGGTGCTCAGCTTGTAGCAGGAGGAGACAAGCCGCAGGAGCAAGGTTACTTCGTCTCCCCTACTATCTTTGCAGATGTTAATGATGAAATGACAATTGCAAAGGAAGAAATCTTCGGACCGGTTATTTCGGCTATGCCTTATGATGATATTGACGAATTAATTAACCGTGCCAATAACAGCGAATATGGTTTAGCTGCAGGAGTTTGGACTCGTGATGTTGCAAATGCACACTATGTGGCCAATAAACTCCGCGCTGGTACTGTTTGGGTAAACTGCTACAACGCTTTTGATGCTGCATCTCCATTTGGCGGCTATAAGCAATCCGGAATCGGCCGTGAAATGGGCTCATACGCTCTGGATAACTATACTGAAGTTAAGAGTGTCTGGATCTCAATGAAATAATGGACAGATCAAAAAAGGAACCTTGCGGGGTTCCTTTTTTAAATTGAATCACCTTTAAAAGTTTCCCTTTATTAAATAAGTTCACAGATTATCCATAGGATTTCTGATGGATATTATTTATCCTTATATTGGGAGGGGAAATAATGAAAAAAGTATATATGATTTCCGCTATTATTGTAATATTAGGCATAGCTGCCGGCATTTCTTTTTTTATCATACGTGATATGACAGCGAAGATACCTGAACATATTACACTTTTAACCGATGATGAGAAGGTATACGACTTTGCAGAATCTGATGAAAAACTTAAGCTTGTTGAATTTATTTATACGCACTGTCCGGATATATGTCCAACGACTACCCAAAGGATGAATCTCCTGAAAAGTGATCTTGCTAATGAGGGCGTATTTGGTGATAAAGTGCAATTCATTACAGTAACGATCGACCCTTATAGGGACACCACTGATGTTCTAAAAAGATATAGAAGCACCTTTGAAATCGAAAATGATAAGAATTGGATTTTTCTTACTGCTGATCCTGATACACTGAAAAAGGATCAGGCAGAAATTCAGGAGCTCGCAAACACTTTCCAATTTCAATACCGTGATCCCGGTGATGGCTTCTATGTTCATAGCACCTTTGTGTATTTGCTTGACGAGAATAATAAATTTATTAAGAAGTTTCCTATGGGAGAAGATTTTGACAGGAATGAAGTTTTCAAAAAGATAATGAAGCAAATATAACAAAAAAATGGCGGATATTAGGATCCGCCATTTTTTTTAACCTAGTTCGCAGAAGAAGATAAATTTTTGTTTTGGTCAATGAGTATTAAAGTTTTTGATCTTGGCTTTGAGAAGCTTACTTTAATACCGGATTTCTTTAATCGGTTTACTAAATCAACCAGCTGTTTTTTAGCCATCTAAAAAACTCCTTTTTCCCTGCCTGTATGTTTAATATTGTACATGAAATTTATGAAAAAACTATGAACAAAAAGAAACATTTTATGATATATGACCGTTTTTTCAAGGTTTTAATAAAAGTGTATGTCTGGTTTTTTCTTCAGTGAGGGCTGTTTTATGATAGTTCCCTTCTGCCCAGTCATTCATCTGATCATGGTACCACTGGCTTAGAGGATGTCCGGATTGCCCTGGTCCCACCAGATGGTAGGCAGTATTCATGTTTTGTGTATCAATCACAAATCTCCAGGAGCCTCCATGATTCACAGTGCCATCGTCTTTGTGGGCTGCCGCCTGAACAGTGACTGAGCTGCCGCCAACAGGAATCCGTCCCTGTCTATTAAACAAATAGTTTAATGGTTTTACACTTGAAAGCGGATGGGAAAAAGCTAATTGATGATAGTTACCCCATTTCCACTTAGACGGGCTGCTTCCTTGAAGATCTTCAGCTTCCTGGACCGCTGTACTCAATGATTGGGAAAGGATTTCCTGCAATCCCCCCTTTTCTTCAATCCAGATGCCTTCCTTTCCATTTGCTGCAGTTCTCAATAATGCATCCACTGCCTGCTTTTGCCCTTTGAAGAGCTTCCTCATCTGGGGTGAGATCTGATCTTCAAAAAGAATATCGGATATGCTTTTCATCCAAAGATTGAAAATGAGAGGGGCTGCTTCATCCTTGCTGTCATTATAATCCCAATTACTCAGGATGGATAAAGCCTCCTTTTCAAGGACTGAAGATGGCTCTTTCATTTCGTGCAGAAACATTGGGATAAATTCTTTTGCCTGCAGGTTTTTTTGATCCATTTGCAGTGCCATCATGTCTTCAGGTGTAAGATTATCCTTGCTGTTCAGAAATTCCTGAATGCGCATTTGCCTATACGGCTGTGCCCAATCATGACTGATATGGTAAGGGTAGCTGTCACCAATCACCCTATTGTTTGCCGTTGATATATAGCCTTCTTCGGGATTGATCGTTTTAGGCAGCTGGTCATAAGGAATGTAGCCTTTCCATTCATATTCATCAGACCAGCCGGGCACTGGTAGCAGTCCGTCTCCTTTCTTTCTGATGGGGATTTTACCATTTGCTTTATAAGCTATAGTTCCATCCGGAGAAGCAAATACAAAGTTTTGGGCAGGTGTATGAAATAACTCCAATGCTTGTTCAAACTGATTCCAGTCTGATGATTTATTCATTTTCAGAATGGCTTCCAGCTCTTTTGAAGGCTGAAGTGCTGTCCATTGCAAAGAAAGAACGTTATCCTTGCCGCTGTCTCCAGCAAATTCCGAAATCACAGGTCCGTGGCGTGTAATCGTTACTTTATAGCTAATTGGCTCTTTGCCTTTTACCTTAATGGGTTCTTCTATTACTTCTGCCTTTTCCCACTTTTCATTGAATAGAAACTCATTTATATTGGAGGGATTCCTTTTTTCAATATACAAATCCTGAACATCTGGTCCTGTATTAGTTACTCCCCATGCAATATCTTTATTGTGACCGAGGATGATGCCTGGGGTGCCGGCAAAAATGACACCGCTGACATTCATTTCGGGGGACTCCAGGTGCATTTGATACCAGATGGAAGGTGTGCTGAGTGATAAATGAGGGTCATCTGCCAAAATAGGCTTTCCGGATGCCGTTTTAGTGCCGGCTGCCACCCAGTTATTGCTTCCGTTAAATTCAGGAGGCGTGATTACAGATGCAAAGCTTTCCTCAATATTTAAGTTGTTTTTTCCTATTATGTATGGGGCTTCTTCCGGGTATGAGGGGAATAGTTCATATGCTTTATCTTCCGGAAAATGCTGTAGGAGATAATAGCGGAATGCCTGGCTTTCCCAGTGTCCGCCAAGATCATATGCCATGTATTTGCCTATAGTGAGCGAATCCACTGGAGACCATTCTTCAGGTTCATAGCCGAGTATGGAAAATTCAACAGGCATTTTTCCATTTTCTTTAACCTCTTTAATATAAAGATTTACTCCTTCCGCAAACCAGCCTAAAATCTGTTTTGCTTCAGGGGAGTATGCTTCATAGGATGCTTCTGCAGCCCTTCTCAGACCAAGTGTTCTAAAATATTTATCATTTCCAACCGTAGCCTCTCCGATTACTTCACTCAATCTTCCCGATGCCTGACGCCTGCTTAAATCCATCTGAAAAAGACGATCCTGGGCCTGTACATAGCCCTGTGCAATAAAAAGGTCCCGTTCATTGGCAGCAAGTATGTGCGGGACTCCGCTGCCATCGCGATTGACCATTACTTCCTTAGAGATGGAGCCTATTCTGATTTCCCAATCTGTTTTAGGCATAGAGCGGGACAAAAAACCATACATCATGAACAAGGCTGCAGCCAATAGCACGAATATGATAGCGATGCTCCAAAGCGAGTACTTCTTCCACTTTGATTTTGGCTGGCGCTGGACCCCAATATTGCCTTCCATAAACATTCCTTCCCTTTTTTTATATTTTTATTTCGAACCGCCCGGAAAGCTTTAGCTCACCAGCTTCATTTTTTACTGATACTTCTCCCGTGAGCCTTTTTTCGTCATCTTCCCATTTCTCTCCTGTCACTTTCCCTTCTATTGTCAGCTTCTCGCCGGGACGTGTCATTTTGCTGAAGCGCACTTTGAACTTTCTCAGGTCCTTTCTTGGAAACCACTCAGCCAGTGCTTCGCCTGCCATTCCCATAATAAGCATCCCGTGGGCAATCACTCCGTCCAACCCGGCTTTTTCACCGATCGGTACAACTGTATGAATCGGATTAAAATCTCCGGATGCTCCTGCATACCTAACCAGCTGTGTATGTGTGATCCCGGGTTTTTGAATCATTTTCAGCTCATTCATTTTTGCTTCCTCCTCTTTCTATAATGGTGGATTCTGAATAGAGAACATCTTTTCCATCACTGTTTTTGTAATGAATACCTATTGTAATAAACCGCAGATTCCTTTTTTCAAAAGAAGAAATTAATTTTGGTGCACAAGTTACTGTATCACCAGCACAGATTTCCCCCATATAGCGATATTCCTGGCCGCCGTGAAGAACCTTAAGCGGGTCCAGGCCAAATAGCTCGATTAGGGTTTCGAAGTCCAAGCCTCCCCACATCTCGATTGCTGTAGGAAATGTAGGAGGGATTGGGATGTCACGGTACCCCTCTTTTCTGGCAGTGTCTGCATCGTAATAAATAGGATTGCTGTCTCCAATTGACATTGCAAATTCCCTGATTTTTCCCCTTTCAATTGTGAACTGGAAAGGTTTTAACTTCACATCTTCTTTTAAAAGAGAATCCATTAATATCGCACTTCCTCTCATCTTTTATAATCTTTATGTATTCGACTTTTTCCTCCTGCTTCCTGTTAATTCTCTAAACTTTTGTGGAAGTCGCTGCATGATGTAAAGAAGGATTCGCGATTACGCGCTGAAAGTGGTATAATTTTATGGATTATGTATTTGGAGGAATAAAAATAATATGATAACTGTCAGTAATGTAGGTCTTCGATACGGCGACCGCAAACTATTCGAAGATGTTAATATTAAATTTACACCTGGCAATTGCTATGGTTTGATTGGAGCAAATGGTGCCGGTAAATCAACTTTTCTAAAAATTTTATCAGGTGAGATTGAGGCACAATCAGGAAGTGTTCACTTAGGCCCCGGCGAGCGCCTTGCTGTTTTGAAGCAGAACCATTTTGAGTACGAAGAGTTTGAAGTACTAAAAGTAGTCATCATGGGCCATGCCCGCCTTTATGAAGTGATGCAGGAAAAAGATGCTATTTACATGAAGGCTGATTTCACTGATGAAGATGGCATGAAGGCTGCTGAACTCGAAGGTGAATTTGCAGAATTAAATGGTTGGGAAGCAGAATCTGAAGCAGCTATTTTGCTGAAGGGACTCGGAATCGGAGAAGAGCTTCATGACAAAAAAATGGCTGACCTTTCCGGTTCTGAAAAAGTGAAAGTTTTGCTTGCGCAGGCCCTTTTCGGCAAGCCGGATGTTCTATTGCTGGATGAGCCTACAAACCACTTGGATATCAAAGCAATCCAATGGCTTGAGGAATTCCTGATCAACTTTGAGAATACTGTTATTGTCGTATCTCATGACCGTCATTTCTTAAACAAAGTATGTACGCATATTGCCGATCTTGACTTTGGAAAGATCCAGATTTACGTGGGGAACTATGACTTCTGGTATGAGTCAAGCCAGCTTGCACAAAGAATGGCACAGGATGCCAATAAGAAAAAAGAAGAAAAAATCAAGGAACTGCAAAGCTTTATTGCCCGCTTTAGTGCAAACGCATCAAAATCCAAGCAGGCAACTTCGCGTAAAAAGCTTCTTGATAAGATTTCTCTGGATGACATTAGACCATCCTCAAGAAAATATCCGTATGTCGGATTTTCGCCTGACCGTGAAATAGGAAATGATTTGCTTCGGGTAGACGGCATCAGCAAATCAATTGATGGTGTAAAAGTACTGAACAATGTCAGCTTCATCATGAACAAAGATGATAAAATTGCGTTAGTTGGCACGAACGAATTAGCGAAAACTACCCTGTTTAAAATATTAACTGGTGAAATGGAGCCGGATGAAGGAACATTTAAGTGGGGTGTTACAACCTCTCAGTCCTATTTCCCTAATGATAACTCTGAGTTCTTCGAGAACTCTGATTTAAACCTTGTAGACTGGCTGCGCCAATTCTCACCTGCAGATGATAGTGAAAGCTTCCTGAGAGGTTTCCTTGGAAGAATGCTGTTCTCTGGAGAAGAGGTTCTAAAGAAAGCAAGCGTTCTTTCCGGTGGAGAAAAAGTCCGCTGCATGCTATCTAAAATGATGCTTAGCGGTGCAAATGTGCTTCTGCTGGATGAGCCGACAAACCACCTTGATTTGGAATCCATTACGGCATTGAATAATGGTCTGATTAATTTTAAAGGCTCTTTGATTTTTGCATCACATGACCATCAGTTCATTCAAACCATTGCAAACCGAATTATTGAAATTACACCGGCTGGCATTGTCGATAAGCAAATGACGTATGATGAGTATTTAGAAGACTCAGCTATTCAAAAGCAAGTAGCTGAAATGTATCAGTAAACAGCAAAAGCAGGAGGATCAGCCTCCTGCTTTTATCTTTGTTAAAAATCCTGTTTTTTCTTTTTATGGCGTGCAGAGGAAGCTGTTCTGCTGCCTGTTTCCATGTTGGTTGTCCCTTGCCCTTCGACGTTTGGGGAGCTTAATCCAGCCTTTGAAGGGTCTTTTTTGCGTTTGCTCATAGTTAAACACCTCCTTTCTTACTTTTTCGTGTTAAGGCTATTTTTATCCATGGAATAAAAATGGAGTACAAAAGCCAATCTAACAAACGGAGGAGGTGTTAACATTGACGAAAAGAGTAGCTGTTGAACAATCCTTAACAAATGTTTCTGAAGCGCTTCGCCAAAAAGGATATGATGTGGTTGACTTGAAGTCCGCGCATGATGCCGAGAACTGCTCATGTTGTGTAGTGAGCGGTGTTGATTCAAATGTAATGGGTATGCAGGATGTTTCTACAAAGGCATCTGTCATTGAAGCAAGCGGGCTTTCAGCTGATGAGGTATGCCGCCAGGTGGAGCAAAGAATGCAATAAAGTGAAACTTCAATCAGTGGGCGCTTTCTTAATCCCCCACTGATTGTTAGTTGAGGCCCACAGGAAGTGGGTCACAAAGATGTTGCTACAGGACAAGGAAAGCTACGGCAGCGATACATCGCACGACCGAAAGCGGCAGCTTTTGGGAGGACGTGGCGTTCTTAGTCTTTGTCCTTCCTTCGGGCCTTTACGGGCAGTTTGACCCCCACTAAACTTCCATTGATTCCTCTGAGTCTTGAAGTGGGGTCTTACTGCCCGTTAGACTGCAATAATGAGTGAGCCAAAGAGACTAAAGAGAATTTCTTTAGTCTTTTTCAATGGAGCTTGAAATTAAAAAAGACGGGCTAAACCCGTCTTCTCCTTCTTCTTGCTTTTGCTTTAAGATTTTCTCTTAAAACAAGTATAAAGATCCCAAATAACAAAAGGGTTAGTCCTGCTTTTCCATAGTATCCCGTTGTTTCTTTTTTCGGCTCCTCAGCTGTTTTCAGCTGGCTTGAAACCACTTCATCCTGTTTGTCCTCGATTAGCTTTACAGATTGAATGATCCTTCCGTTTTCATTCTTAATCTGCAGCTTCCCTTTTGCTGTAATATTTTCTTCGTAGTTCCCTTTAGGCAAAGTGATGGGTATATTTGCACCCCCAGTTGTAAAGGTTTTTCCTTCGGAGGGAAAAACATCAGTGCTGCTGAGTGCCGCAGTTTCAAAGTTGCTGTGTCCATAATTCAACAGGTTTTTTGTATCATTATAGATATCCCTCTTGAAATCCGCCTTTAACACAATGGCGGTTAACTTGATTGAATCATATTCGGCAGAGGTAGCGAGAGTCTGTTTGGCTTCATCAACGAAACCGGTTTTTCCTCCTGTCACTCCCTCGAATGGAACCTCTCCTTTTAGCATCCTGTGATGAGTAAAGATAGTGGTGTCCCAGGACTTTCCTGTCCACTTCAATTCCTTTGTCCCGTAAATTTCTCTGAATGTCTCATTTTTCAGGGCATAATTGGTTAATTTCGCAAGGTCAGCTGCGGTTGTATAATGGTTTTCATCATACAGACCATGAGGATTGACAAAGTGGGTATTTGTTAATCCTGCCTTCTCTTCCAGATAGTGATTAAGATTTTCTGAGAATACTTGCATATTGCCGTCCAGATGCTCAGCTATGCTCCAAGCGGCATCATTTCCTGAGTTAATCAGCATTCCCTGAACGAGTTTTTTTAAGGGCACCTGTTCCCCTTCCTCCAAATACACTTGTGTTCCTTCGGCCTCCGCTGCTTTCCTGCTGATTGTGGCCAGATCATTCAGGTCGCCATTTTCAATGGCATAAATGGCTGTTGCTATTTTCGTCAAACTGGCCGGATACATCTTTTTATCTGCGTTTTTTGCATATAGAACAGCTCCTGATTCTGAATCAGTTACAATTGCGGCTTCACTGATAATTTCAGGCTCCGCAGTTTCTTCAGCAGCTGTATTTCCAGTTGGAAAACAGAAAATAATCAGGATAAAAGCAAGCAATTTTTTCATAAATACACATCCAATACAAACCGATAATCAATCCATTTTGATTGTATCAAACAATCCATGCAAGCCTTATCGTATTTATAAATTGTTACATAATTGAAAATTTCTTGCCGTAATTTGAGAAGATTGATAATGAAAGGAAATTATGGAAGAGCCCGAAAGAAAAAAAGCAATCCAAAGGGACTGCTCTTCAGCTATTTTTTGCCTTAATATAAAAACGTTTTAGGAATTCAACATAAATATCATCATGAACAAGCCATGCCTGGTATTTTCGTTTAATATAGTTTTCTGCTGCCTGGAAATCGGGATAAGGTTCCTGCATTGGCTTTCCATTCATTTCAAGGATCCATTTGCCGTCAGCTTCAGCAAAAATAAAAAATTTGTCTCCTTTCTTATTTTCGTATAGTGAACCCTGCCAGGCATTTTTATTATTGTACTTGTTTTTGAATGCATCATGTCTCAAGGGGTCAAGGGGGAATATGTCCTGGACGAATAGTTTATAAGCATCTTTTCCCATCGAACAGCCTGATGCTTTGGCATGTCCTCCCCCTCCAAACTTTCCGGCCACGGCAGATACATCAACGTGGTCATGGATTGTCCTGAAACTGATTTTTTTGCCCCCAAGGTTCAAGATAGCGATATAGTCAAGGTGCGGATACTCTTTACCAAGTTCATTGCCCAGCTCGGAATGATAAGATTCTGCATGAACAATGCCTGTACAATATTCCCCGATGAACGTTTGTACAATTTCCCGCTTCTTCCGCCTGACGTAACGCTCAATTTTCTCCTCTTCCATATCCAGCAATTTCTGTTCAAACTCATTAAATTCGAAGGTATCAGAGTTCATGATTCTTTCCGTCATTTTTTCTTCGAATTCTTCAATTGAAATCATGAAAAATAAATCATTCAGATTTTTTGCCTTTATATTTTCATTTTGGTCCCATTCCCAGGTGTCATACTGCCGGACAAGCTCGACAAATTCATCGAGGGCCTGAGACGGCTGGATCAGTTCATGTTCCAGGAGATACTCATATAGCAAAGAGGTTGCAGCCGTGAGCCTGCCATCTTCATATTGCACTTTCACTCTGCCCCAGCTGTAATCATTAAAATGAAGAGCTGTTTTGTGATGGTCAATTAATCTGACATACCCGCCGCTTTTCGCCAGATCATCAAGCCTGATCAAATTTTCATCGTTAACTGATAAATCCGTGATAATTAAAAAATCATCTTTTATGTTTTTTTCATTTTCCAGCAATTTCTCAATCTGATAATCAAGTCCCATTACAGAGTTATAGCGTATCTCAACATCTTTGCCAAAAGCGATCCTGGCAACAATGCCGCACCCGACGCCGTCAAGGTCATTATGTGTATACAGCCTGTACAAAATCCATCACCTGCTATTCTTAGACTCATTCCTCTGTTAGTTTGGTTATAGAGGAATATTCTATGCGAAAAATCCCCGCTGAAGGGAGCGGGGATTTCCAGTTAAAGCAGCAAATAGGCCAATGGTGCAGAAATCAGTATGGTCAGAATTGTCCTCTCTGCCCAGATGACAAGCAGCTGCGGAATGGTAATAGGGATTTCTGTTGATAAAATACACGGTACAAGTGCTGAAAAGAAAATAATAGCTGAAACTGAAACAACTCCGATTACAAATTTAGTGACCAGTGCAGCCTCCGCTGCCAGCAAGGCTGGAAGGAACATTTCCGCAATACCCACTGCACTTGCCTTTGCTGCCAATAATGGCTCAGGAAGCTGTACGAGAGCCGTAAAAGGATAAAAGATATATCCCAGCCAATCAAACACAGGGGTGAATTCTGCAAGAATCAGGCCTAATAAACCTACTGACATAATGGAGGGCAAAATGGACATTGTCATGACAAAGCCGTCTTTTAAATTATCTTTTATGTTTTTCCATAATGAGGGTGATTGGGAGGCTGTATCCATCGCTTCTTTCCAGGCTGCCTGCAGACGGCCCCCTGTGAGGGTTTCAACCGGAGGCTCCTGGCCATTGTAATAATCTTCGCTCATTGACTTAAGAGGCCAGATTCTTACTGTAATAGCCGTTACGATGAAAGTGACAGCGAACGTCGTCCAAAAATAGGTGTTCCATATTTCCATCAATCCAAGTGTTTTGGCCACAACAATCATAAACGTGGCGGAGACCGTTGAGAATCCGGTAGCAATTATGGCAGCTTCCTTAATGCTGTATTTTCCTTCTTTAAATACCCTGTTGGTTATGAGCAGTCCGATTGAATAGCTTCCAACAAAAGAAGCAACTGCATCAATAGCTGATTTTCCCGGTGTTTTCCAGATTGGCTTCATAATTGGCTGCATGATGACACCGAAAAATTCAAGCAATCCATATCCAACCAGCAGAGCAAGAAATACAGATCCGATTGGAACAAGCAGCCCAACAGAGACAACGAGTTTGTCAAACAAAAAAGGTCCCATGCTCGGGTCGAATAGCCATGCGGGGCCGAAACCGAAAACAATCATGACGGCGGTAAATAACCCGATCACTTTAAAAATGGAGAATACTATATTTACTTTGTTTTTATTCCAGGTTTTTGTATAGAAAGGATAAATGGCGCCAAGCAGAATGACAAGCAAAGCATAGTAAGGAACAGCAGCAGGTATAAAAGCCTGAATGGCGGTAACGAAATGGTCCAGCATGATGGAGGATTTCCCATCTATAGTGACTGGAACAAAAAACATAAATAGGCCAATTGAGCTGAAAAGAAAAAACTTAACCTTATTTTTAAAAGTTGCGTTTGGATTAAGTTCAGGCTGGTGAGATTGACTTAATATCGTTTCCTTTTCCATTCTCATTCCCCCTCGTTTTTTAGGGGCAAGGAGCAGATTGCGCCCCTTACCTTCTGTTCATTAAAGCTGTTAAAAAGGTCAGAAAAGTGTACGTGCCTGCTTTCACTGTTGGCTGTGCCTGGTGATCTCTTGTTGGATCAAGACAGACAATATCCATGGCCGCTGTTTTGGAGGAAAGTCCAGCATTATATACGGCTGTAAATAGTTCTTCAGTGCTCATGCCGCCTGGTGTGGATGCTGGTACACCCGGCGCAAAACCGATATCCAGAACATCCATGTCAATCGTGACATAAATTTTATCCACTTTTGACTCCAGCTGCCGGAGTGAATCTTTAACCGTTTCATCAATTCCCCGTCTTCTGGCTTCCTTTAGGGTAATATAATTGAGCTTGTGCTCTTTAGCATAATGGACGAGTGACTGGCTGTTGAAAAAGCCATGAAGGCCGATATTGTAGACATTTTCTCCTTTAATCTTGTTGTTCTGAATCAGATTTCGGATGGGCGTCCCATTTGTCGGTCCATGGTCTTCAAGACTTCTGAGATCAAGGTGCGTATCCAGCTGGAGAATGCCGATTTCTTTTTCAGGCTCCAGTTCCTTCAGGCCGCTGACCAGCATGGCTGTAATGGAATGATCTCCTCCAATCGCGATTGGAAATGAATCTGGAAATTCCGCCCTTACGTCCTTCATCGTTTGTTTTATATTGGCATGGCATTGCGGAATATCCGTGAAATGCATTTTCACGTCACCAAGATCAGCAACCTTCAGTTCTTGGAGATCCCTTTCAAAATCCAGATTGTACGTGGAAAAGCCTTTCCAGGACCTTCTGAAGGATTCAGGAAATTCAGATGCTCCTGATGCGCTTATGGATGAGCGGGAAAGAGGGACACCGAAAAGCACGACATCCCAGTTTTCTTTCTTTACTTCCTCTTCCCTCTGGATTTGGCGAATCCATTCATTCACCTTAACGTCAGTTCCCAATTCGGATTGCGGCCAAAAAAACCCGGGAGGATTTATTGTTGGTAGCATAAGCTTCCTCCCTTCACGACCACTTCCCCATTTTTAATCACTGTGTCTGTATGGTTCATGCCGTAGTGATATTGCATCTGCATGTAGTTCGGTATATTGAGCAGAAGCAGATCAGCCTTTTTGCCGGGCTCTATGCTTCCCACTTCTTCGGCCCGATTGATGGCATGTGCTGCATTAATGGTAGCGGCAGTAATGGCTTCTGCCGGCGTTAAACCCATATGCATACATGCAAGATTCATCATAAAAGGCATGGAGCAGGTTGGAGAAGAGCCTGGGTTGCAATCAGTTGATAAAGCAACTGGAACACCCTTATCAATCATGCGGCGTCCCCTGGCAGCTTCAGCCATCAGGAAGAATGCTGTGCCTGGAAGAAGTACACCGATTACTCCCCTTTGCGCCATCATTTCCATGCCTTTATCAGAAGCTCTGAGCAAATGATCTGCAGAAATGGCACCGACTTCAGCGGCAAGTTCCGCCCCCTCATAAGGTTCAATTTCGTCAGCATGGATTTTCGGAGTCAGTCCAAGCTTCTTACCTGCTTCCAGCAGCTTTCTGGACTGTTCTGGAGTGAACACGCCTCTTTCGCAGAAAATATCATTGAATTCGGCAAGCTTTTCCTCCGCAACTTTCGGCAGCATCTCTTCAATGACCAAATCAATAAAAGCGTCTGGATTCTCTTTGTATTCAGCGGGTACTGCGTGTGCACCCATAAAGGTGCAGACAACATCCACCGGATGCAGTTCATCAGCCTTCCGGGCTGCCGTCAGCTGTTTTCGCTCTGTTTCCCAATCCAGCCCATATCCGCTTTTTGCCTCTATCGTGGTTACTCCATGTTTTAAAAAGCGATCAAGGCGGACAAGGCTCGCATCTGCCAATTCCTCTTCAGATGCGTTTCTGGTCATTGAAGTGGTGGCATGAATTCCGCCGCCATTATTCATGATTTCCATATACGTCGCCCCGTTCAGGCGCATATTGAATTCCTCTTCCCTGCTGCCTGCGTACACGAGGTGTGTATGCGGGTCAACCAGTCCTGGAAGGAGGATTTTTCCTGTGGCATCAATGATTTCAGCTTCCTGAAGCCTGCTTTGATATTCAGCTTGGAGTTCCGCTGTTGTCCCGGCTGATTTGATCCTGCCTTCTTCAAGCCAAACCGCCCCATCTTCAATAATGTGAAGCTCGCTCATTTTTTCTTTAGTCAGCGGCTGTTTGGAGCTGCCCTTTAAGGTGATCATCTGATTTGCATGTTTGATAAAAATAGGTTTTGAGTGCATTTTGTGCTCCTCCTTAAAAAATGGAAGTTCCAATCCGCAAGAATTACGGATTGGCGGGCTTCCTCATTGAAGATATTAGTGGTTATTTGCAAGTTTAAGAGTTTTATTTGCAGAATAGACTGGTCTATTTGCAAATTAGCATGGATTATTTGCAGATTTTTTGCTTTTATTTGCAAAGTTCATAAAATACTATAGAAAACCTTTATTTCATCATTGGAATGTTTACGCCTTTTTCTTTTGCTGTTTTGATAGCAAGGTCATAGCCTGCATCTACATGGCGTACAATTCCCATTCCAGGATCAGATGTGAGGACACGTTCAAGACGCAGTTCCGCTTCCTTCGTGCCATCCGCGACGATGACCATTCCAGCATGAAGGGAGTATCCCATTCCGACTCCGCCTCCATGGTGGACGGAAACCCAGCTTGCTCCGCCGACTGCATTGATCAGTGCATTAAGGATTGGCCAGTCTGCCACTGCATCACTGCCGTCCTTCATAGCTTCTGTCTCGCGATTTGGAGATGCAACGGAACCGGAGTCCAGATGATCGCGGCCGATAACAATCGGTGCTTTAAGTTCTCCGCGGGCAACCATATCATTGATGATTTTTCCAAATCTTGCGCGCTCCCCATAACCAAGCCAGCAAATTCTTGAAGGCAGTCCCTGGAATTGAATTTTTTCCTGTGCCATCTTGATCCATTTGCAAAGATGCTCGTTTTCTGCAAATTCGCGCAGGATCACTTCATCTGTTTTATAGATATCCTCAGGATCTCCTGATAATGCTACCCAGCGGAAAGGTCCCTTTCCTTCACAGAATAACGGACGGATGTATGCAGGCACGAATCCAGGAAAATCAAAAGCATTCTCGACACCCTCATCTTTTGCAACCTGACGGATATTGTTTCCGTAATCAAATGTGACTGCACCCTTCTTCTGCATGTCCAGCATAGCCTGAACATGGACGGCCATGCTTGCTTTTGATTTCTGGACATATTCAGCAGCATTTTCCTTTCGCAGAACAGCTGCTTCTTCTAATGAATAGCCGGTAGGAACATAGCCATTTAAAGGATCATGTGCAGAAGTCTGGTCAGTCAGGACATCCGGGGTGAAGTTCATTTCAAGCATTTTTGGCAGGATTTCAGCTGCATTGCCTAATAGACCGATAGAAAGCGGGCGGCCTTCCTGTTTTGCCTCTCTTGCTAATTTAATAGCTTCTTCAATTGAATAAACCTTTGTATCCAGATATTTCGTTTCAAGTCTGCGGTCAATGCGGTGTTCATCCACATCAATGGCAATGCAGACACCATCATTCATGGTTACTGCAAGCGGCTGAGCGCCCCCCATTCCGCCAAGGCCTGCTGTTAACGTAATCGTCTGCTTCAGTGAGCCGGAGAAGTGCTGTCTGCCAAGCTCTGCAAATGTTTCGTATGTTCCTTGGACGATTCCCTGGCTTCCGATGTAAATCCAGCTTCCCGCTGTCATTTGGCCATACATCATCAGGCCTTTCTTATCAAGCTCATGGAAGGTATCCCAGTTTGCCCAGGCCGGGACCAGGTTCGAGTTGGCGATCAATACCTTTGGTGCATCTTTATGTGATTTAAAGACTGCAACCGGCTTTCCGGATTGGACAAGAAGTGTTTCATCGTCTTCTAGTTCATGGAGTGTTTTTACAATCGCGTCATAGCAATCCCAATTTCGGGCAGCCTTTCCAATCCCGCCGTAAACAACCAGCTCTTCCGGAATCTCTGCAACCTCTTTGTCTAAGTTATTCATTAACATGCGGAGTGCCGCTTCCTGAATCCAGCCCTTTGCATGCAGCTCACTGCCTTGATAATTTTTAATTTCTCTTTTTGTTTCCGCTTTCATTTTTATCCCTCCAATGTTATCTTATATTTTGATTTTATAATGAGAACTATCTGAAAAGTGTAATAATTAGATTTGATTTTTTATAAAAATATGAGATTTCATTATAAGATTTTATCTAATTTTATAATAATATTGGTAATTTTATAAAAATACGCAAAAAACCTCCGTTTAAAAGGAGGTCTTGTGTAAGCTTTTTCTAAATTGATTAGGCGGCATACCTTTAATTTTACTGAACACTTTATTGAAATATTGCTGATTTCGAAAGCCGCAGACAGATGAGATTTCTTTTATGCTCATTTCTGAATCCAGCAGCAGCTTGGCAGATTGCCTGATCCGGGTTTCATTAAGGAGCTCCCGAAATGATTTGCCGCATTTTTTTGCCAGCATGGAGCTGATATAGTTCGGGTTTCGATCTGCGTATTCAGCTGCCCTCTCAAGGGTGACTGTAGAGTCCCAATAATTAGTTTCTATAAAGAATTGGACTCTGTCGGTAAGATCCAGCTTCAGTTTCTTATCAGATCGAATGCTTTCAAAAACATAGGAAATGAAGCTGATCATTTCGTTAATAATCCGGTAGATCAAGGGCGAATATAGGATCGTCTGGAATAATCGAAGGTATTCCTTCTCCATTTCTCCCTCGGCAAGGCGGAATGTCTTCATATGCCTGCGGATTTGCGCAAGAATACTGGTCAGCCGGATTCTGATAAGCCCGGGTTCCGGATAGGGATCTTCCAAAATAAGGAATTCTTTGGAAAACCATGATTTTATCCCTTCTAAATCGGCCTGATTCAGGAAATCAATCCAGCTGCTCTGTTCCTCGGGAGTTAAGAAAGGGTCAATTGAAAACCATGCAGGCAAGGAATTTTCCTCAATTACCTGATTAAATCCTCTGAAAAACGTTAACTCCATCAGTTTTCTGTTTGCGTCATAATGGCTTTTGAGAGTATTTTGACCTTCCTGGCCAGTATGAATGCTGATGGCAATTGGTTCAGCTGAGGTTTCCTGCCAATTCCTCATAAATCTGACGCTCTCCTCTTTCCACGATACGCCCGATTTTTCAGCAATAATCAGTACCATGTCACTTAAAATAAAATAATCGGCTTTTTTATGGAACACATAGCTTCCCAGAAATTCATATAACATTGGAAGCTCGAGCACATTCTCAGTTTTTATGCCAATGGAAAGAAAACGTTCTGCCGGTTCTGGAGCTTCTAAAAATATATCCTGATAATTAAAGGTTTTTTCAGTAACCATGCCGGGGCTTTTTAAAGCCGCTGGAGTTTTCAACTTTTGGCGTCTCTGAATGTTTCGTGCAGACTTCAATAAAATATCAGCTGAAATGGGCTTTAGTATTAAATCGGCTACACCCATGTCAATGGCTCTTTTTGCCTGTGAAAAGGTCGCTTCCATTGTAAGTGCAATAAGCTCCGGTCCTATAATTTGAATAGTTTTTAAGAATGAGCTGTATCTATCTTCCTTTATCAGATCCAGTTCAAAAATCAGCAGATCGGGCTGAAAAGTCTCAAGCTTTTTAATAAGTCCTGCCTCATCTTCGGCAGACTCCACATCCCATGCGTTCATTGAAGATTTCAGCAGCCACTCTATACCCTTTGTATCGTACTCATCCCGATTGGCCACAAGTACTTTGTACATGCTGCCACATCCTTTCTTAAATCTATTATGAAATAGTTTTTCAGCAGCTGTAAAGAAAAATCGGAAAAATCCCGCAAATAGTAGACAAGTTATGGTGCCTCTGCAGCATATCTATATATGGACAACTAATTTTGGAAGGAGTATGACCATGCCTTTTCTTGTATTAAAGAAACGCAGCATCATTGCATTTGTCATCATATTTTCAGTCATTGTTTCTGCATCAGTTTGGTTTTTTTCAAAGTCTGACAGTTTGGCGGTGTTCAACCAGACTGAAGGTGAAAAAGTCCGGGAAATCCATATGGTTACAGGAGAATTTAAATCTAAGCTGCCTGATGGCAAGGAAATCGAAGCGTATCGCTGGGATCCGGGAACCATTTTTCTCGAAAAAGATGAAAAGGTTAACCTGAAAATTTGGGGAGTCAACGGAATGGAGCACCCTTTTATTATCGAAGGAACCGATATTAAGGGCGTTGTAAAGAAAGCCGAAGAAACAGTGGTCCCTCTTCGATTTGATAAAGAAGGCGTATACCGCCTGGTTTGTCTTACTCATCCGGATAAGGATAATAGCGGACCTATGATTGCTTATATTGTAGTAGATTAATGGGCAAAACAAAAGCACCGGATTCTTCCGGTGCTTTTCTTAACTGTCTAGCGCAAGCAGCCTACCCCCTCGAGGTGTCGGGGGTGGGCAAGGCGCTTCCGCTTTTCTTCTTATCTCCCAATAAACATTTGTGTCCAATAGTGGCCGTAAGTTCCGCCCTGTGCGTACCCTACTCCGATTTCTGTGAAGTTCGCAGATAGGATGTTTTTGCGGTGACCCTCACTGTTCATCCACGCAGTTACTACTTCCTGAGGAGTTCTTTGCCCGGCAGCAATGTTTTCCCCGGCAGTTCTGTAGGTAATTCCGAAGCTCTTCATCATATCAAACGGGCTTCCGTAAGTAGGTGAGTTATGATCGAAATATCTCTTATTAATCATATCCTGAGATTTATACCTTGCTACTCTCGCAAGCTCCCAATTTGATTTCAACGGCTTTAATCCGTACTTTGCTCTTTCCTGGTTAACAAGCTGAACTACCTGTTCTTCAACGCCTGTTGTGGTTTTTGAAAGAGTAGGGATATTCACCTTTTGTCCGGGATAAATGAAGTTGGGATTTGAGATCTGCTGATTGGAATTGATGATTTCAGGAACTCCCACCTGATACTTCATGGCAATTTTCCACATAGTATCCCCTGGCTGAACGGTATGTACTGTTGATGCTTTTGCATCAAAATTGAATCCAAAGACAAGTGCGACAGACAACATTAAAATGAATGAAAGTTTTGATAGTGTTTTCATATTTATATTTAATCAAAATCTCCTATTCTAATAAACAGGTAATTGTTGGAGCAGAATGTAAGAATTTCAAAGTGATTGCTATCTGTTTTTTATCCAGTGTTCCCTCTGTATATAACAGTTCTAAGATTCCGGGTGGTTTTGTAATACACGTTTTGCTTGAAGATGTATAAATAATTATATTTCACAATACGTTCAAAATCTTTGTGATTTTTTTCACATTCAATCTGTTATATTGAGTGTATAGTAAAGTTGTAATAACTGTTATATAAATAATCTCTTTGAGGTGAACTGGCATGGAAAGATGGAACGGCTTTAAAGAAGGCATTTGGACACGTGAAATTGATGTTAGAGATTTTATATTAAAGAATTTTACACCTTTTTCCGGGAATGAATCATTTTTGGAAGGCCCAACAGAAGCTACATCGCTATTATGGGAAAAAGTAATGACTCTCACCAAAATGGAGCGTGAACAAGGCGGAGTGCTCGATATGGATACAGAAATCGTCTCCACTATTACCTCACATGGACCTGGTTACCTGGACCAGGATAAAGAAAAAATTGTGGGTGTCCAGACTGACCGGCCGTTTAAGCGCTCTCTTCAGCCATTTGGCGGAGTCCGCATGGCTGTGGCTGCTTGTGAAGCATACGGCTATGAAGCCAGCAAAGACATGGAAAAGATATTTACAGACTATCGCAAAACACATAACCAGGGCGTGTTTGATGCATATACTGATGAAATGAAGCTTGCCCGCAAAGCCGGCATAATTACCGGCCTGCCGGATGCATATGGCCGGGGCAGGATTATCGGTGATTACCGCAGGGTCGCCCTTTATGGGGCTGACCGCTTGATTGAAGCGAAAAAAGCTGATTTGAAATCGACCTCACGTGTAATGACGGAAGAAAATATTCGATTAAGGGAAGAAATTTCAGAACAGATCCGGGCTCTGAAGGAACTGAAGCAGCTGGCAGCCAGCTACGGTTTTGATATATCAAAGCCTGCAGGAAATGCTCTTGAAGCTTTCCAGTGGCTGTACTTTGCCTATCTTGCTGCCATCAAGGAACAAAATGGTGCGGCAATGAGTCTTGGCCGTGTTTCCACTTTTCTTGATATTTTCATAGAAAGAGACATAAGGAACGGCATACTTACCGAGACGGAGGCACAGGAGCTGGTTGATCACTTTGTCATGAAGCTGCGTCTCGTAAAATTCGCAAGAACGCCTGACTATAATGAATTATTCAGCGGCGACCCTACATGGGTGACAGAGTCCATTGGCGGGATGGCGCTTGATGGCCGTCCTCTTGTCACAAAAAATTCTTTCCGCTTCCTTCATACCCTTAGAAATCTCGGGCCTGCTCCTGAACCGAACTTAACGGTATTATGGTCTGCCAAGCTTCCCGAGAACTTCAAAAAATATTGTGCAAAGATGTCGATCGAAACAAGTTCAATCCAATACGAAAACGACGATATCATGCTTCCTGAGTATGGCGATGATTATGGAATTGCCTGCTGTGTTTCTGCCATGGAAATCGGAAAACAAATGCAATTTTTCGGAGCACGAGCCAACCTGGCAAAGGCCCTCTTATATAGCATAAATGGCGGAAAGGACGAAAAAATTAGCATTCAGGTAGGCCCGGCCTATGCCCCGATTACTTCAGACATCCTTCAATATGAAGAAGTGATGGAGAAGTTTGATTTAATGATGGAATGGCTGGCAGATCTCTATATTAATACATTGAATATCATTCATTACATGCATGATAAGTATAGCTACGAACGAATCGAAATGGCTTTGCATGACTCGGAAATTCTCAGAACGATGGCCACTGGCATTGCGGGTCTGAGTGTAGCGGCCGACTCGCTTAGTGCCATTAAATACGCAACCGTTAAGGCAATCCGAGATGAGAGTGGGATCGTGGTCGATTTTATTACAGAAGGAGATTTTCCGAAATACGGCAATAATGATGACCGGGTCGACAGCATCGCCATAGACCTGGTTGAACGGTTTATGAAAAAGCTGCGCAAGCATCAGACTTACAGAAACTCTATGCATACAATGTCTATATTAACCATTACATCCAATGTGGTATATGGCAAGAAAACTGGCAATACGCCTGATGGACGGCGTGCCGGTGAGCCCTTTGCCCCAGGTGCAAATCCAATGCACGGAAGAGATACGAAAGGAACGCTTGCTTCCCTGTCTTCTGTTGCAAAATTGCCATACAAACAGGCGCTTGATGGCATCAGCAACACCTTCTCCATTGTCCCTAAAGCACTCGGAAAGGATGATGAAAGCCGTGTGCGTAATCTGGTGTCCATACTCGATGGATATGCCATAAAATCCGGGCATCATCTAAATGTCAATGTATTTAATAAAGAAACACTTCTGGATGCCATGGAACATCCGGAGGAATATCCGCAGCTGACGATCAGGGTTTCAGGCTATGCAGTGAACTTCATTAAGCTGACTAAAGAGCAGCAGCTTGATGTTATCAATAGAACATTCCATGAATCCATGTAACCAATCGGATGGCGGGCCTTATTAATCGGCCCCCCTCTTTAAAAAGCTTGAGCAAGGTGCAGCTGCGGCTGACCCGGTGCTTATGGAAAGGAAGATGATTATGCACGGCAACATTCATTCAATCGAAACATTCGGTACAGTAGACGGACCTGGCATCCGGTATGTTATTTTTACACAGGGGTGCCTCCTTCGCTGTCAATTTTGCCATAATGCTGATACTTGGGAAATTGGAACAGGGAAGCAAATGTCCGTTTCAGAAATCATGAATGACCTGCAATCCTATCTCCCTTTCTTCGAGGCTTCCGGAGGCGGCATCACAGTCAGCGGCGGCGAACCTTTGCTGCAGATTCCTTTTCTTATAGAGCTTTTTAGAGAATGCAAGAAACTTGGCATTCACACTGCCATAGATTCATCTGGAGGCTGCTATTCCAGTTCCCCGCTTTTTCAGACACAGCTGAAAGAGCTTATGAACTATACTGACCTTGTGCTCTTAGATTTGAAGCATATTGATAGGGAGAAACATAAAAAATTGACAGGACTTACAAATGAGCACATCCTTCAATTTGCACGGTATCTGTCTGATCATCAGGTGCCTGTATGGATCCGCCACGTGCTGGTGCCAACAAGGTCTGATGATGAACGGGATCTGGAACGATTGGGCCGTTTTATAAAAGAATTGAACAATGTGGAAAAAATTGAGGTTCTCCCCTATCACAAGCTTGGTGTATATAAATGGGAAGCGCTTGGCTTGGAATATCCGCTGAAGGATATTGAGCCTCCGAGTGAGGAAAAAACAGAATGGGCTTATCGGCTTTTGACTGGGTTATAAAAAGTTGGTTTTGTTTAGGATTTTTGATGCAGCGTTTTAAGTGGTTTGCCCCAATTTCGATTGGGGCTTTGTTTGTATCTTGTATTTGTCTTTTTGTAGTGTGGTTGTCTGGCGGACACAAACCGGCGGACTGGTGCTTGCTGAGTCCGAAGTTACCTGAAGTTCGGACACAAAGCTGCGAACTGATGCTTGCTGAGTCCGAAGTTAACTGAAGTTCGGAAACAAAGGTGCGAACTGGTGCTTGCTGAGTCCGAAGTTACCTGAAGTTCGGATACAAAGCGGCGAACTGGTGCTTGCTGAGTCCGAAGTTACCTGAAGTTTGGACACAAAGCTGCGAACTGATGCTTGCTGAGTCCGAAGATGGCTGGGGTTCGGACACAAAGGTGCGAACTGGTGCTTG
This sequence comes from Cytobacillus sp. FSL H8-0458, assembly GCF_038002165.1. NCBI lineage: Bacteria > Bacillati > Bacillota > Bacilli > Caryophanales > Bacillaceae > Cytobacillus > Cytobacillus sp. FSL H8-0458. The sequence goes on along the minus strand of NZ_JBBOBR010000001.1, from coordinate 1,896,095 downwards.
CTGAGTCCGAAGGTGGCTGGGGTTCGGACACAAACCCGCGAAAATATGCTTGCTGAGTCCGAAGATGACTGGGGTTCGGACACAAAGCGGCGAACTGATGCTTGCTGAGTCCGGAGATGGCTGGGGTTCGGACACAAAGCGGCGGACTGGTGCTCGCTGAGTCCGAAGATGGCTGGGGTTCGGACACAAAGGTGCGAACTGGTGCTTGCTGAGTCCGAAGTTACCAGTAGTTCGGACTCAAATCCACGAATAGATGCTATCTGAGTCCGAGGTTTGAATAGGTGAGGACTCAAACCCCTATCAGATGCCCGCTGAGTCTGATTTCATCAAAACTTCAATATTATTTCCCCCTCATTTAAGCTATAATTAAAACGAGGTGGATAATTATGACAATTGCGCTGAAAAAGCCTAAGTGGCTGGTGTTTGGCGTACTTTTATCTATGATTCTGTTTTCCAACTACATTCTATACAGGACCACGCTTTTTGGTCCGGTTCCGGATGGTGCGGCGATTGGCTCCCTGTTTGATCTGCTGGTTGTTGTACCCTTATTGGCGTATTTTCTTATCCTGCGGAAAAGGTATTCACTGAAGTATTTAGGGGCAGTTATTTTAGCAGGATACGGAGCTGCATATTTTATTATCCCTGCCAGCCAATTTTCGCAGTTTGCCTTTTTGCCTTATGTAATTGTTTTTTCCGAAGCGCTTTTTATTGGTCTGGAGCTGTTTATTGCCTATAAGATTCTTACTAAGCTGCCTGTACTATTGAAAGAATACCGCAGGCTAAACGGTATTAATTCCTTATTTCTCTTTAATGTTAAAAGGGCGGCAGAAAGGCATATGCCGAATAATAGGTTGGGAACTGTATTTATGACTGAATTCGCTATGTTTGATTATGCCCTATTTTCATGGAAAAAGAAGCTTTCCATAAAGCATGGAGATAGTTTCACATACCATCAAAAAACAAGTGTAAATGCTGTTTATATTATGCTGATCCATGCGATAGCCATTGAATCGATCGGACTTCATTATTGGCTTCATTCATGGAATGCTATTGTGGCATATATCATCTTAATAGCAAATATATATGGCATTTTATACTTTCTGGCCGAGATCAACGCCACCCGCTTAACCCCTTTTGTCCTTACTGATTCTCATTTGCTGCTGCAGTCAGGATTCTCAAAAAGCATGTACCTTCCATTGGAAGATGTTAAAGAAATCAACTATTATGATGGTCCCGAAAAGTTCAGCAGACAAGAAATGAATGATATATTTGATGCCAGATTGCCTGATCTTATCCAGGAAAAGCCGATGTTCGAAATTATACTTAAGGAGCCGGCAGTTTATGAGCTGGTGTACGGCATAAAAAGAAATGCAAGCCGCATCGTTCTGAATGTGGATGAACCAGAGAGATTTTATCAGGAAGTTTCAAACAAATTAGCTCAAAAGTAAAAGGAAAATCCTCAGGGATTTTCCTTTTTACGCGGCTTTATTTCCACCAATTATCGTGCATGGATGCAGGCATCTGGCGCTTATGTTCGGAAACGAAGTAACGGTTTTCAATCTTTTCTGCTGCTTCCGGACTTACTGATTTTCCTTCTAGGTAATCGTCCAATTCATCATATGAAATACCCAGTTCCGTTTCATCAGCCTGTCCCGGTTTCTGGTCCAGAAGATCGGCAGTCGGCACTTTTAAGTAAAGTCTTTCTTCTGCTCCAAGCTCTTTAAGCAGTGCCTTTCCCTGTCTTTTAGTCAGTCCGGATAATGGCAGGACATCTGCTCCGCCATCACCATATTTTGTGTAAAATCCTGTCACTGCTTCTGCTGCGTGATCTGTTCCGATAACCAGCAAGCCAAATTGGCCGCCAATTGCATATTGGGCGATCATTCTCATGCGGGCTTTCACATTGCCTTTGTGATAATCCTTTAACGGTTCCTCTTGCAATATACGATCATATTCGGTTTTTACTTCATCAACTGCATTTTTAATATTAAATACAACTTCACGGTCAGCCTGGATAAAAGAAAGCGCCAGCTGTGCATCCTCTTCATCCTGCTGTACACCATATGGCAGTCGGACTGCCATGAAAGTTGCCTCTTTGCCTTCATTTCGCAATTCTTCAACGGCGAGCTGCGCAAGTCTTCCGGCAAGAGTGGAATCCTGGCCGCCGCTTATGCCAAGTACATACCCTTTGGCATTTGTTTTAACAAGGTAATCCTTTAAAAACTGGATTCTATTTTTTATCTCTTCTTTTGGATCGATAGCTGGATTAACATTTAAACTTTCCATAATTTCTTTTTGCGTATTCACTGCAGGTTCCTCCCTCTTCTTATAGCTTTAGCTCTTTATATTTTGTTTTACCTGGCTGATCATTTTCATTTTATTATCCCAGCACTCCTGGCTCAGGTCGACCGGGTATTCCTCCGGATTTAGAGAACGGCGGTACTCATCCCATAATACGTTGAGATTTTCCTTTGCAAAGCTCTGCATCTCTTTTAAGGATGGAACTTTATAGGAAAGCTTCCCTTCCTGAAAAATCACTTTATGCAATTCTCTCGCTTCGAAGTTGGTAACGAATTTGCTTACAAACGTGTGAACTGGATGGAACATCTTAAGCCTTGGCTCTGCTTGAGGATTCTCATGATCCAGTGCAATATAGTCTCCCTCTGATTTATGGTTGTCTTTGTTAATAATCCGATATACTCTCTTCAGGCCGGGGGTGGTCACTTTTTCCGGATTGCCGCTGATTTTTATGGTGTCAGTCATCTTGCCATCTTCATTTTCTATTGAAACGAGTTTATAAACAGCTCCTAATGCAGGCTGCTCATAAGCCGTGATCAATTTTGTGCCAATGCCCCAAATATCGATTTTCGCTCCTTGAGCTTTGAGGTTTATGATGGTGTATTCATCCAGGTCATTTGATGCAATAATCTTAGTATTATGAAAACCGGCCTCATCCAGCATTTTTCTTGCTTTTTTGGACAGATACGCCAAGTCCCCGCTATCCAGTCTTATTCCTTTAAAGTTGATTTGACCTTCCATTTCCCGGGCGACTTTAATGGCGTTCGGGACTCCGGATTTCAGCGTGTCATAAGTATCGACGAGAAAAACACAGTCTTTATGGGTCTGGGCATATTTCTTAAAAGCGGTATACTCATCCTGATATGCCTGTACAAAAGAATGGGCATGGGTTCCTGCAGCTGGAATGCCAAATTTCTTGCCGGCTCTTACGTTTGAAGTGGCATCAAACCCGCCAATATAGGCTGCTCTCGTTCCCCAGATGGCAGCGTCCATTTCCTGTGCCCTTCTGGAACCAAATTCCATAGCTGTCCCATCCCCAATGACTTCTTTGATACGTGTAGCTTTTGTCGCAATCAAGGTTTGGTAATTTATAATATTTAATAGTGCTGTTTCCACGATCTGGGCTTCTGCCAGCGGAGCTTCTACACGCATAATCGGCTCATTGCCAAACACAAGCTCTCCTTCTTCCATTGATTTAATGGTTCCTGAAAAAGTCATGTTTTTCAGATAATCGAGGAAATCGTCCGCATAATTCAATTCGTTTTTTAAGTACTGCAGGTCACTCTCGGTGAATCTGAAATTTTCAATATACTCGATCACTCTTTCGAGCCCTGCAAAAACACCATATCCATTCCCAAAAGGGAGCTTCCTAAAATATACTTCAAAGACCGCTTTTCGATTATGTATATTGTCTTCCCAATAAGTCTGCGCCATATTAATCTGGTACAAATCAGTATGCAAAGCTATACTATCATCCGCAAATTCCCTGTGCATAATCGCAACCTCCTGTGACAAATCTTCCTTATGTATTTCTTTTATTGGCTAGTATCCCCCATTCCCATCTTTCTCAACTTAAATGGATGAAAAATTTGCCTATTATTTTAATAGTAGTGAAGTTCAAAGCCTTAAGCAAATTTTTCAGCCTGAATATATACGGATATTTACCCATTTAAGACTTTTTTACACATTTTCAAGCATCTGTTCGTTATTTTGAACAAGCGATACTATTCTGTAATAACACTTCAAAATTATTTCCCAAACATCAGCTGCTCCGATGTTATTTTAAAATAAGAAACCATTCTTTACTCCCCTTTAGCTGGAATCACCAACCTTCCGCCCTCCGCATAAGATGTCATGAACTGACAAGGAGGGCTGTGAGATATGGAAAGACGGGGCCTTTTGCCTTTCGTTGTGACCGCATTTTTTGCCGTAATGATTTCGCTCTTTACTTTTTCGCTGATGGATTCAAAGGATGCCGAGCCGCCAAAAACAGAGACTGTTCCGGATGGCCAAGGCAAAAACCATGACAGTGATATCTCTAATGAAGTAAAAAATAATATCAAAGGCAATAAAGCTAATGTGAATAACTCAATCGACAACGATTTAAATAATGATGAAGATAGCAAAATTGACAATAATGTTACGAATGATATAGAGGTAAATGTAGATGTGAATGTAACCAATACGATAAAAAATAAGGCTGATAAAAATCAGGACTCTGGTAAAAAAGATAATGAAAAGGAAAATAGCAGCGGCGATAAGGGTAAGGAAAATGACCAGGACGGCCAGTCTGGGGATGATGAAGTCGTTTGGGGTGTAGACTCGGCAAGTCTCACTACAAGCGACTTGCTTTCTTGTGTTCGTGAAAACTTTGGATCTCCTAAAGTATGGGGACGGTATTTAGGTGAAAAAGAAGGTGTATCAGCAGGCATTACACCGGATGAGGCTGAACTGCTGCAGAGGAATGATATTAAATTACTCGTGATATGGAATCGATTTAATGATGCAACAGGCCTTGAAAATGGACAGAGTGAAGCAAGAGCAGCTGTTCAATTGGCAAAGGAGCTGGGAATACCCGAGGGTGTCGCGGTTTTTGCGGATATCGAGCCTAATTATCCTGTTGACTCTTCTTTTATAGAAGGCTGGTATCAAGCCATGTCGGAATCACCCTATGAACCTGGCATTTATGGAATTTTTGATAAGGAAAAAGCCCTGAGCAAGGCTTTCGATCAGGCTGCAGCCCAAAACTCTCCCCTTCTTGAAAACACATTTATATGGACTGCTTCGCCGAATAAAGGAATCACCGCCCAGGCACAGGCGCCTGAATATAAACCTGAAGCTCCGGAAAACTCACTGATTGCAGGCTGGCAGTATGGAATTGATGCGAAGGCATGCAATATTGATACAAACTTATTCAACAAAGACATTCTGGATGTTCTTTGGTGAATAAAAAAATAGAACTGTTTTGGCACGGTTTGCTTTCAATATCTTATTTACAGAGTTGATTGGAGCGGAAGGTGCGAGATCCTCGAAAATGCATTCGCAGTTTCTTCTTGCGGTGTTTACTCAAGGAAGCTTATTCAAAGTCCAGCGGGAGTAGCGGGACAGGTGAGGCCCCGCGGATAGCGAGCAGCCTGGAGCGGAAATCAACGGACAACATTGTTGACAAAAACAAAGTATACAAAAAGAGTCAAAAATAAAGAGCCCATAAAGGCTCTTTTATAGTTTAAAGCTGTTCTTTGGCATCCCGTTATTCCAAAACTGATTCATGATAAACGGAGTGCCAATAAACACTGGAACGATATAATAGCTGAGACGGTAGAACATGAGAATCAAAAGCCCCAGTTCTGATGGGACACCCTGTGATTCCAGTCCGATCAAGAATACAAAGTCAAAGGATCCTATTCCCCCTGGTATCATACTTGCAATTCCAGCACAAGCAGAGATGATGACAATCGGAAACAAAACAAAAAATGGAATCGATACTTCCAGTGCTCTGGCAATTCCCCAGATACATATGATGATAAATAGCCACTCCAGTAATGAAACAGTCAGCAGTTCCCCTGCAAACCCCTTTTTGATGTGCTTCGTATTCCAAAATGACGACTTAAAAAAGTAAACGCCCAGCAGCAGCGGTGTGTAAGCAGCGACCGCCCAGACTGCGAGTTTTATAAGCTTTACGTCATCGTATAAATGTAAATCGGTAAATAGGACGACCCATGATAATATCGACAAGCCTGTAAGGTAAAAAAGTGACAGCTTGGCAATTATTTTGATATACGGTGTACTGCCTGTCAGGTAATCTTTATAAAAATAGGACCTGAGTGTAGCTCCTGCCACACCACCCAGTCCGATCAAGTTAGAGAATGCGTTAGCAGATAAAGAATAAAATACAAGCTTTTTTTTAGGAACCCTGATTCTGAAAAGCCTTTGCAATATTTCATCATAAAAATACATTGGAAAAAGGGCAGCCAGTCCCAATAAAAGGATAAAAAATATTCGGCGGACGGTTAGCCGGTCAATATAGAGCTCAAGGAGAGCCCAATTAAAGTCAGTGAATATCCCTTTTGCTTCAAGCATAACAAACAGCAAAATGAATAAGGGTAGAAGGAGTTTGGCAAGCGTAATAATTGTTTTTTGTTTGAACAAGGACAAAATACCCCACCATTCATTTAGAGAACTAGAGATAATTTAATCTCCCTGATAGAGTGTATCATACAAAGGCTTAATATATATACTTTTTCCTATTATATTCCTATATAGTGACAATAGAATGGACAAGAATTAAGTTTTTGCAAATGGTTCAATATCTGCAATTGTTATCAATACAGCATTCAATTATACTTAAATATGTGAATAGAGGTGAATTGTCATCTTTGAACTAATAATTGAATCGTCTTTTATTTCATCTGAATATACACTTTATTTAACATATATCATTGGATTAGCTGCTAAGCTGTTAATCATTTGGAAAATTACACCTGCCTTTTATAGTCCTGGAAATATCGGGAATGAACAAAAGGAATATGAAAACCTTCCAGTGTTTTGCATGGATCGGACCTTAATTAGCGATTCGATCCAGTCGTGGATGGCAAAACTGATCCTGAAAAAAGGCGACCAAAGCGATGAGCCGGAAGGTCTCTCCCCTATTTTATAAAAAAATATAGCGGGAGGTTTGACCTGAATGAGAAAAATTAAATTGTTGCTGGCCATTACCATGATCACCGTATTGCCAATATTCTTATCTGCCTGTCAGGCTCAAGGAGGACAAGGAACAAGCTTTTTCCATCAATATTTTGTCAATCCGTTTGCATTGGCCATACATGGAACGGCTGTTTTCTTTCATGGCAATTTCGGACTGGCGATAATCTTCATTACTATCGTGATCAGGCTGATATTAATGCCTTTAATGCTTAAACAATATAAAAATCAAAGCTTGATGAAAGAAAAAATGGATAAGTTAAAACCTGAACTTGAAAAAATCCAGCAAAAGCTGAAAACAGCGAAAAAACCGGAGGAGCAGCAAAAGCTGCAGCAGGAAATGTTCGGTTTGTATCAATCACATGGAGTAAATCCTTTGAATGCGGCTGGGTGTCTGCCAATCTTTATTCAAATGCCCATTTTAATGGGGTTTTATTATGCCATAAGAGGAAATCAGGAAATTGCGGCACATTCATTTCTCTGGTTTAATCTGGGTCATTCTGACATTTGGATCACGATCATTGCAGGAATAGTGTACTATCTTCAGTACCGGTTCACTCTTAGCAATATGACTGCGCAAACGCCAAAGCAAATGAAATTCATGGGTTTATTGTCTCCTGTAATGATTATGCTGGTTTCTTTAAATGCTCCTGCAGCTTTGCCGCTATATTGGACTGCAGGCGGATTGTTTTTAGTTTTTCAATCATGGCTTGGAAGAAGATTATATACAAAAAATAAAACTGATCATGTTCAGTTTATTTCAGAATCGTAATGAAACAGGGAGCGGGCTTAATGCCATGCTCTTTTTTTTGTTTATAGAAATTTGAATAACAGTGTCTATTCTTGGAAAGATAAGGGGGGAAAATCAAAAGGAGGAAAGTGTATGATTAATCGTAAATTAATGATGGCAGGAGCACTGTCAGCTGCATTGCTTGCAGGCTGTGCCATGAATGATACCGATATGAATGAAACAGCTCAGAGGAACAGAGACCTGACAGAGCCGACTAAAGTGAACGACAGTAACTATGGAGAAAATGGACGCACCACTGAGCCGGGGATTGACCTTACCCGCACGGGAACGGACAATGACAATCAAAATGATTCCCCGAGAATGAAGGTTGCTGATAAAGCTGCCGATAAAATTACCGCTATACCAGAGGTTGAATCTGCGAATGTCATCGTGACAGACAATAATGCCTATGTTGCCGCACGCTTAAATGATGGAAATGGAGAATTGACTAAGGATGTCGAGGGGAAGATTTCAGATCAGGTGAAAGCCGTCGATCAGGATATCGATAATGTATATGTTTCTGTTAACCCTGACTTTTATGATCGAATGACAGGATATTCAGAGGACATTCGGGCAGGTCATCCAGTAGAAGGATTTTTTGATGAATTTACACAAACTGTGCGCAGAATTTTCCCGACACAAAGGTAAAAAGAAAACGGCCCATAACAGGCCGTTTTCTTTGTGGGTTTAAGCATCCTGGAAGTAGTCTTTATAAAATCCGCTTACTTTTCCGGAATTGTCTACAATGAAATAAAATTCTTCTGTTTCATTTTTTACATCATAGATATTCCCTGCTGTTAAAGCCCGGTCTACAATGTATTTTGCTGCGTCTGTGTGCACACATTTTACTTTTTTCAATGTTTCGCGTTCATGCCAGTTTAAATGAATCACTATTGCCACTCCTTTAAAGTCTGCATTACTTATATGTTTAGTTTTTATCGCAGTCTAACAGGCAGTAAGACCCCACTTTAAGACTCAGAAGAAGAAACCAAAGGAGGATAAGTGGGGGTCAAACTGCCCGTAAAGGCCCGATTGGTTCAACTAACAATCAGTGGGAAAGAGAACCCCCACTGATTGAAGTTTCACTTTATTATAATGAATAGGAACGGTTGTCTGCAACCAGATTCTCTTTAATGGCTGGCAATAATTTCATTATTTTCCGAAGTCGCTTGATTTTTTCTGCCTCAAATGTATATACTTCTCCAGTTAACGAGTTTTTCATTGTTACATAGTTAATTTCACAGATTTGGTCTATTCGTACAAATTCCAAATGATCATAATGTTCATTATCATATTCCACTTCATAAAAGCCATTATCTGCTAAAATTTTCATTTTGATGACCCTCTTTCTAAGATGATGGCAAAGGTTATATACCACCCGCTTAGCCTGTTTCAAACCACCAAATGAAATTTTACAGGATTTTAGCTTAGTTTTTCCCACTCACTTAGGTGCATTGGGTTGAGGTGAGGTTTTGCCTCCCCCTCTAAGACAGCGATATATTCTAATGAGTGGCCATCCGGATCATAAAAATAGACTGAAGCAGCTGGCATCCATGTATGGACAATCGGTTCTGCCGGTGATAGGCCAAAGCTTTCCCTGGCCTCGATCTCTTTTTCCGTTAAAAACGGAATAATCCCCCGCAGCTTCTCAGGTGAAACAGAAAAGGCTATATGATTTCTCCTTATTGGGCTGTCTTTTGTTTCCCAGATGCCCAGCATGTTCTCTTTACCCTCGCCCAGAAAGAAAAAGGCAGCTTTTCTGTCTTCTGTTGTGTATGCTACTTTAAAGCCAAGGTTTTCATAAAATTTGATGCTTCTTTCCAAATTGCTTGAGTTGAGATGTGCTTCATATAATTTTGCTCCCTGCATGGTACGGTCCTCCAATTCATTTTGTATCTGTCTTTAGTGTATAAAAAGCGATAACCCAGCAATACAGAAAAAAGGATGAACTTGTGTTCATCCTTAAGTCTTACGCTTTATGCATCTAATCGAATCTTAACTCCCAGTTTTTCCAGCTGCTGTTCAAGCTTTTTGTAATAATCATCACTTACTCTTCCTCTTGCGCCGCGGAGAATTTCAAGAGCGTAATGGTCAGGCGGGGGCAGCTCCCCTTTTTTATTATAGACATGAAAAGTCAGGACATCTTTGTACATTTTATCCCCTGCCTGAACATTTACAAAGGCAGGACGGTACCATTGTCCGTAAAAACCTTCCCTTTGGAACAGATATTCAACAGCTTCATAGGGAAGTTCATATAGAATCCCTTCAGTGACACCGCCATTTTCTATAATATCTGCCCTTCCTCCATCATCCCTGGAAAACAGGTATTGCATCGAATAACCGTCCAATATTCCCCCGCCGACAATCGTTTTAAAATGGTGATCAACCTTTGCCGTGCAAAACCGTTCATCATCCATGCAGGACCCGTAAGCAAAATAATAGGTCTTCTCCGGCTTATCCTTCATAAGCTGGTAAAGCTTCCAATCTCCGTGAAGAATTGGTTCTGCCAGCAGGTCATCCCGGCAGGAAATATATACAAGTGCATTTACTTCTCCCTTATCCGTATGGACAGTCTGCTCAACCCTGTCGTACAAATTGTCTTTTCTGCCCGGGATATAATCCTCGAGTTCATCCAGATCGGAAAAATGATCCCAATGCACTTCATATAGTTCCCCATACACTTTTTGCTCAAGTGATGGTTTCATAGAGGGATAGCCAAGACCAGTATCATATAATTCACCGTATACCCATGCCTGCTCGGCAATGCAGGGGCTTCCTTTTAAAACAAAGTGATTGGTTTCATGCATTCTTAAGGTTCCATATACAAACAATTTCTGTGTAGACATAAGCAAACATTCCCCCTTGGTTCTCTCTTTTGTTTACTATAGTATCATTTACTGAAGATTCTTTTCAAAAAAAGAAGACGGAGAAACATCTCCGTCATTCCTGGCATTGGCAGGCATCCAAATTTTTAATTACCGGAAGCCTGCAAATTAATTTGTTATTTGAGCTATTATGGTGTGGTGTTATTAAATCCATTTCTTTTTGTTTAGCCTTCATTAAAGCTTCCATTACATACATTTCATCATACATCTGCTCTCGCTCCTTTTCTCATATCCTTAATACCATTTTAATTTCTCAAAAGCTTTATCACATTGGCTATGAGGAGGAGATATTTTAAGCCTTTTGAACGAAAGAAGATGGAAATTGAAAAAACCTGCGGGAGGTTCCCCCGCAGGTTTCATATGCTTATTATTTTAATGTATTAGCATTTTCAATGACTTCTTTAGCCTGTTCACGCAATCTGAACTTCTGAATTTTGCCTGAAGCTGTCATTGGATATTCTTTAATAAATTCTATATAGCGGGGGATTTTATGCCGTGAGATCTTCCCTTTGCAGTAATCGCGAAGTTCTTCAGCCGTTAAGCCAGAGCCTTCCTTAGCTATTACCCAGGCGACCACTTCTTCACCATATACAGCATCAGGAACTCCTACCACCTGAACGTCCAGAATCTGCGGATGAGTATAAAGGAATTCTTCTATTTCACGGGGATAAATATTTTCTCCGCCCCTGATGATCATATCCTTTAATCTGCCTGTGATTTTACAGTATCCGTTCTCATCCATTACAGCAAGATCCCCAGTATGGAGCCAGCCATCCTTATCAATGGCTTCTTTTGTAGCATCCGGATTTTTATAATATCCTTTCATGACATGATAGCCTCTGGTACACATTTCCCCCTGTACGCCAGAAGGGACTTCGTTATTTGTGCCCGGTTCTACAATTTTCACTTCTACATTCGGCAATGCCCTTCCGACAGACTCCACTCTCAGCTCAATCGGATCATCTGTCCGTGTCTGAGTTATGACTGGCGATGACTCTGTTTGTCCATAGGCAATGGTTATTTCGCTTGCGCCCATTTTTTCGATAACGCCTTTCATGACTTCAATTGGACAATTGGAGCCAGCCATTATGCCTGTTCGAAGGGTGGATAGATCAAATTTGCTGAAATCAGGATCATTCAGTTCTGCAATAAACATTGTCGGCACTCCATGAAGGCCTGTACATTTCTCATCCTGGACCGTCTGCAGAACAGCTTTAGGGCTGAATTCCTGCACTGGAACAATGGTGGCGCCAACGGATATGCATGCCATGGTTCCCAGCACACAGCCGAAACAATGGAAAAACGGAACAGGAATACATAATCGGTCATCTGTCGTTAATCGCATACAATTTGCGATATTGTATCCATTATTAACAATGTTATTGTGGGTTAGCATAACCCCTTTCGGAAAGCCTGTCGTTCCGGATGTATATTGCATATTTATGGCATCGTCAGGGTCAAGGCTTTCCATCCGCTCATCGAGTTCACTGTCTGTGACCGATTCGCCCATCCTGATAATATCTTCCCAGCTGTAGGTACCAGGGAAGCGCTTTTCTCCCATGACGATAACGTTTTTTAAGAAAGGAAGCCTCTTGCTTTTCAGCTGCCCCGGTTCGGAATCCTTCAGTTCCGGAACGATGCTGTACAGCATTTCTATGTAAGAGGTGTCTCTGAACTTCTCCATTAGCACAATTGTTGTACTGTCAGATTGCTTTAACAGATATTCAAGTTCAGCAGCTTGATAGTTTGTATTTACGGTTACAAGGACAGCCCCCATCTTGCCTGTAGAAAACTGGCATGTGAGCCATTCTGGCGTATTTGTCGACCATGCGGCAATATGCTCTCCTTTTTCAAGACCCAGCTTCATAAACCCTTTGGCAGCAAGCCTGCAATATTTATTAAACTCCTTATAACTCATTCGGAGCCCGCGATCGGCATAAACTACAGCTTCATGATCAGGGTGAAGGCCGGCTTTCTCCTCCAGGAGCTTCCCTACTGTAAGATTCAATAATTCCGTCATCCAGAAATCCTCCTTGGTATATGATCTAATCATTATGCAAAAGATTTCTCTAAGATGCTGATTTAAAACGCTTACATTTTATGTTAACACATATTGCTGAATATTCAATATTTTCATATAGTGATATTTTATAAATTTTCTTTACCTGAAATTCAATTAAAAAAACTGTCCTTATAAAGGAGCAGCAGGTTAAAGCTGAAAATTCTCACTCGCCTTTAAAAATAAAGACCTTCAAATAGTGATAGTTCTTTTTCTAGGCTTGGCGCTAATTGAACAGCAAAGGGCTTCTCCCCCCTTTTACGAAGAACCTCCATTGTCCTTCCATTCTCGTATAATGGCTGGCAAAAGATGATTTTAACTGAACCAATCAGAATGGAAGCTCTCTTTTCTTTTCCGTCATTGCTAATGTAAACATCAGACCCGGAAGCCGGAATGATTTCCTGCCATGCTGCCGCAGATTTTTCAAAGTCTTTTGAAGCTATATAAACTGCTGCAATTTCTTTAGTGGCAAGCTTCTCATCGATTAGGCCAAGTTGTTCCAGTTCTTCAAATCTATTATCGTCTTCCATGCCCCAGTCGATAAAGAAAGGGTATATATAATCGGGATTTTCCTTTATGAAGAGCATTTTCCAGGAAAGGATGCTTCCATCAGCCCTCTTTCTGCTTCCATCAAAGATTGGAAAAGTCTCAAAGCCCTTTCCCGTTAATTCACTCTGCAGCTTTTCAATATTATTGGTTCGGAAGCAGATTTGGCCGATCCCTTCTCCAAGTCGGATTTCTTCTGTCAGCTGTTTAATAAGCGGATTATCGCTCATTGAGGCAATATGATTCTTTTCAATTGATAAATACTCAAGGTATGAATGCCCAATGTACAAGAGGCTGTTATATGTTCCCCAGTTTTCATGGCTCCCCCCTGATATTGCCTTATATCCTTGATCCCTCCATTTTGCAGCAGCAGCAGCCGGCTCAGCCTTTATAAAGTGGACAATATGATCAAGCGTTACATTCATATGCAGATTCTCCCTTTATTCAGTAGTTATATAAATTTTACCTTTTTCTGTATAACACAGTCTACTGTCTGATAGTGTGAAAAGAATATGCAGAAAAATGTCACCAGAATGTAATAAATCTTTTCTTTATAAAGGGTTCACAAAATCTTAAAAAACCTTTACAATAATAAAAAATAGAATATTCAATCCATTTAACCAGGAGGTATGCATAATGAAAATTATGAGTAATGAGCAGCTGGTCGTCTCGTATCGTGATGCATTAAAGTCAGGGTCTGAAAAGGAATGGATTAGGATATTAAAAACGGAGATTCAAAAACGGGGCTTAAGACCGTTTAAAGAGTAAGTTTCAAAATCCATATTAGTTAGCCAAATACTTAGTGAATATGTAGAGCGGGAGCTATTCCCGCTTTTTTTATTATCTTCGGACGTATGCTGTAAGTTTGTTTGCTTTTTTTATATTTTCATATTCCTCTTCACTTATAACCCCTAATTTCTTTAACAACGCACTATACTGCAGAATTTTCATTTGCCTTCTTTTCAAGGTTATCACCCGCTTTTTAATATACTATTCATAACCTGTACATTGTTTCCTTAATGCAAATAATTTTCCATAACGAAAGCGGAAGCGCCTTGCTCACCCCCGACACCTCGAGGGGGTAGGCGCTGGAGCTGGATGCAGACACTCTTCCACAGAGCTATTAATATCGTTCATTTTTATAGTTTCCTATGCTATTAAAAAAACCAGAGCGGAACTCCACTCTGGTTTCATTAGTTATTAGGCTTCAAAAAGAAGGCTTTCCGGATCTTCAATCAGTTCTTTGACGCGTTTCAGGAATGTTACAGCTTCCTTTCCGTCAACAATGCGGTGGTCATAAGATAGTGCGATGTACATCATTGGACGGTTTTCCATTCTTTCAGCATCTATCGCAACCGGGCGCAGCTGGATGGAGTGCATTCCAAGGATACCAACCTGAGGTCCGTTCAGAATTGGCGTAGACATCATGCTGCCAAATACACCGCCATTTGTGATGGTGAAGCTTCCTCCCTGCAGATCTGAAAGAGCAAGCTTATTGTCTCTTGCCTTCACTGCAAGGTCCATGATATCCTTTTCGATTTCCGCAAAGTTTTTGCGGTCTGCATCACGGACAACCGGAACGACAAGACCTTCAGGAGCTGAAACAGCGATACCAATATCATAGAATTTTTTCAGAACGATTTCATTGCCTTGAATTTCAGCATTTAAGTAAGGATTCTTCTTAAGTGCTGCAACGACCGCTTTGGTGAAGAATGACATGAAGCCAAGCTTTACATCATTTTCTTCAAAGAATTTATCTTTCCGCTTCTTGCGAAGGTTCATTACATTTGTCATGTCCACTTCATTGAATGTGGTCAGCATGGCTGCCGTTTGCTGAACTTCTACCAGGCGATTTGCAATTGTCTGGCGTCGGCGGGACATTTTGATCCGTTCCACTTCTTTTCCGCCTGACGGCTGTTCAGCAGGTTTGGAAGCTGCTGCCGGTTTTGGTGTTTGAGCCTGCTGTTTTGCCTGGTTAGGATTAAAGGATTCAACATCCTGTGTTCTGATTCGACCCAGTGGATCGGCTGTCGGCACCTGGCTTAGATCAATGCCTTTTTCTCTTGCCAGTTTACGTGCTGCCGGTGAAGCGATTGGACGCTGCCCGCCAGTTTTTTCTTCAGCAGCAGGCTGTGCAGGCTGCTCCTCTGTCTTTGGCTCTTCCGCTTTAGCTGCTTCAGGCTTTTCTTCCGCTTTATCCTGTGCAGGTGCAGCTTCTCCGCTTTCATTAACGATAGCAATGGTTTCACCTACGTTAACCGTGTCGCCTTCCTGGGCTTTGATTTCCTGTAAAACTCCGCTGTGTTCAGAAATAATTTCAACATTTACCTTGTCCGTTTCAAGTTCGACAACATAGTCACCTTTAGTAACAGTGTCACCAGGCTGTTTCAGCCACTGTGCCACCGTACCTTCTGTAATGGATTCCGCCAATTCTGGAACTTTGATTTCTGCCACCTTAATTTCCTCCTTCTTGCTTGCGAGTTAGTGATTCATCTATTATACGTGCTTGTTCTTTCTTATGAACAGTCGGGTCGCCTTCTGCCGGGCTTGATCGGCGTTTTCTACCGATGTAGCTGACATCGATATGGCTGCCTGCGATTTCTTTCAGTCTAGGTTCAACGAAATTCCACGCACCCATATTTTTAGGTTCTTCCTGAATCCAGACAATTTCTTCCACATTTGGATAACGTGTTAAGATGTCTTTAATCTGATTCATTGGGAACGGATAGATTTCTTCCACACGTAAAATATGGAACCAATCCTGATCCGGATAGTTTTTCAGGTTTTCGGCTAAATCAATTGTGATCTTTCCTGTTCCAAGAATGATGCGTTTCACTTTTTCATGATTTTGACCTAAACCAGGCTGTTCTATAACCGATCGGAATTCTCCTTCGCTCAATTCCAGTCCATTTGAAGCGACAGTCGGATTGCGCAGCAGACTCTTCGGAGACATGATCACTAACGGACGAACTTCCTCTTTTCCGAGTATAGCAGCCTGCCTTCTTAAAATATGGAAGTACTGTGCTGATGAAGAAAGATTGGCAACTGTCCAGTTATTTTCAGCTGCAAGAGTCAGAAATCTTTCCAGGCGCGCACTTGAATGTTCAGGTCCCTGTCCTTCATAACCATGTGGGAGGAGCATGACTAGACCAGATTTTTGGCCCCATTTTGCACGGCCGGCAGCAATAAACTGGTCAAACATTACCTGTGCTGCGTTGGCAAAATCACCATATTGAGCTTCCCATAAAACAAGCGTTTCCGGGGCAAATACATTATATCCATATTCAAAGCCTACAACAGCGGCTTCAGATAATGGACTATTATGGACAGCGAATGAAGCCTTGGCAGTTGAGAGCTTATGCAAAGGTGAATACGCTTTTCCTGTTGTATGATCATGCAGAACAACGTTTCTTTGAGCAAATGTTCCTCTCTCTGAATCCTGGCCAGTCAGTCTGACAGGTGTACCATCAGATAGGATGGTTGCAAATGCCAGTGTTTCTGCGAGACCCCAATCAATCTTGCCGTCCCCTTCAAGCGCTTCCAATCTTCGCTGCAGAATTTTGCCGAGTTTATCAAATACTTTGAAATCCTCCGGCCATTTTAATAATTCTTCATTGATTTGCTTTAGTTTATCAATTGAAACGGCTGTATTAATTTTTGGCAGACCCTTTTCGACAGTTTCAGGAGGATCGGTTAACTCAGCTTCCTTCTTTTCTTTTGGCACCTTTTCATAGGCTGCCTTCATTTTTTCCAGTACTTCATTATGGACGCCTTCAGCTTCCTCTTTGCTGATGATCTTTTCATTTAAAAGCTTTTCAGCATACAGCGCTTTCACGGTTGGCCGCTTGCGTACAATATTATACATAAGAGGATTCGTCGTCATAGGCTCGTCCATCTCGTTATGTCCAAAACGGCGGTATCCGATTAAGTCGATGAGGATATCCTTCTGGAATTTAGCACGATATTCGCAGGCAATCCTTGCCGCTGCAACTACTGCTTCAGGTTCGTCTGCATTAACGTGCATAATTGGCATTTCATACCCTTTGGCCAGATCACTTGCATATCTGGTAGAGCGTGAATCATGTGATTCTGTTGTGAAACCAATTGTATTATTGGCAATGATATGGATCGAACCGCCAGTATTATAGCCAGTCAGCTGTCCGAGATTAAGTGTTTCTGCTACAATTCCCTGACCAGGGAATGCTGCGTCTCCATGAATGATAATGGATAAAGCAGCTTTTGGATCTACTTCAGGATAACCGGCCTTTGTTCTGTTGTCCTGTGAAGCTCGCGTGTAGCCCTCAACCAGTGAACCTACAAATTCAAGATGGCTCGGATTGTTAGCCAATGTCAGTCTGGCAATGGTCGTATTCTCATCTTTGATCTGTTTATCCAGACCAAGGTGATATTTCACGTCGCCTGTCCAGCCGTAATTGATTCCGATGGATCCTTCAGAAGGAACAAGTTCTTTATTCGGCGCATGCTGGAACTCCGCGAAAATCATTTCATACGGCTTCCCAAGCACATGTGCAAGAACATTTAACCTTCCGCGGTGGGCCATGCCGATGTTAATTGTTTTTGCTCCATCCGAAACGGATTCAGAGACAATTTCATCCAATAAAGGAACCATTGTATCAAGGCCCTCAATGGAGAATCTTTTTTGTCCGACGAAGGTTTTATGAAGGAACTTTTCAAATTCCTCAACTTCAGTCAGTCTTCTTAAAACTTTCAGTTTTTCCGCCTTTTGCATTGACAGCTTGTGGCTGTTCGCACCTATTTTGCGGCGGAGCCAGTCTTTTTCGTTTTCATCAAATATATGCTGGAATTCAAAAGCAATGGGGCCCATATAAGCGCTCTTCAGGAATTCAATTGCTTCAAGTCCGTTGCGTAAAGGATATGTGGCATCTTTAGTAATGACACCAGCAGGGATCTCTTTCAAGTCATTTTCAGTTAAGCCATATTTGCTCAGTTCAAATAAAGCAGCTTCCGATTTATTGTTACCCAGCGGATAAATATCGGCAGCCAAGTGGCCATATGTGCGGATATTATCAGCTAGGCGAATAGCAGCAAGTGTTTTCTCAAGCTGTCCGGCATTCATTGGCTGATTTGCTGATGAAGCGATTTGTGCCGTTCCTTCACTCGCAAGCGGGGAACCATTCTTTTCAAAGTACTCTTTCATTTCAGGATCAATCGATGATGGATCCTCTAAATATCTTTCATAAAGTTCAATAACGTAGCCAAGGTTTGGGCCATGAAATCCCTGTTCAAAAGGTCCCTCACCATTAAATGGCTTTTTCATGGAAAATTACCTCCATAACTGTTTTGTAAGTGAATAATTCAATACGTTTTTTCTCCCTGAAAATACAATACCCATCATTTGAATGAATTAACAATTCATTTTTACGAATAATAATATTTTTCAGAGGATAAAACGTTTCCACAGTTATTCTAACACGTAAAATCTAGTTGTACAAAGATAAAAACATGAATATAGTGGAAAACTATTAAAAAAATTTTTTAGCAATAACTTATTCTAAAAAAATGATTTGTAAAAGGGTAAACATTTATAAATATGAAATAACTTGAACATAAAAAAAGCCGAAATGTTTCGGCTTTAAAAAGTTTCTACCAGGTTTATATAGATTTGTTTCGATTCATTGGTATTTTTTCTGTTTTCTTTTAGGGAAGATTCAATGGCTTCTCTGGTATCTACGGGAAAATCAAAATGACCGCATGTTGTACATTTTTGGAATAAGCTGCCGGCAACATTCACTTCAATGCCATCAATTGTCCGGAAAACGGCTGGCCCATCTGTTTCGGCAAATCTGTGACGGCAGTGACTATGTTCTTGCATAAAAGCTTCCCTCCAAGAAAAAATTATTTTCCTCATTATTATAAAGGAAATATTCTGAACTTTAAAGAGATCTAGCTATAACAGTTTATGCCAGGCTAATTTTAAAAGAATAATATGTGTCTTTTTAAGGCACATTAAAATTATTCAAATTCAGGAGGTTTTTCCATGAATATAGGCAGAGCAAAAGAGATTGCTGAGTCTGCTGAAGTGCACAGTGTCACTTTAAATGGCATACCGATCATCATTCAGCATGTAGATGAGCAGACTAAGACAGCACGCATTTACACAAAAGCAAATTCTGAAAAAGAAATGGATGTGCCGGTTAACGATTTGATTGAAGAATGAATACCCAAAAAAACTTTCCAGAATGTAATGGAAAGTTTTTTTGGTTCAAGATCCTCCTTATTCCTCCTTGAAACAGATATTTAAGGCAGAAGGACTCAAGATGCCTGGCCAGATATTTTTTATAACATGAAATATTCAAAAAAGTGTTGACTCTTAACGGTTTACTGTAGTAAAGTTTAGAGAAAATTTAATATTTGATTTCTTATCCAGAGAGGTCGAGGGTAAGGCCCGACGACGCCTCAGCAACCAGCAATCATATTTTGATTGAAAAGGTGCTAATTCCTGCAAGTTTTTTAGAAACTTGAAAGATAAGAAGAATGGCTGTTCACATTAAAAAGTCTTCTTCTTATAGAAGGCTTTTTTTTATTATGACGAAGGAGTGTTTACCAGCATGTATAATATTGACACCAAATTAGCACAAATCGGAAACAGGAGCGAATCAGCAACAGGTGCAGTCAATCCGCCTGTATACTTTTCCACCGCCTACCGGCATGAAGGCATTGGTCAGTCAACTGGCTTTGACTATAGCCGAACAGGCAATCCTACCCGCCAGCTGCTTGAAAAAGCAATCGCCGATCTGGAAGAAGGCGATCAAGGCTATGCCTGCAGTTCTGGAATGGCTGCCATTCTTACGATTCTTTCCCTCTTTAAATCCGGAGATGAGTGGATTGTTTCCAAGGATTTATACGGCGGAACCTATCGTCTGCTTGAACAGGGCTTCAAAAAATGGGGACTGCAGAGCAAATATGTAAATACGAGCACTCCTGAAAATGTTGAAGAGCTAATCACTGAAAAAACGAAAGCAATATTTCTGGAGACTCCCACTAACCCGCTGATGGAAGAGACAGACATTCAGTTGATAGCTGACATCGCGAAACGGCATAATATCCTGCTGATCGTTGATAACACATTTTACACCCCCCTTCTTCAGCAGCCGTTAAAGCTTGGAGCTGATATTGTCATCCATAGTGCGACGAAGTATCTTGGAGGCCATAATGATGTCCTTGCCGGTTTAGTTGTCGCAAAAGGCAAACAGTTATGTGAGGATCTTGCCATGAACCACAATGCTGCAGGTGCAGTCCTTAGCCCATTTGATTCCTGGCTTTTGATCAGAGGCATGAAGACACTCTCTCTTCGCATGGAACGGCATGAAAAAAATGCCCGGGAGTTAGCGGCTTTCTTATCACACCATGATGCCATAACAGATGTTCTTTATCCAGGCAAGGGAGGAATGATATCTTTCCGGATCCAGGAAGAATCCTGGGTGAATCCTTTTCTGCAGAGCCTCTCCCTAATCTCCTTTGCTGAAAGCCTTGGTGGAGTCGAGAGTTTCATAACATATCCTGCAACACAAACGCATGCGGACATCCCTGAAGAGATCCGCATTGAAACCGGTGTCTGTAACAGGCTTCTGCGTTTCTCGGTTGGAATCGAAAATGCAGAAGATTTGAAGGCGGATCTTGAACATGCTTTTGCAAAGGTTTTAAAGGAGGCAGTACGATGAGTACGAATTACACATTCCAAACGAAATTGCTTCACAATAATCAAAAATTCGACCCGGAAACAGGAGCTGTCAGTGTACCGATCCAGCATGCCTCCACTTTCCATCAAAAAGATATTGATGCGTTCGGAAAATATGATTACAGCCGCAGCCTGAATCCAACAAGGGAAGCACTTGAGGAAGTCATCGCGGAGCTTGAAGAAGGTATTAGAGGGTTTGCCTTTTCTTCCGGAATGGCTGCCATTTCCACAGCATTCCTCCTTTTATCACAGGGAGATCATGTTGTCATTACAGAAGACGTTTATGGCGGAACCTATCGCATGACAACAGAGGTCCTATCCCGTTTTGGCATTGAGCATACATTTGTTGATATGACAAATCTTGAGGAAGTAAAAGAAGCAATCCGTCCCAACACGAAAGTTTTCTATGTAGAGACTCCTTCCAATCCGCTGCTGAAGGTGACAGATATCCAGGCCATCAGTTCACTGGCAAGACAGCATGGAGCCCTGACATTTGTGGATAACACATTCCTGACCCCTGCTCTTCAAAAACCGCTCTCTTTAGGGGCAGATATCGTGCTGCATAGCGCAACCAAATTTTTATCCGGACACAGTGACGTCGTTGCCGGCTTAGCTGTTGTGAAGGATCCTGAATTAGGAGCAAGACTGGCTTTTCTCCAAAATTCCTTTGGAGCTGTTCTGGGTGTACAGGATGCCTGGCTTGTCTTGAGAGGCATTAAAACGCTGCAGGTTAGGCTCGATCAGTCTGTGAGATCAGCTGAGAAGATTGCCCGTTTCCTTCATGATCACCCTGCAGTAAAGAAGGTTCATTATCCCGGTTTTGCTGAACATCCCGGCTATGAAATCCAGAAGAAGCAGGCTGTGAACGCAGGTGCTGTTCTTTCTTTTGAACTTGAAGATGAAAAGTCGATGAGAGTATTTGTGGAAAATGTTAAAATTCCTGTTTTTGCAGTAAGTCTCGGAGCAGTTGAATCCATCCTCTCCTACCCTGCCAAAATGTCGCACGCAGCCATTCCTCCATCTGAAAGAGAACAGCGCGGAATAACAGACAGTCTTCTCCGTCTTTCTGTTGGCCTGGAGAGCGCAGAGGATATTATAGAAGATTTCAAGGCAGCTTTATCTGCAGCCGGACAAACAAAGCAATCCATTTTACAGCGGGGGTGATACTTTGAGTTTCCTGGATAAATTAAAGAATGAAATCATCATAGCAGATGGCGCGATGGGAACTCTTCTTTACTCCTATGGCACCGACAGCTGTTTTGAGGAATTAAATCTATCGCAATCTGAGCAGATCCAGCACATCCATGAAGCGTACATAGGCGCAGGGGCTGAATTGATCCAAACCAATACGTATGCGGCGAATTATCTGAAGCTGCAGCGGTATGGGCTTGAAGACTCGGTGAAAGAGATTAACAGTGCGGCAGCCCGGATTGCCAAAAAAGCTGCCGGGGGACGCGCATATGTTGCCGGTACAATCGGCGGGATCAGAGGGTTCAAACCGAACATGATTACACTGGAGGAAATAAAAAGAAGCTTCCGTGAGCAGCTTTATTGTCTGCTGCTTGAGGATGTAGATGGTATTTTGCTTGAAACCTATTATGATCTGGAAGAACTTGAGACGGTTCTGGCTATAGCCAGAAAAGAAACCGATTTGCCGATTATCGCACAGGTTTCACTTCAGGAAGCTGGAGTTCTTCAGAACCAGACTCCTATAGCAGATGCTTTAACAAAGCTTGACGGCATTGGGGCGGATGTTGTGGGAATCAATTGCAGGCTTGGCCCCCATCATATGCTGAAAACGCTCGAAAGTGTACCTTTGCCAAAACATGCCTACCTATCTGCATATCCAAATGCCAGCATTCCAGCTTATACGGACGGCAAATTTCACTATGAAGGTGATGCGGAATATTTCCGGCAGTCCGCAATAGAATTCCGGAATCAGGGTGTACGCCTTCTTGGAGGGTGCTGCGGAACAACACCTGACCATATCAAGGCATTTGCTGATGTGTTAAAAGGACTACCTCCAATCGAGGAAAAAGAAATAAAGGCAGTTAATAAAGTCATTGTTTCAGAGAAACCGGAATCATCCAGAGAACTCCCTCCTCTTCAGGATATTGTGAGAGAAAGGCCATCGGTAATTGTTGAGCTGGACCCGCCAAGGAAGCTTGATACTGCCCGCTTTTTCGAAGGTGCAAAAGCATTAAAGGAAGCTGGAATCGATTCTATTACTCTTGCAGATAATTCCCTTGCTTCACCAAGAGTATGCAACTCTGCACTTGGCTATCTTGTCAAGCAGCAGACCGGATTGCGCCCCCTTGTTCATGTAACCTGCAGGGATCGAAATATAATTGGGCTTCAATCCCATTTAATGGGTCTTCATGCCCTCGGGTTAAATGATATTCTAGCCGTAACGGGAGACCCTGCCCGTGTCGGTGACTTTCCTGGAGCCTCTTCTGTTTATGATGTGTCTTCATTTGAATTGATCAGTATGATCAAGCAGTTAAATGAAGGATTATCGTTTTCAGGGAAAGACCTGGGCCAGAAAGCGGCCTTTTCAGTTGCAGGCGCTTTTAACCCTAATGTCCGCTCTTTGGAAAAAGCGGTTGGGCGACTCGAGAAGAAAATGGAGCATGGTGCGGACTATTTTATCTCGCAGCCTGTTTTCTCTGAAGAAAAGCTGCTTGAGGTTCATGAGGCTGTGAAAGATTTAAAAGCACCAGTCTATATCGGCTTAATGCCTCTTACAGGCAGCCGGAATGCAGAGTTTCTTCATAATGAAGTTCCGGGAATCAAAATTTCCGACAGTATCAGAAGCAGGATGGCTTTATTAAAGGATGATCCAGCACGAGCTGGTGCTGAAGGCATTGCCATTGCCAAGTCGCTGATCGATGCTGCGGCAGAGCTGTTTAATGGCATTTATCTTATCACTCCATTTATGCGCTATGAAATGACTGTCGAGCTATCAAACTATGCCCGTGAGACAACCGAACGGCTTTCAAGGAGGAAACAGCATGCATAAACCATCACTGCAGGAGCAGCTAAAAAAGAAGATTCTGATCATGGACGGAGCAATGGGCACCATGCTTCAGAGAGCCAATCTTTCAGCGGATGATTTTGGCGGAGAAGAATATGAAGGCTGCAACGAGAATTTGAATATTACGGCTCCATCGGTTATTGAACATATTCACCTTGAATATTTAAAAGCCGGCGCTGACATTATTGAAACCAACACCTTTGGGGCCACAAGCATTGTTCTCGCTGATTACGATCTGGAAGAAAAAGCTTATGAATTGAATAAGATTGCTGTTGAAATTGCCAGAGAAGCTGCAGAACGCATGTCTACTCCTGAATGGCCGAGATATGTGGCAGGCGCGATGGGGCCAACGACGAAGACGCTTAGTGTTACCGGCGGTTCTACGTTTGAAGACATGATAGCAGCTTATGAAGAGCAGGCCAGAGGGTTAATGGACGGCGGAGCAGATCTTCTTCTTCTGGAAACCAGTCAGGATATGCTGAATGTGAAGGCTGGTTTTATCGGCATTGAAAAGGCATCAAAAAAGACGGGAATAAAAATTCCGCTCATTGTTTCGGGAACAATTGAACCGATGGGCACGACCCTTGCAGGCCAATCAATTGAAGCCTTTTATATTTCGCTTGAACATATGAAGCCTCTGGCAGTTGGACTCAACTGTGCGACAGGTCCCGAATTCATGCAGGACCATATCCGTTCTCTGTCAGGCTTGGCATCCACTGCAGTCAGCTGCTATCCCAATGCAGGATTGCCTGATGAAGAAGGACAGTACCATGAAACTCCCGAATCACTGGCAAGCAAGCTTGAGGGATTTGCCAAGGAAGGCTGGCTGAATATTGTAGGCGGCTGCTGCGGAACCACACCTGAACATATCCAGGCAATTGCTGAGTCGGTTAAAGATTATAAACCAAGGAATTATGAGGGGAATTCCCTGCATAAAGTTTCCGGAATTGAACCTCTGATTTATGATGATCCAACTTTAAGACCCATAATGGTCGGAGAACGAACAAATGTAATTGGCTCCCGCAAGTTTAAAAGGCTGATTGCAGAAGGAAAGTTCGAGGAGGCTGCTGAGATAGGCCGTGCCCAGGTAAAAGGCGGTGCCCATGTTATTGATATTTGCCTGGCAGATCCTGATCGTGATGAAATGCAGGATGTTGAGAATTTTATCAAGGAATTAGTGAAAAAAATCAAAGTTCCGCTCGTGATCGATTCAACAGATGAAAAAGTGATCGAAAAAGCTCTCACCTATTCACAGGGTAAAGCCATCATAAATTCGATTAATCTGGAGGATGGCGAAGAACGCTTTGAGGCGATTGCCCCTCTCATTCACCGCTATGGTGCTGCTGTAGTTGTCGGAACAATTGATGAAGAAGGCATGGGTGTTACGGCTGAACGTAAACTTGAGATTGCAAAGCGTTCTCATGATTTGCTTGTAAATAAATATCATATCCCGCCTCAGGATCTTATTTTTGACCCCCTCGTCTTCCCTGTCGGCACTGGGGATGAGCAATACATCGGGTCTGCAAAGGCTACAGTAGAAGGAATCAGACTTATTAAAGAGGCTCTGCCGGAGGTTCAAACCATTTTGGGAATCAGTAATGTATCCTTCGGCCTCCCTCCTGTCGGCAGGGAAATTTTAAATTCTGTATTTTTGTATCACTGCACCCAGGCAGGCCTGGATTATGCGATAGTGAACACGGAGAAACTCGAAAGATTTGCTTCCATTTCTAAGGAAGAGATCTTAATGGCTGAAAAGCTGCTTTTTGAAACTACTGATGAATCACTTGCCATTTTCACTGATTTTTACCGGGATAAGAAAAAAGAAAGCAAAAGTATTCTTCCGGATATGACACTTGAGGAGCGCCTAGCCTATTATATTCTCGAAGGAACAAAAGAAGGGCTGCTGCCGGATCTCGAACTTGCTCTCCAGGAATATCCTGCTCCGCTAGATATTATTAATGGGCCTTTAATGAATGGAATGAAGGAAGTCGGTAGATTGTTCAATGATAATCAGCTGATTGTTGCAGAGGTTCTGCAGAGCGCCGAGGTTATGAAAGCATCTGTCGCTTATCTTGAACCCTATATGGAAAAAGGTGTCGCTCAATCTTCAGCCAAGGGGAAAATCATCCTGGCGACCGTTAAAGGCGATGTTCATGATATAGGAAAAAATCTTGTGGATATTATTTTAAGCAATAATGGATATGAAGTGATAGATTTGGGAATCAAGGTCTCCCCTGCTGAACTGATTGAAAACATCAGGCGTGAGAATCCGGATATGGTCGGTCTATCGGGGCTCCTAGTCAAATCAGCACAGCAAATGGTCATCACGGCCCATGATATGAAACAGGCTGGCATCGATATCCCGATTTTAGTAGGCGGCGCAGCCCTTTCAAGGAAATTTACTGATACTAAAATTTCCAAGGAATATGACGGTCTCGTGCTTTATGCTAAGGATGCGATGAACGGTCTCTCTTTAGCCAATCAGCTTCAGGAGCCTGAAGAAGCTGAGAAACTGCGAACCCAGCAGGAGGAAAAACAGGCAGCAGCGCTTAATGCGGTACCTTATGACCGCGGATCAGTGGCAGTTGCAGTAAAGCCTAAACCAACAGTAAGCACACAAGTACCTGTATTTGTTCCAAAAGATTTAAAACGGCATTTGTTGAAATCATATTCCCTTTCACATATTGAACCGTACATTAACAAGCAGATGCTGATTGGCCATCACCTTGGCTTAAAAGGAAACCTGCAAAAGCTGCTTGCGGAAAAAGATGAAAAAGCCATTAAAATTAACGCAATGGTTGATGAACTGATTGCTGAAGCAAAAGAGAAAAACTGGATTGAGCCTAAAGCAGTTTATCAATTCTTCCCTGCCCAGTCAGATGGAGATAAGGTGTTTATTTATGCAAAGGATGAAAAGACCGTCATTGAGACATTTGAATTTCCGCGCCAGGAAACAGAGCCATTCTTATGTCTGGCAGATTTCCTTAAATCAAAAGAAAGCGGTCAAATGGATTATGTTTCCTTCTTTACTGTGACAGCCGGGAAAGGAATACGCGGTATAGCAGACCGTTTAAAAGCTGAAGGCAGATTCCTGGAAAGCCATGCCCTGCAGTCGCTGGCTTTGGAGACGGCTGAAGGTCTTGCTGAGCTGATCCATCGCCAAATCCGTGATCGCTGGGGATTCCCTGATCCGGTTGAAATGACGATGAAAGACCGTTTTGCAGCGAAATACCAGGGGCAGCGCTTTTCGTATGGCTATCCTGCATGCCCTGATCTTGAAGACCAGAAAAAGCTGTTTAAGCTTATACAACCTGAGGATATAGGAGTTCAGCTTACTGAAGAATGTATGATGGAACCTGAGGCTTCTGTATCTGCAATGGTGTTTGCCCATCCGGAAGCCAGATATTTTAATGTTTTGAGATAATAGGATACCCGGCATGTAAAATTGCCGGGTATTTGCATTTTACTTTTCACAGCCTTTACAATCAATACATAGCAAGGAGGTTAATTTTATGAATGTCCTTTGGGATTTAGATGGCACGATTCTGGATACTTGGCCCACTTTGGTTCAGGCATTTATCGGCATATCAGGCAAAGAACTGGATCCTCAGGAAGTTCTTCCGTTCCTGAAAAACGGGACAGCATATCAGAAATTTGATGTTCCTCCAGAAAAAATTGCTCATTTTCGTCAAATGGAAGCTACTTTTAAGCATGATGAAAAGCCATTGTTTCCTTTTGTAAGGAAAATATTAGAGCAAAATAATGTAAACGTGCTGGTAACCCACCGTAACCGGCAATCAACGGAGGAGCTGCTGGAGTATTGGAGACTTACTTCCTATTTCGAAGAAGTAATCTGCCCTGAATTTGATGGTTTCTCCTTAAAGCCCCATCCGGAATCCTATGAATATCTGCACCGGCGTTATCACATTGATTTGGCCATTGGCGACCAGGATACAGATTTAATGCCTGCCAGACAGATCAGCATCAGTACCTGTGCGTTTCGCAATCCTAATCCCTATGCAGACTTTGAGATTGATTGTTATTCCAAATTTGAAATTGGGATAAAAGGAAACAGGACTTCACCAAGGTGAAGTCCCAGTTTGCTTCTGAGTGAGCTAATTTGCTGATTTTCGTGTATTAATCCTGATTACTCTGTCCGTTTTTGAGTCAAACTCAATATCAATGTATAAACCGAACTCTTTGCCGCCATCCTCTATCCAAAGCTTGAATCTTTCGATATCTGTCGTTTGTCTCTTTTCTCTGCCGATATGCAGGTAGTCAAGGATTTTAGCTCTTGGGTATTTCTCTTTTGCTGTTTCCATAGCAAGTCTGCCCCATTTTGCATAGGCTGGTTCCGGTCTCTCTGCATAGGCTTCTCCAGTGATTGCCCGAATGGGAATGTATTCTGATAAGAACATCAATACCATAAGGCTGATCATTAATTTCTTCATCTTAAACCTCTTTCCGGGAAGTATCCTAATTGCTATTGACGCTATTCATAGTTTCTTCCTTCATCCGTTCTTCTTCTTCTTCCACACAGATATAAGCAATTTGTTCCTCCATTAAGTGATGGAGTATATCCTTATCATCTGTACACTGAACGTCTTTTCTTTTTTGCATTTTCATCTCTCCTCTCCCCTGTTCATAAAGGTTTTTTAAATCCATTCGCTAACCTGAATATTGTTTTTTTATCCACAAAGATGAGGTGGAAAACATACATGAAGATCGACTTCAGCAAAAACAGCATAAACAGCTTCATCTGTGAAAAACGCCGTAGTTTCCATATTCCGATTTTTTTGAACCAAGTATAAAAAGGATAGGCGAAAAAGGCATCGACCACAGTGTTCAAAAGAATATAAAACAGTGGTTTTCCATAAGTCAGTTTTAATATCCATATGGACCCTGCAAAAAATGGTCCTAAAACCAATGGCAGTTCACCACTGAGCTTTGGATGAAATCGAGTCTTAATCGTCCACCATTTGTTTTTTTCAGCTATAACCCCTTCTATCAATACATAAAACCCCATAAATAGGGCAGCAGGATAAAATCGTTTAAAATCCTTTTTGCCTATAAATGGAACACTCAGCCAGGAAAGGAGTATTATCAGCACCAGATATAGCTTCTTTTTCATCTTACCCCACCTTTTTTTAAAGGTTTTGTATTTAGAGGAAATTTATTCTCCTTTTTGCGGGTTTTCGAAAATTGCTTGAAATTCGTGTTTTGAAAGTTCCAATATGTGTAATAGATTAACAAGCATAGAAGGAGTTGATCAGCATGCTGACAATGTACAAGTGCAAGAATTTCAATAAAACGGGTAAAATTCAGCTTCCCAGCAAGTGGCGCAGCCAATTTGGCCTTTTGCCGGGAAAACTGGCTGATCTTCGCTTCGACCATGATCAAATTATTATTGAAAGAGCCAATTTAAAATCAACCCACAATAAAAGACTTATTTCAGAAAATGGCTCCATCCATATCCCAAAAGAACTTCAGCAGCTGCTGGATATAACAGAGGAAGAAGAATATTGCCTGTATATTGATGAGGAAGATAAGAGTTTTGTCCTAAAGTTGATTTCAGAAAACTAAAAAGCCGCAGCCAGTTTCTCAGCAGCAGCTTTTTAACAGATATATTTTCCAGTAAGATTCGTAAGTGCCATGCAAAACTTATCCCAGCCATTAGGGAAAGACTGTATCCCCTGACTCTCAAAAATATTTTCCTTCGTGACCAGCTTTATGGACCATGTCACACTATCCATTAAAATCCCTGGATTTTTGTATTCCCTATGCCACTTCCAAATTTTCAGCCGGTATAATTCTTTTTTGAATTCTTCAATGCTTCCTGATGCTCTCGGCAGCGCATTTCTTGATGAAAAATTACTTAAATGCCATTCAAAATAAACAAAACGCCCATTGATGAAATCCACTTCAATTTTGTACCATGGCCCCGGATAACCGCCGAGGCTGACGCTCAAAAGAATGGGATCTTTATCAGGGTCAATCGTGACAATATTGTTTTTAATATGGAAAAGCTCTCTTTTCCTGCTGATGACTGATTTTACATGTGATAATTCAACAGGTTTTGCGCCGGTTCTCTGAAAGTTGCTCAGCCTATTCATTTCATCCAGCAGAGAAGGGATGGATATAGCCCCCTTTTCCTCCAGGATATCTAAAATATTCTCGAAAATACTCATTTATCTTCCTCCATCAAAAACCAGGGTAGGTTTATCGCAGTCTAACGGGCAGTATGACCCCAACATCAAGATTCTGATGAATCAAAGGAGGATAAGTGGGTGTCAAACTGCCCATAAAGGCCGAAAAGCGAACAAAGACTAAGAACGCCACATCCTCCCAAAAGCTGCCGCTTTCGGTCGTGCGATGTATCGCCGTAGCTTTCCTTGTCCTGTGGCAACGTCTTTGTGACCCACTTCCTCCCAAAAGCTGTCGCATTTGGTCGTGCGATGCTCATGCTGACGAAGCCTTCCTTGTCCTGTGGGCCTCAACTAACAATCAGCAGGGAGAAAAGCACTCCCCACTGATTGAAGTTTCACTTTAAGCAGCACAAAGATAGTTTTCTTCCCTAATATCCTTTTTTCCGCTTGTGCAAACATTCTTTCGTACTTAAGGGTCTATAATGAATAAATTGTACCTGCTCATTGCACGCTATGGAATGGGAGGTGCAGCCATGGATCCAATAAAACCAGGAAGCAAAAAGCTGCCGGATTTTGAAGAACTGGATGATCGGCTGATTGCCGGGCATACTTTGGGGCCGACACTTGTGATAAAGACAAATCTTGATCCGGAAAATTCGACTGAAGATAATCCTTACTACAAGAATAAAAATGAAACGGATACAGAAGAATTTCGGGATTATTTTGAGGAGTAAAAATAAACCGGCAGGCTTTTTGCCTGCCGGTTTGCTGCATTATTTAAAAATCGAAGTTGTCAGGGTCAGGACCTACTCGTCTATTGTCATTTAAGCTGCTTATTTTGTCCATATCTTCTGAAGAAAGCTCAAAGTCAAATACATCAGCATTTTCAATGATGCGATGTTCTTTTACTGACTTTGGAATAGTAACAATTCCGTTCTGAAGATCCCATCTTAAGATAACCTGTGCAACAGATTTGCCGTACTTTTGGGCAATTTCTTTCAATGCTGCGTTTTCAAGAAGCTCTCCCTGTGCGAGTGGTGACCATGCTTCTATCTGAATATCCTGACTTCTGCAGAAGTCTCTAAGCTCAGACTGGCTGAGTAAAGGATGAAGCTCCACCTGATTGACCATCGGCTTTATCTCGGCATCCTTCATTAGATCTTCCAGATGATGAATCTGAAAGTTGCTCACGCCAATTGCTTTTACTTTCTTTTCTTTATAAAGAGTTTCGAGTGCTTTCCATGTTTCTTTATATTTCCCTTTTACAGGCCAGTGAATCAGGTAAAGGTCAATATAATTGAGACCAAGCTTTTCAAGGCTGGTTTCAAATGCATGGATTGCAGAATCATAGCCCTGGTCAGAATTCCAGACTTTCGTGGTAATAAATAGCTCTTCCCGAGGTACGCCTGCTTCCTTGATTGCCTGGCCTACACCTTCTTCATTCTGATAGACTGCTGCCGTATCAATGCTTTTATAACCTGCTTTAATGGCTGATTTGACTGACTGGACAACTTCGTCTCCGTCCTGAACTTTAAAAACACCCAAACCAAGCCAAGGCATTTTTACACCGTTATGTAATGATGCAGCTGATTGTAGATTTTCCATTCTCTCACCTCTTATTAGCAATTGGAGTACTGGATAATTTTCGCACATTCTATTCAGTTAACAAAATTTTATGCTTAAAAATGAAAGTTTGGCGGATGTTTGTCTAAGAATATTTTAAACTGTGATTTATATCACGTTTAAGCTAGAATAACTTCTATATAATGACAATATAATTATGAATTACAAGCAGGTGAAGAATTGTGCAGGATTTTAAAACACTTTTTGAAGAAATAGGCGGAACTGAAACTATTGAAAAACTTGTCGAGGCGTTTTATCCGCGTGTGTATGCAGATCCAGTTTTAAGTCCCCTTTTTGAAGGAGACATAGAGGATATTAAGCGAAAACAAAGAATGTTTCTTACACAATTTCTTGGAGGGCCGGCTCTCTACAGCCAGGAGTTTGGCCCGCCGGCCATGAAACAAAGACATCTTCCATTTGAGATTACACCATTAAGAGCGCAAAGATGGCTTGCCTGTATGAAGGAGGCCTTTCAGGAGACAGGCATTGAACAAAATCCTGCAGCTGTCCTTTTCTATGATCGATTAATGCAGGTTGCAGCGATTATGGTAAACAGCCCTGAATGAAACTGGACCTTCCGTCCGGAAGGTCCAATATTCATTAAAGTGATTCAAAATATTCTTTTGCATGCTCTGCCGACTGGAACATTTTTACTTCCGTAACTTCCTTTTCGTCATATGCCACTCCTAAAAATCCATCGGCAAGCTGAAGAATGTCTGCTGATGAGGTATTTTCATCTTCAACAACTACTGTTTCTTCCATTTCCAGCTGTCCCTTTTCAGCCCATGACTGCACTTCAGCGGAGTAGGTGTCTATATTCATACCCTCATCTATACGGTCATCCAGTTCGGCAATAGAGAGGGGTTTCTTTTCACCTTCTGTATTAGTGGCTTCATTATATTCCTGGCTGCTATTTTCTTTCTCTGCGGCTTCCTCTTTTTTCTCTTCTCCCGCACTGCAGGCCGTCAGCATCATGCATGCGGTAAAAGTAAGCATCCATTTATGCATTCAATTTCATCTCTTCTTTATTTTGTAAGCTAGTATTCTATTACCCCAATTTTTGGGTGGCACTCATAAAAAATAAAGCATCCCCTATAAAAGAATGCTTCACCGCTATTTTTTTCTGAGTTCATCTCTATCAAGTGATTGAGGCGGATTTTCCAGCCAGCCGTTGTCAATCATCATTTTTGCTCCATCGCCTGCAAAGTTACCGACTTTGATCATCATTTTAGCATACTGGATTGCCAGGTCTTTTCTAATGCTTGCACCGATGGCTATTCCAAAGTCCATTACGCCGACCGCAGTTATGCTGGCGATCAGAAACATCATTAACTTATCCGAAAAAGGTGAGGTCGTTGAGTCTGTTATAGAACCATCCCATGTGCTTGGATAGGCTACATCGTCATTTTTTAAGACATTTAGAAAATATTCAACATGCTCAAGGCTCATGTCATAGCCTTTTTTGAAATAATTGCTTATCACTTTTTCTTTAGCTACCTGGCTGAATGCTAAAAGCATGGTTTTGGCAATATTGGATAACTCGATATTCGTGCCCAGATGGGCAATTTCGATGGCCAGCAGCTGACGTTTGTTGCCTGCAATTCCGCCAAGGAAACTATGGTCTGATACATACTTTACTTTTTTGGGATATTCAATATAAGGTGATCGAATGAAAATCCCTTTTTCCTGCATAGCCTCAGCTGCCATATCAAAGAGTTTTTCGGTTTGTTCATAGTATTTTTTAAACATGCTGCGAATGTCTTTTCTTGCAGAAACTGATTTAGCAAGTGAATAGGCATTCAATCCTGTTCTTCCTAAATGATGCATGAATCTTAGATAAGTTATGTCTGAAAATAATTTGGGAGCGTCAATGTGCAAATCTTGCTCATTAAATCCATCAGGTATGGGAAATTCTTCTGTCTTAAAGAGAGAGGCAATTTCGACTATGTGATCCTCCGCGATACTCAGCGCGTAGTTCAATACCGGCAGGAC
Organism: Cytobacillus sp. FSL H8-0458; assembly: GCF_038002165.1. NCBI lineage: Bacteria > Bacillati > Bacillota > Bacilli > Caryophanales > Bacillaceae > Cytobacillus > Cytobacillus sp. FSL H8-0458. The sequence continues at coordinate 1,862,301 of NZ_JBBOBR010000001.1, read as the reverse complement.
ATCCGGGTCCCCATTTGTTTTTATATAGTGCTTTATGCAGCAGACTGCTGCTGTATCTGCTACATAGGTATTCCAGAGCATGGCCATTTCGGACGATATTAATTTAGGAATACTGCTGCCTTTCATTTTCTCACCAGCCACTTATTAAAATTATATTTATATACTATAGACTTTATAGTAGCCGTTTTATAGCAAATTCATTCAAGAATTTGGAAATTCACTTCCAATATTATTTTCTGCAGGGTCATTAAGAAAAAGAACCAGCCGGGAGGCCAGTTCTCTTAAATTAATTTAACCTCAGTTCTCCTGCTTTTTGGTACCCATCTGTATGATAGGCATCAACTTTTTGAGGTGAAATGCTATAAATGTACTCACCGATATAGATAAGCCTCTCGATTGCATCTTCCCATTCTTCATAGATTGCTTCTTCTGTCTGGTGGGTAATTTCACTTTGCAGCTCAATTCCGTTTTGGACAGTAATTTTGTATACTAATGCACCCTGGAAGTCGAATGTGGATTCAAACTGGCTTCCTTCTTTATTCTGGTAGATCGAAATGGGGAATCCATATAGATTTTTCTTTTTATCAACGAGCAGTGCTTTATGATCGTAATTTAGAGGAGAGTAGGTGCCGCGTCCCCCGATTATTTCTGTATCCTTTTCAACGGGATTACTTGTATCACTTACATCGAATAAAGATATTTTAACACCGTCCGTTGCAATAACAGGCTGGCTGCCAGCTTCTTTGCCTCCAGTAATCTTTGTATCATGACCAAAGCCAATGAGATGATTTTCATCCAAAGGGTGCAGGTAATTGCTGAAGCCGGGAATTTTTAATTCACCGAGAATATAAGGTTTTTCAGGATTTGAGCCATCAATAACAAAGAGAGGATCGGTTTCTTTAAAAGTAACCATATAAATCCGGTCATTCATAAACCTTGCAGAGTAAATCCTCTCCCCTTTTGCCAGGTCTTCGAGCTGGCCAATCTGTTTTAAATTCCTATCCAAAATGTAAAGGCTATTGGATGAAGGAGTTCGTTCATCCCAGGCTTCCCCCTTGGTTGTCACGACTCTGAAGTTCCCATTGTATTCATCCATTGAAAACTGATTTAAAACGTTGCCTTTTATTTCCGCAGATGTCTGGAATTCTACTTTTCCATCTTTTATATTGAACTTAAAGATGCTCGTATCAGGATGTGGCATCTGTCTGTCTGCGATGATTTCATTATTGTATTGGGTGGCTGCTAAATATAAATTGTTTTTGGACATATAAAATTCATTTCCGCTGCCTAAGTAGCTTGTGACAGCTAATGGCTTCCTGCCGGCATTTAAATCCAATACAGCTATATTAATATAATTTGCATTTTGAGAACCGGGAAAATATTTTATTTCATTATAGTCTACAATCTGCTGCTCCTTGCTCTCGGAAGTATCATAATAACGGGGACGCAGATCGGTATTTTTATTTCTTTCCAGTATCCAATATTCGGGATGATAACTTGTTATTAAATATACTTTTCCATCCATTAGCCTTGAAGCAAGCAGGCTGCCCTCAATGTCTGTTTCTCTAATTTGTTTTGGTTTTTGTTTATTTTCGATATTATAAACAATTGTTTTGACAGATTGAAATGCAGGTGCAATCTTTTTTTTCGGAGACTCCTTCCCAATGGATTCAGGTACATCTTTATAGCTGTGGCCCAAAACGATTAATTGGCTGCCTTCTATAAATAACTGATAGGGCGAAAAGTCTCCATTAAAAGTTAACAGAGATTCCAGTTCCATTTTATCTGCCGGAACTGCCTTGATAATCTGGACTTTATTTTCAGAGATTTTGTATATGTGCGTTCCATCTGTTTTTATCAGATCGGCTTCATCAATACCCGTAACCTGCACATTTGTCCCCGAAAAATCTGTTCCTGCAGAATCTTCTGAGCTCTTTGCACTGCTGCTCTCCTCGCTCACCGCCATATCCCTTCCGGAAAAGAAAGTCCGTTCTTCTTTAAGCATTTTTGAAAAATAACTGTTCAATTTTTCTCTTGAGCCGATTGCCGGCAATGTATTAATAACTTTAAAGGCTGTTTTTACTGATTGATTCAGATTTTGTCCTCTCTTTGTCTTAATATCATCTGTGATCACCAATGTATAGTGAGGTGAATGCAGATGATATCCTTCATCGGGCGGCTGAATTTCAATGGATTTATTATTGTTTTTCAGAGAGGTTCTTACCTGCTCCTTTTCTCCCTCTTCATTCAGGATATAAACAGAGGTACTGTTAACACTATCCGGATTAAGTTCTTTTGAAAACGCAACCTCCCACACTTTATTGTTTAAAACAATTAATTCTTCATTAGCTCCTCCCAGAGTACTCACAATTTTTAATTTGTTAAAGAATGAAAAAGACGCCATTATGATAAGGATTAATGTGATACCACCAAGAAAAAGCCATTTATGTTTCATGACAGACACCCCTTTTTAAGTAAGTTGACGCGCTGTCTCTTCCAATAGTTACAAATATTTCAAGAAAAATTCTTCTGAAATTAATGAATTTTCTTGATAGTAAGGTTAAAATTTTATTTATTAAATAGAGGAAGAAGGTTTTCATTATTGTTGGATGAGGGAAAGAAAAGAAACGGCTTTCTATTGCTGATATTAGCTAATATGATATGGGGAGGTAATTTTGTTATAGGGAGAATTGGTGTTGATTATTTTCCGCCTGTTTTTTTTTCACTTATACGCTGGATCATTGCCTTTCTGCTTTTAACTCCTTTTATGATAAGGCAGCTTAAAAATGATTGGAATATTATAAGAAAGCATATGAAGATTCTTTTGCTTTTGGCCGTTACCGGTATTGCCGGTTACAATACAATCATTTATGTTGCACTGCAATACACCACGTCTATAAATGCGTCAGTCGTAAATAGTACAACTCCGCTATTTATCGCGCTGCTAGCCGTATTTCTATTAAGAGAAAAGCTTCTGGCACACCAGGCAGCAGGAATCCTCCTGTCAGTCTTTGGGGTTTTATATGTTATATCAAAGGGATCAGTTGAAGTGTTTCTTTCATGGAAAATAAATGCCGGTGATATTTACGTTTTGGCAGCGGTTTTTATGTGGGCTTTGTATTCTGTGATTGGCAAAAAATACGCAGACGTGCTGCCTTTGCTCTCTGCTTTTTATGTATCGGTTTTTCTTGGCATTTTACTATTGGCGCCCATAAGCTTGATTGAATATTTTTGGCTTCAGGCAGCAAAACCTGTCTTCACTCTTCCCTCTATAGGGATCTTGCTGTATGTTGGGTTTCTGGCTTCCATTATGGCTTTTCTATCATGGAATTTTGGAGTTCACAGAATCGGAGCAGCCAAAGCGGGGGTTTTTCTGAATCTGCTTCCTGTTTTCGCTATTATCTTCGCCTTGAGTTTTACACAGGAAAAACTGTATTTGTATCAGATAATTGGCGGGGGAATTGTGATTCTCGGCGTAGTCCTATCTTCCAGGAAATCTTTACGGATAAAGAATCCTTCACAAGAAGATATGTTTTCCGCCTAAAAACTCCCCTCAGCTTCTGGCTGAAGGGAGTTTCCTTTTATATATTACCAATCCTGGGTACGCTCTAATAAATGATCAATTTCCACCTGTCTGATCATATAGCCAAGATCTTCTTCGGCAATCTCAGATGTAGATTCCAATAGCTGATCAATATCCATTTGCACCAATCTCATAACCAGACCTCCATTTTAACAAATTAATCTATATTTTCTTTCCTGCTATACTATTCGCTGTTCAAATGACAGGTATGGGGGCAGGCGACAAATATTATCAGTATTAAATACCCGACTTTACGGGATATCAATCATAAGGCTGAATGGATGTTCATTATTATCACCCCTCAGCTGGCAGGTTAATAGAATATATAGTGAGTTTTAAAAAAACTTAAAAGGGTATAGAGTCATAAAATACATTGCTGTTTGAAGGTGTCTATTATGAAATCTAACTTTAGTGAATTTGCAAAGCTATTGGAAACTGCTCTTGATAAAGGGCAAACAGATACAGAAATGACCATCCATGAACTGCTTGATGATATAAAAACTCAGCTTGAACCTTTAATCAACAAAAAGGAAATCGGCTAATGCGCCGATTTCCTTATTTTGCAATAAACATTTGTGTCCAGTAAGGTCCATCATCGGTATATCCTACACCAATATGCGTGAAGGTGCCGTTTAATATATTTTTCCGATGTCCTTCACTTTCCATCCATGCTTGAACCACTTGTTCAGGGGTCTGCTGTCCCATGGCGATATTTTCGCCTGCCGTACTGTAATTGACCCCAAAATCCCTCATCATGTCAAAAGGCGAACCATAAGTTGGACTTGTATGGGAAAAATAATTTTTCTGCTGTATATCATTAGATTTCGCCTGTGCCACATCACTTAATGGTTTATCTGATTTTAAAGCATTAAGGCCATTTTTCTTTCTTTCTGCATTTGTTAATTCAATTACATTTGATTCAAAGTTGTTTATTTCATCATTTTGTGCAGCTGGTGTCTGTTCACCTTGAGGCGCCTGTCCTGTTCCTTCCTGTGGAGGGTTTTCTGCAGGTGCTTGCGGCTGCTGGCCCTTTTGGCCAAACGGCTGAGCAAATTGTCGCCCTTCACCCTGTCCGCCTTCCATTCCCTGATTTTGCTGCTGACTCTTTCCAAATTGGTATAATGGCAAGCCGCCATCATCAGCTAATTGGCTATGAGGGAATTCCTGGCTGGGTGTTGCATGCTGTAAGAGTTGGGATCAATAGTGAGGTACCCATTATTTACTTTTTGTAATTCAAGCGGAGCTGTTCCCCGTCTTTCCCTGTCCACATTCACATTATTGGCATTGCTAATTTCCTCCATGTCATCTCCTGTTAACTTTCTTGATTCCATGCCCTGCTGAGTATTATTACATGCAGCAAGTATTAGGATCAGGAAAATACCGAGAAGAAAATTTCTCTTTAATAACATGGTCTTATTCTCCTTTAAAAACTGTTAGTTTTACTTTTTTATCATACGGAGTAAGAGGGAAAGTATAGGTGGAAAAATTAAGCAGTCATTTAGAGGCCGCTTTAAAGGGATCTGCATAGTTTATTTATAAGTGATGAGAAGGAGGAATTTCTTTGAGGCAATATATTATTACCGGAATGAATGGTGCCCATTATTACGGATATTCCCAGAAGCAGTATGGTCCCTGGTGCCAGCCTATTCAACAAGGATATCCCTATCACAGCATTTGGCATCCGAGTCACTTTCATTCCCAGCACTATACTGCTGCACCGCTGCAGAGATATTTCTAAATATAAAAAACGCATGCCGGAAGATGGCATGCGTTTTTTATCTGATTATATAAGTTGATCAGCTGTTTTTTGAATCGCTGTAATGGCCTGTTCAAGCTGGTTTCTGTTCACATCATAGTGCGTAACAAAACGCACATAACTAGGTCCGAAAGTTCCTGAAAGAACTCCTTCAGCTTTTAGTTTTTCAACAAATTCCGATGAATTCATCTTTAGATTTTTCACATCTGCCACAAGGATATTCGTATCCACTTGATTTACAATTTCAATGCCTTTGATTTGGCCCAGCTGCTGTGCAAGATATTGGGCATTTTCATGGTCCTCTGCCAGGCGTTCTCTCATTTGAGTTAAAGCAATAAGACCGGGAGCAGCTATGATGCCAGCCTGACGGAGCCCCCCGCCGAGTCTTTTGCGCCATTTTCTGGCGGCTGTTATAAAATCTCTGTTTCCTGCCAGTATTGATCCGACAGGAGCACCAAGCCCTTTGGATAGGCATACCTGGACAGTATCGCAATGCTTTGCTAATTCGGAAGCCGGGAGATTCAGTGCTGCTGCGGCATTGAATAATCTTGCTCCATCTATATGTACAGGAACGTTATTTGCTTTTGCAATATTATGAATTTCTTTCATATTATCAATGGGTATAACGGCACCGCCGGCTCTATTATGCGTGTTTTCAAGGCAAACCAAGCCTGTTTCAGGAAAATGCTGATCCTCTCCCCTAATGGCATATTCCACATCAGAGGGATTCATTGCCCCTCTAGTCCCGCTTATCGTTCTTGTCTGAACACCGGCAAAGGCAGAAGAAGCTCCGCTTTCATAATAAAAAATATGGCTTTCTGCCTCGAGAATAATTTCATTGCCTGGACGGCAATGTGTTAAAATGGCGATCTGGTTTCCCTGTGTTCCGCTTGTTACAAAAAGAGCTGCTTCCTTACCCAGCACTTTAGCAGCTGTCTCCTCCAGTTGATTTATTGAAGGATCCTCTCCATAAACATCATCTCCAACTTCCGCTTCATAAGCCGCTTTTCTCATAGCTTCAGTCGGCTTTGTGACTGTATCGCTTCTTAAATCAATCATGTCCTCACCCTGTCTCTATCTATAATTATTTTTACTTCATGTTACTGTACTATTCTGTATTTTTCAATTAATAAGAAAGAGCCATTGCTGGCTCTTTATAGTTATTTTTTTCAGCTTAGTTGATAATGCCGTTTCCGGCTATATCAACAGTAACTTTTACGTTTATTGGCAGATTCGGGTATACATCGCCCTTCCATTGTATTGATCCCCATACGGAAGGGTGCATGGCGATGAGTCTTCTGCCGATGCCTAAACCATCACAATTTGCCGCCTGCATTTTTTTTATTGCCCTTTCTGCATCCTTGGTCAGTTCTCGAGATAATTTTTTATTCAATTTTTTAATTTTATCTTGCTTATCCAGCTTGTCCTGAGGAAACTCTGAAATACTAATTTTCAATTTTACTTTTATATCCGCACCCTGTATTGAATTGTTGCTGGTTTGAAGCTTTAATTTTCTTGAAGACTTAATTACATCGAATGAAATAAAGTTTAAATGACTTTTATCTTCTTTATTTGACACTTTTTTTGTAAATCTCATACTTTTTCCTAATTGATCATCCATCAGGATAAACATTTTTGACTCATATTCGTTAAGATTTTCACCGGTAAAGGCCCTGTCGTTGAACATGGCAAGGCCTTTGATCTCCACTTCATTGTCCGTAGTCAGGCCGAGATATGGCAAGAGGAAGTCTTCTCCGGGATCAAAAAGCTCAGCGCAAATGGATTGGATATTTTCTTCTGTAATAAATGATACTATTTCTGCACTTGCTATCAAGTTATATAAATAATCACTAACCTTCTCTTCCTCCTGCAGCCTGCTCTTAATGATTTCATCGCCTCTTCCTTCAGCAATAGCGATTTTTGCACTTAAGGAGCTTTTGGGATCTCGATAAAAAACGTCAAGAACCGGATATATATCCTGCTTTGCCAGTTCACTCCCAATGACCATTACTCTTAATTTGGAAGCATCAAACTTTTTGGATACTTTTTTGTCAATATTTACTCTTGCTTCCCTTGGAGTATTCCCCGCAGCTGAATGAAATTCTGACCGGGCTTTTGATGGTGTATCCGGGCTTGTACCCAGAATTGGTGATGTAACGCCATCACGAATTCTGCCATCAGGTTCAAGATCAAAGCTTGCACTCATATAAAGCCTGACTTCCTTTAATAAATTTTGGTCCCAGCAGCCGGTCAGGAAGAGGCTGATCATCAGGACAGGAAGAATTCTTTTAATGGTAGTCAAAGCGGCTGCTGCCCCCTTTTTGTTTTCTCTTGAATACATAAGAAAAGACCAGCAAAAGGAAAGGGATCATAATGATAAAAAGTAAACTGATATATGACATCAGTTGGGATAACTTGTCCGTTAAGCCGGTAATTGGCTTGATCCCACTGGCAACAAGAAAAATTACAGCTGCAAAGAGATTAACGTAGAAGCGGTTTTTCCCCTTGGGGATCAGTTTTTTTGCACTTTTTGCAGACATATAAAGATAACTCACAAAAGAAGTGAACACGGAAATAATCCAAATGGACAAAAAGAATAAATCCGTTCGTTCGATGATTTTAAACGAATAGGACTTTAAGATAAATAACATTGGTTCAGGTACGACCGCAATCTCTTCAGGACTGTAATAAATAAAGTTGATAATGATCAGATATGTGTAAAGTAAAGTAATGAGCGCATTGGCACCGGTTATAATAAGGTACTTCCGCTTGTGTTCACCATTTGCCAATGAATAAATAACCAGAATCATCTCAAAGCCAAGCATAGCAATAACAGCTTCCTTGCTACCCAGTAGAATATCCTTAATGCCTTCTTTTCCAATAGGAAAAAGAAAGTATATATTTGCATCCTTTAACGTATATGTGATCAAAAATACCAGCAGCAGCAGTAAGGGTGTGACCAATGTATAAAACCGGCCAATGACTCGTATTCCCTCCCTGCAAAGGGCGGCGGCCAAAAATGAAAACATGCCTCCAATTGCCCAGCTTGGCGTTCTGGGCAGTATCCATGTGGCAATAATTTTGTTAAAGAGCGAAAGGATCATTATTCCAACCAATAAGAAATAAAAGAGATATAAGCATATAAGAAATTTTCCGATTATCTTTCCTGCTGTTACTTGAGCGATGTCAAAAATATTACTTCCATTGAACTTTTTCAGCAGGAAATAGTACATTGTCAGAATGAGCTGAACAAAGACCCCTGCAATCATTAAAGATATCCATCCGTCTGTCTTTGAAGCCTTATACATTGTGTAGGGAAGAGATAAAACGCCTACTCCAATTTGTGTTTGAATGATGATAAAAAAGAACTGAGGAAGATTGATTGATTCTTTATTCTTCATGCTTCTTCCACCCTCTTGAATCTTTTTGCCTTAATAGATCAATGGCACCAGAGCTTACCGGGCGTTTATTCATCATCCAAAGCGGAATTCTGATAAATGCGTCTTTTAATTCATTTAGACGAAATGGTGCAAATGGGGCAAAATACGGAACGCCAAAAGACTCCAGTCTGCAAAGTGCAATTAATATAAAGATGATTCCAAACATTAAACCGACAAAGCCCATTATGGAAGCAAGGATCATTAGAGGAAAACGAAGAAGCCGGACGGTTGTGCTCATTTCATTTGACGGTACCACAAAGGAAGATACTGCAGTTACAGCAACCACAACAATCATAATATTGGAAATGAGCCCTGCATTGACAACCGCATCACCAATGACAAGTCCACCTACTATACCAATTGTTTGCCCAATTGGCCTGGGAAGGCGTATCCCGGCTTCACGAATTAATTCAATGGTCAATTCCATCATGAACGCTTCCAATAATGGAGGATACGGTATTCCCTCAACTGAATTTTTCAATGGAATCACTAATTCATGGGGAATTACTTCAAGATGGAAGGCATTAATGGCGATATAAATCCCCGGAAGTGTAATAGCTATGATAAAACTCACAAACCGGAGAACACGGATAAATGTTGCCGGTATCCATCTGCTATTGTAATCATCAGGTGACTGATAGAAAGTAACAAACGTTACAGGCATAATTAAAGCAGTAGGACTGCCTTCAGCCATTAAGATAATCCTGCCTTCCGTTAAATTTGCCATTACACGATCCGGACGTTCTGTATTAAGGATTTGAGGGAATATACTGAATGAATTATCCTCAATAAACTCTTCAATATAACCGGGACTGATAATCATATCAGCTTTAATAAATGAAAGTCTTCTCTCAATCTCTTTGACAATTTCCTCATTTGCAATTCCTTTCAGATATAATAACGAGATTTTCGTTTTTGACTTTGTCCCAATATTCATATACCTGACAGTTAAATCCGGACTTTCGATGCGGTTGCGGATCAGAAATATATTAGTCTGCAGGTTTTCTATAAAGCCATCATGCGAACCTCTAACTACAACTTCATTTACAGGCTCCTGGATCGTTCTTTCCAGCTCTTTTGGAAAGCTTGCCAAGTAAATTTTCTGTGATTCAGGAAGACAGACCGCAAAGCTGCCTTTTAACAAAGAGTTGATGATTTCTTCTTCATTTTTTGTCTCCTGGCCGTTGAGAGAAATCAAAAACTCTTCAATATGTTCCCCCTTTAAGTTGGATAGGGGCACAAATACAAGCTCATAAAATTTTTCTTTTGATACAACAGATTCAAGGTAAAATATCCTGATTTTTTGGTCATTAACTTGAATATTCCATTCCCTGAAATCCTGGGTTTCTTCAAATTTGTTCACAAAAGATAGCGGCTGCTGAATAGATTGATCCGTATTATTATTGTGTTTGCGGTTTTTATTGATTTTCAGGCTGCGAAAGTTCCTCATGCTGCACCACGATTCTAAATTTTTTATATTTTTTCCTTTATTATTATAAAAATTCCTTGGAAAAAACTGACTAAAAATAATGTTCAAAAGTTGTTCAAAAATTGATTATGGTATTAAAACGTTGTTGTAATGCTATTTGCAGAAAATGAATTGCTGTACCAGAGGTTTACATTAATTTCCTTCTAAGTTTTGTCACAACTTTTCACAATTGCTTATGTTAATATCATTTACACAGTGATAACTAAGTTAAATAAGTGTTTCAAGGGTGTGCAAGTTTTCCAGCTATATATTTTTTTTGCATCTTTGTGAAAATACGCACATTATTTGTGAATTATTTAACAATAGTTTTTGTTTAAAGGAGATGAAACATCAGATGAAGAAAATGCTGCTCTCTTTAACAGCTATATTGCCGATGCTTATTCTCAGCGGCTGCAATATGGTTGTGTTTGAACCGCAGGGGCCTGTTGCAAGAAGCATTACCGAATTAATTAACTGGTCCCTGATCTGGATGCTTCTTGTTGTAGTAGTCGTATTTGGATTATTCGGCTACATCGTCTGGAAATATCGTGAGAAACCAGAAAATAAGGATTATGAACCGCCTGAGGAACATGGAAGCACACTCCTTGAAATTATCTGGACCGGGATTCCTATCTTGATTGTCATTGCGTTAACAATCCCGACCGTAAAAACACTTTATGCTCTCGAAGAAGCACCAAAAGGCTATGAAGAAAAAGAGCCAATTACTATACATGTAACATCTGCAGACTGGAAATGGATTTTCAGTTATCCAGAAGAAGGAATTGAGACGGTGAACTATGTCAATATTCCTGAAGATAGGCCTGTACTTTTCAAAATGACTTCAGCAAGCACTATGCAATCTTTCTGGGTGCCTGCACTTGGCGGACAAAAGTACACCATGCCGAAAATGGAAACAGAATTATATCTTGTTGCAGACAACCCTGGATCTTATGAAGGTCAAAATACGAACTTTAACGGCCGCGGCTATGCGGATATGAAATTTGAAGTGCTTGCCCAAACCCAGGAAGATTTTGACCAATGGGTTGAAGATGTGAAGGATACAGCGCCTAAATTGACAGAGAAAGAATATGTAGGGCTGCTGAAGCCTACTCATCTAGGAAGGCTGACCTATTCAAATACTCATTTGGAATGGGTGAATCATGCCGATCCTGACTCTAAGGCATATACAAATCCTGAACTCTACAGAGGCCATGGATATCAGGGCAAGACATTCGAAGAAGACGATAATTATAAAAATGAGAAACCTAATGTAATTGAAGGTCATGGCGAAGATAAGGGCCATGATGACAGTGAAGAAAACCATGGAGGTGACCATCATGGGCATTAAATGGGATGAGTTTTTTATTACGGGAGATCCCCTTATACTAGGTTCCCAGATTGCCATTTTGCTGACAATGATTGGTGCAGTGGCAGGGATTACCTATCTGAAAAAATGGAAATACCTGTGGACAGAATGGCTGACTACAGTTGACCATAAAAAAATTGGTATTATGTATATCATCTCCGCCGTATTGATGTTTTTCCGCGGCGGGATGGACGGGTTGCTGATGAAAGCTCAGACATCACGTCCTGAAATGGAATTCCTGAATTCCCAGCATTACAACGAAATTTTCACAACACACGGTGTGATTATGATTCTATTTATGGCAATGCCGTTTTTGATTGGTTTAATGAACGTTGTCATTCCGCTGCAGATCGGTGCGCGTGATGTTGCCTTCCCTCAGCTGAACGCTCTAAGCTTCTGGCTGTTCTTCAGCGGAGCTATGCTGTTCAATATTTCCTTCGTTATCGGAGGGTCACCTGATGCAGGATGGACTTCCTACTTCCCTCTTGCAGGCAAGGAATTCAGTCCGGGAATCGGTAATAACTATTATGCAGTTGCCCTGCAGATTGCCGGTATCGGTACATTAATGACAGGTATAAACTTTATCGTCACGATTTTGAAAATGAGAACAAAAGGCATGACACTGATGAAAATGCCAATGTTTACGTGGACTACTTTCGTAACATCCATTTTGATTGTGGCGGCTTTCCCTATTTTCACAGTCGCATTGGCATTGATGACGTTTGACCGTCTATATGGAACGCACTTCTTTACCGTATCCGGCGGAGGCATGGATATGCTTTGGGCTAACCTTTTCTGGCTATGGGGCCACCCTGAGGTATATATTGTTGCCCTTCCTGCTTTCGGGATTTTCTCGGAAGTCATTGCAACTTTTTCAAGAAAATCATTGTTTGGATATAAATCGATGGTATTTTCCATCCTTGGAATTGCACTTCTAAGTATGGTTGTATGGGTTCACCATTTCTATACAATGGGTTCAGGACCTGCAGTTAACTCATTCTTCTCCATCACGACGATGGCGATTGCCATACCTACTGGAGTTAAGATGTTCAACTGGCTGTTTACGATGAGGAAAGGCCGCATAAAAATTACGTCTGCGATGCTTTGGGCACTTGCATTCGTTCCTTGCTTTGTCATCGGCGGGGTTACAGGCGTCATGCTGGCAATGGGTGCAGCGGATTATCAGTATCACAATACATTATTCCTGGTTGCCCACTTCCACTATGTATTAATTCCTGGTGTAGTATTTGCGGTATTTGCAGGCCTGTACTACTGGTGGCCAAAAATGTTCGGCTTCATGCTGAATGAAAAACTCGGAAAATGGCATTTCTGGCTTTTCGTTATCGGCTTTAATGTAACATTCATGCCTATGTTCTTCCTTGGATTAAACGGAGCTGTAAGACGTGCATACACATACTCTGCCGAATCAGGCTTTGCACCTTTATTCATGCTGTCGGCCATTGGTTCAATTGTTCTCGCAGCCGGATTCGCTGTTTTCTGCTATAACATTTACTGGAGCATCCGCTATGCGGACAGAAACATCTCAAGCGATCCATGGGATGCAAGAACACTGGAATGGTCTACTGCATCACCTGTTCAATTCTATAACTTTGCGAAGCTGCCTGAAGTGAAATCTCTTGATCCATTCTGGCACATGAAGAAAAAGAATGAAGGCTTAACATTGCATGACAGTGAAATTGAAGAAATTCATATGCCAAGCAACTCATGGCTGCCGATTTATATGGGTGTTATCTTTGGCATCGCAGGTTTCCTACTTGTGTTTGAATGGCACATCGCTGCGGCTGTTGCCGGTATCGGCATATTTGCAGGATTGATTATCCGTTCATTCGATTACAACGAAGGTTTCCATGTTTCAAAAGAAGAAATTCACCGAATTGAAAACGCGTGGAGAAAAACAGAAGGAGAGGTGCACGATCATGTCAGCTAAAGTGGATACGTCTCTGCCGCTTGAATATCAAACTGAGCAGGACCGCATGAATATTCTCGGCTTCTGGGTTTTCCTTGGCGCTGAAATTGTCCTGTTTGCCACTCTGTTCGGAGTATATGGAGTTTTATATGAACGCTTTGCAGGAGGACCAACACATAAAGATATCTTTGTCATCAAGGATGTCATGATTCAGACAGTCCTCCTTCTGACAAGCAGCTTTACAATGGGCATTGCCATTTTTGAAATGCGCCGGCATAACCTTAAAGGGCTAATCACCTGGCTGGTGATTACCCTTGCTCTAGGCGCAGGCTTCCTCTTCATGGAGATTAATGAATTCATCCATTATGCCCATGAAGGTGCAACGATGCAGACAAGTGCATTCCTTTCCAGCTTATTTGTTTTACTGGGGACACACGGAGCTCACGTAACTTTGGGAATCGGCTGGGCAACTATGGTCATCATTCAGCTTCTAAAAAGAGGCCTTACCCCTACTACAGCAAGAAAGACGTTTATTATCGGCCTTTACTGGCACTTCCTTGATGTAGTCTGGATCTTTATCTTCACATTTGTGTATTTGAAAGGACTGGTGGCTTAAATGGAACATCATCAATCAAAAAGCTTCCCGATAAGCCATGTCATTGGATTTGTTGTTTCCCTTGTGCTGACTTTTGCAGCAGCAGGAATTGCTTTAAAAACGAACCTTTCTTTTAAAGTGATCATGTGGATCATCGGCTCACTGGCTGTCGTTCAGGCAGGCATGCAGCTGTTCATGTTCATGCACTTAAGAGAAGGTGAAGACGGCAAGACGAACTTAGTGAATATGATTTATGCCGTATTTATGGTAATTGTTATTGTAGTGGGGTCCATTTGGGTATTAACCTCTGGTCACGCTGCTCATTAAGTACAAAAAAACCGGTCCCCCTCTGGAGGCCGGTTTTATTTGTATTGTCTTATACCCTTGCTTCCCTTTGTCATTTCTTCCATTACATTGATAAAAAATCCGAATCCGAAAAGCAGCATGGAAGAAACCATAATGCTTAAGCCGATGGATAACACATACTCTCCTGTGATACCGCTTACAAAAAAGCTTGAAATAAAAACAATAAAACCTAATATAATGCCTGCAGCTGTAATATTCCTAAAAAAATGCAAGACGCGCTGCTGTTGAAGTGTCATTCTCCCATCTCCTTATACTTAATATTCTAACTATGTTCACAAATTTGTCAAACTTTTTGTCACAAGTTTGTCAAAATTATTTTCGTCAAAAAAAAGCTCTGCAAGCTGCAAAGCGTTTTTCTACTGATATAGCTTTTTAATGTACTCCAAATCTTTCTTCAGACTGCATATTTCCTGCCGGGTCAGCATGAGCGGCATTTGATCGTACAGTGTAATGATTTGTCCTCCCTCATCCTCTTCATGAAGTGATAGATAGTTATACAGAGTTTCACACTGATTTTTGCTGAGGACTGACTGGGTACTGAAACTTTTTACTTTCTGGATTTCAAAGGCACTGGTTTCAGCATCAAATACACCTGTGATAATGTTTCCCTGCAATGTATTGGTCAAAGTCTTCACTCCCCTTTTTGAGTAATATACCCATTTTTCAGGAGCAATTTCCTAAAATATAAAAAAACCTCTTTGAAATATCAAAGAGGCAGCTCTATCAGGAAGCATTCTTGTGAGTTTGAAGACCTTGATCCGATTTTTGAATGATTATTCTAGGTGCCGATGAAATAATTAACACGGCCAGGATCGAGCAGAGAATTGCCCCTCCAAGCATGGTTGCCCCGTTTGCCAGGAAGGAAAAAAGGACCGGTGACATCCCTTTTGGCGCATAGCTTCCGAAGAACAGTACACCTGCTATGAAATGCCAGAAATACCGGGCAAGGCTTCCGGCAAATACGGCTAAGACAACCCATGCCAATGCCTTCTTCTTGTTGCCTGCCCGCAGCTGATTTTGGATGACGCGGTAAAACAAACCGGCAAAACCGATACAGGCAAATGCCACAAAATACTCAATAAATGCCTGAAGCGGAGTAGCAATCCAGGCATCCCCCATGGCAATCTGCAAAATCCCCCATAAGAGGCCAGCAATGAAGCTGACCTTAAAGCCCCGCCTGAAAGCCAGTATGAAAATCGGAATCATCGCGGCAGATATGGAGATGGATGGCGACAGCTTGATGGATGGCAGAAAATCAAGAATGATAGCAAAGGCTGCAAAAAATGAAGCCTCTATCATCGCGGTTAAGCTTAATTTTTTCATAAAAAAATCCCCCTTTAATCGTATGACGATACCCCAAGGGAGAACAAGCAGGCAGAAAAGTACATCTGCCTTTTATTATTCCACATTCCTGCGCTAGCATTAACTAACAGGTTCAAAGGGTCAGAACAGCGGACTGTTCACTCTCAGCGATATGCTCCCCTTGTGGCACGTTATTAAATTATCCGCTTTTAGTATATATGAAATAGGTAAAAGTGAAAAGGGTTCCTGGTGAAAAGTTTTTAAATGTATCTAACGGGTATCCTCCGTGCCTGTCACAATTTTTTCACAAATTAATAGCATCTGAACGCTGTTGTAGCACACATTCTAGTAAAAAAAATTATTTTTCCATAATTTACAACGTTTAAAAAGAGTTAAACCCTTTTATTAACAATTTTAATTCCTTATAATGTAGGTATGTTCAATGAGGAGGGAATTAGTTGAAATCACGTCTCAAGAAGCCTTCGACGATAATTTCTATTGCATTGGTAGTCACGGTGATTTTGGCGGCGGTTATTTGGACCGTACAAGCAGGAAAAAAGGATGTGACAGTCCCGTTTTCTTCTGTGGAAAAAATTATAGCCTCCCAGGATGGAAAGACTGTTGCAGTACAGGAATATAAAAATGGGAAACTTCTAATCACAGCTCCTGATGGCGAGTACATCTCCCATGTGCCTCCCAACAGCGATATGGTTGATAAATTAGTAGAAACCTATAATATACAATATACGTTCGCAGCCACAGGACCTTATACCCCCTGGATTCTCGGCGGTATACTCCTTCTGTTCATAGCCATTGGAATTTACCTGTTTAAGTCAGGAAAAGGCGGAATGGGTGCAACAAATACAATGAAGCAAAGTGTCTCGAAGCCTAAAGCCCTTCCTTCCATTTCACTTGAAGATGTTGGCGGGATTCAGGAGGAAATGAAAGAGGAAATCATGCAGACTCTTTCCATTTTAAAGGAACCTGAGCGCTCCTTAAAAATGGGGATCAAGCCGCCGAAGGGTATTCTTTTATACGGACCTCCCGGAACGGGAAAAACATTGCTGGCTCAGGCAATCGCCAAGGAACTGGGAGCAACTTTCTTTTCTACTAGCGGTTCCGGGTTTAATGAATTATTCGTTGGCGTTGGTGCATCCCGTGTCAGAAACCTTTTCCAGAATGCCAGAAAGCATGCTCCTGCTGTCGTCTTTATTGACGAAGTGGATGCACTTGCAGGACGAAGAAAGCAGCATGGCGGAGAAGAAAGCGAAAAAACGTTAACTGAACTTCTGGTCCAGCTGGACGGCGGACATTCCAATGATGGAATATTATTTATTGCCGCCACCAACCGGAAGGATATGCTCGACGAAGCATTCCTGCGTCCTGGACGGATTGACTTCTCCTTCAACGTCCCTCTTCCAGATACAAGGGGCCGAAGAGAGATAATAAATATTCATACACGAAATAAGTTACTGGCTGAAGATGTTATGACAACTCTTGGCGATCTGGCAGAAAGCACTTCCGGTTTTTCAGGAGCAGACCTCCATTCCCTTTTCGAAACGGCAAGCCGCAGAGCTGTCCGCAACGGCCAGGAAATTATCTCAAAAGAAGATTTGGATTATGCGCTGGACCGCACTATTTTGGGAACCACCACCCGTGCTTTACAGGATGCCGGGACGAAGCAGCGGGTTGCCATTCATGAAGCTGGCCATGCATTAGTGGCTGCCTTAACAAAACCGGGTTCTGTCCGGAAAGCAACCATCATTCCGCGTGGCGAAGCACTTGGATATGTAGCTCCTATTCAAAAAGAACTTCACTTATCGACAACAAGTGAATTGCTTGACCAGGTTGCGATGATTCTCGCTGGCGGAGTATCAGAAAGAATGATTCTTGGCGAGCACAGCATTGGGGTAAGCGGTGATGTTAAACAAGCGAAGCATATCATAGAGCAAATGGTTGATACCGGTTTACTTGATAACGGCTTCGAGCTTACCTTCAACAAAGGACAAAAAGAAGCTAAAATGCAGGATCTATTCCAAAAAGCATTAGAAAGATGCGAATTGATTATCGCAAATCATCAGCCTCAATTTGAGAAATTGGTAGAAGCCCTTCTGGAGAAAGAAACATTGGAAGGCAGTGAAGTACAGGAGATTGCTGGAGAATTGAAGGCAGAATTGGTTATAGCTTGATCGGAACCGGCCACTTTTCAGGGGGCCGGTATTATTTGGTCTTTTATTAGTTTTATATAATAATATTATGTAAACTCATTTTGAAAAGCCTCCATGTTTTATGAAGGCTTTTCCTGCTATCCCCTGCCGGATGCTCTTCCTCTAATAAAGTTAACCACAATGATGATCGCTGCTATTACCAGCAGAATATGAATAATGCCTCCAGCTACTTTAAATATTAATCCGAGAATCCATAATACAAGCAGAATACCTGCTAAGGTCCAAAGCATACAGGTCACCCCTTCCTTTTGATTTATTCCTTACATACCCCTTTAAAGGCATGAATATGCCTTACTTGCTGAAATACTGACATTGTTATGTTTTGCAATGGATTGATATTTTAATCCTGAAAGTTTTTCAAAAGCCATTATTTTTCATCAGCAGTATTTGCATCCTTTCACCATCTTTGCATATACTATATCCACGGCCGCCCACCTCTTCTAAACGCCATCGTTGCGGGACTAACCAGACCGGAATGTGGGCGGCCACCTGTATAGGTGACAGTACCTATACCACCATTAGACCACTTTCACACACCATTAAAGCTGCAAACCGTTCATGGCTTGCAGCTTTTATTTTTTTTATCGCAGCCTAACGGGCAGTAAGACCCCCACAGATTGAAGTTTCACTTTATGGTCCATCGTCAATAAGTTCGTAGCCTGGAATCAATTCTGACAGCGGAACAATTTGGGCTTTCTCTTTATATACAGGTATATACTCTTTTAGCACACTAACCATCTTTGTACCTGTGATGCCGACATGGCCGATTGCGATGATGCGTTCGTTTTTCACAAGTTTTTCAGCAAGTCTGTCTGCCTGTTTTGTGATATGTGCTGTCGTGTAAATATCATCGAAGAAAATATTGTTTTCGACATAAGGGACTCCAATTTCATCTGCCAGCTTGCCGACAACGCTTTTTCCGGTTGTTTTGCTGTCGAGATAAAATAAACCGTGTTCTTTACATACTTCAAGGACAACCCTCATGACCCGTTCATTTTCAGTGGCTCTTGAACCCATATGATGATTCATGCCGACCGCATGGGGCACTTCTTTAATGGCGCTCTCTACTCTGCTGCGGATTTCCTCATCGGTTAAATCTGTTGTGATTGCACCCGGCCCAAGCCAGCTCCGTTTTCCTCTTTTCGGCTCCATCGGCATATGAACGATTACTTCATGCCCATTTTTATTAGCCAGTTCTGCATCTTCTTTTGTCGTTGGCATAAAGGGCATTATGGCAGCCGTCAAGGTCACCGGCAGTTCCATCATTTCTTTTGTTCCCTTCATATTGTTCCCAAGATCGTCAATGACAATGGCCAATTCAGGTTTTTGATAGGCAGCACTTATGGGAGTTGCTATACTTCCGAATGAAAAAATCAATAAAAATATGCTGATGAATCTCTTCATTTTTCCATCCTCCTTTGCGCTAGCATTCCCTGATTTCTTAAAACCGTTCCAATGCAAAAACTGCCAGGATATTAATCCTGGCAGTACCCTATTTCTTATGCATTTTAAATTCAAGGAAAAGCTCATTATAATAAGCGAGCATCCTTTTTCCAAGGTTCTCATAAACCTCCAGCCGGGCTGTCATTTCTTCATCCGGATAAAAACGTTCATCAGAGATTGTTTCTTCGTCCATATATTTCAGCGCCTCTTTATTTGGCGTTGAATACCCCACGTATTCTGTATTCTGCGCTGCATTTTCCGGATCAAGGATGAAATTCATGAACTGATGGGCCGCTTCCGGGTTTTGGGCAGTCTTAGGGATGACCATATTATCAAACCACAAATTGGAGCCTTCTTCCGGAACTACATATTCAAGATTATCCTTCTCCCACATGAGTTCCTGTGCCGTGCCGGACCAGACCACGCCAATGCCGGCTTCATCATTTTCCATCAGCATTCTGATTTCATCACCCACAATGGCTTTAATGTTAGGAGTAAGACGATCGAGTTTTTCTTTAGCTTCGATCAAATGGTCTTTATTTTTGTCATTCAGAGAATAATGCAGACTGTTGAGCCCCATGCCCATTACTTCCCGTGCCCCATCAATCAGCAGGATCTGGTTCTTTAATTCAGGATCCCATAGGTCATTCCAGCTCGTGATTTTTTTATCGCCCAAAATATCGGTGTTATAAAGAATTCCGACTGTGCCCCAGAAATAGGGGATCGAAAACTCATTTTCAGGATCAAAAGGCAGGTCCATAAAACGCGGATCAATATATTTCAGGTTTGGAATTTTAGAATGATCAACCGGCAAAAGCAGGTTTTCCTCTTTCATTTTTTCAATCGCATATTCTGATGGAACTGCAATATCATAGGCTGTGCCGCCCTGTTCAATTTTCGTCATCATCGCTTCATTGGAATCAAATGTTTCATAGATGACTTTAATGCCTGTTTCCTGTTCGAACTTATCCACCAGGTCTGCATCAATATAATCGCCCCAGTTAAAAATGGTCAATGTATTGCCGCTTGTGTAGCCCTGGGAGGAATTCAGTCCGGAAACGATGTACAACAAGGCAAATGAAACGATTAATACGGCGGCGAGCGCCTGAATCAGCTTCTTCATTGCCTTACCCCCATTCCATTCGGTTTCTCATTGCGCTTTGTAATAAAGTAATAGCCTGTAACCAGAATGATGGTAAATAGGAAAAGCAAAGCGGATAAAGCATTAATATTTAGTGAAACTCCCCTTCTTGCCAGTGAATAAATCTCAACAGACAAAGTGGTAAAGCCATTACCTGTAACAAAGAAAGTGACGGCAAAATCATCCAGGGAATAGGTCAGGGCCATGAAAAAGCCTGCGAAAATTCCAGGAGTGATATAAGGGAGTATGACCTTAGTCAGTACATCCAACCTGCTGGCACCAAGATCCATGGCAGCATAAATCATCGAGGTGTTCATCTCTTCAATCTTCGGCAAAACCATCAGGACGACAATCGGAACACTGAAGGCAATGTGTGCCAGTAAAACAGATACAAATCCAAGCTTAAGTCCAATCATCGTAAAGAGAATTAAAAACGACGCGCCAATAATAACATCCGGACTGACAATCAGCACATTATTCAATGACAACAGTGTGTTTTTCACTCTGCGCTTTCGTGCATAAGCAATCGCAAGTGCCCCGGCTACTCCAATGATGGTGGATATCGCTGCAGATAAAAGAGCAATAATAACCGTGTTCAGAACAATGATGAGCAATCGGGTATCCGCAAACAGCTCCCGATACCAATCCAAAGTAAATCCTTCGAACTGATACATGGTCCCTCCGCTGTTGAATGAATAAAAGATCAAATAAAAGATCGGGGCGTACAGGATGATAAAGATAAGAGCCAAATAAACTGCCGGCCATTTCCTGTTATTTTTCATTTATAGGATCCCCCGCTTTCTTCTGCCTGTCAGCACCATAATGAGCACCATGGCAATAATCAGGAAGACGGCAATGGTAGAGCCCATTCCCCAATCCTGTGTCACAAGAAAATGCTGCTCAATGGCGGTTCCAAGAGTGATGACACGGTTTCCTGCAATCAGTCTTGTCAGCATGAATAATGATAAAGCAGGGATAAAGACAATCTGGCATCCTGCTTTCACGCCATCCAGTGTCAACGGAAAGATAACACGCTTGAATGTTACCCAGGAAGAACCGCCCAAATCATTGGAAGCATCCAAAAGCGTCGGATTCAATTCATCCAAAGAATTAAATATCGGCAATATCATAAAAGGAAGAAAAATATAGACCGACACAAAGATAAAGCTGAAATCCGTAAACAGGATTTGCCTTCCGCCAATTCCCATCGCTTCCAGAAAGCTATTAGCAGCGCCATATGTCCCGAAGATGCCAAGGAAAGCATACGCTTTCAAAAGCAGATTAATCCAGGATGGCAGGATGATCAGTAAGAGCCACAACTGCTTATGCTTCGTTTTCGTAAGCAAGTAGGCTGTTGGATATGCGATCAGCAATGAAAATAACGTTATTAAAAAAGCATACCAAAAAGAGCTGAGAGTCATCTTTAAATAAACAGGCGTAAAGAATTTCCGATAATTCTCAAATGTGAAATGCCCTTCAATATCAAAGAACGAATAATATAGGACAAGAAGCAAAGGTGTCACAACAAAGAGGGCAATCCAAAGCACATAAGGAATTAAATAAAAATTGCGGGAATTAGTTCTCATGGCTTCCCTCTTCATAAGCTTCCAGACGCTTATCAAATTCCTCTTCGGTTTCCCCATGCCTCATGACGTGAATGGCTTCAGGGTCGAAATGAAGGCCAATTAGATCTCCAACGGTCGCTTTTTTGGTTGAATGGACGAGCCACTCATTGCCATCGCTGTCATAGCAGCTAATCTCATAATGCACTCCCCTGAAAAGCTGGGAGTCAACTTTAACCTTCAGCTTCCCATCATCCGGGGCTGTAATAGCGAGGTCTTCAGGCCGGATCACGATCTCAACTTCTTCATTCGGCTCAAAGCCTCCGTCAACACACTCAAATAACTTCCCGGCAAACTGTACCTGATAATCCTTGATCATCGTTCCGGCAACAATATTGGATTCCCCAATAAAATCAGCTACAAAGCGATTGATCGGCTCGTCATAAATATCAGTAGGAGTTCCGCTCTGCTCGATGCTTCCGCTGTTAAGCACGAAGATTTCATCTGACATGGCCAGTGCTTCCTCCTGGTCATGTGTAACGAAAATAAATGTGATGCCAAGATTTCTCTGCAGTTCCCTAAGCTCATACTGCATTTCAGTACGCAGCTTCAGGTCAAGTGCGGATAGGGGCTCATCCAGGAGAATGACCTCAGGCTCATTGACAATGGCCCTTGCGATGGCAACACGCTGGCGCTGCCCGCCTGACATTTCTTTAATTTCCCGGTTTTCATAGCCTTCAAGATTTACAAACCTCAGTGCTTCTTTTACTTTCTTCTCGATATCCGCTTTCTTCATTTTTTTGATTTTTAAGCCGAATGCAATGTTTTCATAAACATTCAGATGCGGAAACAGGGCGTAATCCTGAAAAACCGTATTTACTTGTCTTTTGTTGGCGGGAACAAGATTAATGATTTTTCCATTAAAATAAATATCCCCCTCAGAAGGTTCAGTAAAGCCGGCAATCAGCCGCAAAATCGTCGTTTTGCCGCAGCCCGATGGCCCCAACAGGGTATAGAACTTCCCGCGTTCAATTTCGAAGCTGACATTTTTTAAAACAGGTGGGTCATTATCATATCTTTTTGTCACCGAATTAAAACGGAT
Organism: Cytobacillus sp. FSL H8-0458; assembly: GCF_038002165.1. Lineage (NCBI taxonomy): Bacteria > Bacillati > Bacillota > Bacilli > Caryophanales > Bacillaceae > Cytobacillus > Cytobacillus sp. FSL H8-0458. The sequence continues at coordinate 1,839,022 of NZ_JBBOBR010000001.1, read as the reverse complement.
AATGGTGTTATCTGTCATCTAACTCTCCCTATCTATAGAAATTTACAGTATGTATGCCTTGTTAAGTTCAAACGTATAATATCATAAATTGCCCGGAATCTGTCATATATTGCAACTTACATAACAAAAATAACCCCGCATCTTGAATGCGGGATTTCCGGATGCTACACTCCCCGCTTATTGCCCCATACATAGGTATGCAGCTGCGGAAGTACTTTCACATCTTTCAGCTCACTGTCATGAATCGTTTTTTCAATAAGCCAGTCATATTTATCAAGCAGCCTCTGCAGTAAATTCCTGTCGTCTGCTGTTACCGTATCATCATTTCCCACTTGCAGATAAAACGGAACCCCTGGATAGCGCTGATACACGTTTTTGGCATATTCATAATCCGCATCATCAAAAACAACGATCTTCAGAGAGAACTGCTGATCTTCCCTTCTGCAGGCCTGCAGTTTATTCACGATCAGATCGAGCACATCGAAGTCCGTATTCATGCCTGAACTCGGCGGCTTTGGGGACAAGGTCAGTTCATCAATTTCATAAAACCAATCCTGCCAGCGGCTTCCCTGTGTTTCTAGGCAGAGCTTAATACGATCAGCTTTAAGCAGAGAAATTAATTCACCCAAATTTTTCAGAAGAGCCGGATTGCCGCCCGAAATGGTTACGAAAGAAAATCCGTCCCCGCCGAGTTCTTTAAGCTCCTTCCAAATTTCATCCGGTTCCATTTGGCGGATGCTGTCCTTCGCACTTCCATCCCAGGTAAAGGAGGAATCACACCAGCTGCAGGAATAATCACAGCCTGCTGTACGGACGAACATCGTTTTCTGGCCAATCACCATTCCTTCCCCCTGAATGGTCGGCCCGAAGATTTCCAGTACAGGAATCTTACTCAATCTCCATCCACTCCCTTCTTGCTTCAGCATAGCTTGTAGGAGTTTCAAAAAGGCGCACAAATTCAACTCTTGCACCGTCATATTGCTCTATTCTGTTTTGCAGGCTTTCTTGCATTTTTTCATAAATCCAAACAACCATATTCTCGGCTGTCGTATTCATAGGGGGCAGCGTTTCATTCAGATACTTGTGGTCAAGAAATACCTCAATCTCATTTTTCCAGATTTCTTTTATGTCGCCGAAATCAATCATTAACCCTCTGTCATCCACGAATCCGCTTATGCCAAAAATCACCTTATAGGTGTGGCCATGCAGGTTTTTACATTTGCCTTCATAGCAATGCAGATGATGGGCTGAATCAAAAGTGAATTCCTTGCTGACCATTACACGCTTATGGTGGTATTTCAGCTGATCCGGCTTAATGTCTTCATTGATCTTTTGGAGTTTTTCAACAATCCTAAATCCGTACATGGCTTAAAGCTCCCCCTTTTCATTGAGGTATTCTTCAAGGCCCTTTTGTCTTAAATGGCATGCAGGACACTCACCACAGCCATCTGCCGGAATGCCGTTGTAGCATGTCAGCGTATTATTACACACATACTCAAGGGCATCCAAGTCATCTGCCAGCTTCCATGTCTCAGCTTTATTGAGCCACATTAAAGGTGTATGGATTACAAACTGCCCATCCATCGACAGACTCAGTGTGACATTCAGTGATTTTATAAAAATATCCCGGCAATCAGGGTAGCCGCTGAAATCTGTCTCACAAACCCCTGTAATAATATGCCTTGCATTGATTTGACTCGCCAGCACTCCGGCAAAGGACAGAAATAAAAGGTTTCTCCCGGGCACAAATGTGGATGGAAGCCCTCCTTCCTCTCCATCCTTTACTTCTATATCATCACGTGTCAGTGCGTTTGGCGCAAGCTGATTCAAAAGGGACATATCAAGGATATGATGCCTGATTCCCAGATCTTTTGCTATTTGCTGGGCACATTCAATTTCAAGCTTATGCCGCTGATTATAATTAAAAGTGACTGCTTCCACCTCGGCAAAACGTTCCTTTGCCCAGAATAAGCAGGTAGTACTATCCTGGCCGCCGCTGAATACAACGAGCGCTTTATCATTTTTCATTTGAAAATTCTCCTTTAACATAGAAAAACAGGACCACTAAGAAAGCAGACCTGTTTTCCTTAGTTTTTTAAAGAGGGTAGCTAGAACCTCTACCGTGTACACGGATTTTCTATTGAACTATCAGTTTATATTATCATCTTTACAGGAATTTTAGAAGGTGTTACTTATTCTCAAATAAAAAGTTTTATAATTCTAAATCATGCAACATTAATAAACGCTCATCTAATTTTCTGAATCGGCCTCCAGCAGGTCCCAGGCTGTAATGATGCCTTTTGGTTTTTCAGTCGGCTTTCCATTATCAGTAACAATGATTCCTTCAAGCTTTTCATTTTTATTTCTGCATTCCTCAAACATATCCTCCAAATCGAAAATAGAAGTATTCGTGCCGGCAAATGCTATTTGATGCTTGGATTTCTTGTTGAAAAGCTCCTTGATTTTCACCTTTTGCAGCTGGATCGTTTCTTCTGTAAAATGCTCGGCCATCCATTTTACAATATCCGCCGAGGTTAACAGCCAGGAATATTCTTCTTCCCGCGAGTAAATGGGAAACTGGGAATGCGAAAATTTATTGATAATGGCCAGTACATCTGAAAGCTTGCCATCCTCATAAAAATAAAAAACCGGTGTGGCAGCAATCGAAATCGCGGTTTTGGGCTTTTCAAAATGGCCGGCAATCAGTTCAATTTTTTCCACCGTTTCCAGGTGCGGTTCTGCTATATAATAATCCAGATCAATTTTTTCATGAACAATAGCATTCCTCAGTTTGGCAAACTGATGTAAATCATCCTCATATAATCGAATCAGCGAATGGTTTTTCTGTATTTCAATCAGCTTATAAAATCGGTCTGTTCTGGCTTGTTTAGCAGATTGTTTCAAAGCCTTGTGAATACGGTTAAAGGCTGCCTCGAATCTTTCTGATAAGTTCATTTTTATATCTGTACCCACAATAATCTCTCCCTAATTCATAATGTCCCTACTTTATTCCCATATTAGAGGACAAAATAAACTATGAAGATTCTGGCTCGCCTTCCGGCAGAATAATTTGCACAAATAGAATTTTCAATCTATTATATGATATTATATTCTTTAGCTGAAGACATTGCATAAATATATAAGTTTACTAATAAATTTTTTCGTCTTAACGTGAATAAATATAGATTTCCCTTATTTTAGGAAAGAATAATATGTGTATTTCGTCTCGGTGAAAATGAATATTTATTATTATTGAATAATATTTTAGAATCTTCAGTTCCCTACATCATTGTGAAAGCTGGTGAAATCATGGAGTACACTGTACATCCTTTAGGAGACAATGCAGTTCTTATTGAACTTGGGAATGAAATCAGTGAGAATGCCCATCAAAAAGTGCAGACACTGACAGCCTTTCTCGAGAAACATCCTCCAGATTGGATGATAGAATACATACCCGCCTACACAACAGTCACTATTTTTTATAATCCATTTGAGATTTATCAGCTTTCAGATGGAGAGCTTCCATTTGATTTCATATGTTCTCTCATAAAACCGCTTATGGAAGAGTTGGGGGAAAATAAAACAATGGAAGCAAGAATCGTCGAAATCCCGGTTTGCTATGGAGGAGAATTTGGCCCTGATCTTGATTATGTTGCCGAACATAATGGACTTACCCCAGATGAAGTAATAGACATTCACTCTTCAGGCAGCTATCTGGTCTATATGATCGGCTTTGCGCCAGGCTTCCCTTTTATCGGCGGAATGTCAGAACAAATTGCCGCACCAAGACGGGATACACCACGGTTAAAAATTCCCGAGCGTACAGTTGGGATTGCCGGGATGCAGACCGGGATCTATCCCATCGAGACGCCAGGAGGCTGGCAGCTGATCGGGCGTACTCCTGTTAAGCTGTTTCGCCCAATGGATGAATCCCCTACCTTGTTAAAAGCTGGCGATAAAATTAAATTCAGGCCAATCAGTCTGGAAGAATACCATCATTGGGAGGAGACGGATCAATGATTAAAGTATTAAAGCCTGGACTCCTTTCAAGCATTCAGGATCTGGGGAGAACCGGCTATCAGAAGTTTGGCGTCATAGCCAGCGGGGCCATGGATCCTTTTTCCCATCGGATGGCCAATCTGCTGTCCGGAAATGAGGAAAATGATCCTGCATTGGAAATAACGATGATGGGCCCATCCCTGATATTTGAAGAAGACACATTAATTTCAATATGCGGCGGAGACCTTTCCCCTTCGATCAATGGCCAGCCTATTCGGACATGGCGGTCTGTATTTGTGAAAAAAGGCAGCGAACTTAAATTCGGAGGATGCCAAAAAGGGTGCCGGGCCTATCTGGCTGTTTCCGGCGGTTTTGATGTTTCGGAAGTAATGAACAGTAAATCCACCTACCTGCGCGCTGGTATTGGCGGCTTTAAAGGCAGAGCATTAAAGGCTGGGGATGCGCTGGAAACCGGCAAACCTTCCCTCCAGTCTTTGAAAATGAAGGACTATTTATCAAGGCAACTCCTTGATAAAGCTTTTGTTGAAAACGACTGGGGCATTGCTTCAAAACTCATTCCGGAAACTGCAGGGAATCCGGAAATCAGAATCACCAGGGGACGTCAATTTGATTTATTTTCCCATGAAAGCAGGATTCAACTGTTTAATCATGCATTTGAGGTGACAGCACAATCTGACAGGATGGGATACAGATTGAAAGGCCCTGCGCTAGCGCTGTCAGAACATGCTGAACAAATTTCTGAGGCTGTGAATTTTGGTTCCATTCAGGTTCCGCCTGATGGAAATCCGATTGTCCTGCTGGCTGACAGGCAGACAACCGGCGGATATCCGAAAATTGGACAGGTTGCGGCTGTCGATCTTCCCCTTCTGGCGCAGGCTAAACCCGGGGATGCCTTACGGTTTGTGGAAATATCAAATAAAGAGGCGCAACAGTTACTTATAAAGAGAGAAATGAAATTAAAGGAATTAAAACAAGGGATAACTTTAAAAACCAGAGGAGGAAATTAACATGCACATTGTAGACATTAACTGTGATATGGGAGAAAGCTTTGGTTCCTACAAGATGGGACGCGATGAGGAAATCCTGGACCACATCACCTCAGCTAATATCGCCTGCGGCTTCCATGCCGGCGACCCGGCGACCATGCGAAAAACAGTCAGATTGGCGCTTGAGAAAAATGTTGGCCTTGGTGTCCATCCTGGACTCCAGGACCTGCACGGATTCGGCCGCAGGGATATTAGTATTACACCTCAGGAAGCCTATGACCTGGTGGTCTACCAGATTGGCGCATTATATGCTTTTGTTAAATCAGAGGGCGGCAAGCTTCAACATGTAAAACCTCACGGTGCACTGTTCAACATGGCCTCAAAAAGCGCGCCATTATCGGAAGCAATCGCAGAAGCTGTTTACAAAGTGGACCCTGAACTGATTCTGTTCGGTCTCTCAGGGGGCGAATTGGTTAAAGCCGGCAAGAAAATTGGCCTCCGTTCTGCCAATGAAGTATTTTCGGACCGGACCTACCAGGAGGACGGATCGCTTACGTCAAGACGGGAAAGCAATGCACTTATTACAGATCACAGCGCTGCTGCTAATCAGGTAATCCGCATGGTCAAGGAAGGAAAAGTTCATTCTGTACAGGGTACTGATGTTTCCATTGAGGCCAATACAATCTGCATCCACGGTGACGGGGAAAGCGCTCTGGAATTTGCCCAGTACATTCCGAAGGCACTAAATGAAGCTGGAATCCAGGTAGCAAAAATCAGTGAGTTTTTGAAATAAAATTGGTATTGATGGAGATAATGAAAAATTGGTGACTTATCAAGCGCGGATCGCACTTAAGATGGAATAGTGCCGTTCATGCCGGATTAGGCAGCGCAAACTGCACTAATCATCCCTTTCAGCGCGAACAACATAAAAAAATAACCATAAATTGAATTATTGGGGGAAAATGAATGAAAAAGCAATCTAATGCCAGTCTATTGCTTGGTGCTGCTTTCCTTATGGCTACATCTGCCATTGGACCGGGCTTTCTGACTCAGACGACCGTTTTTACAGAAACCCTGCTTGCGAGTTTCGGGTTTGTCATTTTAATTTCTATTATTATCGATATTGGTGCACAGATGAATATCTGGCGAATCATTGCAGTTTCTGAAAAACGGGCCCAGGATATTGCCAACGATGTCCTGCCGGGTCTGGGTTATTTCCTGGCTGCCCTGATTGTCATGGGCGGACTGGCTTTTAATATCGGAAATATTGCGGGTGCCGGGTTAGGTACTAATGTTATATTCGGCATTTCTCCCGAATTCGGTGCTCTTTTAAGCGGAATTCTGGCGATCGGCATTTTTCTTGTAAAAGAAGCCGGAAAATTAATGGACCGCTTCACACAGATTTTAGGATTTGTCATGATTGGGCTGACTCTTTATGTTATGTTCACAGCACAGCCTCCTGTCGGTGAAGCTGTTGTCAAAACGTTTGTTCCAGACAAGATTGATATCCTGGCCATTATTACACTTGTCGGCGGTACGGTCGGCGGCTATATCACTTTTGCTGGCGGCCACCGATTAATTGATGCTGGTGTAAAAGGAAAAGAAGCACTACCGGAAGTCACGAAGAGCTCTGTCAGTGCAATCGGTATCGCATCCATTATGCGCATCTTCCTTTTCCTAGCAGCACTTGGTGTAGTTTCCCAGGGCTTGGCACTTGACCCGTCCAACCCGCCAGCTTCTGTCTTCCAGCTGGCTGCGGGCAATATTGGCTATAAGATGTTTGGAGTCGTTATGTGGGCAGCCGCCATCACTTCTGTAGTCGGTGCAGCCTATACATCAGTTTCATTCATTCGGACATTGAGCCCTGCTGTCGAGAAATATCATAAATGGGTGATTGTCGGTTTTATTGCCGTTTCAACATTTGTCTTTGTTTTAATTGGAAAGCCTGTGAAAATCTTAGTTTTAGTTGGTTCATTAAACGGACTTATCCTGCCAATCGCATTAGGTGTAATGCTGATTGCTGCCTATAAAACCAAAATTGTCGGCGATTATAAACATCCGCTATGGATGACAATTTTCGGCGTCATTATCGTGATTGCCATGTCTTACATGGGGGTTTACTCATTAATCAATGGAATCCCTGAGCTGTTTAAATAAGAATGAAAGGAGATTTTTATATGAACTCCCCTTCTCTATTGAATGCTGATGAGGCGCGCAAATTAATCCGCAGCGGTGAGTGGGATAAGCCGACAGCTGGAATGGCAAACGGCTACATTCAGGCCAATCTTGCCATATTGCCACAGGATCTGGCTTTTGAGTTTCTCCTTTTCAGCCAAAGGAATCCGAAATCCTGCCCAATCATCGATGTGACAGAACCTGGGTCTCCTGTGCCAATGCTGTCAGCTCCAAATGCTGACATCAGAACCGATTTGCCCAAATACAGGGTATATAAAAATGGTGTTCTCTCTGATGAGCTTTCTGACATCACTTCTTATTGGGATGATGATATGGTGGCCTTTCTGATCGGATGCAGTTTTACCTTTGAAGAAGCACTGCTTAAAAATAATATTCCTATCCGCCATATTGAGGAAAACCGGAATGTCCCGATGTTTAAAACCAATATTGAGTGTGTGAAGGCAGGCCGGTTTGAAGGGCCAATGGTCGTGAGTATGCGGCCGATGACAGAGAAGGAAGCCATTCGGGCTGTACAAGTGACAAGCCGCTTCCCTTCTGTCCATGGGGCCCCGGTCCATATTGGTAACCCTGAAGCAATCGGCATAAATAATATACATCAGCCCGATTTTGGCGATGCCGTGACGATTAAAGATGGAGAGGTACCTGTCTTTTGGGCCTGCGGCGTCACTCCTCAGGCAGTTGCCATGCATGTGAAGCCGGAAATTATGATTACACATGCACCGGGACATATGTTTATCACTAATTTAAAAAATGAAGAGTTTTCGGTTTTATAGGAAAAAGGCGTCCATTGGGCGCCTTTTACTTTTTGTGTTTTAAAAAATCCAGTGCATCTTGATGATCTTTTTTCATAATCTGCTCTATTAATGGGTCAGACGGGATGACTTCCTTCTTTTTATTTTTGATAGTGCGATAAACTGGCCTGATGGAGGATAGACTGCTTTTTACTTTCCATTCTCCATCCTCCAAGACTATTTTTAAATCGATGAGGCCGAGATGATTGCCCCAGTAGCCAGCCTGAACAGCAGCTGTTCCATTTATGGTCCCTGTCTTCAAGTCGATTCCCGGCACCTGTTGCAGCTCATCTTTGACAGGGAAAACAGAGTGGCTGTGTCCGAATAAAATGGCATCTATTCCTTTAACTTTGCTGAGTGCCTGAACTGAATTGCCCTTTTTCTCCTCCAGCCCTTTATCGGATTGGATGCCGGTATGTGCAAGGGCCACAATGATATCCGCCCCTTTGCTTTTCATCACAGGGATAAAGTGCTCTGCCGTTTCTTTTATATTTTTCACTTTAAGGTTCCCCCGAAAATACTCTTTATTCCACTCCGCAACAATAGGAGTAATAAAGCCGATGACTCCGACATTCAGCTTATGCTTTTCTCCAGCTGTATCTGTCACTTCTTTCTCTATGATGGTGTAGGGGTTAAAATAATTTAGGTCATCTTCTTCAAGCTGATTGCTGTCTTCCACATAAATATTTGCATTCACATAAGGAAAGTTGGCTCCCCTGAGGCTTTCTTCCATAAAATCAATTCCGTAATTAAATTCATGATTTCCCACTGTTGCAGCATCATAAAGCAGCGTATTCATGGCTTTAAAAACAGGATGGACATTAGCCATGTCAAGCGGATGGCTTCTATAGGCATATTCATCAAGTCCATTGCCTTCAAGAATGTCCCCATTATCGAATAGAAGGGAGTTAGGAGACTCATTTCTTGCCTGTTTAATCAGGCTGGCCGTCCTGGAAAGCCCAAATTCCACTGTTTTCCTGCGATCTTCGTAATTATAACCAATCATGTTTCCATGCAAATCAGTGGTTTCCATTACGCGCAGATGGATGGTTGGCGGTCCGGATACTTCAGCTTCCGTCTGGTTCCAGACAAGCAGCAGGGCTATGAATGATAACAGCGTGATAGTATATTTTTTCATTCCCTTTTTCATTCCAACTCCCCCAGACGATCAAAGATTAGTTTTCTTATTTTCTCTAGATGCAAGAAAATTAATCAGAGATTGGGGACTTAAGAAAAAAGAAGAAAAAAAGGAAAATTTTGAAACCTTTTTGTCCTTTATTCGGTATAAAAAGAATGGAGTAATTAATCTTTATAAAGTGCCTTGAATATGATTTTCTCCCACGCTTTCCAGCTCAGAAGGTTTTTCAGGCGAATTCTTGTTCGGACACCTTTTCCTACTGGGTATCTGAGTGCAGGTTCTTTTTCACTGATAATGTCCACAGCTTTTTTAGCAACGATGATTGGATCTTCATAAAATGGCTTCCCCTGATCAAGGTACCTCTGAATTTTTGTCATATACGGGTAATAAGGCGATTCTTTTTTCAAGGAGGGTTCAGCTATCTTCTTCCCTGTTGTCCAAATGCCTGTCCTGAAAGATCCTGGCTCAATCAGCACCACATTTACTCCAAATGGCTTGACTTCAAGCCTAAGTGATTCACTCCAGCCTTCTACCGCAAATTTTGAAGCGGCATATGGCGATAAGCCCGGAAAACCTACTCTTCCGCTGATGGAGCTGATATTTATGATGGTTCCCGATCCCTGTTCCCGCATAAATGGCAGAACTGCCTGAGTCACGGCGATGGTTCCAAAGACATTTGTTTCAAACTGTTCTCTATACTCATCCAGCGGGATTTCTTCTGCAAATCCTGCTCCTGCGAAGCCTGCATTATTAATTAAAACATCAACTGAAGGCAATTGCAGGAGCCGGCTTTTTAGATTTTTAATAGATGCTGATGAAGTGACATCCAATTCGTGAATGCAAATCTGAGCAAGTACTCCTTCTTTATCAGCTTTCTCCATTAATATTTTGCTTTTATCCAAGTTCCTCATTGTTGCAAGAACTTGAAAATCATTCTTTGCCAGCTCAATGGCCATTAATATTCCAAACCCGCTGGAACAGCCGGTAATGACTGCGTATTTCGTATTCAGATACCTTCATCCTTTCTCTGGACCGAATTTTTTTGTTTCAAATGTAAATAGATATATAATTAAATGTAAAAGTATTATAAAATAATAAATATATTGATAATAAGAGGATGAACAAGTTGGCCCACATATTTATCAGCATTATGCTGCTTTTCTCCGGTCTGATTTCTACAGTGCAACAAAGTAAGGAGCCGATTGATTTCAATGACCCGGGAAGAGATGCCATTGTGATCGATTCACCAGCCCTGAAAAATCCTGCTTTTTGCAGCACACTGGTAACTGCAGTAAAAACAACCGCAAAGACAATCAATTTTAAAGCACCGCTCATGTATTTTCAGAACCTTACAACTGCAGCATTACATAGAAGCAACGAGTACATGACGCCTTACATGTTTCAGAGTAATTATCTCCGCATTTAATGGAACCCTGAAGAAACATACTAAAGTGTGGAGGAATGGAATTGGAAACGATTAAATCACTTTTTAATAATAACGGCTTTAAAAGATTCGTCATTTTTGGAATTATAGTTCTGGCTCTTTACCTGTCGAGAAGCATGATTAATTTAATCCTGATTACTTTTATTTTTTCTTTCTTGATGGATAGGCTCGTGAAACTGGTCCTATCGAGATTTAAACTGAATAGAAAACTGACAGTCGTAACCCTTTATATAGGAATTATCGGCCTGCTTTCTATCGGGATTATTAAGTATCTTCCTTTAATAGTAACTGAAATTTCTCAGCTGTTTAAGCAGGTTGAAAGCTTTTATACTCAGAAGCATGACAATATTGTCATCACTTACATTGTGCAAATGCTTGAAAGAAATGAAGTTACGAAGTATCTCGAACAGGGCTTTGCGTTCCTGCTTCAATATTTTTCCGATATTAGCCATATTGCAATTCAAGTATTGCTGTCGCTTATCCTTAGTTTGTTCTTCCTGCTTGAAAAGCCTAAACTGACAGAGTTTACTTTAAAATTCAAATACAGCAAAATGGCTGCCTTTTATAATGAGATTTCCTATTTCGGAAGTAAGTTCGTGCAAACATTTGGAAAAGTTATTGAAGCGCAGGTGGTAATTGCCACAGTAAATTGTATCCTGACAACACTTGCCCTCTGGATCATGGATTTCCCTCACCTGATGGGCTTGTCTATACTTATTTTCCTTCTTGGTCTGATCCCGGTAGCAGGCGTGATTATTTCCCTGGTTCCTTTATGTACAATTGCCTATTCACTAGGCGGCTTCATCCAGGTGTTTTATATCCTCCTGTTAATTATGGTGATCCATGCGATTGAAGCCTATATTTTAAACCCGAAGCTTATGTCTTCCAAAACGGATTTGCCGGTATTTTATACGTTCATTGTTCTGATTTTCTCTGAGCATTTCTTCGGTGTCTGGGGATTGATTGTCGGTATACCGGTATTTGTGTTTCTTTTGGATGTACTTGAAGTCAAAAGCAATCCGCCGCAAATACAATAACTTGAAAAACACACAGTCCCGCTGTGTGTTTTTCATCTTTTATTAGCAGGCTGCTTCAGCCAATGCCTGAGCCCTTTTCCTGCGTGTGGTTCATTATTATATCTGGGTATGACGTGCAGATGGCTGTGAAGAATGGATTGATTGGAAGCTTCACCAACATTCCATCCAAGAGTATACCCATCGGGTGCATACTTTTTATCCAAATAATCCTTCGCTTTTTGAAGAAGTTCATATGTATCCTTCCACTCTTCAGCCGTTAAGAAAAAGGCATCTGCTTGATGAGCTTTTGGCACAATGACCCCACAGCCCTCCAAAACGCACTGTTCTTTATCGTGCTGAAGAAAATAACAAGTGCTGTTTTCAAAAATGATATTCTGGTGTGGATCCTTATGCGGACTGCAAAAAGGACAATTTTCCAAATGCGTCATTTAATCCTTTCCTTTCCTAATTTATCAGGAAATTCTCTAAAGCGATTTTGTGGGAATACTCATCAAATGCAGAGTTATTGATTATGGTCTTTCGGATAGTCAGATTTTTCAGGATCTCTTCTTCAGCCTGTCTCCTTGCTATTAGAACCTTTAAGGTGCCCTCTTCCCCTCTTAGGTGTTTCTGCTTTCCGTATCCTTGCTGGGTATAATAATGGATAAAACCCTCTGACCAGCTTTTCGGCCGTTCTTTTATTGCTCTTTTGAAGGAGTAGTCTATGTTATCCTGGTTGATATAAATTAGCATCGGATTGAGTTTTTTCACCGAATGTTCCAGCGCTAAAACATAATCCAGTATCTTTGTTTGTGGTGCCCCATATTTTATCATTCCGACTGTTAACGGATTCTGGATAAAACAGCATTCAAAAATATGAACCTTATTGCTGTTTTCAGCTTGCCTAGCGAATCTTGCCCACTTTTGCGTGATAAGCTTTATATTTTGCTCCAATGGCAGCTCATAGATATCATGTGTAAATGCTTTTTCATAAAATGCATCTGGAATATCTGATCCCAGCTTTTTATAAGGCAGCAAAAAGCCATTATCCTCTGAAATGCTGTTCCCTGAAATTTGATCTCTGAAAGGACTAAATTCTTCTAATAAGAGCTGCCACTCATCATTAGTAAAGTAAGCGACACTTTCAAAATCGGCCGGGTGGCTGAGATCACCTTCGAAGTATACTTCTGCTTCGATGCCGTTTTGCTTAAGCACTTCATAAGCCAATCTAGCCGTAGTGGATTTGCCAGAACCCGGCAGACCCTCGATTAAAATTAATTTTGCATCCATGGATTCACCTTCGCAATATTTAGAATTCACATTACATTGTAAGGCATAAAAAGAAAAACAAACAGTGTTATTTACTGTTTGTCTTTGGAAGTAAGTTTATTTTTTATTGAAACGGTCTTAAACTGATTTATCCAGGCAGGCAATCAGGCGCTTCTCAATATCTGATGCCATTTCTTTAAGGTTCTGACTTTCCATCATGCTCATTAACACACTTGGCCTCGGCAATCCTATCTTTGTTTTGCCGCTTTCTTTATACACAACGATTTTACAGGGGAGAAAATAGCCAACGATTTTATCTTCTTTCAGTACTCTCTCAGCCTCCTGGGGATTACAAACTTCAAGTACCTTAAATTCTTCCTCCAGATGAAAGCCCTTCTCCTCTAGCTTCACTTTAATATCAAAAGTCCATAGCACACCAAACTTTTCATCTTTTAAATGTGTTTCCAACGCTGTAATTGCTTCTTCAATGGATTTCTCTGATTCAACTGTATAAGCAAAATTCATGGCAGTCACCTCTTTTTCATTTCCTTTTTAATATGAACAAACTGCTGTTTTTTACTATGGAATGTTGGTGAACTGCTAAATATTGATGAGGACCGTTTTTGGTGAGATGTTGAGATTTGGGCTTCATGTATGATCTATGACGACCATTTTGGGATGTGCCTCAGCATTTTGGTCGTCATGAGAGCTCTATGGCGACGATTTTATGGGGAGCCGCTGTATTTTGGTCGTCATGAAGGCTCTGTGGCGACCATTTTTGATGAGCCGCTGCGATTTTGGTCGTCATGTACGCACTGTGGCGACCCTTTTTTGATAAGCCGTCGTCATAAAAGCTCTACGGCAACCAATCGCTGATAATCTTCCCGGTTTTCATATCAAGACACAAGTTTTAGTCCAATTGCCGCACTTAACACCATTACAATAAAGAATATCCGTTTGGCATCTTTCGGTTCTCCGTACAGGATCATGCCAAGGATCGCACCTCCTGCTGCGCCGATTCCGGTCCAGACGGCATAAGCCGTGCCCATCGGCAGTTCCCTCATGGCCAGAGACAGGAACAGGAAGCTGGCGCCAAATCCGCCAATAAGCAGAAGTAAGGATTGCCAGTTCCTTTTTTGATGCCAGCTGTTAATCATGGTGACACCTGTCATTTCAAAAACCCCAGCAAGAATCAGATACAGCCAGCTCATGAACTTTCAGCTCCTATTGATTCGTCCTCGTTTGTCACCAGCTTTAAGCCAAGTACTCCTAATAATAAAACAAGAACTAGAATGATTTTAGATAATTTCAAAGGTTCTCCGAAAAATATAATTTCAGATAGTACTGTACCGGCGGTGCCCATGCCAACAAAGACAGCATAAACGGTCCCCACCGGCAGCACCCTGCCCGCCATGATCATCAGATAAAAACTGACAGCGATGCTTATGATGGTCCCTGCCCATGATAATGGATCATCCGCATGCTTTAAGCCAATGACCCAAAACACTTCAAAAAATGCAGCAATAAATACCTTTAGCCACTGCATGATATCAGCTCCTTTTTAACGAATAATATCTTCTGAAAAAGACAAAAGCCCGGAAGATATCTGATGATCAGTATCTCCCAGGCTTTTGTCCCTCCGTGGCATAGCCATAAAAGCTATGAGTTTTCTCTCGGACCAGGCCAGCAGCTGCTGCGGAACCCTAGAAAACCTTTTTAATACGATTTACAGGCATTATAACAAAATAACAAAACATTTTCCATCAATATCAACACACATGATCAGCAAGGACATATTCTTGTTCCCATTTTCGGCAGTCTGCCATTTTAGCAATGCCGCCGATATGACTGATTGACGGAGGATAAGGACTTCTCCTAATATGCTCTTTTAGCCTGTTGAAGGCTATTTCGTAGTCGAATTCCAGACAGTGATCAAAATAATAATGAACAATTTCATTTTTGATCCGGAAAGGCGGATACACTCTTTCAATAAGAACAAAAAGCTTCAGCATTTCTATTTTGTTCATAAAACCATTCCTTTAGCTAATCTTAATTCAATTATTGCCTGTTTTCCGAAAACAAAACCCCTGCACACCAGCAGGGGCTTCATCCTATATATCCAGTTCAAGGGCTACCGGGCAATGGTCGCTGCCCATAATGTCGCAATGAATTTGTGAATCTATTATTTTTTCCTTAAGCTTTTCTGACACAATAAAATAATCGATCCGCCAGCCGATATTCCGCTCCCTTACTTTTGCCATATACGACCACCATGTATAGGCTCCTTCGGCTTCAGGGTATTTATGGCGGAAGGCATCAACAAACCCGGAACCAAGCAATCTGGTCATTCTGTCCCGTTCT
This sequence comes from Cytobacillus sp. FSL H8-0458, assembly GCF_038002165.1. Lineage (NCBI taxonomy): Bacteria > Bacillati > Bacillota > Bacilli > Caryophanales > Bacillaceae > Cytobacillus > Cytobacillus sp. FSL H8-0458. The sequence goes on along the minus strand of NZ_JBBOBR010000001.1, from coordinate 1,823,801 downwards.
TCATCTGTAAACCCGGAATTTCCGCGATTGGATTTTGCATTCTTTAAATCTATTTCATTATGGGCTACATTTAAGTCACCGCACATAATAACAGGCTTAAACCCATCCAGCTCAAGTAAATACTCCCGAATCCGCTCTTCCCATTCCAGACGGTATGGTAGGCGGGCCAGATCCCGCTTCGAATTCGGCGTATAGACATTCACGAGATAAAAGCCTTCATACTCAAGCGTGAGAATTCTGCCTTCAGGTTCTGTTTCATCATCGCCCAACCCGTAGCGGACAGAAATCGGCTCTTTTTTCGTAAAAACAGCTGTCCCAGAATACCCTTTTTTCAGAGCATAATTCCAATATTGGTGATAGCCATCCAGGATGAGATCAATCTGTCCCTCCTGCAATTTGGACTCCTGGATGCAAAAGATGTCTGCATCCACCTCTTTGAAGTAATCTGTGAAGCCTTTTTTCACACAGGCCCTAATGCCATTCACATTCCATGATACGAGTTTCATTGCTGTTATATCTCCTTATGTTAAAAAATATGCCTGATTACTACATTACCATGGACATTCCTAATCTGCACAGTTTAAGGATTGAAACTTGAACGGCAATTGAACTAATGGACATTTCTCATTACTGCTTCTTTTAGCTCCCTGGCTGATTGTTCCGGGGAATCCGCCTGGCTGATTGCCGTAATGACTGAAACACCTTCTGCTCCTGCATCCATTATGGGAGGTGTATTTTTAGCATTAATTCCCCCAATCCCTACCACAGGAATCTGGATATCAGCAGCTCTCAATTCTTTTAAAAAAGTAAGACCCTGAACAGCTTTGGCATCTTTCTTTGTGCTTGTGGGATAAATAGGGCCAATGCCGAGGTAATCTGCCCCCTGCCGGATCGCTTCTTTTGCTTCAGTCATATTATGCACGGAGACGCCAAGGATTTTGCCGCCAATTTTCCTGCGGACCACATCTGCCGGTTCATCCTCCTGGCCTATATGGACGCCATCTGCGTTGAGACTGAGGGCCAATTCAATGTCATCATTTACAATAAAAGGAACATTGCTCTCTTTACAGATTGCTTGAAGCTCTTTTGCGAGAGTCTCCTTTTCATGGCCGTGCAGGCATCCTGCTCCTTTTTCACGGAATTGAAACAGGGATATGCCCCCTTTAATTGCTGATCGGAGAATATCTTCAGGATTTTGATGACAATTAACGCTCCCCATTATGAAATATACTTTTAGCCAATCTCTCATTTGCTTAGTATTGACTCCCATGAACGAGGTTCTCCTTTTTCTTAGCATTATAGGCCCAATGATTGGTTGGTCCATGACCACTGCCAATTCTTAAGTCATGTTCAATTGCTGCCTGGATAAATTGCTTTGCCCGATCAACAGCATGTGGCACAGAAAAGCCGTCAGCGAGTCCGGCGGTAATGGCGGCCGAAAAGGTGCAGCCAGTACCGTGCGTGTTCACTGTTTCTATTTTTTTACTCTTGAATTCGGTAAAACTTTCACCGTCAAATAATAGATCGGCAGCCATTTTTCCCTCCTCATGGCCGCCCTTAATGATGACATTTCTCGCTCCAAGCCTATGCAGTTCTTTTGCTGCTTTCCGTTTATCATCTATTGAACGAATCGTTGTATCCGTTAAAATCTCAGCCTCGGGAATATTTGGTGTAATGACCATTGACAGCGGAATCAGATGCTTTTTCATCGCTAAAATGGCTTCAGTCTGAAGAAGACTCGCTCCTCCTTTAGCTATCATCACCGGATCAATGACAATATTTTTCCAGCCGTATTTCGTAATCTCCTTTGAAACAGTTTCGATAATCTCTGCACTAAAGAGCATTCCAGTCTTGACTGCATCTGGCCTCAAGTCTTCTCCAATGGATTGGATTTGCGCTGTAACAGCATCGGCGGTCATGGGATAAACTCCCTGCACTCCCCTGGTGTTTTGGGCCGTTACGGCAGTTAACGCTGACATGCCGAATACACCAAGTTCCTGAAAGGTTTTTAAATCTGCCTGAATACCCGCACCGCCGCCGCTGTCTGATCCTGCTATGGTTAATGCTTTGTTCACCTTCATATTTATTCCCCTCCTATCTGACTAAAAGAGCCGCGCAATTCAACATCTGCACCTGAAATAGTATATAAGCTATTTAAGAACTCAATTTGGAAAGTGCCCGGACCTCTGCCATCCGTTTTTTCTGCAGCCATTTCGGCTGCAGAGCCATACACGATCAAGGAAGCAGCTGCCGCTTTTACTGGATCCTTTTCAACAGCTGCGAAAGCTCCAATGACAGAAGTCAAAAGACATCCGGCACCTGTTACTTTCGTTAACAGTGGATGGCCATTGTTGATCATAAGAGTTGAATGTCCATCTGAAACGATGTCTTGTTTCCCTGTAATGACGGTGACTGCACCAAGTTTATTTGCTGCCGACTTTGCGAGCTCAGAAGTGTTTCCCTCTGCTTCTCCGGCATCAACGCCCTTAATATTCCACTGCTGTCCTGCTGCATTGGCAATTTCTGCAGCATTGCCTCTTATGATGTTAATATCTAATTCTTTCATTATTCTATTGGCTGTTTCTGTGCGATAAGCTGTCGCGCCGGCACCAACCGGGTCAAAAACTACCGGCACCCCATGCTGATTGGCTGATTTTCCTGCGATAAGCATGCTTTTCACTTCTTTTTCAGTCAGTGTTCCCATATTGAGAACCAGCGCCCCGGCGATTTTAGCCATATCAGCCGCCTCTTCATGCGCGTATGCCATTACAGGTGATGCCCCAATTGCCAGCAGGCCATTGGCAGTAAAATTGGTTACCACCACATTTGTAATATTATGTACAAGAGGGTTTGACTCTCTTACTTTATCTAATAGACTGCTAATCTCCTGAATGTTCATCTAAAATCCTCCTTTAATTCATCACTAGTCCGCCATCCACAACCAAATTCTGTCCTGTAACTGCCCTTGCCCAGGGAGAAGCGAAGAAGACTATCGCATCTGCCACTTCTGCAGGTTCTGTGACTTTTCTTAATGGAGTCGAGTTTTCGATAATTTCAAAGACTTCCTTAGAGGTCGAAGCACTGGCGTCTGTCGTTTTTAACAAACCGCCCGATACCATATTTGCAGTAATTCCATATTGGCCCAGCTCATTCGCCATATTTCTGGTGAAGCCTAATAAAGCAGCTTTGCTGGTCGTATAGTCATGATAGGGTACAACTGGATGCTGGAATAGGTTGGTGCCGACCGAGATTATCCTGCCAAACTCCTGTTTTTTCATATCTTCAATACCTGCCTGAACTGTGTTCAATGCTCCCAGAATTGCACCTTCCAGCTGATTTTTGTAATCATCCCATTTAATTGTTTCTGCATCTTTTTTTGAAACAGGGTCAAATTGAAAATTCACCAGTGCATTATTGACTATGGTTGTAATGGGTGCTCCAAAGTGTTCCTTCGTCTTTTTAAACATGGATTTCACTTGAACTCTGTCCCGAACATCAGCACGAATGGCAATGGCTGTTTCGCCAATTTCCTTCTGCAAAGCATGGGCTTTTTCCTCGCTATGGAAATAGTTAATGACAATTCTCGCCCCTTCTCTCGAGAATGCTTTTGCTGTTTCTTTGCCCAACCCTCTGCTGCTGCCTGTAATAATGACAATCTGATCGTTAAGATTCATAGAAAATCCTCCTTATTGATAGCCAATTCATTTGTTTTGAGAACAAAATAAAAACCAGATCCGAAATTGGACCTGGCTGAATAATCTATAGAGAATCATGCTTGTTCTCCGAAATTACTACTTTCCTACGCTGGTATGATCCAGATCAGGTCCCAAGGGTAAAAAACAGTCCGGTTTCTTTCTCAGCCCGCGAGCATCGGGCACCCCTAGCAGTAAAACTATTAAGTTGACTATTTTCATCTTAGCCTGAAACGTGAAATCTGTAAAGTCTTGCAATTCTGCCTGTTCCTCTTTAATGTGTAAGGAGAAATACATAACTTGGAGGGTTTAAATATGGCTGAACACCATTTTCATTTAAAAGCTCACTGGCCTGGCCTTCGCAATGATGTGGGAGAAATTGAAACAGGTGGGCTGAAAACAAAGGTATCAATACCGCCCGAAATGGATGGTCCTGGAATTGGAACCAATCCGGATGAAATGCTGCTGGGGGCGGCGGCCACTTGTTATATTATTACCCTGGCAGCCATGATGGAACGCAGCCGGCTTGAGAAAGATGACCTAACGATGGAATCAGTCGGTGTTGTGGATGTGACCAAAGGTGTGATTACCTACAGGAAAATCATTCATCGCCCGGTTATCGTGCTGAAGGCAGATGCCGATGAAAAGGACCATGCACTTGCGCGAAAGCTGGCCCAAAAAGCAGAAGCATCCTGCATGATCTCAAGGGCAATTAAAGGGAATGTGAAAGTCGAGTTGCAGGAAACCGTACTTAGATCAAAGTAGTGAATCAAAAAACCGGCTTAATAGCCGGTTTTTGTTCACTAAAATGCCCATTTTCTGATTGCCTGTGCAACACCGGCTTCATTATTGGTTCCCGTCACTGCATCGGCTGTTTCTTTCACGATTTCCTGGGCATTTCCCATCGCTACTCCCCAGCCTGATTCCTCAATCATGGCAATATCGTTCAAGCTGTCACCCATGGCCATTACATTTTCCATGGAAATGCCCAGAAGCTCTGTTACCTTCTGGATCCCTTTGGCTTTGTTGATGCCCAGAGCATTGACTTCAATATTGGTTAAGCTTGAGTTAGTAATTTCCAGATCGCCTTTTGTCTGCAGTTCCTTATGAATCAGTTCCCTGATGTTATCATCTGAAATATCAAATCCAAATTTGAGCCATTCATGTTCATGGATATTTTCCGGCATTTCGTTGTTCCAGACCTGTTCGCAGCTGGTGGCCCAGAAATTGGTCTTATGTGACTGTGATAAGTTCCACATCCATTCCATAACTTTGGAATCAACGGGAGCTCTTGAGATTGATTCTCCGTCCGGTCCAAATATTTCACTGCCATTAACCGTGATTAAGTAGGAGTTTAATTCCAGGGAATCGGCATGATCGCCTGCTGTAAGCCTTGATCTTCCGGTGCTCAAGATGACTTCAATTCCTTTCTCCTTTGCCTCTTTTATGGCTGCACGGTTCTCTTCAGGAATTTCCCCTTTGGAATTTAATAAAGTTCCATCCATATCGAGAGCAATTAACTTGATCTGCGGTGGAATTTTTGATTCTGTCATGATCCTCTCCCTTTCTTCTATTAACACAATAAAGCCATTATATAGGTAACCCGGCTATCCTTCAAAGACGGTGCTTTTCAGGTGAATATTTTTTTAAAAAATGGCAATACCTGTATGTATTAAATATTAAAGGTGATGTCCTATGTATCTGATACTTGTTATTGTTGTATGGATTTTGTTTGCTTACCGCTTTATTGACTGGTCGCAGTGGAGAAAACAATATCCGACTGTTTTATTTTTTATAGCGATTAATCTTACCTACAACATGCTCTATTTTAATCATACTCTGTGGGCTTTTAGAGGCATTACGGCAGAATGGCTTAATCATTCCATAATTAACTTAGCTTTCACTTATTTTATTACTCCTATGGCTCTGATCATATATCTGCAGCGTTATCCTGAGAATAAAAAACATGGATACATTTACTCTGCTGTATGGATTGGCTTTTTTACGATTATTCAATCTCTGTTTGCCCATAAAGGGATGTATGTGTACGATAACGGCTGGAATGGCTGGCATAATATTTGGCTGAATATCGCTTTGTTTGCAGTATTAAAAGTCCACTACAGAAAACCTGTAATAGCCATGCTCATTTCTCTGCCTGCTGCGGTCATTTTCTACTTATTATTTCCCGTTCCATTGGACAGCCTAAAATAAATGCAAACATGAAGTGAGGTGTAATGGAATGATCATTCAGAACGATTTGTCTGTGTTCTTATTTTTGCTCCTTCTGTTCTTAACCTATGCATTGATGTGGTACTATTTAATTAGGAAAAAAGTGAATAAATAATCCAGGCGCAGACCAAATGGTTTGCGCTTTTTATGTATAATCTTAATAAATGCCAAAAAAATGAAGCGATTTTCCAGTATCTGTCGTCTAACTGTCAGTCAAATAAAGGGCAGCCAAAATTGGCAGCCTGGCATTTAAGCAAGGAGGCAGATATGTGAGCATTGATGAGTATGTAAGACGGTCAATTGATGATCAAGTGGACCGTGCCCTCGTTCTGGAAATGATCATGGATGAGTATGGAACCGTTCTGAAAAGATTAATATACAGCTATGTGAAAGACTGGAATGCTGCCAGCGATTTAACACAGGACACCTTTATTACGGTGTATGAAAAGCTTGAACATTTTCAGCAAAGATCTTCCTTTAAAACTTGGATTTTCACAATCGCTATTAATAAAAGCAAGGACTACCTTAAAAGCTGGCATTATCGCAATTTGATCATGAATGAAAAGATTTTTCTTCTAAAAAAGGATAGAGGAAAAGATCCTGAAGCAGCATTTCTGGAACAGGATGAACATCATGAATTGTTAAAAACGATAGAATCACTGACAGTAAAATACCGCGAAGTTTTTCTGCTCCATTATTATCAGGATTTTAGTCTGGCTGAAATAAGTGAGGCTCTTACTATACCCATCTCAACCGTAAAAACACGGCTGTACAGAGGACAGGAAAAAGTCAGGAAAATTTTATCCGCTTCAGAAAGAGGTGAACAGCATGGCTGATCTTAATCATGAAGTAAAGAAAGCAGTGAATGCCGCATGGACGAAAGATTCTGTTTTCACTGATGAGGAAAAACAAAGAGTCATAAACCGGATTGGCACTTCTGCTCTTAAAGGCCGAAAAAAAGACTATGTTCCAAAACTTCTTTCTGCTGCAGCAGCTGCCGGGTTTGTCCTATTAATTGCCGGGATTGCCGGAAATCAGACATATGTCTTTACAAAGCAAAATGGACAGGAGATTGCCGTGGCAGATAGAGATTTTTATCCTGGTCTTGCAGACGGTGCTATGCTGAACAACTGGAAATTGAATGGTTTTGAGAAGGATTCACATGGCAGCTTATCCGCAGTTTTTACAGGCAAAGCAGAAGTCTCAGGCACTCTGTATTTTCAGGAAGACAGTGTATACTTTCAGCCTGATCATGATTCCTTAAAGTTACTGCCGCTTATGGATGGCAAAAACGTAAAAATAGCTTTTAATGAGGCCGATCAGGAGAAACTGAAAAAGGTATTTGGCGTAAAAATGCCAATTAAAGAGGAAGATGTTTCATTAATTATAGGCGGGTATCGTGCTGCAGAAGGCACTGTCCATCAGGCTGAAGCTGTTGAAGTGGTTATGCCTAAAGAACCGCAAAAGCAAACTCTTCCATTCCAGCTGGCCCTTAACAATGATAAGAAGCTGGTCCTTCCAGAGCCATTAAACCATGTGTATAAAGAATTTTCTTTAAGAGGGACAGATGAGATCCTAAGGGGCTTAAGACCGGCAGAAGTATTCCAGCTATACCTGTTTGCAGAGGAAGTTGAAGATTTTTATACTCAATATGCTTTGTTTAACCATGATCCGGATATCGAAAAACCGTTTCCTGATTTGAATGATTACCTCAATGCGATAAGCGGGTCAGCATCTATACCAGAAGAACAGACATTATTGCATCGAGTGAAGAACGCCAGTCTGGAAGAAGTCATTATCGATGACTCTTCAGCTTATATTTCCATATCTGAAGAAGATGGGTTTGGCTTCGGCCTTAGCAAAAACAGCGAAGGAATATGGAAAGTAGACTGGATGCCAATTCAGTAAATGGGCGGAGCTTGTGCCTATAATGGTGCAGGCTCTTTACTTTTATCTGAATTGGTTTCCAAAAAACACAATAATCGCCAGGACCGATGAAAGAAAAAGCGTGAGGATAATGGAAAATAAGACATGAAATCCCGCCTGCCAGTTTTGGACTTTCTTCAAGATGATGATACTCACGAGGAAGACAAGGATTGTCAGGAGGAGAAGGAATGAAAATGGGTGATTCCCTATTTTATGCAGGTAAAGATCATACAGAGGCGAAAAACCCAGCAGCAAAAATAAACCGAGGCATATAAACGATAAGATGAAAACCAAATGGCTTAGTTTTTCCGGCATGGTAGTCCCCCCTTTAAAAATATCCGCCTCTTTTATAAATGTATGAAAACATACCATTTCATAAAACTTGTAATTCCTTCATAGTTCAAATATGGTATAAATATCTTTAGGTAATCTAATTAAAAGAAGGTTTTTTCGTGAAAAAAAATGTTTTCATCACCTTTTCTGCTGCTGTATTAGGTGCAGGGATATTTTCTTTATTGCATATTCCGGTTGCCTTTTTGCTTGGTGCATTGAATGCTGTAATGATTGGAAGCCGGCTCAGCAGGATTCCATTTTACTGGCCAGCCGCTTTTCGGGATGCCGGGATCATTATTGTCGGCTACAGCATCGGCCTTTCTTTTACAAAGGAAGCGGTTTTGCTTATCCTTCAGAAGCTGCCTTTTATTTTTCTAATTACGGTTTGCCTGATTCTCTTTAGTGCACTTTCTGCCCTTCTCATTGCGAAATTAATGGGCATCGACTATCCAACAGTGCTGATCGGAAGTATTCCGGGAGGTCTTTCACAAATGATTCTTCTGGCAGAGGAAGTCAAAGGAATCGATATCACAATTGTTACCTTTATGCAGGTCGCTAGGCTGATTATGATTATCTTCATTATCCCTGTTCTGGTTTTCGGACCATGGATGAACATGGAAGTCAGTTCTGAATTTACAGCCGTTGTTCCTTTATGGAGGGATTTATTCCCTGATATTTTCCTCTTTGCTCTTGTTTCCTTTGCCGGCATTATCCTAAGCAAACGTCTGAAGCTTCCGACTGCATACCTTCTCGGTCCAATTATAGGAACAGCTGCCCTTGTCATTTCAGGCATAAATGGGCCTCAGCTCCCCCCGTCTGTTTTGGATTTATCACAGCTATTAATAGGAGCCCATATCGGCATGATGATGAAGCCTGAAAAGCTTGATAATAAGGTTAAAACGATTTCACTTGCTGCATTAAGCGGCCTGCTTCTCATGGTGTGTTCGGTTCTGCTCAGTATTTGGGTTATGTACGCTTTTCACCTTTCCCCTGCCACCGGATTACTGAGTCTTGCACCGGGAGGGATGGATCAAATGGCCATCATCGCCCATGAAACCGGGGCCGACCTTGCCATCGTAACAGGGTATCAGCTTTTTCGCTTATTCTTTATATTCTTTGTGGTACCGCCGTTTTTAAAATGGATCTTTTTGAAGTTTAAGAGATTAGGATCATCAAGCGAATAAAGAAGGGACTGCAAGCTGCAGCCCCTTCTTTTGTGCTATTATGCTAGTTAATGACAATAGCCTGTGACCCCATTAGCTCCCAGGCTTCTATAAATTGCTGTTTAGGCACCTTTTTATTTTTTGTGCCATATGGATCGTTAATATAGATATTTTCCTCGTCATATCCGGTTATCGCCACGCTATGCATTTGGAAGGTCACTTCCACCGGTCCGCCCGGTGTATTCCATGTTTCAAATGATGCGGCGGGTGACAGGCTTGCCGTTGTAATGATCCAGACCGGCGACCCTTTCGCCACTTTTTCAAGCAGCACATCGAACGGCTTGCCAGTCAGATTCTCAGCCCGATCAGAAAAATACTTTTTCGCGAGTTTGAAAATCGGCCCCTCATACACGCCCAGTCCTGGACCATTCTCCATATTGCCGACAAAGCCCTCATGGGGATTTCCATATTCGCCTCCGCTATACTTGAGCGGAACCCGGTTAATTTCCTGTGCTAAGTCATTTTTTGATACTTTAATGCCTTCATAGCTTATAATCATTGCCAAACTGGTAATCTCACATCCATTATATAAACGCGGATGATCCATTTGATTGTACAATGGCACATCCAAAAGCACTGATTGCTTCTGAATTTCCTGCTTCACAGAAGGCTCATGCTTTGCCTTCGCATGCGGAACAGCTGTATAGTAAATTTCCTTATCCTTTAAGTGACCATTGCTCCCCATATTTATGCTACCCACAGTCAGAGACAATCCAACTCCGGCTGCTATAGACATGGCGATAATTCTATTACCCAATTGATCAAGCTCCCTTTTCATTTCGCTGTTTTCATAATATTCTAGCTTGCTAAACTCCCCCACCATTGTGCCATACCCTCGCGGATATGACAAATCCTCTGATGACTGGCAAATTTTTTAGGATTTTTGTCAAAATGCCGGTTATTTGCTTTTTTCTGATGAATATCGTCTTGTTTTGATAGCTTTTGTCATGCGGCAGGAAAAAGAGGGATACCTTGCTGAATAGGTTATTTAGAAATTGATTCGGAACCCGCTTCCGAATGATTCAGAATCTATTTTGGAAAGGGCTGAGTTAAATGGATACGCAATATATGAAGGCTTATACAATTAAAGAGGTTTCGAAAATGCTGAACGTGCCTCCCGGGACCTTAAGACAATGGGAAAAGGATTTGAACGGACTTTTGCTGATTCCCAGGTCCAAACAGGGAGCACGTTTTTATACAGACCATGAAATTGCATTGCTTGAAAAAGTGAAGCAAATGCGCGATAAAAACCTGAGCAAGGAAATGATCCGGGAATTAATGCAAAAACATATGGACTATGCTTCTGAAACGGCTTCACCTGCAAATGAAACTGCATTGGCGGCAATAGAACCGGAAACAGCATTACATAAAGAACATGAGCCAGTCATGGATGCGGAACAGTTCATGGCTTTGATGGAAAATTTCAGAGACAGTTTACTTTCAGATGTCAGAAATGAAATTCGCAGCGGCGTTCGAAAGGAAGTTTTAGAAGAAGTGAAAAAAGAGATTAGCAGAGGATCTTTGCATACTGTTAAAAGCCTGTCAGATTCAATCTATAAATCAGGCGAAAAAACAAAAGCGGAAATTGAATCACTGACAGCGAGGATTGAGCAGACTTCGGAAGATACTTCCGAAGCGTTCGGAACTCTTTCGAAAAGAGTTGCGAAGAGTTCAAAACGTACTTCCGATCAAATTCATCATTTGACAAACAAACTGACAGAATCCTCGGAAGCATCTTCTGAAGAGTTCAAAACCATGATCCATTATATCTCCTCTTCTGCCGAGGTGACCAGCACCGAAATCAGCTCGCTGATCGAAACATTAAATACGGACAGGGAAATTTATATCGAAACCATTAATAAAGAGCGGGAGCAATATTGGCATGAGGTAAAGCAGCGGGAAGATGTTTTTCAGGATATGATTGTTTCTTTCCGAAGCGCGGCTGCTGCACAGGAACCCGGGAAAAAATGGTGGAAGTTTTGGAAATAGGATAGATGTATACTGATTTATGCATGGAACCAGGAGAAACCTCATTCCCCTGGTTCTAGCTTTGCCTTCTGGCCAGCTCTTTCCGCTTGGGTGAACCTGGCGGCTGTTCCAGCCACTTGTGTTTGATCATGATGTCTGCTCCGTCCTTGGCAAACTGCGCGATTTCAAGAGAAAGACGTTCATAATTCAGGATTAAATCACTTCTTTGGCTTGCGGAGGCTGCTGCTGCATAGTTCCCTGATCCCAAGTTACTTAGAAACGCCATAAGCTGCATCATAAGCCGTTCTGAGAATGGTGAATCGCCGCTTCCCTTTACTGCATAATCAGCGGAATTAGGGGCTTGAATATCATTGTCCAGCAATTTTGCACTAAGCACTTTCACATGTTTTTTTGAAATGTCCTTCCCCCGTTCCATATAACTGATAATCTCTTTTGATTTGGCAGCCTGTGAAAAGCTGAGAGCAAGCATCGTACCCACCATGTTGGTTTCCACATTAAACGATAAATGGGCAATCTCAATCGCATTTAATGGGCGAGGCTTCTTTAAAGGATTTAAACCGCTTAAATAGCTTTTATCATCAATCATGTCTGTCCCCGCCGGAAGATCTATAAATGGCCTTCTCAGATAAATTCCTTTTTCTAAGGCTATATCCGTTGCTTTTTCAAACAATTCAACGGTTTGATCTATGCATTTTATAAAGTATGCTCTAACATCTTTCCTGGCACACATGCCCAGAGAGCTGCCATATGCAACCAGACCCGATTTGGCCATCTGCAAAATAAATTCCAGCATAAATGTATCTGTGTATAACTTTTGAGCATTAAGATTAACGTCATCTGATGAAAAGCCTCTTGGTGTTGGAAACTTTTCATTTTGGAAAAAATCAGTCAAAAACTTGATATGGCCGTCTGACAATTGACGGGCGAATTCAATGACGGGTTTAATTTTATTATCTTCCACCGAATTAACAAAATAATCCAGAAGCGGCAATGACATGCTGTCATTTTGGTAACCCGTCCATAAGACTGCCATTTCACCTGATGTCAAAGGAACCTTGTTTTCTTCCATCCAAATCCCCCTAATTATCGTTATTCTTTATCATTTCCTGATTTCGAGGGATTATGACAAAAGGCTCCCTAATCTGGGAGCCTTCACGTTATAGAACCGGGTTTAATATTTTTCCCGTAAAAAATCTCGTCCATCTCTGTGGTAAGCCGCTCAGTAATTTCTTCGGCCTCCTTGGGATCAAGCTTGTCTTTTGTGTATCCAAATAAATAATTATCTAAATCGAAGTCCCTTATTTTACATTTGGTATGAAAGGTGTGTGCCTGATAAATATTTACGTCGATCATATCAAAATCTTCTTTTGCTTCATCAGGAATATAATTTTGGATCGAACTGATATCATGGTCGATATAGAGTTTTTTCCCGTCTTTGTCCCTTGTAAATCCCCTGACTCTGTAATCAATGGTCATTATGTCTGTATCAAAGGAATGGATCAGGTAATTAAGGGCTTTTAGCGGGGAAATCTCTCCGCAGGTGGATACATCTATATCAGCCCTGAATGTGCTGATTCCTTCGTCAGGATGATATTCAGGATAGGTATGGACAGTAATATGGCTTTTATCCAGCTGCATGACTACATTGTCCGGCAGCGGACCGGGAGATTCATCATAAGATTCAGCCGGCACCTCTACTACAGGCCCTTCAGATACTAGGACCGTTACACTTGCACCCTGTGGCACATAATCCTGCTGTGCCACATTCAGGACATGGGCACCAATTATATCGGAAACATTTTTTAAAATTTTTGTAAGCCGCTCCGCACTATATTCCTCATCAATGTAATCTATATAGGCTTCACGCTCTTCCCTTGTCCTCGTATAACAAATATCATACATATTAAAGCTGAGTGATTTCGTCAGATTATTAAACCCATGCAGCTCAATTCTTTGTTCCGGTGTTAGTTTCAACATGCTTCCCCCTTTGCAGCGCATCTGTTCATTTTCATTTTTATAATTATGTTACCCAAACTTTCCATTTAAAAACGGAAAATATCGAATCACGGTTAAAGAGATAAGCAAACAGGGTAGAAAAATAAGGAAGGCCGCAATGTTTTGCATTTCTGGATTTTTAAATCTTATAATGAATGGGCATACCTTTGATATTGGGTTGAAAGGTGCATGGGAGGAGATTATTTGAGGAAGTTTTTATTTATATTTATCCTGTTATTTCTCGGTTTCGCCTTTTCACAGCCGGACGAGAAATCAGCAGATGATTCTAAGTCAGGAACTGTAATGGATAATATAAAAACGGATATTCAGCTTTTTAAAGACAATAAGGATCTGCAGAATATAATTACCGGTGTGATGGAAGAGGCCCAAAACTGGGCAGATCAATTTCTCCTGACAATCGGGCAATATACCGGGGAAAAAAATCTTTCTCCGGAGGATAAAGCCGAAAAACCGGTTTTGGAAGCCCCTGAGGAACAAACCTTTTCTATTCATAACATAGAAATAGGTGATGATAAGGCGGAAATCGAAAAGAATCTCGGTCCCTCGAATCGTATCTCCGCGAATGAATATGGAACAGACTGGCATGCCTATCATGATGACTACCAAAATTTCGTAATGGTCGCTTATGACAAGCAGGAAAAAGCAGCGGGCATCTATACAAATCAGGATCTGATTTCTTCAACAAAAGAGATTGCCTACGGGACGCCAAAGGCAGCCGTAGCACAGCAGCTGGGAAAGCCGCTGGACAGAATGAGAAAAGACTTTGTCATCTTTCAGCTTGAAGAGAATCGTGATTATGACTTATACGAACTTGACGGAAATTACGTATCCGTTTTTTATGATAAGCATCGTGACAATACGGTCACATCCATTCAGATAATCAGTAAATCCCTTGAGGAGCAAAAAGAATCCTTTTATGCTAATGCCAGCAGTGCTTTAAAGGAAGGATTTGAATGGCAGCTTTTTGATATTACCAATGCTGAGAGAGTAAATCATGGAGTACCCGTTCTGGAATGGGATGATACTGTTAAGGAAACGGCGCGTAAACACAGCAGCGATATGGCAGAGAACAATTATTTTGACCATACCAATCTGCAGGGCCTCTCTCCTTTCGACAGAATGCAGGCGGATGAAGTTTCATTTATGTTAGCCGGAGAAAACCTTGCTTCCGGTCAATTCAGCAGTATATTTGCTCACGAAGGATTAATGAACTCACTTGGCCACCGCAAAAATATTCTGCGTGCGGATTATGAATTTTTGGGTGTTGGTGTGGCTTTTAATTCAAAATCGCAGCCTTATTATACGGAAAATTTTTATGCCAACTAAAAGCTCCTGCTTCTGCCGGAGCTTTTTCTCTTGTTAAAAGCACATCCCCCTCTCTTGTGCATACCCTATATCAGCCTATCTAATATTACGGGAACGGTGGTGAGACAGAATGGCAGTGGTGAAGGCACGCGAACAGGATATAGATTTGCTGGCTCGCCTTCTTCGGGCAGAGGCTGAAGGAGAAGGCCAGCAGGGCATGCTAATGGTGGGAAATGTGGGGATCAATAGAATCAGGGGGAATTGTTCTGACTTCGTTGGAATTCGCACAATTCCTGAAATGATTTATCAGCCTCATGCATTTGAAGCTGTTCAGAAAGGCTATTTTTATCAGAGGGCAAGGGAAGTGGAGAAAAGACTCGCACGAAGGGCTGTACGGGGTGAGCGGATCTGGCCATCCAAATTTTCTTTATGGTATTTCAGGCCTCCCGGCGAATGTCCGCCTACATGGTACAATCAGCCCTTAGCCGGAAGATTTAAGCTGCATTGCTTTTACGAACCTACAGCGGAAGAATGCGAGAATATTTACAATACATTTTAAAAGAATCCCTGCCAATTGGATACTGGCGGGGATTTTCCTTGACATTAAATTTCCTGATCGATCAGAATGCCCTTTTTTACGTAATCAATTATTTTTCCGGCTTCATCAAACGCTCTTTTTCTCCCATATGGATGCTGCTTCCATTGCTCTTTCCCGGTTGAACCATCATCAGAACATACCAGAGAGTAGTTAATCCATTTTGGCATATACGTCAATAATGTTAAGTGCAGCCTCCTCATATGAAATGGAGCCGTTACAACAATGATATTAGAGATGTTCTCCAGCCCGCACATCCGGTCCATAACCAGCATGGAGGCAAGCACATTTTCTTTTGTATGAAGAGAACTATTTTCAATGAAGAGATCATTTCGAGGAATTCCGTACATAATGGCTTTTTTCATTAACATTTCAGCTTCAGTCATGTCATTGCCAGGCCATTTTACGCCCCCTGACAAAAGCAGCTTTTTGGCCCTTCCTTCCTGATATATCCTGATCGCTTCAGGCAATCGATATTCTGCTGCTTTGCTGCTTCCAGGCACAAAAATTAAATCCCCTTTTTGCAGATTATCCTCAATCCCATCGTAAAGCAATTTGCAAACATCATTCTCATTTAAATGGCTGGGGCTGAATTCCGAGATTTTCACAAAGCTTCCCCCTTTCGTTCCCAGCGTATTAACTTCCTGTATTATACTATTCTTTCTGGACAAGAGCTCTCCTTATATATGCCTAGTCAAAAAGAAAAAGCAGCGGAAATCCGCTGCTTTAGTTTAGAATGTTTTCGCTTTGTCTTTTGCACGGGCAATGGCATCAGCTTTGATTTCTTCAGCTTTATCAGGCATTGCATTGTGCCCTTCCACAAACAGACCCTCGAATGAAGGGACGCCGAAGAATTGCATTAATACTGTTAAATAGCGGTGACCCATTTCCATCTCTGCTGCAGGCCCTTCGGAATAGATGCCTCCACGAGCCTGGATGTGAATCGCCTTTTTGTCAGTCAATAACCCGATTGGGCCTTCAGCCGTATACTTAAATGTCTTGCCGGCTACAGCCACTGAATCAAGATACGCTTTCATTACCGGAGGGAATGAGAAGTTCCAAAGCGGTGTAACAAACACATATTTATCGGCTGCAACAAACTGCTCGCTCAGCTCAGATAAGCGGCCAACTTTTGTCTTTTCATCTTCAGACAGTTCCTCAAAACCTTTGCCTGACTGAAGCTTGCCCCATCCGCTGAAAACATCAACATCGATTGCCGGGATATTTTCCTTGTATAAATCAATATGAACGATTTCATCATTAGGATTAGCTTCCTTGTAGGAATCGATAAACGCCTTTCCTGCTGCCATGCTGTATGACACCTTATCATCATGAGGGTGTGCTGTAATGTATAAAACCTGAGACATAATTTTATCACCTTTCCATTTTGAGTTGTCAATTTAGTTTGAATCAGAAATAAAATATGTATTCATCCTGCAGTATGATCAATTTTATTCTTAATCCGAGATAATCATATTCAAAACAAAAAAGATTTTCAAATGATTTGCTCATGCTATTTTTTTTACCCAAAATAAATAATGGATAATCTAAAAAAAAAGACCCCAAATTGAGTCCTTAATTATTCTTGTTCTTTATTTGAATATGGATTGGTTCCGATATTTTTTCTCATTTCATCTGTTAGTTCAAAAGGAATGCTTGAGCTTGCTTCACCGTCTTTTTCATAATTCATTTGTACGCTTCCGTCATAATGAAATGGCTTATTTTCCATGATAAGATCACCCCGAATTTTATTATTTTTATTATATTATATACTAAAAAGGACCTATATTTTCAGAAAAATAAAAATTATTCATCTACTTCCCTATACCTAATGTTCCCATATAGCTGTTAGTTTTATCCTGATTTCTTTATGGATCATAAAAAAGCATTATTCCCGTCAGGAAATAATGCTCAAATAGATCAAGGGGTTTTTTTCTTAATTTCGACCAGCTTAATTCTGTTGTCTTCAATTGATTTTATTTCAAAATGCAGATGATGGTATTCGAATGTTTCCCCTTCTTCAGGAAAATGACCCAGTTCTTTTAGTAAAAATCCGGCAAGGATGTCTTCATCTTCGGGAATTTTTGTTTTAAAAACTTCATTGATTCTGCGGATTGCCAGTTTGCCGTGAACAATAATATGGTTCTCCGTTAACTCATCAATCAGCACTTCAGTGTTTTCATCCGTTTCATCTTCTATTTCCTGGCCCAGCATTGCTTCAAGGATATCCTCATGTGTGATGATGCCTTTAGTCCCGCCATATTCATCAAGAACAATGGCAAGGTGCTTCCTTTCTTTCATCATCATTTTGAATACCTTGTCAATGCTATGAAATTCATAGACAAATAAAGGCTCTAAGTCAGTAAAATCCTTCAGGGATTTTTCAGGCTGATTGGACCAGGAGAGCAAAAGCTTAGCATGGAAAACTCCAACAATATTATCCATATTATCCTTAAAGACCGGATACCTTGTAAAACGATTATCAAGCACTATATTCTTTGCTTCATCTATCGTTGCTTCATATGGAATTCCTTCAATTTCCATTCGCGGTGTTTTCAGCGCATCGCTGACATCTAAATTATAGAAATCAATTATCCCTTTTATCCGCTGTGTTTCTTCTTCATGGAAGGTTCCTTCGCTTGTAGCTATATCGACCATGGTAATGAGCTCTTCCTTGGATACAGATACTGATTTCCCATTATTTTTTGAAAGAAATTTAATAATTCCCCTCGTGAACCTGGATATTAGAAAAGTCACCGGCTTTAAGATCAGCATAAGAATTCGAATGACGGGAAATACAAGATAAGCAATTTTGTCGGCAAAGCTTGCTGCGATGGACTTTGGCAGAACTTCCGCAAATAAGATTAGTGCCACAGTCAGGATACCCGTTGCCACCCCTACATTGAAATCATAATCAAGCGCAATTATGGTAACCAGAGTAGGCAGCATGATATTAGCAATATTATTGCCAATCAATATCGATGTAATCATCTCATCAGGCTTCGAAACCATATCCAAAATTCTTTGTGATTTCTTATCATTATTGTCTGCTCTCGATTTTAATTTCATTTTGTTAACAGCCGTTAAGGCAGTCTCACTTCCCGACAGGAAAAAGGACATGAACATAAAAAACAAAATAGCAATGAACAAAGTTTATTTCCTCCATTTTTAATCCATTTGTAAATGTTTTTACCCAATTAGCATCCGAAAAAACAGAGCTGGGCAATTTTGTCTGCTATTCGATCATTATAAAGTAAACGAAATCATATCGAAAATATAAAGCTTTCTTTCATGGTGCTCTTTTCAATACTTTCAATAAAATAACTCTCTTTGCCCATAATAAGCATGATTAAATAACTTGAAGGAAGATGAATCTTATATGCGCAAACTGATTTTGCTGCTTTGCTGTTTCATGTTTATTATCCCGGCAGATGCATGGGGTGATACGGCAGAAAATCAATTGCAGGCAGCTTTTATACGAAATGGCTATTTGTTGATCAAGACAGGAGCGGTTGAAGAACAGATTACTGCTGAACCTGGCAAATTCACGAATACACCAAAGTGGTCCTATGATGGCCAATGGCTCCTTTATGAAAAAGAAGCGCAGGAACCCCATTCGCCTGATATGGAAAACAGCATAGAGATATGGGTATACAATGTAAAGTCAAAGAAGCATAAAAGGATTTTTCAAGGTGGTGCAAATGCCAAATGGGCACCTTCCGATTATAAAATTGCTTTTACCAGCAATGGTGTCTTAAACATATCGGATCTGGATCAATTCTATAATATTGCTTTAGGAGTAGATGATTATAATTGGTATCCTGATGGGAAAGGGTTTATTTTATCTTCAAGCGCCGTCTTAAAGCCGGATGGCTGGACAAGCCCTATTCTTTATAATGTTCAGCTGCCCGAAGAACTTGAAAATATGAATTTGACCCAGCATGTAAAGCCTCTTTTCACGATTCCTAAGGAAATAGGCAACGGCAATGCTACCATCATGTCCATTAACGCGACAACATTTGAATTCTCACCTGATGGGAAATGGGTCTCTTTCATTGTAAGTCCAACGGCATCGCTGTCTATGGACAGTGATATGGTCTGCGTCATTTCTCCTGATGGGAAAAACTTTGAAGTTCTTGATGAGATGATCCTTCATATTGACGTTCCCAAGTGGGCGCCTGGCAGGAATTTATTGGGCTACATTGCGGGCGGGGGCAGAATTGTGATGGGATTCAAAAACAAAAAATTGAAGGTGGCTGAATTGCCTGCTTTTAATACGATGAACCTTACCCCTGCTAAATTCGCAGAAATGGGCTTTACCTGGGTGGATAATGAAAGGCTGGTTGCCTCACGCGTGGATGAAAGTGAATGGTCAAATGATCCGCAAAGGCGGCCCGAACCAACACTCTGTCTGATTCAGCTCAGCAAGACCCAGCAGACGAGAATCACCTATCCCAAAAATTCGATTGGAGATTATAATCCTCTTTACCTAAAGACAGCCGGTAAATTAACATGGGTCAGAAAAAAGCTTGCAGAGCCAAAAGGCGACTTATGGATTGCTGAGCTTAGCGGAAAACATGCGAAGCTATGGGCAAAAGATGTTGAACAATATTCATTTTATGAAAACAGAGGTCAAAAAAGCGGTTCCTAAATGGAATCGCTCTTTGTTTCAGTCCGATTGGTGTTCCATTTTGTGTATAGAAAGGAATACTTCCTCTAATGAGGCACATTTGTATTCTTTGTAAGCTTGATCAAGTGTTCCATGAAATTTTATTTTCCCGTTAAATAAGATTATCAGTTTGTCGGCGATTTCGATGGCGTCTCTCATAATATGGCTGCTGACAATGATCGTTTTATTTTTCTCTTTCAACTCCTTTATTATCTTTTTCAGCTGAATAACCCAATAGGGATCCAATCCATCTGTCGGTTCATCAAGTATATAGATGTCCGTATCGGCGAGCAGACACTGAGCCAGATTAAGGCGCTGACTCATCCCTTTTGAAAACCCTCCAGCTTTTTGGTTCTGCTCGTTCCACAATCCTGTTTTTTCTAAAACTAATTTGATCGCTTCCTTATTCTTATTTAAAAATCGACCATAATAATCAAGGATTTCAAAGGGGGTAAGCTCTGCTGGGAACATCATTTGGTCAGGCATGTAAGCAAATGGCTTTTGCTTTTTCGAATGGAACACCACACTGCCAGTGGTGGGACTTTCTACACCTGTAAGCATCTTAATCATCGTACTTTTTCCGGCGCCGTTCCCCCCGCATAATACGATGCACTCCCCCTGATCAATGCTGAGATTGAGCGGTGCCAATGCTTTCTTCTTTTTATATGCTTTGGATAACTCCTTCAATTCCATTATCATCTTACACACCTCTTTTCGTTAAAAGCCGGGCTGAATATAGGATGGTGATTAGAATTATGAGCGAAATGGATAAAGCCAGTGCAAGTGTCAGAGACCCATTTGCTCCCCACTTTTCGATTATGAGGTATTCAGGACCAAATACATATTCGGAATTCAGTTTTGAAATCGACCAAACGCGGACGGATTCAACCGGGTTCAGAAGGATAAACAGGAACAGACTGTTTTGCTTGAATGCATATGGAACCCACCCGATGACAGAAAAGATGATAAATTCGTATACAAACACCATAAGAATCCAGAATATAATGGCTGCTGACAGTCCCTGCATCCTTGTTTTGGAAAGGGCTCCAATCAGTAAGGATGCCGCTGAGAATACAAGGATTAAAAGCATATTCACCATAAAAAAAACCTGATAAATATGTGCTGCAGAGGAGCTTCCCGCCAAAGAGAAAAGCAAGCCGAATAATCCATATGAAATACCTGTTACAAAAAATAACGAGAGAACCAAAGCCAGGAATTTACTGATCAGATAATAACCTGAAGATGCCTGGTAGGTCCTGTATAAGGCTAATCTCCCATTTTCTTTATCGGCAATAATGGAACTGCTGCCAAGAATCATGCAGATGACCGGAATCATCCAAAGAGATAGATTGATCAGCATGGCAATCGAACGGTTGTAGGCAGACTGGCTGAAACCGGCCGCAGGCCCCTCTTCCGCCTTTATTTCCTTAAGGCCGTAATACTCCGGGTTAACACCCATTGTTTCAATATTGTCATTAACACCTTCCAGTCCAAACGTAACTTCAGCAGGATCTGATTTAACAGACTGAAGACCATACAAATAAAGGAGTCCTGCCAGAAAGAAAAATAGAATCATAAAATTAAAAAGCCATCTGCTTCTTAACAGCAGCCGAAGTTCATGTTTCGTCACAGAATACAAAAGTCCGGGATTCATATTGATTCCTCCTCGTGCTGAGGGTAAATATCATGTTAATGGCTGTGCTTCTTCCCTTCTCCTTTAAAGCTCTTTATATCTGCTTTCACAAGCTCTTCTTTCGAATATGCAGTTCCTCCATGTTCTTTCCGGTATTCCCCGGCTTTTTCCAAAGATTCAAATGCTGCTATTCCATAGCTCATGGGGCTGTCTATATCGCTGTGCTGTATAAATGCAGCAGCATCAAACGATATCCATTTTCCACTGAGATAATCATGTACAAAGGCTGCCTCATATTCAGGCTTTTCTGTCTGTAAATATTGTGTCATACAGCCAATATCATCGAACAATACAGGCTCACCGGTATTTAAGATAAGCTGTGCTGCTGATTCCAAATCAGCTATTCCCATATTGCAGGTACCACAGCTATCCTCATTCAGTTTAATTTCTGCCGGTTCCGATGCTGATGAAGAGCATGCACTCAGCAATATTGCGAGAACAGCCATTAGGAGAACATGTCTATATCTCATTGTGCTTCCTCCCATAATTCAATATAAGCAAACTTATTAAAGCGGTAAGGAAAAAGAACAGGATTAATGAAGGATCACGGCTTGGCGAGGCATTCCGTTTTTCTGATTTGAGTTCTTTCTGTTTCACAGGCGCAGCTTCAGCAAGCGGTGACTCATCAATGATAAAGGCGTCTGATGGAATCGGCGTGTATTGTTCAATCATGTTCCACAGTTCTACCGCCGGACTTTGATAAAAGACCTGCAATAAAGGCTCTTCATCTGCCATCTGATAAAAAACATCGCCGCTTTTATAGGCAAAGTCAACTTTATGGTCATTATCGAGATTCAATAATTGATGATCATCAAAATAGTTGCCATAACGATCCTTACTGAATAGATTCCTGTTATCTTTTTCAGAGATGATTTGCCTTGTATTCCCGGAAAAGTTATTTAAATAAATGACATTATCATTTGAATTCTTCCCCATTTCAAGGCCGGTATCATTTTCCTGAACCTGATTAAATTCAAGCCTGTTCCGCTGTGCGTTTTCAAGAATCATTCCCCTGTAATTGCCCCTCACAATATTGGAAGCAATTTTGGAATCAAATGTGTCGTACATAAAAATCCCGGCACCCTCATTTTCTGTGTTCTTATAAAAATAATTATCTAGGATAAATACTTCATAGCTTTGCATGATCATGAGGCCGTTGATGCTTTCAGTCACCCTATTGTCTGAAATTAATACATTTCGGGAATCCATTGTATGCACGCCATAGCGTGCTTTGGACATGATGTTCCCCGTGACTTCACAAAAATCAGAATAGGACACATAAACACCGTCCTGCGTGTGGAAGAAGTAATTATTTTTAACCGCTGTATTTGGGGCTTCGACCAAATAGATGCCAAAGCCCTTGTGCCGGTCCTTACTCTGGAAACTGGTAATGAGATTATTTTCAAACCGGTGCCCATATGAATTCCTTGCATAAATGCCGTGAAAAACATCCCTCAGCGCTATATGGTGAAGATAGGCACGGTCTCCTGTCACATATATTCCGGCATTCTGTGATCCGCTGCCTTCCACTTCCAGATTTTCAATGATGACATCGTCCGCTGCAATTGTCAGCACATGGCCATTTTCAGATCCTATAATTCTTGTTCCTTTATCCCCAATAATATGAACTTTTCTCTCTATTAAAAAATTGCCTTCATATATTCCAGATTGTAATTTAATGACTGATGCATTCGGATCCGACAATGCTTCTCTCAGCTCTTTTGATGATGCTGCAGAGAGTTCCTGAGCGGAAGCTTTTCCGGCCAGGATCATACTGAAAAATAATAGAAACCATCCGATTTTTTTATACACTCAGCGATCACCTGCCCGGAAATATGCGTTCCGGCTATCTTTTAGAAGACAGCCGAAATAGGGATTCCATTTTTGTTTTTTCTCTTGTATAATTTAGTTTAAGTTGAGTTTTTATTTATATTTAATGGCTCATTGTAGCCTTGCCGTCGTCTTCACCGGTCTCAGTTACCTTTAGAATGGCGACGGCTCCTTTTTGTGCGTGGTTAAATTGATGTGTCACTATTGGGTAGCTGCCTTCCTTCGTAACGGTAAATTCCACAACAGCTCCGCCGCTCGCCGGGAGCATGACTGTCTGAAGACCTTTGTAATGGTTAAAAGGGTTTCCGTCAATGTATACATCGTCAAACACCGTACCAACCACATGGAAAGAGCTTACTTCATTTGGTCCCACATTGTTTACATAGATCCTCACTTTATCCCCTACTTTAGCCAGAAGCGGATTGTCCTTAAGTGTGAACGTATCCCCATTTGTATTAGGGTCTCCCTCTTTTAAAGCCTTTGTTGAGAAAACCACATGACTCGGAACTCCATTTGTAAAATCATCAAGGTCGTTGTATTTATACCATTCGTTTTGAATAATTGTATATTCTCTATCAATCTCTTTATCGGTCGGATAGCCGTCTTTAGGCTTCACAATGATCGTTCCGTGCATTCCGTTAGCGATATGTGATAAGACCGGTGAAGTGCCGCAGTGATACATAAATACGCCCGGTTTATTGGCAGGGTAACTGAATGTTCCCGTTTCATCAGGCTGAACGTTCGAGAAGTCTTTTGAAGGAGCCGCGTGTACAGCGTGAAAGTCCATGCTGTGTGGTATTGCCGGGTCCATGTTCTTTAAGGTGAAATTGATTGTGTCCCCTTCATTGACAACCACTACCGGTCCCGGTGCTTCCCCATTAAATGTCCATGCTTTATAGAATTTTCCTTTGTCGATTTCAATATCTGTGATTTGGGAAGTCATTTCGACATTTACTTCATTCGCCCCGACTCTTTCTATTTTCAATGGAATAGGTTCTTGGTTTAAATCTTTGTGTGGTGCAATTGCTTCAGGCTGGTTTGTTTCTGCTGCCAGGACTTTTTCCTCGGGCTGAAGTGAATTTTCCGGTGCTGCCCCCTGGCTGCATCCCGTTAGCAAGCCTATGCCTATTGCGGAAGTAAGCAGATATTTTACTCCTTTGTTCATTTTGATTTCCTCCTTATATTCGATTGGTTTATCTGCTTTTATCATATGGTAATTTAGCACTGAAATTGGTGATTTTTCTCACAAGACTATGGAATTCTGTGAAGAGTTTGTGAATTAGTGATCGAACAACTTTTTAGCAGGAATCTATTGATGTTTTAAAGAAATTTAATGCCGATTTCTGCCAAGTATTGCCCGGTGTTATAATCACTTGCCCGCCAGTTTCAGCTGAATTAATAGACAGTTTACAACTATATTACTTTGTAAAATAGTGTTCCTATCTATCTCAAATGGTTTATAATCATTAAATGGAGTTGTTTGCATCAGATTAAAAGGAGAATGTAACAGTTATGGATTTTATTATGATATTGAAAGCAATTATATTGGGGTTTGTTGAAGGAATGACAGAGTTTGCCCCAGTGTCATCGACAGGACATATGATTATTGTGGATGATATGTGGCTTAATACAAAAGAGTTTTTATCTAAATATGAAGCCAATACCTTTAAAGTAGTTATTCAGCTCGGTTCCATCTTAGCGGTTGTGATCATTTTTAGAGACCGGTTCATTGAAATGCTTGGTCTCGGAGGACGGGGTAAAAGCTCTGAAGAAAAACAAAGCCGCCTGAAACTATCTCAAGTCATTGTCGGGTTAATTCCTGCGGGGATTCTTGGCGTTTTGTTTGAGGATTACATTGATGAACACTTGTTTTCAACTGAGACTGTACTGATTGGTTTGGTTATTGGCGCATTTCTGATGATTTTTGCTGATATTTTTGGAGGGAAAAACCCGAAAACAGTTTCTGTTGATCAAATCACCTATAAACAGGCTTTATCTATTGGATTGATACAGTGTTTCTCCCTTTGGCCTGGATTCTCGCGTTCAGGTTCCACCATTTCCGGCGGCGTGCTGCTTGGCCTGTCACATAGGGCTGCAGCTGATTTTACTTTTATCATGGCTGTGCCGATCATGGCCGGTGCAAGTTTTCTTTCATTAATTAAGAATCTTGAATACTTTTCAGTCGAGGCGCTTCCGTTCTTTATTGCAGGATTCATCAGTGCATTTATTTTTGCATTAGTTTCGATCCGCTTCTTCTTGAAAATTATCGGCAAGATTAAACTGATTCCTTTTGCCATTTATAGGATTCTACTGGCGGGGGTTATATATTTCGTATTTCTATAAAAAGAATGAACCCGGGCTTTGAGTGGCCCGGGTTTTTGTGTGTTTGATGCCCGCTGATTTCTGGTGCGGGATTTGCTTTTGGTGGGGAGTTCATTGGTTCAGGTTCGGACTCTGCGGGCTGGATTATCGCTTTTTGTGTCCGAAGTTGCACCAGGTTCGGACTCTGCGGGCTGGATTATCGCTTTTTGTGTCTGAAGTTGTTCCAGGTTCGGACTCTGCGGTCTGGATTATCGCTTTTTGTGTCTGAAGTTGCACCAGGTTCGGACTCTCGGTCTGGATTATCGCTTTTTGTGTCCGAAGTTGCACCAGTTTCGGACTCTGCGGGCTGGATTATCGCTTTTTGTGTCTGAAGTTGTTCCAGGTTCGGACTGAGAACCCGGGATTATCGCTTTTTGTGTCCGAAGTTGCACCAGGTTCGGACTCAGAACCCGAGATTATCGCTTTTTGTGTCCGAAGTTGCACCAGGTTCGGACACAATGGGCTGGATTTCTCCTTTCATGCCTAATCAAACAAACTTATGATCAAAACAAATTCTTAAAGAAGCTAATAATTAACCGCGGTATCCACAATATGATCCGGATAAGGGTTTCTACAACAATTGAATCCAGGATCTCGTCCATAATTTCCCGCAGCCAACCTGGTTTTCGTTTTTCTTTCTTTTTAATGAAGGTACCCGCTTTTCTATTTCCCATCGCCTGTCTCCTTTACCTCATCAACAATGCGCTCAGCTGCTTTGCGGTATAAGTTGCTCATATGAACCAGTGAAGATGCCAGCAGGACTTTTTCGAGCTGGGCTGGCTGCCCTTCATTTAGCTCTGCCGCCCTGCTCGCCTGATTTTCCAGATCATTCATAAATGCTTCTGCATTCCGTTTCGCTAAATCGAGGAAAAGCTCATAAAAATGGTCCAGATCCATCTTTCCTTCTGCTGTCCTCGTGTTTACGTCATTTAGCAGGCTTTTAATGTCGTTTATGGATAGAGCCCCTTTTAGCTGATAGATAAAAGCAATTAATATAAGGTGCTCCTTTGAATATTTTTTATTTTTAATTGGAAAAAATAATTTTCCTTTTGCATAGTTATTTATCATTGTCTTGGTAAGCACTTTTTCCTCTTCATTTCTCGTCGTGCTGCCAAAGGTATTTTCAAATAGCTGGATTACCTGATCCATGTATAAATCTATCTGCGGTATATCTTCCAATTGAATTTGGTTATCTGCAATGAGCTTTTCCATTTTCATAACATCCCTCAAACCCCTCATTTATCGTTATATAAATTCTACTTAAAAAAAAGCAGATTGTAAATATTGACTACATGGTGTTTTGTATATATTATTATAAGTAGTAATAGAAACTACATATAAGAACATTAGGAGGAGATATTATGAATTCGTACATCCGGGAGCCCATCAACGGACTAACCCATTTAGCAGGAGCCATTTTATCCTTTGCCGGATTGCTTGCCATGGTAATCAAAGCTTCACTGACAGCCTCTTCACCGATTGCCATTACGGCTGTTGCTATTTTTGGAATCAGTTTGATGCTTCTTTATTCAGCATCAGCTACCTATCATATGGTCATCGCCAAGGATAAGGTCATTGCATTTTTAAGAAAGCTTGATCATTCTATGATTTATGTATTGATTGCAGGTTCGTATACCCCTTTTTGCCTCATCACCTTAAATGGTGTGACCGGCTGGATTCTATTTGGAATTGTTACAGCTGTTGCTTTATCAGGCATTCTGTTTAAAATGATCTGGTTCAACTGCCCGCGCTGGCTTTCAACAGCGTTATATATTGCAATGGGATGGATTATCGTTTTCGCCTTTTCTCCTCTTTCTGAATCATTAAGCTCAGCAGGCGTTCTGCTTCTTTTGCTTGGAGGCATCCTTTATACGATTGGCGGAGTGATTTATGCTGTTAAGCCTAAATTCCTTGAATTCAATCATATGGGTTTTCATGAGATTTTTCACATTTTCATTATGATGGGAAGCATGGCTCATTTTCTTTGTGTGTTTATGTATGTTATCTAAAAAGATGAAGCAAGCCAATGAGGGCTTGCTTTTTTTAGATTTCTGCAAAATATACATTAAGGATGAGAAACGATAGCGTCGAATTTACCGTCTAGTGAGAATTTCGACAAAGCCGCAGACAGAATAAAGTGATCTCCTTTATTTACATGAAATAGTTAGTCTTTCACTCTCAAAGTCCTACTTCCATTAATAACACTTACCAGCAAAAATGGTGCTTCTTTTTTCATTTCAACTTTCTCTTCTATTTCCCATTTGTAAAACGAAAAGTGATCTGATTGCAAAAACATGATGAATCGGTTTCTGCCCTTTTTTACTGACTCAGGCTGTATACTTGGCAAATCATGAGGAACAGATGCAACTTCAATAGCTTGTCTCTGATGAAGATCGCGCTTCTTTCCTTTATCGTCCATTCGGTCATAATCGTATAACCTAAATGTAGTATCCGAACTTTGCTGAATCTCAAGGATAAATGTCCCTTTTTTTAATGCATGAATGGTCCCGCTTGGAACATAAATAAAATCACCCTTCTGTATGGGGATTTTATTGAGCAGTTTATCCCACTCCCCTTTTTTGATTAACCGCCTCAGCACCTCCTTTGATTTTGCGTTATGGCTTAAGATTATTTAACCATCATCTTTACAGTCCAGAACATAACAGCATTCATTCATTTATACGTACTCATCATCCTGGTGAACCTGTACGGATAAATCTGAATTGGCATCATGTAATTTGAAAAGCATTGGAAAAGACGGAGCAGTGTGACTTCCAAATAAGTCTCGAATATCCCAGCAAAGTTCATTAAGCTTCTTCCCTTGAAATCCCCCCGATAAAACAGTGGTTTTACCGTTGGCATGTCCGGAAATAGCCCAGTATTGATCAGTCTTCTCAGACGGAATATGATAGCCAAAAATTTTTTTAGCGCTGCACCTCCCCAGATCCTTTCCAGAAATACTGGATTAAAAAATATTGGCTTTTCTACAATGTCCCTCCTTTAAAAAACCATTCCTCTCTGCAATCATTTTGGGAGGATTTGTGCAGCTTACTATTTATGTAAATCAAAAAAATAAATTTTTTCACTTTTAATAGGCGAGATTCTCACTCGAAAAAACAGGCTGAGCCGTATGCTAATGGTGAACGAAATTTAAGGGGAGTGGGATAATCGTGGGTATGTGCGGCAAGAGAAAACATAAGGATTACGAAAAACATCATGACGTATGCGAAAGTCATGATTTTGAATGTGATTGCCATTGGCCTAAGAAAGATGAGTATGAAGAGAAAAAACATCATCACAAACATCACGAAAATTGTGTAGAGGAAGTTTTGGAGGCCATCTTTAAAGCGCAGAAAAAGGTCAAAAAAGAAGACGAATGCAAAACATCATGCAGCCATTCCATTGATGAGCTTTTAGTGAGTTCTAAAAAACCAAAGAAGAATACAATTCCATTTATCTTGTATTGTGGAGGCTGCGAGCCGTTTAAAGCAACTGGAGTAACAACTTTTTCCCATCATTCTAAGGAGAAAAAGTTCGCCTGCATAACTTCTTTTATTTTCAGAATCAAAGATTTTGATGGAAAATGCGCTGTATTAGAGCTATTAGCTTTCAAACATTGTAAATCTTCAAAAGATCCTTTCAAGAGTGTATCCAAAGATTTTTGTTCGCCTTGCAGCCAAATTGATTGTGAAAATGTAGAAGATTTAATTCCTACTGGCATTTGCATCAATGTTGATCTTTCCTGTTTCTGTGCCGTTACCTGTCTGCCGGCTGTCTGCCTGTAATTGCTGACCCATTTTTGAAAGGCTGGAATAGTAAAAGTCTCATAATAAAAAGGTGTACCTTAACGGTGCACCTTTTTGAGTGTTAGCCCCCAAATGCTTCAAGGACGTCTTCCACCTCGTCTAAATCCACAGCAGCATTTTCTTTTTGAAAGGTAGTATCTGGTTTTGCAGCTGCGACAGATGCAATCCTGCCGCCTTTTATGAGTTTCTTGAGTTCTGTCAGCTCCTGTAAAATTAAATCATTGCCCTCTGAAGCTGGTATTCTAGGGTGCAAGTAACTGTGAAGAGCCGATAAAATAAAGTGATTCAACGTTTGATTTTTTGTATGGTATTGAATCTGTTCATTAACTTTTGGGGATATCGGAATGCTGTTGCCCGTCTTTACATCAATAAAAGAATCAGTAATCGTTATTGCTGTCTTATTGAAATGATCCGCGTATGTTTTGGACATAACTTTCATCCCTAACCTTTAACGGAAATGGCGTGGCTATTTCCTTTTTCTTTTTTTATATGGTTCATTTTTGCGAGAATCATTAACCCTAAAACGTTCAGCTTCTCCATATCCTCAGGAAACACCAGTTCAATCGGTCTCCCTCTTTCAGACCACTTTACAGCTGCTTCCAATATCTGCTTTTGTGCCAGTTTAGCTGCTCCCCCAACTGCTATATATCGGACCGCACCTTTAATTTCTCCTGAACTGCTTCTCACCCTGTCAAAGTGCTCCAGATATTTGAATGCCATTGATTTGAGCTGCGGGATAATATACTTGCTAATATCCTTTTTCACCCCGGCAAACGGCTCTACATACCATTCAGACTGCCCTGCTGCAAGCTTTTCTTCAAGCTCTGCTCTTGAGTCGAACCGATATAATTCATTTTTACTGACCTTTTGGATTATGTGATCCAGAAATTGATTTATTCCAAAGGACTCTCCTTCTACAGACGCAACCGGTTTGTTGTTCTTAATACCGACAAAATCTACAGAGTCTCCTCCCAGGTCACCAATAATTACACCTTTTTTAGTCTCCTTGACAAGCTCTCCGTTTTTAACCTCTAAAGTATTCTGATCCCGGGTTAACCCAAGGTATGCACAAGCACCCTCTGCTCCAACAATCACGTCTTCAATATGAATCTTTACTGTAAGCTCCTTTGGTTCTGACAGACCTGGTACCTTATGAAAGAGAATTGTATGGGTACCAATCAAGCGTTCTTTTAACTTTGATTTTCTTTCTTTATATTGTGTTGTCGGCAAAGAAACAGCCAATTGGTCTATGGTATAGGAGACTTCATCTTCATCAATCTGCTGGAGTGCTGCATGATAACCTGCCAAGCCAAAAAGAAGAAGATATGTCCTGTCTTCATCCACCTTTTGATTATTAAAGGCTGTCAAACTAACGTCCTTTTGTTTGGCGGCTCCTTTTCCAATATAAAAGATTTCTCTTCGATCCTTTATAGCCTGGCTTTTCACTTCAACAATCAGGTTCTCTTCAAAAATAACATCTTCATCTTCGTAAGGTACTTCATAAAACTCATCATCAAAAAGGGCAATCGCATTAGGAAGCTGGTACTCAGTTACCTTTCCGCTATCTGAAGCCAAGGCTTTATACCAGCTGTTCCCGATATCAACGGCAAGAAAATTTTGTCTATCCATTTTTCCCTCACTCCTCCTTTTGAATCTTATGCTAGGCACCAGTCCAGTTGTGCCCGTACTTCATCAATTTTTTTGGTGAATGCCTAAGAAATGAAGAGAAATTCCACGTATGTCCTACTGCAATTGACTAGTGAAATGCATAGGATAACTTGAACCTACATTCAAAGGGAGGAAGTTAAAATGGATAAAGAGAAAAATTGTTTTAAAACAAGTGAGACAGCTTCAGTGGGAGAATGTGAATATGTAACAGTAGATCCTATTACAGTACCAGCAGGTGAAACAATTATAAGAGTGCCTGTTACCCTTGCCGAATTAACTATTAGAACAAACCTGTCTGCGACAATTCATTTCCCAGAACCTGTTTTGGAAATAAAAGATATTAAAAAGAGAGTAAAGATTGTGCAATGCAAACTGCTTATCCCATCAACATTCGCTTTTGAAACAGGATTAAGTTTATTTATTAAAGGATTTGTGCGTAAAAATATTCAGTATGCTACACCTTGTCCAAAGAGTTCAGAGTGTGGTGTTTTATCCGAAATGAGATCTTTTACAACTGATATTCCTTTTGAATGTGTGTCGAGAATTGCAGATACAGATTTTCTTACACTTCCACAAAGGCCGCAATTTAATTCCCGCGCAGAATTTGACTTTTTCCGGGAACAAGAGTTAGGTAAAGGGTATCCGGAAAAAGACCATCTGCTTTCAAGTGATCTATCTCAATTCCATCAAGTAAGTACTCAGCACTATAATCAGATGCCATATTGTGAGCTGTTACGAAGTGATATCGTTGAGTGGGACGAAGCAATCGATCGCAGACCACTATCCGGAAATGCTCCATTTGAAGAAGGTACTTTCCAGAATGCAGTTGAAAAAATGTTTCTCCAATTCACCGTTAAGATTCTACAGAACCGTCAGGTAGCCATTACTGCTATTACTCCTACTCCTGGTGTTGCTAATAATAATAATAATAATGGCTGATTAATTACCTCAGTCAGTAAGCAAGACAATAGGAGGAATCCCAGCAGATTCCTTCTATTGTCTTTTTTTATTTATATCATGCCTTACTGGTATGTATATGCAAATTTATTTTTTCTGACAATGTCATTTCCCATAAAATTCTTGACTTAATATCTAAAATTTTTATTCACTTTTTACTAATGCATTCAGAACTTTGGGTAAAAGCCCAAACATAGACGTTTATCATGCATAGGATGCAATATCTTGACTTCAGGAGGGCCCATTATGTCTGAACCCAAAAAAGATAAACATACGAATGAATGCGTTGCTGAAACCCGGAATTGTGAATGTGAAAGCCACATAGAGCACCATCCCCATGTCAGTATTGGAAAAATAGTCACAAAGGTGCCTGTTGTATTGGCCGAACTATGCCTGCAGATTAATATTGATGCCTTAATTACATTTCCCGAACCTGTTTTGGAGATTAAAGATATTAAAAAATCAGTTAAATTAACACAATGCAGACTTTTGCTGCCAACCAACAAACTGTTTATAAAAGGTTTTGTCCGCAAAAATATCCAGTATGCAGCTCCATGCCCTGATATTGAAATGCATACTGCGAAAACAGTCGCTTCAGAAATACATTCCTATACTGTTGATGTACCCTTTCAATGTGTAACAGAGGTAAAAAAGTTTTTAACATGTCCTGTTATGCCTGAAACCAATCATAGAAATGAATTTGATTTTTTAATATCAAAGCCGCTTCCGACTGGATACCCTGAAAAGGATGAATTGCAAACAAAAGATCTTTCACAATTCCATCAGGAAAGCATACAACATTATAACGAATTGCCATTTTGCGAGCTGGTGTGCAGCAAAATAATTGAATGGGATGAAGCAATTGACCGCCAGCCCCTTCCAAAAGGCGGAGGTCCACTCGATGAAGGATATTTTACAAAAATAGAAGAAAAGATGGTTGTGGATATAACCATTAAAGTCCTTCAAAAACAGCAAATCCGGGTATCATCTACAACCAATGATGATCATGACTGTTTCCATCATTGTGACTAACTAGCATAAGAGAATTATTTTAAAGGTAAGGAGGGGGATTGGAGAGGATGCTTCAGGAAAGCATCACCTTCCTGTGATTATGAGTGATATGAGAAAAGCATATAATCAAATTTACAATACCTATACTATAAGTGAAAAGCCTCCCGAACAGCAGCAGTACTTTTTTTCAGGGGAAGAAACAAAAAGCAGCAGCACGCAAGAAAAGAAATCTGAAGATTCCAGGCCTGCATCAAACCAAGGGAAGAGGAAACAGTCGATTTATACTCCCAAAGCCCGCAGAATTCCATTTATTTTACCGCCTCCCAAAACGGAAGCTATGCAGGTAAAGAGATTAAAAAAGGAACAGACAGAAATGGCTGAACCAAAGCTTATAGAATTACAATCTTTCCCCGAGAAAGAGAAAAATAATGTTGTAAAAAGAACAAGTGCAAGGATTCCCGACAGCTTAAAAAAAATGCTTTCACCCTTTTCTCCTATGCTCAGCTGGTCTCCTTCTTTACCAAGCAAATATTCAAACAGTCAGTCATATAAAACAGAAAAGCATGAAGTTCATAGAAAAGTGAATGGAGTTGAACCGGAAAAAAACTTAGAGCCTAACCCAACTAAAAATTCTAAAACGGAAACTGCGCCTGATGTTCCAGCTATCCGGGAAGAAACTTCGCACAATCTTAATGAAGATATAAATTCAGGAAAACCTGCGGAATTATTAGAAGAACTTGTGAATGAATTTACTGCTGAACTACAGGATGTCTTAGAACCCATACTGGATCAAGACGATAGTGATGCTGAAATCCCAGAGCTAATGGATAGTTCTGAACTTGAAAATCAATTTACTTCACTTTTAGAAGAAGATGCTGTTCTGAATCAAGAAAGCCTTGATGATGATTTCCATACTTCGGAATCACCTGACCTTATTCAGAATCCGCCTCTGGATTTGGAGGAAGAATTCATTTCAATATTGGAGGAATCTTCATCAGATTCCTCAAGCAGCTTTTCGAGGCAGGATGAAGTATTCTCCCTAATTGCAGAGACGATTGAGGAATCATCAATAGTTCGCGAAGAATCATTCATAGTACATGAGGAATCATCATTAAATCCAGAAGAATCATCAATAGTACATGAGGAATCATCATTAGATCCAGAAGAATCATTCATAGTACATGAGGAATCATCAATGGTCCATGAGGAGCCTGTTTTCATTGGTGAATGCGAAAGCGAATATCATGAACAGAATGATGGAGAATCTGAGTGCATTTTCACTAATGAACTGGACCTCTCTGAAGAATCCTCCTCCTATGCAGGAGAGTTTTCAAATCTTTTGAAAAAAGCATGGTGCATGCTTGAGGAACCAGCTGCTGAACATTCCTGTTTTCAAAATCAAATTTGGGAAATGCTCGAGGAATCTTCTTCTCTCAATGAATTTACGCGGATGTTAAAGGAAGCTCATCATACTGAATCAGAATTAGAAGACGATGAAAAATATCAGAAGATATCGCTGCTGCTGGAGGAATTCTCAGCTATGCTGCTCGGCAATGAGCAAGGCAAGGAATCCGAAATTGGAGTTGAATCATCATCGAGTCCAAGACCAATATCAGAAAGCAGTGACTTAATAGAAAAGTTTACAACAGAACTGGAGTCTTCAGATAAAAATGAAGTCTGTGAGGAATCCACTTCCTGCCAGCTTGAGGAGTCGTCTATCCCCTGTATGGAGGAAGAGAATAACGAACTCCCTTTTCACGGCAATTGCCCGGAACCATGCTGCACAGGTCCCATTGTAAAGGTTCCCGTTTTAATCGCTAAGTCGAATGTAGAAATTAATATATTTGATTGTTTGCCAGTTGGCGTTCCTGCAGACTGTGTTACGAAAATGGAATGGTTTGTGGAATCGCTGCGCTGCCATACGCTTCTTCCATCTAATACTGTATTTGTAAAAGGGATTATTTCTGCCGAAATCCAGTTTGTTATGAATGATAAATTACACATGAAAACTTCTTCATTGCCTATTGAGAAAACGATCAATCTTGAATGGATAAGCAAGCCGGAAATCCCTGTGCCAAGTGCTAAAAGTGAGTTTATGTTTCAAACCGAAAACACTCAGGATGTCCATTATGAATTTTTTCAGCAGTTCACTGAGGAGATTAATTGCCAGCTTAAAAGTGTTCATGTTGTATGGCATCATGATAAGTCAGAGAATGATGACAAATCTCTTGAAATAAACGGCGAGGCCGTATTGTGCATCGACTTTTTACAGGATCAGTATGTAACTTTAAAATGTTAAAGAGGTTCCCGAGATAGGAACCCCTTCTTTTTTTCTAATTAAACTTAGAACAGGTCGCCGCCGTTTGTAGTGCCAGGAGTAAATTGACGCTGAGTCAGTCTTAATACAAGATTAATGTCATCTTTTTCAGTAATCTTGTCAAATCTGCCCCACTTGTCGAAGTTGCTTAGATAGTTGCCTTCTGTAAGATTCCAGCTGATAAGTCTGCACTTGATAGGCTCATTCAAAAACTCAAACGTGTTAGAGCCGAAGAAGCAGCGGTTAGCACCCATGCCGTCTTTATCCGTTTCTCTGATTTCTCTGGCATCACTAGCTTTAGAGCTGAATAGAGGAAGGATTGCAGGAACAGCAAGATCATCTACACGAGAATAGCACTTGAACGGTACATTTACACTGTAATCCTTCACATAACCTTCACAGTCTTCTACATATTGGATGTTCTTATGAATATAACCTTCCACAAACAATTTTACAGAAGTTGTAGTAGGATCACCGTTTGTAGGATCCAGATCCACTGGAATAGCCTTGCATTGTGTTAAATAGATATTTTTTCTGATTACTTTAACGTCTGTTGCATAGGATGGAAGGCAAATATCTGATTCTGTCAATACTTGAACAGGCACATCACCCAGAACAACAGTCTCCTCAGTACCCCCTACTGGAATACCAGCGTCACAAAAATGAGCATGCGACTTTGCTGTGTCGCAAGCTGGTGCTGCTGGACACTTACCGTGATCATGTCCTTTTCCGCAACCACATTTCTTCATATAATACACTCCTTAAAATTTTTATTTGCCAAAATCCTTAAAGCTCTTCTTTTTTAAAAGCTTTAATTTTTTTGACTTACTATTGTATATGTAAAAACTGCAGTGTTTGAATGGACGAGTAACCCTAGTCGCTTTTCCCATTTTTTCCACTGTAAGATTTTAATTGTTTTAAAGCTTAAATCTTTAACACCCACACAAGCAGACTGCTAAAGGCATACTGTAATAGAAGGAACTAATATGAAAAGAGGCGACAGATATATGAACACAGCTTCCTTGGTGTCTATTATTTTCCCTGCGAAAAATGAAGGAATAAATGTAAAGCAGACACTTGATTCCTTGTTCTCCACCTCTTCTGATATCCCATTTGAGGTCATAATCGTTGATGATGGTTCATCTGATGGCTGTTGTGACTTTCTTAAAAATTATAAAGAAAGTGCGCGCATTAAAACGATTACAACAAAAGGTGTGGGTCCTTCAAATGCAAGGAATATGGGTGCACAGCAAGCTTCAGGAGATTACTACATCTTCTGTGATGCGCATTTAAAATTTGAAGACAAGTGGATTGATCGTCTGCTTGCCCCTTTGCTCGCCAAAAAAACAGATGCCATCACACCTGCGATCGCTTCTATGGACCATCGAAGGTCGATTGGATTTGGTCAAACCTTAACACCAGCCCTCTCGATAAAATGGAATAAAAGACAGCAGGGACTTTTTGAAACAGCCGTATTGCCTGGAGGCTGCTTTGCCATTTCCAGGACTGCGTTTGAGGATGTGGGCGGTTTTGAGACAGGCTTTGTAACCTGGGGACATGAGGATGTGGAAATCTCGATTAAGCTATGGCTGTTCGGCTACCGCTGCCATGTTGAACCAGATGTAAGGGTTCTGCATCTATTCAGGAGAAAACATCCATACACAGTAACATTTGATGATGTAAGCTACAATCTATTAAGAATGGCTTATTCTCATTTTAATAAAACGCGAATAAAAAAGTGCAAGAGACTGCTAAGAGGGAGAAATATCAGTCAGATTGAACCCAAATTACTGAAAAGCGGGATACTCAAACAAAGAGAGGAATATTTTAAAAAGCGAAAGTATGATGATGATTGGTATTTTAAGAAGTTTAATATTAATTTTTGAGAAAAAGGAGTGATGATGAAAAAAATGTGTGCTGATTCAAATAATGACACCCCCCTCATTTCTATTATCATCCTTACACATAATGGCCTCCGCTACACAAAGCAATGTATTGAAAGCATATCGACACACACAAAGGAAAACTATGAACTGATCTTCATTGACAATGCCTCACAGGACCAAACACTTGATTTCCTCCATTCAATACCAAACGCAACAGTCATTGCAAATTCTATTAATAGAGGCTTTCCGGCAGGCTGTAACCAAGGGTTTTCAGCAGCTAATGGGGATTATATTGTTATTCTGAATAACGATACCATCGTCACTAAAGGATGGCTGACTGGCCTTATACGGTGGCTTGAAATCGACGAGACAATTGGAATTGCAGGTCCGAGGTCAAACTATGTATTGAAGGAGCAGGCAGTCAGTAGGGTCGCATATAAGACAAAAGAAGAACTGCAGATTTTCGCAGCTCAGTGGAATCAAACTCATCGAAAACAAGGATATGCAGTGGAGCAGCTCAGTGGTTTTTGTATGGCTTTTAAAAAATCATTGCTCCGCCAAATCGGCGGAATGGATGAGCGGTTCACACCAGGTTACTATGAAGATACTGATTTCAGTCTAAGAGCAAGAATTGCCGGAAAAAAACTGTGGGTGGCAAATGATGTATTTATCCATCATCATGGCAGCGGAAGTTTTAAAACAAAGCGAAAAAAACTTGGTAAAACAGTTATTATTAATCGAAAAAAATTTTATGAAAAATGGAATATAAAAAATATGAAACAAATAAATGCTTTAGTTAAAAGGGAGCAGCCATTTAACGAAAAGAGACATTATGTACCCTACTAATAGAATATATGAAAAAAAGTGCCTTGATTTGCATATCGGCACTTTTTTTCTTCAATTCTTAAAAAATCTGGAAATAAAAGGCATGCCAACACGCACTGGACTATGAACTGGCAGTTTCAAATTAAGAGCTGTTTGTTTAGAGATACTCTGAAGGCTATTTTTCGAACTAATATAGTATTTATTTCTGCAGAAAAACAGTATACGATCAGGAATAAAGGCATCAGAATCGGAAATAGGCATGATATCAGGTCCGTTTTCAAATTGGTTAATTAATTTCTCGTTAACATTAACGACTTCTTCTGAGCAGAAATATTGGTTTAGCGCTTCTTTATTGGAAATTCGATGCTTTTTATTGTTCTGCAGATAATAGATAAAAGAGCTATTTGCGCATTTAATTAACAGGCCATTAGGCATAAGGTCTGAAGAAGAAAAAACATGATGATCAATTGGGGGACCTTCCTGATATTTAAAAAGGTATGGATCTGGTACCTCTAAGATTTTACTTGCATCATATTTTAATGAGTTGAAAACTTCCTTTGATGCTATTTTTCTTCGATGATTACGATCGATTAAATAAATTTCAGATGCCGGTCCTTTAATAAGTGTGCCATCAGGAATAATTTTTGGAGTTTGCGAGTAGAGTCTTTGAAAGGAATCGGGTGCTTTGTATGCTACATCCAGTATTTCGTGTACTGGGTAAAAAACAGCAAATTCCGTTAATCGTTTCCAGTAAGCAGCGTCCCCATTGAACCAGTATTTTGGATCATCATCCCAGTAGCTGCCAAATTTATCATAAACTTTATTGGCTATTGACCTTGTATGCATAATCGAACAATGGTCCACATACCCCGCTGGTTTGCGTAATACTCCGAAAGTTCTCCGAATAAATGTTTTTGTAATTTCACCATTATGATTAATGGTTCTTACCATTTGTTTTGAATATACAATATCAGCTTTTGAATGACTTTCCAGGTACTCTGCCATCCTTTTCAGCCGGTTTGGAAGGAATTCGTTGTCATCAGTAAGATAAGTGATGTATTTTCCTTTTGTCATGGGGATCGCTCTATTAATTAATGTTGCATATCTGGTTGTTCTATACCTTTCGCTGTTTTCAATATTACTATTGTAATATTTTATGCGCTTATCTTTTAAATACTTCTTTATAATTTGGACCGTTTCTTCATTGGAGTTGTCATCCATAATCATAAGTTCCCAATCCGTATAGCTTTGTCTTAAAACACTTTTAATGGCCTTGGCTATTGTGAGAGGTTTGTTATAACTGGTTAGGATAACCGATACAAGCGGTTTCATATCGCTGGATCTAATTCACCCTTTCACCGTTTCAATTTTGTATCTTTTTTTTGATTTTTTTAATATAGGGCTATTATTACTTTCTGTTTTCTATTTCATATGCTTCTTTAAATTTTTCAGCAGCGCTTTCTATTACACTTAGAAGTCTGTCGCTTTTCTGAAAAATAATGCCTAATCCATGATTTGCATTGAGGTTAAAGAAATTCAAAGGAAAAGATGATTCCTTTAAAAAGTCTTCCACTGCGGTTAAAACCCCATTTTTTTCTCCGCCTTCAATGGTTGCATTATTTAAACTCTTATTTATTGATAGTTGATCTAATTCAGAATCCGCTTCTATAAGCTCGATATGTCCCGGCAGCATTCCTTTTTTTGCGTATGCTTTCCTAAATTCCTCTGGAATTGTTTCCGGAAAATAATACATGTCTCTTCTTCCGTAGGGCCAATCGGTATCATGTAAAAAAACAATAGGAAATTTACCTTGTTCTTGCGCTTTATTTTCAATCATTTTAAGCTCATGATATACCGTGTACCAATTGTGGTCACCATCAATCAATACTGCATCATAATTTTCTATATTAGCTAATTCTTTAAGACTTATATTCTTAATAACTTTAAAAAAATCATATTCGGCTTCTAATTGATCAGCATCAAAAAGCGGTGATGGGTCAATGGACAATAATTTAGCCTTTTTAGCCAAACAGTAATCCAACATTTTTAGGGTATGTCTTCCTGATTCGCACCCAATTTCTAAAATGGATTTAACATTTTCCTCTAGAAAAATAGGCTTTATCATTTCATCCCAAAATTTATACATTTCTTCCTCCTGTCAATAAAAAGTTTAAATTAGTTTATTTAATTTTCTTTAAATAACCCTTTGGATTGAACGTAAGAAAAAATTTTTCACGGTCATGATCCTGGACATAATGATCGTTTTTCGATAGGAATTCTTCTATTGCCTCATACGGCCCTTCCCCGAAATCACTAAAAACCGGGTGTCCGTTAAGATTAGTGTCTTCAACAATTAAATAATTACCTTTTGTTACTAATTTTTGATAAATATTCAGCTCGCTTAATACATGATTCTTTGTATGGTCTGAATCCAAAATGACCATCACAGTTTGGTTTTTAGGAATTTTCCTCATAATTGTATTCACTGCTGCACTTGATACAGATGAGCCAATTAGGTATTCAATTCTTGGATGAATGGGCTTTTGCTTACCAGCGTCCATAATATCGATGGTTAGGACTTTTCCTTTCCCGATAAAATCACAGATTGAAGCAAGAAATAAACTGCTGCCTCCTGTGTTAGTGCCGCACTCTATAATCCAGTCTGGTTTTGTTTCAACAATAATTTCCTGATAAATCCAAAGGTCTAAAGGACATTTAAGGGTCTTAAAACCAAGCCAGTTGGTATTTTTCCACACTTCGCTCTCATAATAGTGTTTGTGAAATGAATTAATCAAATCCACAGTTAAACTCACCCTTTTATAAATGACATACTTTAAGAAAACTTCATATAAACTATGATATGCGTACAGTTCTTTTTTTGTTTGGGTTAATAAACTGATAAGAGTTTGAAATATAAATGAGGTGTTTAATTGTGGATTTAAACTCATGCAGAGAATTATATTTAGAGTTGTTAAAGAAAACCCTTTTAAATGAGATCTGGCTGGAGAATGAAAAATACATGCCCCTGGAGCCTGCCATCAAGCTTCCGAAGGAAATCAGCAGCTATCTAAAAAACCAAAATCTCGAAGCTGTAAAACGGATAAAACCTGATAGTAATCAGCGAAAAGAAGGACTTGATTGGCCTCTAATGGCACATACAATGATTGGAAGATACAGGTTGGAAAATCTCCAAAGCTGCATGGAAATCGTCTTAAAAGAGAAAATAGAGGGTGACTTTATTGAAACAGGTGTATGGCGTGGGGGTGCCTGTATTTTTATGAGAGGATTTCTTAAAGCTTATGAAATTACTGACAGACGTGTCTGGTTAGCAGATTCTTTTGAAGGTTTGCCGGAACCGAATATAAAGAATTATCCGAGAGATAAAAACGATAAGCATCATACGTTTGATTTTCTAAGAGTTTCACTTGAGGAGGTAAAATTAAATTTTCAAAAGTATGGTTTACTGGATTCCCAGGTATGTTTTCTAAAGGGCTGGTTTAAGGATACTTTGCCTAAAGCACCAATCAGCCAAATATCCATTCTAAGGCTTGATGGAGATATGTATGGATCTACTATGGATAGCTTAACCAGTCTTTATTCAAAAGTAACAAAAGGCGGTTTTATCATTGTGGATGATTACGGGCTGCCAAATTGCAAAGCGGCTGTTTTGGATTTTAGAAGGAAACAAAATATCAATGATCCCATCATAGATATTGATACTTACGGAAGTTATTGGAGAAAAAGTGAATCTTAAATTATACTAAAAGAGCATTTAACTTCATTAGACGAAGTTAAATGCTCTTTATTATTTCAGTTTAAGTTTCAATATATCTATAACTCTATCTTGTTCAGAGACAGTCATACAGGAACCTGATGGAAGACAAATGCCGCAGTCGAATAATTTTTCGGAAACACTGCAGCCTTCTGAATGAGTATAGTATTCGTATCCTTTAAAAATTGGCTGTGTATGCAGTGGTTTCCAAATATGCCGAGCCTCTAT
The DNA here is from genome assembly GCF_038002165.1 of Cytobacillus sp. FSL H8-0458. Lineage (NCBI taxonomy): Bacteria > Bacillati > Bacillota > Bacilli > Caryophanales > Bacillaceae > Cytobacillus > Cytobacillus sp. FSL H8-0458. The sequence continues at coordinate 1,781,470 of NZ_JBBOBR010000001.1, read as the reverse complement.
GTTTTCTTCTTCCAGTGCTTCTATTATTTGAGCAGGCTGGATTTTTAACTTTTCTTTATTTATTGCTGCAACAGTTAACCATCTGTTTGAAATGGTGTTTTGTAGCTCTGGTAAAAAATCTATTCCTTCAATATTGCTCAGTTCATCTTTATATCGATTAAATACATCCCTTTTTTCTTCTATTCGCTGATCTAAATTGGCTAACTGAGCCCTTCCAATACCGGCTAAAATATTACTCATCCGATAATTATAGCCGATTTTGCTATGGAGATAATATGGGACAGGATCACGTGCTTGAGCTGCCAAATTTCTTGCTTCTTTTAGTGCGTCAATATCTTTTGAAACAAGCATTCCACCGCCAGAAGTAGTGATTATTTTATTCCCGTTAAAAGAGTAGATTCCAAATTTCCCAAAGGTCCCGCTTTTTTTCCCTAAATAGCTTGACCCCAAGGATTCAGCGGAATCTTCGATTACAGGAATATTGTAGTTCTCGCAAATTTCCATGATTTCTTTCATTTTCGCGCTCTGGCCATATAAGTTGACCACGATAACCGCCTTTGGCAAGGCATTATTTTTTTCAGCTTCTCTTAATGCTCGAAGAAGAGCCTGTGGAGAAATATTCCATGTCTCAGGTTCAGAATCTATAAAAACTGGCGTAGCCCCCATATATATAATAGGATTTGCAGTTGCAACAAATGTTAATGTAGAACAAAATACTTTATCTTCGGGTTTTATTCCTAATAATACTAATGATAAATGTATTGCAGCTGTACCAGAACTAACAGCAACCGCATCTTCGAGTCCTACGTAGCTTGCTAATTCTTTCTCAAACCGATCAACATTTGGACCTAATGGTGCAACCCAATTTGACTCGAAAGCCTCATTTATATATTTTTTTTCATTGCCAGTCATGTGAGGAGGTGATAAATATATTCTTTTTCCAGCCATTTACAACCCTGCCTTATAATTTTTTTTAAGAAATCTATTTATTTTTTTATTCTTGCAGGGTTGCCAAAAGCGGTTACTGAATCTGGAATAGAGGTTATTACATTTGATCCCCCGCCAATGATAGAATTTCTTCCTATAGAAATATTTTGAATTACATTTGCACCTACACCAATATGGGTGCCTCTGCCTATCTTTACATTTCCGCATAAATGAGCTCCAGGAGCAACATGTACAAAATCTTCAAGACTACAATCATGTTCGATAACTGAAGCAGTATTAACGATACAATGTTTCCCAACTTGTGCGGAAGCATTTACTACAGAATTGGGCATTATAACTGTACCTTCATCAATAAAGCTGGATGCACTGACGATTGCTGATGGATGTATAACTTTCCCGTAAATTGGATTATAACTATGAAGCTCTAATACTATCTTTTCTCTGTGCTTATTATTACCAATAGAGATGATTAATTTCAGTTTACTGCCATGTTCTTTTAACAATGCAGGCGCCCTGGCAACTCTCCCTAGTACTGGAAAACCATTTACATTTTTGATTGCAGGGTTATCATCCAAAACTCCTAATATTTTTTCTTTATTAGCATTTAAACAATCGAGAATGACCTTTGCATGACCGCCGCCGCCAATAAGTAAATACATCAATAGCTCTCCTTAGTATGTCATTCTTTTATTCAGCAGAATTTTGGGAGGGTCCATTTTTTCCAGAACTTCTATAATCCGCTGGGATGCAGATCCATCCCCGTATAGGTTAGTCATTTTAAGGATTTCTTCCTGGAAGTTTTGATCATGTATTTTCATTAACCCTTTTTCTATCGAAGGAATAGTGGTTTCCGCATCCACGACATTCAGACCCTTTTCTCTCCCTTGTTGTCTGCTTCCAATATTTAAAACAGGTATATGATAAGAAGCAGCTTCAATAATTCCAGATGATGAATTGCCGATTAATGCAATCGTGTTTTTCAATACCGATAAATAATCGTTTGAGCTAAAGTTGGTAATAAATTTAATATCTTCCCCTTTAATCTTTTTATAGACAGCTAAAATTTCTTCAGTACCTGGATCTGAGTTTGGAAGTATACAAACAAGGGGTTTTTTTAATAAATTCTGTAACACTTTTATGATATTGATAATTTGATCACTCATGGTATTTACTTCTGTAGTAACAGGATGATAGATCAATAGATAATATTGTCTGCTCTTAAGAAATTCTATATTATATTTTTTTCCTACAGCTTCTATGGGTGGAGCATCAGTGTTTAAAATTGTGTCTAAACGTAGAGCACCTGTTTTGTGGATTCTCCATTCTTCTTCACCCATCTTCATTAATCGCTCTGCACTTATATCAGTTGCGGGGAAATGGATATGAGCTAATTTTGATATAGAATGCCTAATCGTTTCGTCGATGGACCCAGAGATTTCTCCGCCATGAAGATGTGCAATTGGAATGTTAAGGCAGGCAGCTGCGATTGATCCTGCAAGCATTTCTACACGGTCTCCCAATACTAAAATTAAATCAGGTTTATATTCTTCTAATATTTGCGTCATGCTCATTATGCCTAGCCCGATTGACCTTGACATATTGCCAGGTGTTGATCCTTGAAGTAAAATATCTGAAGTCCCAATAATTTGATATCCATCTTTTTTTATTTCTTCTATTGTGTATCCATAATGTGGTGAAAGGTGCATGCCGGTAACGATTAAACCCAGATCTAAATCCTTGTGATCTTGAATTTTACTAAGCAATGGCGTGTATATACCATAATCGGCCCTGGTCCCTGTAACTGCTGCAATCTTTTTATTTTTTTTGCTCAAAGGACATCATCCCATGTCAGAATTGTATCTTTCTTTATGTCCCTCTTAACAGTTTTTCCAATCAGTAAATCAAAATACTTAGGTGGAATCCCATCACCCGGCCTTTTAATACTTAAATTGTCCATAGTAATTGTTTCTCCATTGTTCATATCCTTATCGATCACCAGGCTTTTCCTTGCTGCTTTTTTTGTATATGTTTCAGATGGCATACATTTTTTGATACCATCACCCATACACTTTTCTATATTTCGGATAAATGATACAAACTGTTTAAACTCTTTAGGATCCATTGAAGCTTTATGGTCTGGACCTGCCAGGTTTTTATCTAAGGTAAAATGCTTCTCAATCATTCTTGCCCCTAATGCTACTGCTCCTATTGAGGCCTCGCAGCCAATCGTGTGATCAGAATACCCAACTGTTCTATTAAATACTTCGCCCATTTTTACAATTGCTTTTAGGTTAACATCCTCATAAGGAGCAGGATATTCAGAGGTGCAATGCAATAGAGCTGCCTTAGAATACTTGATATGATCCAGAGCTTCCTCAATTTCACCTAAGTTAGCCATACCAGTAGAAAGGATGATGGGGAGTCCTTTCTCATCTATTTTTTTTATTAGGGGGATATTTGTTAAATCTCCTGATCCAATTTTGAATGCTTTGACTCCCATTTCATATAAATAATCTGCTGTTTCTGCATCAAAAGGGGTTGCTAAAAAGTCTATATTCCTATGAAGACAATAATTTATTAGAATCTCTTGATCTTTTGAAGTTAACTCAAATCTTTTTAACATTTCAAATTGGGATTCATAAATACCTGTGTTTTCTGTTTGATATTTTGCCTGCTCAGCATTTTTAGATACAAAGTTTTCAACTTTATAAAATTGGAATTTTACTGCATCGGCCCCAGACTCAATAGCTGCGTCAATACTTTTAAAAGCCAAATCCATTCTTCCGTTATGATTAACTCCAATTTCAGCTATTATATAGGTATGTTTATAATCTCCGTTTAAGATTTCAGCTAATTTTTTTTTACACACAATCTTCACCTCAATTAACTAGGAAGAAGTCCATCCTCCATCTATCACAAGATTATGACCATTGATGTAGTTTGATGAATCAGATGATAAGAAAATAATTGCTCCTTTAAAGTCATCAGTATTACCCATTCTCCCTAAAGGAACGTTTCTTGAGTAATTTTCAACAAAAGAATTTGGCTGCTGATCATAAATTCCGCCTAAGCTGATGCAATTCGCTGTAATCTGGTATGGCCCTAAATAGGAGGCGAGGTATCTGGTGAAATTAATGATCCCGCCTTTAATGGCTGAATACTCTGCAGGCATTGTCATATTCGTGCCTTCATATATATTGAATCTTGGACCCCTCATTCCATATATTGAAGCAATATTTATAATCTTCCCATACCCCTGCTTCATCATCTGTTTAGAGAAAACCTGGCAAACAAGAAAATAACTATTTAAATGCATATCGACATTCTCTCTCCAATCATCGATGTCGATATCTTCATATATTTTTCCATAGTTTTTATTACGTGGATATGCATTATTTATAACTACGTTAATGCATTGAAATTCTTCGATTATTGCCTCTAGGCACTTATGAACAGAGTCTATATCCGTTATGTCCAGGTACTTAAAAATCATTTTATTTTTCGAATTCTTTTTTTTAGTTCTATTTATTAGTGTCTCAGCGTTCTTACGGTCCTTATCCCCTATAATTACATTTGCCCCATAACTATACAGAGCTTCAGCAAACCCGGAACCAACTAATCCGGCTCCTCCAGTTAAGAGTATGTTTTTCCCTCTTAAGCTAAATAGATCATTCTTCATAATGATAACCTCTCATTAATCCCTATTTCCTTCTCTTTTGTTCATTAAAAACTCGATAAATTCAAAATCAATGGGCCGGTCAATATCAATGGACCTTTCTTCTGGCATTTCCACAGCCATTGAGTTATCCGTAAAGATACTATTCGTCTTAAGCAGAAAGTCAGGCTGGTACACATAGACCGAAGCATTCAATTCAAAAACTGCGGGTGCATCTTGTCTTCTGCTTACTGGATGTTTTAATTGTTTTGATAAGTAAACTTTTCCATCCTTTTCTTCAACCATATTAAAATATGGATTTTTATGAGCTTTTGTTACACTAAAAACAACATTCGGCCTATATTTAATCATTTTATTAATACAATTATCTATATCTTGAATGGTTCTCAGCGGAGAAGTGGGATCTAAATCGACAATTAAATCATATTTTTCATTTTCTTGTTCTTGGAGAAACTTAACTGCATGCTGTAAAACGGGGATTTTTGGAGAGTGATCCAGTGATAGTTCGTTTGGTCTTAGAAAGGGAACTTCTGCTCCATATTGTTCAGCAACTTTTGAGATTTCCTCTGAATCTGTTGAAACAATAATGCGGTGGAACTTTTTATATTCCTTTGCCAACTCAATTGTGTAAGCTATTAATGGCTTTCCATTCAATAAGCGGATATTTTTATTTGGAACTCCCTTTGACCCTCCTCTGGCACATATCACAGCTAATATTTTCATTATTCACACCTCTCTCTTTCAGTTAAGTCAATAAAAATTTTTTCTTTAGCCGATTTTTTTGCTGCTGCTGCAACTTCTAAAACCCTTTTTCCATCCTCAAGACTGACTAGTGGGCAGTCATTATGTTTTATACATTTTAGAAAGTGATTCATTTCCTGTTCATACATTTTATTTACATCAAATTGAATGTCATAACTTTTCCATTCACTGTCCAGAATGTTATATTCTCTTATCACATTGGTGCTATAATCCCAAATTATTGTTCCTTTTTCACCGATTACTTTACATCCTCTGCTATAAGTTCTCTGCAGATAATCTAAGTGAATATGTGCAATAACACCCGATTCAGTTTTTAATAGTATTTCAGCAATGTCTTCGCTATTGATTTCCAAATTGCTGACTTTGCCGGCAAAAGCACAAACTTCATTAAAATCTCCTAACAGCCAATACAGGTAATCAAATTCGTGAATTAAATCCAATATGACACCACCCCCTTTTTCCTCAGTGGCGCTATATGTTGTCCGATAATCCTGATAAGGCCTCCAATCAGGTAAATACTGACCGGCAAATACAGATACTGAGTATATTTCCCCTATAGCCTTCATTTCTATTAGATTCTTCACTTTTTTTAATCCTGGGTGAAAACGCAAATTACAGCCAATAAAAGCTATTAGATTATTTTCCTGTACGGTTTTTATTAACTCATTAACACCATTTAAATTATGTGATAAAGGTTTTTCGATGAATAAATGACATCCCTTCTTTGCTGCTTTAATAGCAAACTCAACATGTAAATAAGTTGGATTGCAGATAAAAACAGCATCCGGAAATTCTTGCAGTGCTTCATCATAGTCAGTGTATTGCTTAAAGGGGCTATCCTCCTCAACCTTAGAGTGTCTATAAACCAGTACCTCTGTCTCTTGAGCAAGGCTTAGAAGATTATTTAAATGTCTTTTTCCTATCGAACCAAGACCAACAAATAAAACTTTCACCCTCCCACCCCCTTTTTGTTGTCTATTTCTCAAAAGTTAAGTCCTCACTTCTCAATAAATTTAAAATTTCGTTTTTATTTAGTGCGGGTGCATTTTCTGATGAATAATTCTCCTGGGTAGCGATATAAAAACCTTTATATAGATTTATGTCCGCTTTTCCATTCACAATAGAAGGAATAATAAACATTTCGTCATTGCATAATGCTCTCTTTGACTCTTCTAATGTCATGAGTTCTTCATAAATCTTTTCCCCAGGCCTTATTCCAACTTCCACAATGTCAGGTCCTTTCTGTCCTGTTGTCTTTTCAAAGTCTTCTAACATTGCCTCTGCTAATTCCTGAATTTTTATGGTAGGCATCTTTAATATGAAAAGTTCTCCGCCATGTGCATATTCGGCAGCTTTCAACACTAAATTGGATGCTTGGGAAATAGACATTATAAATCTTGTCATATTTTTATCGGTTAGCGTTATTGGTAGCCCCTTTAGTATTTGTTCCTTAAATAATGGAATCACCGATCCCCTAGACCCCATTACGTTTCCAAATCTTACACAGGCAAAAATAGTTTTATGAGAACCTTTATAATAATCTGCAGCTGCTACAAGCTTTTCGGATAGTAATTTGGTAGTTCCCATCGTATTAACCGGATTAACGACTTTGTCGGTACTAATGACAATAACTTTTTTTATTTTTTTTTCCAGGGATGCTTCAATGATATTTTGAACACCGAGAACATTTGTTTTAACTGCTTCAAAGGGATTGTACTCACATGACGGAACATGCTTTAATGCAGCTGCATGAAAAACATAATCTACCCCTTCTAATGCAAATAACAGCCTTTGCTTATCACGTATATCGCCAACAAAATATCTTACATTGTCAAAGTTTTTTAATTCTTGCTGCATAAAAAATTGTTTACTCTCATCCCTGCTAAAAACCCGCACTGACTTTGGACTGCAGTTCAAAAGCAGTTTTACAATTTCCTTGCCAATAGAGCCCGTACCGCCAGTAACTAGTATCGTCCTATTCTTATATATGCTCTTATTAAAAGACACCTTTATATCCTGCCTTCCAAATGAATTAAGTTATTTTTTACAAAGAAACATGTACTGGGATCATTAATGGATTAGTAGATTGGATGAACGACTGGGGTTAATTTAAGGATTTTATTTCGAATAAATCAGGAGCCAATGATTTAATTGAGATTTTCTGTTTTGAATTTTCAATGCTATCAAGCCTTTCAAAAAAGCTCTTTATTTCCTCTTCCGAAGTCATAGTATGTTTTCCTATCTTTGAAGAAAGTGCTTGAATAGTTGAATCTTTTACAGAATTTTCTTCTGCAACATTTAATTTGTTTAATAAGTGAATAATATTTTCATATGCGTATGTGTTTCCAGCAGCATAATAATGTGATAAAAGTCTTTTCTTTTCAGGTTTGTCCCCTGATAAATGAGCAATATTTATGAAGTGTAATATTTGCTCAAGATTAAAAGCCTTTTCGGTAACCATATTAGGCAGTGTATTATTTTCTGTTTTATGGTTAATAGGAAGATAAGAAATGACCGGCTTATCTAATAAAAATGCTTCAATACCTGTAGTGCACGAATTATGAATGACCAGACTTGAAGCCATAATCCACTGCCCAACACTTCCATCATGAACAACAAACACATTTTTATAAGGTTTAAATTCATTGATATAAGGTGTTAAGCTTTCATGAATATGAGGACGTACAACAATATTTAAATGTGGATATTTTTTACTTAGGACTTTAATTAATTTTTGAAAATGTTCATATAGACTTTTTATATACTTTTCAGAATGGTTGAATCCATTCTGGAAGTGATTATATCTTGTAAATCTGGTGTTGACTAAAATAAAATCTCCATATTTTTGTTTAATCATTTTCACTTCATCTTTATATAATTCTCTATATTTTTCCTTTAAAAGATCAAAACGAGGGTGACCGGTAATATGAAATTTTTCTTGATGTGAAGGGAAAATTTTAGTAATGTTTTCCTTCGAGTCTCTGCCCCAGCAATAAACATGTTCAAGAATTCTCAAATACTTATCATCATTTCCAAACCGGGTATACTTTGGACCAAAAATCAATCCTTCTTCATCTAATTCAACAAGTGTATAGCCCTTTTTTCTGGCATTTGCCATATGTCCTTTTCTTGCATCTCCATCTGGATGACCTTTTGAAAATATAATTCCCTTAGGCAAGAGATGTAAATGTTGAAAAATGGGAGTATGGTCACCAAGGACTACATTGTAATTACTCTTAATAGCATAGTAAGTTAGCAAGAGCTTAGCATCCAATTCCCGTGTTTTAGCTTCAATTGGAAGATATAGATACTTTTTTGCCATAATGAAGATCCCACTCCTTCCTTTTACTTTAATTAACTTTTTCACAAGAACTCTCTAATACTTTATAAATTTTTTCGATGTTGCAGTTCTTTTAGATTACTTGCTTTCTGGACAACTTCTTGTCTGTTATTTACTATTCTTTTTAACAAGCTTAATAATTCACTGCTAGTCATATTGTCTAAAACCCAGCCGCCGTCATACTTTTTAACTCTTTCCGCAGGAGCACCAATCTTAGAGGTAATAATAGGGTAACCGGATAGCATTAATTCACTTGTGGTATATGAATATGTTTCCGGCCAAATAGATGAAATAACGGCCAAAGATATTTGCTTTTGTGCTAAAATTTCCGATAAACGTCCCACATCATATTTTCCAGTGATTTCAAACCTTCCGCCATTACTGCTAAATGCCTTATTATGAGAATCAGTAAAACCGATCACCTTAATGTTTATTGGCAATTTATGTTTTATAATTAAATCCTTCAATTCATAGATAATTTTTGAACCTTTTGCAAAGTTAATAGCTCCCACAAAAGCAATATTTAAGTTTTGAGTCTTTGTAAAACTCTCTTTAAACGTATATTTCACGCTATGATCAATGGAATGATCTTTTACCTCAATGTCAAGATCTTTATAGTATTTTAATATAATGTCCTTTGTGCTATTACTGGGAACAAATATTTTTTTTGCTCCTTTAAGAAATGCATGATGCTCATTTCGCCATTCCACTATGTTAATATTTTGCTTTGGAAATAATTTTTTTACACACCCCTGGCATATACTGGGGTCAGTTTGAGTATTACAAAAAGTATTTTTATTGTCTATTAGGTTATAACTTGGGCATGCAGCATAGAAATCATGAATAAAAAAGTAATAGTCTACAAGAGAGTTCTTTATCAAATTGAACATTTTTCTTATCGGATATCCGATTAAATGGTTTATAAAGATAACGTCTATCTTAAATGCATTTAATAACTTTTTGAAATTAAGACCATTCAATTTGTTTATCCTAAGTTTATAAATAATAGGCTTAACATGATTATGGTCGGTTAAAATTAAATGATCAGATTCTTTTACTAGTGTATAAACTCTTTGATCGTCACCAATATTTTTTATTAAGTTAGATTGATATAAAGAGGTTCCGCCGCCTAAATTATGGTTAATAAATAGGGTGCCTTTTCTTTTACTATATTTATCAGCAAACATGATACTTATAATAAAATCTCTGATATCTTTCATAGGGTCGTTAATAATAAAATCATTAATTAGTTTTGGGTAGTTGGGATATCGCCTATTTAACCTTTTTAAGTTTTCAGCCAGTAACTTTTGTTTACTGCCAGGCATCAGATTGAAGCTTGCCCCATGTTTATGATAGACAAATAAATTTGGTGCCAATACATTTTTATATCCATATCTGCGTGCCCGCATGCACCAGTCATTTTCTTCAGCATAGCCTTTACCAAAGGTGATATCATCAAAAACTCCAATCATATTTATAACGTTTCTATTCAGTGCCATACAAAAACCAACACCCGTCGGAATTTCAATCCCTTTCGAAATTGAGTACTTAGAAAAATAATAATCAACTTCTTTTGCAGTCATATTAAAAGGTAAGTCGTTATCTTCATTAAAGTTTGGAAAGGAACATATGGTAGCACTATTTGAAAAAGGAGTAACTGAGGAAATTTTCATATCAATTAAAATGGGAAAAATCAAACGGCGAAAACTGTTAGGAGGAATTTCCGTATCACTATTTAATATAATTGGGTGATTTTTCGTTATTAATAATCCTTTATTCACACTTCTTACATATCCCAGATTATTTTCATTATGAATTATCTCCAGATTAATTAAGTTTTTGTATGCAGATGAAATTTTTATTTTTTCAAGAAACATTGAAATTCTTTTATCCGTACTTGCATCATTAATTAAAATTAAATTATACGGAAGATCAGCATTTTCAAAAACAGACTCTATACATTTTTTTGTAAGCTCGTAACTATTGTAGATCGGTATAATAACATCTACTGTGACATTCCTGAATAGACTTAGATATCTTGCTTCATTAAGTGTTTTGTCAATTGCACTTAAAGGAAAGTCTTCAAGAAGATTATTATTGGCAATGGTATCTTTCCTTTTATGGAACTTTTGGGAGTAGGGTAATCTAGCTTTATTGGTTAGGCTTTTCAGGTTTTTCTTAAAATTCTCATCAGCTTTAGCAGCAGCAGGTTGATTATAATTCAAATTCAGCACAAGACCTTTTTCGTTCCCGATCATTTTTTTTCTATAATCTAATTTAATTTCACTTTGTGTTCTGGAGTAGTTCCAAACTCTAATACAATTCGCAAGTCCCACAAAATACCCGTAAGGATTTAATCCACCAATGCTTCCTGAAGCATAAATATTTTTTTTCGTACTCTTTAACCCTTTTTTTACAAAATTCCCATTGATATATAGACTGGGTGTTTTGTCTTCAAATACGATAGCGATATGCACCCAATTATTAATAAATGAGTTATGAGTGAGTAAAGAGGGAAGATTATTATGACTGTGTTCATAAACTGATACTCCATTAGTGCCAACTGAAACCCCTGCTCCGGATTCATTTGCCCGCTCCTTACCTGGATGGCCCGGACCAATAATATAACTTTGGCCAGCCGTACCAGTAATCCCTCCGCTAGATTGTAAAGATAACTTTATGGTTCTTTGGGGTTTTATCCAGAATTCATAGGTGAAATTATTTTTTACGTTATTAAATAATTCCTGCTTAAACTCTAATTCTTTCCCTTCAAATTTTAAATAGCCTGTGAACAAATATAAGTCACCTCTTTCATTCTTTTGTTATCAAAAACTTCCTACCTAAATTTTGTTTTCCAATTAAAATTGATTTCTGGGCTATCCCAATTAATTCTTTTTTCATCAGGAAGATTTGCATTATATGACTCTGTTGTAAAATAAATAATTGTAGCGGGCTGATTTCCTAATACACGGTAGCCGTGTGCTACACCGCTTGGAATAAGAAGCAAAATTGGGTTGTTTTCGCCCATGTAATAAACTTCTGTTTCCCCATAAGTCGGGGAATAATCCCTTAAATCATAAAGTACCACCTGGGCGCTGCCAGAAGGAAAAAACCAAAGGTCATCTTGCTTTTCATGGTAGTGAAACGCTTTGATGACACCTGGATAACTCATTGACCATGATGCCTGGCCAAACTTTGACAAAAGTTCAGGTTCATCATCTCGAACTAATTCAGCAAAGAAACCTCTATCATCACAATATTTCACCAGCTTTTTTACCTTTACTCCGTCTATCACAACTCTCTCTCCTTCCTTAAGAAATCTTTTAGTGCTTCTTTCCATGGGCGTGGGAGATCAATGTTTTCTTCTAATATTGCTTCATGTCCTAAAATTGAATAGGAAGGTCTTGGAGCAAGTGCTCCATATTCCAAAGTCGTTGTGGGTATTATCAATTCCGGATTATACCCCTTCTCTTCAAAGATCGTTCTTGCAAATTCATACCAGGTGCAGGCATCTGTATTACTAACATGATAGATTTTGCTCTCTTTATAGAACAATCGGATGATTACATCTGCAAGATCATTAACGTAAGTTGGAGAGCCAATTTGATCATCCACTACCTTTAGTTCCTTATTTTCCTGTCCGAGTTTTATCATTGTCTTCACGAAGTTTCCGCCATCATGCCCATAGAGCCAAGAGGTACGAATTATAGTTCCATTATTAAATTTTTGCACTAATTTCTCTCCCAGCCACTTGCTCATACCGTAAGCAGATATGGGATTAGGCTCATCATCTTCGTTGTAGGGAGAGTTTTTCTTCCCATCAAACACGTAATCTGAACTTATATAAAACATACGTGCGTTTATATTGCTTGCGGCCTGTGCAACATATCCTGTACCTAAACCATTTATTTCAAAAGCTTTCTTGGGATCTAACTCACATTGGTCAACCGCAGTAAATGCTGCAGAATGAATAATTATTTCAGGCTTAAGCGTGCTGATAACAGTGTTTACCTTTTCTTTGTTAAGAATATCTAATTCATTTCTGCCTAGACCGATTACGGTATGAGAATGCTCCAATGTACTTAATAGATGTTTGCCTAGTTGTCCATTTGCACCCGTTATTAATATTTTCACCCTTTCCCAAACTCCTTCAATCTGTACCAGTCAATAGTTTTTTGTATGCCTTCATCAAACGAAATCATGGGTTTCCACCCTAAATCTGATGATATTTTAGTTGAATCCATAGCATATCTTCGATCATGTCCTATTCTATCTGGAACATATTTTATTAAACTTTGGTCGTTGCCCAGCTTTTCCAAGATAATTTGTATTACTTCACGATTCGTTTTTTCTTCGATTCCTCCAATATTGTAAACCTGTCCATAATCTCCCTTTTCAAGCACCATCTGAATCGCCCTGCAATGATCTTCAACATAGATCCAATCCCTTACATTTAAGCCATCACCATATAATGGTATAGAATTGTTTGTTAGCGCATTGTTAATTATCTTTGGAATGAATTTTTCTGTATGCTGCATTGGGCCATAATTGTTCCCGCATCTTGTAATCATTAGAGGAAGCTGATGAGTTTTGTAAAATGACCTTACGAGTAAATCAGCACCGGCTTTGCTTGCTGAATAAGGATTATTAGGAGATATAGGGGTGGATTCGGTAAAAGGATGGTCGGTTGGTCCTAAAGACCCATATACTTCATCAGTTGAAATTTGAATCATTTTTTTTGCTTTTCCTTGTAAAACTGCCTGTAAAAGATTAAACGTTCCGTTAATGTTTGTGTGAATAAATGGCTTTGCATTTTCTATACTTCTATCTACATGAGATTCAGCTGCAAAATTAATTATGGCCTCATAACTCTGATCAAATATCTTATTTAATTCATTCTCATTTCCAATATCGCATTTTATAAACCGATACCGATCATAGTTTTCAAACCCTTTTATATTTTCAATGCTCCCAGCATAAGTAAGTGCATCCACATTGGTAATACTATATCTAGAGTTGTCTAATAAATGAGATATGAAATTTGCACCAATAAAACCTGCACCACCGGTTACTAGTAAATGACCTTTCACTGCGCATTCTCCATTTTAATGTTTTTGTATATTTCTTGATTTGCTTGGTAAAGAGATGCATGTGTTCCTGCGTCTATCCACCATCCATCTAACAAGTCATATTGGAGTCGGTTTTTCTGAATATATAGATTATTAACATCCGTAATTTCTAGTTCATTTCTGTTTGAGGGAGAAATGTCTTTTATTAGATTAAAAACCTCTTGATCATAGAAATAAACGCCTGTAACACAATAAGGTGATGGGGGGTTATCAGGTTTCTCAATTATAGATAAAATTCTTTTCGAGTTTTTATCGAGAACTGGAACACCATATTGGCTTGGATCCTTTACCTTTTTGAGGAGAACTTTTGCACCTTTCTCCTGTCCCTGAAAACTTTGAATAAAAGGAGTTAAGGAATCTTCAAAAATATTATCTCCCAATAAAACAACAAACTTTTCATTCCTTATAAATGTTTTTGCTGCCATTAGAGCATCCGCAATACCTTTTCCTTCATACTGCTGCAGTTTATATTTCAAATTTACATTTAGTTCCTCTCCCTCTCCTAACAATTCAATAAAGGAGCCAAGATGTTTTTTATTTACGATTATCAAAATATCTTTTATCCCAGCATCCCTTAATTTAATGATAGACCAATATATCATTGGATAAGGACCTACCGGAAGAAGGTGCTTACTGATAATGTTAGTAACAGGTGCAAGACGAGAGCCTGTCCCTGCAGCTAGTATTACTCCTTTCATAAACAATCCCCTTTCCAAATTTTAATTAATACTGATTCATTTATTGTTCTAGGCTTTGACCAGCATAGTTTATCTTATGTACAAGTGTTATTTTGGTATGGTGTTTTCAACTAATTTTCGAAATATTGTTTTGCCTGAAGGTACTTGAATTTAAGCTAATCATGTCAGATTAATTAAAATTTCCATAAAAATCTATTAATCTAACTCTCAGCTAGTAATACTTGTCCAATCACCTTTCATAATTTTCCATATATTATATCGATATGAAAAATATGAAAGGAAGTGAATAATTGTGTCTTTTACACCATTAGACCGAATTGTAAGCTTAGGAAATGATGGAGTGTATACAAGTACCGTGGATGCAGCTTCAGCAAGAAATAATTTAAGGGATAACGTTGCATCTTCTATTGCGGTCCAAGTCACAAACCCCTATCCATTTTGGCCAAGATTGGATAACTTTTTGAATGATAATAATCCCAATCCTTCTTTTAGTGGGGCAGCCCAGCCTCAATTTATTTGGAATAAGCCTCAAGCTCTCCCAGATGAAGAAGTATTTTTTGCGGTTGGATCAAGATTGATCGGTATAAATGGACTAACAGCGGCTGACTTTTCTGTATATTTAACATCATTTGCGGATAATGCTCACCAGGTTGAGGAAATTAGATTATTTCAAGTGGATGGGAATACGCCACCATTTTCTTATACACCTGTCTATGACCTTGTAAATGCTTCTCCTCCTGCATTTACAACTGCTCCACTTGTTGACGGACCTTTGGTTCAGCCCATAGAGATTGATCCACCCTTCGGATGGCAAAATGTTCGATATTACTCTAATTCCTTTAGTTACACTAATCCAAATGCTACTCCAAGAACTTATCAAATAATTGTTGTGTTTAGGGCAAAAAACTATCTGATTCCAATGAATATTAATGAAAATCCAGGCGGATTGGCATTTCATCTAGATATTTATTCTCAGAATGCTACATTAGCAGCAACTCCATAATTTATACATTAAGGCTATATCTTTTTAGATTTTATAAGAAGATATAGCCTTAATTACTTCACTGATAAATGGGTGTCCGTTCTTATTTATTACCTTGAAATTGAACAGGTTCGCTATACTATTGAAAATCCCCGAAATTTTACATAATTCAGCAGCTATGTGGTTAATGACGACTGAATAATATCTGGGTATTTCCGCACATTTTCCTTCCTGCCCAAATTTAATGACAATTTCCTGGCATAATCTCTGATATAATGTATATATAAGGCAAATATTGAAAATTTTCTGACCCGCATTTAAAATTTTGAATGGACGAGGCGATTTTTTTGCTCCTATTTTACAAGATTGCGGTATGGATGATTGTCGCTTGTCTCGGGTTTTATGTTTTTTCTGTCTGGAGATGGGAAAAGGAAGTTAAGGAGCGGATGTTTGCGATTCGGAAAACCTGGTATATTCTATATGTACTGGGTGCAGTGATTTACTGGACGAAGGAGCCGGCATCCATTTTTACGGATTGGCTGAATTATTTAATCGTCGCGATCATTTTTGCTTTAATTGATGCGTTTGTTTTCCTGGGCTCCTATTTAAAACGGGTCGGCAATAATGAGCTGGCGACGGATACGAGGGATTTGCTTGAAGAAAACAGTGATCTGCTGAACTCCCAGATGAATAAGCTGAAGTCGTTTCAGTATTTATTGAAAAATGAACCGATTGATGTGTATTATGGAGACAGGGAAGCGTATATTGCCGGCATTGAAAAGCTCTTAGCTGATTATGCCGATAAGGTGGATATGAAAGCTTCTCTGTGTCAATATACAACTCAGGAAGATAAAGATCATCTGCTTGAGCACTATCCTGATAAAGCGCTTATTTACAGCCGGCTGGATCGGAAAGAAGTTTATTATGATGCCGATGAAAAGCTGGCGCTGATTCCCTTTTCCATCCTTGAAGACTGTTATGTTATTAAATTGACCTCCGATGAATTTGTCACCGAATTCGACTACCTGCTATTCACTTCACTCATTTCAATATACGATCTAATGCTCCCTGCTGAACAGGAGGACGAAGACCATGAAGGAACCCACGGACCATGAAAAACCTAAATTAAAAACAAAGAGCACCATGAAAGTGATGAAAAAAAAGTCTCGCATCAACCTTCCCGATTTTGAAGTCAGCCCGCACACTGAACGAATTATCAAAGAGAATAAAAGGTTGATAAACGTTTATACAAAAAAGTAAACGGAGCATACTATAAGGCGTGGAAGGTTTTTCTTCCGCGCCTTTATTCATGTTCATTTTATCAGGACATATAATAAAGGAACAACTCCTATATAAAGGGCTGATTTAAATGAAAAAGCTGACGAAGAAAGTGAAAAATATAGACTTCCCATCCTTTTCCCTTTCCCCTTACACGAAAAATCTTTCTAAGAAAACGGAAGCAGCCATCCAGGATTCGAGCAAAGGCAAAAAGCTTCCGAAGAATAATGCATAAAAAAACCGCCTATTAGAGACGGCTTATTTTATAAACATCTTTACTTTCTTTAAAGCATCCTTTGTCGTTGGATACCGGAATGGCAGATCAAATCTGGTGGTTTGCTTCAGTATGCTTTTTTCATGGGAAAACACATCAAAGCTGCCCTTACCGTGATAAGCGCCAATCCCGCTCTCCCCCACTCCCCCGAAAGGCAGATACGGTGAACTCAAATGATAAACGGTATCATTAATGCAGCCTCCTCCAAAGGAAATGCTGTTTAGAATCTGGTTTTGGACACCCTCACTTTCTGTAAAGATATATAGGGCCAAAGGCTTCGGCCGTTCGGTAACCTCTTCAATCATTCTGGACAAGTCGTCGTATACAAGCACTGGGAGAATGGGTCCGAATATTTCATCCTGCATAACCTCATCATTCCAGGTAATATTGCCGAGAACGGTTGGCTCGATGCTTAGGGAGCTAATTTCATGCCTGCCCCCGTAAGTAATCGTTCCATTTGTTAAAAATTTGGCGAGGCGGCTGAAGTGTTTTTCGCTGACGATTCTGGTGAAATGGCCGGATTCAATCGGATTTTCTCCATAGAGCTCGTGTATGGCCTCCTTTAATTCTTTAAGGAATTCTTCTTTTACTCTGCTGTGAACATAAAGGTAATCAGGAGCCACACACGTTTGGCCGGCATTAATGTATTTTCCCCAGGCAATTCTCTTCGCGGCAAGCTTCAGGTTGGTATCTTCATGTACGATGCACGGACTCTTCCCGCCCAGTTCCAGCGTAACAGGTGTAAGATTTTTCGAAGCGGCTTCCATAATGATTTTTCCAACAGGGACACTGCCTGTGAAGAAAATATAATCAACCTTTTCATTTAATAGCGCTGTGCTTGTTTCAGCGTTGCCTTCAACTACTGAAATATACTCTTCAGGAAAATGGCTGCTGATCATTTTTGACAGCAATGCCGAAGTTTGCGGTGTTAATTCCGATGGTTTCAGGATAGCACAATTCCCTGCTGCAATAGCACCGATCAGCGGTGCAATCGCGAGCTGGAAAGGGTAATTCCATGGCGCTATGATAAGCGCAACTCCGTATGGCTCTGGATAGATATAGCTTTTTGAACCGACCTGGGCAAGCGACGACTTCACCTTTCTTGGCTTTGCCCACTTTTTCAGGTGCTTCATCGTAAAACGGATCTCTTCAAGCAGAATTCCGATTTCGGTTAAATAGGCATCGAATTCACTTTTATTGAGATCCGCCTTTAATGCATCCATTAATTCCTGCTCATGCTTCTTAATGACTGTACGAAGCTTGGTTAGCACTTCCATTCTGAATGAGACATCCTTTGTTTTACCTGAGGTGAAGAAGCTTCTTTGTTTTTGTATGAGATCGCCGTAATTTTCCATGGAATACCTCCAAATGGGGTTATGTTTATGGATATATTATCATTTTGGCAGGTGTAAATACACTAATAGGTATGTTATTCGACATAAAAACACCCGGGTTTCCCCGGGTGTCAGCTTTACAAACTATTTTTTTCTTTTGTGTGGATGTTTTCCTCAGTTTGATCGTTCTTTTCCCCAAATTCTTGACTTGTTTCCCCATTTTTCAAATTGCTTTCCTCAATTTCATTGAACCTTTCCCCAATATCACGATTGTTTTCCTAACGTTCACATTTTTAAATATACCCTTTGTGATCTTTCACCTTTTTGCAGTAATCCCATACTGGAAAGTAATCTCATGGCTGAATTTAAGGACCCTACATGTGTGAATTCTCTAAACTCCTTACTTGTAATGACTGGCTTAATCAGCAGAAAATAATCTTGGACAGCTTGATGATACGCGTTTGAAGATATGGACTTGCAGGCAGGGCAATGCCATTTCCCCCAATGGTAAATCATTGGCAGCGAGCCGCATTTTGGACAATGGACACCGGTAAGAATCGCTTCTGGATTTACTTTAATAAATTTCATCACATCAATTTCTTGCTCGACATGTTTTTTCAAAAGTGTCTGGTTTATTTTTTTTAATTGTTTTTCGGTTAATCTCTCAATCAAATATGATTTTTTAATGGAGTTAAGTTTGCTTAACAAACGGTGGGCATGCACAACTTTTTTTGAGGTGTGTTTCGATGAGGATTTGATGATGGTGGAAGGGCTGCTGATCACAACGGCAAACTCAACGGGGATTTCCGGGAAGCCATGTGCTGCCATCCACTTTTTTAATTGCCGGCTCTGGTGTTCAGCCTGGGAAATGGGGTCGTGGAAAGCTTCCTCTTTTTCGTTATGGATTCGGATGACCTGGTGGAATTCAGGGTCAAAGATAATGGTGCCGTTCCAGTTTTTTACTTCTAAAATTATGGCGAATCCATTGGTTAAAAGCAGGGTATCAATCTGGAAAAATTGATTTTCGTTTGAAAGCCGTAGCCCATGATAGATCCAATACTCTTTTTCGTCCAAAAAATTTAAATAATAATCCAGCTTTTGTTCCCCTGTATATCCAGCTCTGCGTTTGTTCAATTGGGAGATTGCCATCTCCCTCCCCGGTTCCATTTCAGGCATTCGCCTTACTAATGCTTCAAGTTTTATGATTAAGCCGGATACTGTCCTTTTCTTTTTTATCAAATTACGGCACTCCTCTCCTTTTATAAAAAGAGTCTAGGTTTCTAGACCTAAACTCTATAACTTAAACCTGCTGATTAACCCTTTCAAATCCTCGGCCATGAACGTAAGGTGGTCGGCAGAAAGAGATATTTCCTCCATGGATGCAGCCTGTTCTTCAGTTGATGCCAGTACACTTTGTGTAGCCATGGCGGATTCATTTGCCACATGGGTTATCTCATCCATGGACTCGACCATTTTCTGGGAACCGGCAGACATTTGCTGAATGGCTGAAGCGACTTCCTGCATTTGATTGGTCACCATGCTGACAGACTGACGGATTTGTTTGAAGGAATCCCCTGCCCCCTTCATGACTTCCATGCCTTCTGTTACTTCATGATTGACAGTATCCATGGTTTGGACAACCTGATGGGTTTCTTCCTGAATTTTTGAGATCAGCTGGCTGATCTGCAGGGTGGATTCCGCCGATTTTTCAGCGAGATTTCTCACCTCGTTCGCTACAACGGCAAAGCCTTTACCCTGTTCCCCTGCACGTGCCGCTTCGATGGCAGCATTCAATGCCAGAAGGTTCGTTTGAGCAGCAATGCCTGTAATCACTTCAATAATCTTTCCAATTTCCTGTGAACGCTGGCCAAGGCCTTTTACCACATTGGATAAGTCCTGTACATTTACATGGATGGAATTCATTTGGCAGCCCGCCGTGGAAATGGATGCATCACCCTGATTTGCTTTTTCCAGTGAATCATTGATTTGCTCTGTCACCTGTTCTGAGCTTGCCGCCACCTGTGTCAAGGTTTCAGACATCTGCATAATGACATTGGAAGCCGTTCCGACTCCGTGGACCTGATTGTCTGCCCCTGCAGCAATCTCTTCAATCACCTCAGCAATGTGGCTTGTTGCCATATTTGTCTGCTGGGCTCCTGATGATAGCTGCTGGGCATATTGTGTAACTTCATCCGAAGCCAGGACCACTTTATTCAGCACCTCCTGCCAGACGGAAGCAGTATGGTTCAATGCTGAAGCAATCGAACCAAGCTGGCCTACTGATTTTTCGTCCAGCCTTGTGGACATGTTCCCATCTGCAAGTTCATCAATAAATCTATTAATTTTGCTGATAGGTGCAATAAACTTGCGGTAGTTCATAAATGCGGATAATATTCCCGCCAGCGTGCCAAGGATGACAATAAACCCGATGGTCATCCAAAAAGCACTGCCTTCAAGCCCGTTTCCAACACATACTGCAATGCTGATGATCAATACAGTAGGAATAATGACAATTAAAGTACGGAGAATATAGCTAAACTGGCTCATGAAACAGACTCCTTTATTATTATTTCAATAAAATAAATTCCAAATTCCCCCTATAATCTCATGTTGTACCAATAGACAATTTGATTATAGTAGATAAAAGGAAGATATATCAATATATTTTGAAGATTTATTTTTTAATAATTGAAATAGTTTGTCACTTTACTCAAAAAAAATGACGGCCTCCACAGAAGCCGGCATTAACATCAATTAATCTATTTCAGCAGTCCTTCTTTCTTTTTTCGCCATGGAAAGAGCTGCTGTGCCAAGAGCAATAATTATAAAAATACTTCCTGCAGCTGCATTGTATTCAACGGAGGTTGTCTCAATCATGATTCCTCCGATCATGCTGCCGAATGCCATTCCCATGTGAACTGCGGAATTGTTCAATGTCTGCTGAATATCCGAAGTTTCCGGTGTAACTTCAATTAAGTAGCTGTGTATGGCCGGTGTGACCGCCCAGCTGAGCATACTCCAAATGACAACTGTAATAAGGAAAACCGGCAGGGAAAAAGCGGCAAAAGGCAATGCGAAAAGGGTAATTCCAAACATGGCAACAAGTGTTAAAATGACCGATTTTGCACCAAAACGGTCAGCCAGGTGCCCGCCAAGGCCGCCTCCGATTACCGCTGCAATCCCGAAAATCAGATACACGATGCTGACCCAGTTTCCATCAAGACCCATATTCATCTTCAGGAAAGGTGTCAAGTATCCGTAAAAAGCTAAATGGCCAGTCATCAATAAAAAGGATGTTATCTGGATCAGTGCAATTTTCCTGCTTTTCAGCGTTTTAAGCTGTACGCCAATCGGCACCGCAGGTTTTGGAGCAACCTTCCCAAGAAAGAAGTACACCCCCGCCATTGATAAGAGTGTAAGTGCTGAAATCAGCACAAATGGGGCCCGCCAGCCAAAAGCATTTCCAAGCATTAATCCAATGGGAACACCAAGCACAAGTGATGCACTGATTCCCATAAACACAATTCCGATCGCACGTGCACGATATTCTTCTGATACGATGTACGATGCCATTGTCATGCACAAGGCAATGAGCAGTGAGCCGCTTGCTGCCGCCAGAATTCGGCCGACTAATAAAACATTGTAAAACGGGCTGAATACGGCCACAATGTTCCCTGCCAAAAATACAGCCAAAGATATCATCATTAAACTGCTGCGTTCCATTTTAACCGTCATTGTGAGCAGGACAGGCGCTGCGATCGCAAAGGCGAGCGAAAATACTGTGATCAACAGACCTGCCTGACCAAGGCTGACACCCAAATCTGAAGCGACAAGATCCAGCAGCCCTCCTATAATCAATTCCACCATTCCAACAACAAATGATATGATTGCCAATAAATAGATGCGTTTGTCCAAGCTGAACTTCCTCTCTAGTATCCTAGCGATTATCTTCATTTCAATAAAATAACATCTTAACATACCTGACCGTGCAAGCTCAAAGGATAGAATAATCTAAAAATAATAAGTGCCTTTTTGTACATAGAAATCATTATTTGGTAAAAAATAAAAATACCTCCCTAAGACAACTTCCATAATTTACATGTTTGAATATAACAGTAAAACAGGAATGTAATTAACAAATACTGTAAAGGAGTTGATTCATTTGTTGGACAATCAAGCAAAGAAAAGTCATAATTTATCCCCGCTGACACCCCCTGTGATTGAAGAAATACAGCCGGCCGGTACAACTCCTATTGACACAAATGCCATCAAAAGCATGGAACCTGAATTCGATCTGACTGGAACAGTTTTAAATGACTATAACTAAGGTATTATCCCTGCGGGTATCTTGCAGGGATTTTTTTATGGCAAGTTTGTCCGGGGGTATGCATATGCATGTAATATTCCTTGTGATTAAGCTGGGAAAATAACCAAAATGGAGCAGGATTTATGATTTATTTATTAGTGGTTATTTTCATTATCGTTCTTGTCATGCCTTTTCTTTCTGAGTTTGTGGAAAAAAATCTGGAGATGTTTTTATTTGTAATGGGGCTATCAGCAGCACTCGCAAGCGGAGTTCTGAACAGCGGTCTTTTTGTACAAGCGGCAAAGGAGCCTGTAAAAATTACGCTTGCTGTCTTTATTGCAGGCCTCTTTTTTAAATGGTTTCAGGCAAATCTGGAAAAGAGCATCCTTTCAGTAAGCCAGCGTATGCCGTTTCGGTTATTTGCAGCTTTAATTGTTATTTTCCTTGGATTAATTTCAAGTGTCATTACTGCTATTATCGCTGCGCTGGTTCTTGTGTTAATTATAAGTGCCCTAAGGCTTGATAGAAGCTCAGAAGTCAGGCTGACGGTACTCGCCTGCTTTTCGATTGGCCTTGGAGCAGCATTGACGCCAATTGGCGAACCGCTTTCCACCATTGCCATCAGTAAAATGAAAGAAGACTTTTTCTTTTTAATGGAATTGGTTGGACCGCAAATTATCATTGCACTCGTATTCTTCGGCATAATGACAGCAATTGCAGTTAACCCGCCTGTTTCTGGAAAAGCTTCATTTACCAAGAAGCCTGCCGGTGAAAGCTATGAAGAAATTTTTGTCAGAGCTTTGAAGATTTATTTTTTTGTCATGGGGCTGACGATGCTCGGAGCCGGTTTTGAACCGCTGATTAATCATTTTTTAATCGGTTTAAATCCACTTCTGTTATATTGGATCAATATGATTTCTGCTGTATTGGACAATGCCACCCTTGCAGCGGCTGAAATCAGCCCATCCATGGATCATTTTACGGTTCAATCCATACTCCTTGGACTCTTGATCAGCGGTGGAATGCTGATTCCCGGGAATATTCCCAATATCATAGCTGCTGGGAAACTGCAGATTACGAGTAAAGAGTGGGCCGTATTCGGAGTGCCTATTGGGCTGGTAACGATGATTGGATATTTTGTGCTAATTTTAGTCAGCGGGAATTGAAAGGACTGGGTGCAGTCCTTTTTAATTTATCTTGATTAGTTTACATAATATTATTATTGTCTATAAGAAAAGAAGCTGAATCTCACAGCTTCTAATTATCATATTCTGTTCATTTTTATCATTGCAGCTATGTTCCTTGCTGTATTTTCCATATAAATGGATGCCTTCTCAAAGGCATCCGAAAGGGTTATCACGCCAGGAACAATGCTGAAAAGCGCATCAATACCATGTTCATGGACTATATGGCTGTCGTCTGATAAGGAACCTGCAAGACCGATGACGGGTATTCCATACTTCTTCGCCGCTTTTGCCACCCCAATCGGCGTTTTTCCATAAATCGTTTGGCTGTCGATCCTTCCTTCACCAGTTATGACAAGGTCAGCACCTTTTACTTCTTCCTCAAAGTTAACCGCGTCTAGGACAATATCTATTCCCCTTTTTAAGTCAGCATTTAAGAAGGCAAGCAGACTTCCGCCTATCCCTCCGGCTGCGCCTGCCCCCTCTATATCGCGAAATGGTTTGCCGAGGGCATGTTCTACCACATCTGCAAAATGGCCCAGATTCCGATCCAGCAGCTGAACCATCCCAGGGGTCGCCCCTTTTTGAGGGCCAAAGACAGCGGAAGCACCTCTGGGACCAGTTAACGGGTTATCTACGTCACAGGCCACTTCAATATGGACGTCCTGAAGCCTTGAATCGAGGTTTGACATGTCGATGGCTGAAAGCTCAGCAATCGCCCCTCCGCCAGGGCCGATTTCTCTGCCCGTTTTATCAAGAAGCTTTCCGCCTAATGCTTGTATCATTCCTGCCCCGGCATCGTTTGTGCTACTTCCGCCAATTCCAATTATGATGTGCTGAACTCCTGTGTCCATTGCGGCAGCGATCAATTCCCCTGTTCCCCTCGTTGACGTCACCAAGGGATTCCTTTTTTCTGGAGGAACCAGATGCAAGCCTGATGCAGCGGCCATCTCAATGACAGCTGTCTTTCCATCCCCCATTAAACCAAAAAATGCCTGTACCGGGTCTCCGAGAGGTCCAGTAACTGATCGCTCTATGATCGATCCTCCCGTTGCATCTACAACCGATTGGACCGTTCCCTCTCCTCCGTCAGCCATCGGCATTTTTTTATATTGGGCATCGGGAAAAATCGATTTAAACCCTCGCTCAATGGCATTCGCTGCATCAAGTGCCGATAAGCTCTCTTTAAAAGAATCTGGCGCAATGACGATTTTCATACTTGATCTCCCCTTTCTTATATTCACGAGCTTTAATTTGCTTTTGTCGAATATGTGGTATCTATTTTGGGCTTTGAAGCAGTTTATTTTCACTTTGGCTCAATAAGAGGTGTCTATCTTGTATTTAGGAGCAGTTTATTTTCACTTTGCCACAATAAGATGTGCTATCTCGTCTTTACGCAATTTAATTTCACTAAGTCTTTGGAGTGCATCTACGGTGATGTCAGGTAAGAGCATATTTTCCAGACCGTACCCCTATCTATCCTGTTATTAGCCAAATAGCTTAAAAACTCCAAATATCAGAGTTGAAATAACGGCAAGTGTTAAACCGATAAGCGATTCATATGGCATCAGTTTTAAGCGTTCTTTCATGTCCATATTCACACTTCCTGCGGTTGCATGGAAAAAGCTTCCGTGCGGCAGGTGGTCCAGTACGGTGGCTCCCGCATGAATCATGGCTGCTCCTGCTAAAGCTGATATCCCCAATCCTAAAATCGTGCTGCCAAAGACTCCGCTGGCAACGGCGGTCCCTGCAGTTGTGGATGCTGTTGCAGCTGACATGAAAATACCTGAAACAGGCGCCAGCAGATACGCTGGAAGACCTGATGATGTTAACGCATTTATAATCACATCTTTTAGGCTTGAGTTTGCGATGATTCCAGCCAGGGTCCCAGTTCCGAGAAGCATGATGGCAACGCCTGACATTTTATTCAAGCCGGAAATAGCATATTCATTGATTTTTCTGGTCTTTTTCATGGCAATGGCCCCGATGATTCCTCCGGCTGGAAGTGCCACCATCGGATCGATATTGATTTCAAATAGCGGGCGAAGCGCCAATAATATAATGGTAACGATCGGCGCAATCATCGCCGTAAAAAATAATGGCAGATTTGTATGACTGTTTGCTTCGACTTCGCCCCCTGAAATCTTGGACCCCTTATTCACTAATTTTTTAGCAATAAGATACGTGACAGCAAGTCCAAATATAGCGGGGATGATCCCTGCCGCCATAACTGATGTAAGGGGTACGCCAAATGCATCTGAAGCAGCAATGGCATTCGGATTCGGGGACATGATATTCCCGGTTTTCCCTCCGCCAATCATCGCAAGCAAAATGGCTGTTTTGGACAGTTTCGCTCTTTTCGCGATAGCCAGGGCGATTGGTGATACAGTTATGACTGCCACATCAACAAATACACCGACCGTTGTCAAGATCATCGTTGCCACCGCTAAGGCAAGGAGCGCCCGGGTTTCTCCGAACTTTTTTACGATTGTTTCAGCAATGGAGGAAGCGGCACCAGATTCAATCAGAACACCTGCCAATATGCCGGCTGCGAGGATTCTGAGCACCGCCGGTATGATATCCTTAGCTCCTTTCATCATTAAATTTACAGTGTTCGTGATATCTGCTCCGCCGACTAAGCCGCCTATTAAAGCACCTGCGACCATTCCATAAGCAGGCGGAACTTTTTTTAAGATTAATAGTATGGCAGTAACTAAGGCTGTTACAGCGCCTAAAGCGCTTATAGTTATATCCACTATGAGCCCTCCCGTGATGATTTATGTATCTATTGTAAGCGTTTGCTCGTTATGTTTCATTGTGTATGCTGATGAAAATAAACGGACAGAATTTTAAATATATTGTGCATATGCACAATTATTGATGCGTTTTGATTAATTTCGCTACATACAGTTCAAGCATCATCTTCACATTCCGCGGATCTCTTCCAGTTAATTCTGTTATCTTATCCAGGCGGTATCTCAGGGTATTGCGGTGGATAAATAAGTTGTCTGCTATTTTGCCAAGATCCCCGCCATCTTTCATAAAAACATCAAGAGTATGAGCCAGCTCCCCTTTTTTATCCTGCAGCAGGAGCCGGTCATAGAAAGAGAGTGTGTCTGTATCCTTCAGGCCAAGCATGGATAACTCCACCTCGAGCCAATAATTTTCATAGCTGTAATAGTCAGCATCAGGCTGAAGCCTTGGACCAAGAACAGTAAGCTGCTGTGCCTGCCGAAAGGAGGACTTTAAACCGCTTATCTTCTCCGATGTCTTTCCTATCCCAACTGCCGCTTTCCTCCTTGAAAGGCCGGCAACCCTCTTTAAAACAGCGTTTTGTTCTGAATGGTTCCCTGATTTTAAAATGACAATTTCATTATTGAAAGTAACTCCGGTCAGATCCTGTTTTCCCAATTCAAACTGAATGTCATTGATCAGCTTTTGATTCATAGTTCCAAGTTCTTCGTAGAGCTTGAGAACAATCGCGGTTCTAGGGATATTCATATCATATCCCTGAAAGCCTGCCCTTTCTTCTAACCACGATTCATCGAATGGTTCATCAGAAATGAGGAGGTTCACGATCTCACTTTGAAGCCTCTGCTTCCACTGAACACTTTCCAGCAAAAAAGACTGCTCCAGAACGAGTTCCGCTGCCATTTTAACAAGCTCGGCATAATTTCTAATTTGCGCGGGCTCACCCGTAATGCCGACTACACCAATAATATCATTATGAAAACGGATGGGCAGATTGATCCCAGGCTTGGCCCCTTTTAGCCCGGCGGCACTTTTTTCATCAATCTCCACACTTTCACCATTCTTTAAAACCAGCACAGCGCCGTCATGAACCTGATTGATCCTTTCCTTTTCACCTGATCCGATTATAATGCCTTCTTCATTCATAACATTTATGTTTTTATTGAGAATTTTCATCGTGCGCTCCACTATTTCCTGAGCAAGTTCATAGGATAAAAAATGCACCGTACACTCCGCCTTCCTGATTGATTACTATCAATGTACCATAGTGAATTTGCACAATAAATAAAAAAACCGTGTCTTCATAACACGGTTAAGGAGTTGTTTCTGCCAACGACTGCAGGTAGGCCCATTTGCGTTCCCTCTCATCCTCTGAAAGGCGATAACGGTCATCCAGGAGTTCGGCAAGCAGTTCATTTTTTTTTGAAGGAGGGATAGAATGCTTTTTAATATAATCACGGCATTTTCCCAGAAACTCTGAATATCCTGTCCAGCTTTCATCAAATTGTTCATCCAGCTGTTTTTTTAGCATCCGGGTCAGCTTTGGGCTTGCACCATTGGAGGTGACAGCGATTTGAAGAGGACCGCGCCTTACTGCTGCGGGGAAGATTACATTTCCTTCTCCTGCTTCATCGACTACGCAGACCAGCTGAGCTGAATCCAGCGATTTAGCCAATGCATGGTTAGCTTCACGTTCATTTGTGGCCAGAATTGATAAAAAAGCATCCTTAAAATCATCAGCCTGTGCTTCCCGCTTAATGAGTTCATATCCTCTTTGGCTGGCAAGAAGAATGATTTCCTCTGAAAAATCAAGAGCAACAAACGTTATTTGGGCATTATCTCCTTCAAGTGTTTTCGCTTTTCGAAAGGCAATTCTGCCGCCGCCAGCAATGACGATTTTCTTGCCGGTTAAATCAATGAATAACGGCTGCATTTACATTCACCTCTTCATTCGCTTTTTCAGCAACCAGATTCTGGATAGCCGCATGTTTTCCCAGTGTATCAGTAATGGTGACGGAGCAGCCTGCCTTTACTTTCTTATTTACCTCTCTTACTACTTCACTAAGCAGAAGCCCCGAGAATAATAGATAAGGGATGACAATCACATTGCCGCTTACCTTTTGGCATATGGAATCAAGACCATCCTGGAAGGTCGGAGCAGATGCCGCCAAATAGCAGACCTGCACATTTTCCACACGGAGGCGCTGGCTAATTCCGGTTTTGATAGAGTCAAAAGCTCTAAGAATAGAAGGATCACTGCTGCCTCTTCCCACAATTAAAACAGAATCATCAGTGCTGATTGGCTGAGTTTCTGCTGTAACAAGCTCTGCAATGGCGTCTAGGATACTGTCCTTTACTCCAAATGGGTCCGCCATTTTTACGGTGATGCCGGAATATTTTTCTATTAAAGGAGCAAGTTCTTCAGGAATATCCTGCTTGATATGCCCGGCTGCAAGTAAAAATAGTGGCACAATGACAATTTCTGTGGCTCCTTCCCGGATACAATATTCAAACCCTGCCTGAATGTCAGGCTCTGTTAATTCAAGGAAGCAGAGCTTTTGTATAGGTGTGCTGACTTTTTTCATGACACTCTCGATAAAAAGATTTGCTTCGCTAGCGCCTTTTTTTGAACGCGTGCCATGGCCGATGTACAGGACCGCCTTCATTAGTTAGGATCCCCCTTTGTTAAAACCGACGTCTACCCTTGGACAGCAGGCAAATGCGGTGAAATTTCCTCTTCGAACCAATTAATTTTATGGTGCATCTCGACAACATTCCCAATGACGATCATGCTGGGATTCTTGATGTTTGATTCTTTCACTTTGTTCTCAATAGTAGCAAGCGTGCCCGTAACGGTCCGCTGCTCTGAAAGTGTTCCCCAGTGTACGAGGGCAATCGGTGTTTGAGGTGATTTCCCATTTTGAATAAGGTTCTTCACAATATTAGGCAAATGGGAAACTCCCATATATACACAAATCGTGTCTACTGCATGTGCCAGATGGGCCCACTGGTGTTCGGCTTCTTCGTTTCCTGCCTGATGTCCTGTGACAAAAGCGAAACTTTTGCTTAAAGTACGGTGTGTGACCGGAATCCCCGCATATGCAGATGCTGCTATTCCTGCAGTGACTCCAGGCACAATTTCAAATGGCACATCATTATTGGCACACTCTTCAGCCTCTTCCCCGCCCCTGCCGAATACAAATGGATCTCCGCCTTTCAGCCGGCAGACCTGAAGACCTTTTTTTGCATATTTGACGAGCAGATGATTAATGGTTTCCTGCTTCATGACATGATGATTGGGGAGCTTGCCGCAATACACCAGCTGGGCTTCTTTTTTTGCATAGTATAATAGTTCACGGTTTACGAGA
Source organism: Cytobacillus sp. FSL H8-0458 (assembly GCF_038002165.1). Lineage (NCBI taxonomy): Bacteria > Bacillati > Bacillota > Bacilli > Caryophanales > Bacillaceae > Cytobacillus > Cytobacillus sp. FSL H8-0458. The sequence continues at coordinate 1,751,440 of NZ_JBBOBR010000001.1, read as the reverse complement.
CGATCATAAAGAACAACATCTGCCTCCTGCAGGCAGCGCATTCCTTTAACAGTCATCAGGTCCGGATCACCTGGTCCGGCACCCACTAAATAAACTTTTCCCGTCATTCTCATGCCCGCCCTTTCTGTAATGTCTTATAATATATGCACTTTAACGCTTTTCCTAAGCTGATAATCTGATTGTTTTCTATAATACCATTTTTCAGGGTGAAATAGTAGGAATTATTTTTTCAGAAAAGGAGTCTCCTATAATAGAGACTCCCGATTTTTATAGAATATTCTTTTCACGCAAATGTGTTAGTATCTGACCGACTGCTTCTTCTACTGTGTACTGGTCTGATCGGACCGTAATTTCAGGGCTTTCAGGTGCTTCGTACGGGGAATCGATTCCTGTAAAATCCTTAATTTCCCCGCGTCTGGCTTTTGCGTATAATTGCTTTGGATCCCGCCGTTCGCATTCTTCGAGCGGACAGTCGATAAAGACTTCAATAAATTCCCCTTCTTCAAACAGCGCCCTGACTGTTTCCCTGTCTGACCGGAAAGGAGAAATAAACGCTGTTGTGACGATCTTGCCGCTGTCCACAAACAGCTTCGCGACTTCCCCAATGCGCCTGATATTTTCATTTCTGTCGGCCTCTGAAAAGCCAAGATCTTTATTTAAGCCGTGTCTGACATTGTCTCCGTCGAGGACATATTCATTGATGCCCTGGCGGAACAGTTCGTGGGATACTGCATTTGCAATCGTTGATTTGCCTGAACCTGATAGGCCGGTAAACCAGAGGACCACACTTCCGTGGCCGTTCTGTGCCCGTCTGTCTTCCTTCGTAATTGCAGCGTCATGCCAGGTGATGTTGGTTGCCTTTGTCATGTTTACCCTCCCCTTATACCGTTTCTTTTTCTCTCATGCCTTCTATTAACACTTCGACAACCTCTTTGCGGCTGAAAGTGGATGGCGGCAGCTCTCCGTTCCGAAGCATTTCCCTTACCTTTGTGCCGGATAGAATGACGCGGTCTTCTTTGCTGTGCGGGCAGGTTTTATCAGATGCCATGCCTTCGCACTTGTTGCAGTAGAAGCTGTGTTCAAAGAACAGCGGTTTGATGCCAAGCTCTTCTTCTGTAAAATTGCTGAATATATGCTGTGCATCATATGTGCCGTAATAATTGCCGACACCGGCATGGTCTCTTCCGACGATGAAGTGTGTGCAGCCGAAGTTTTTCCTTGCAATGGCATGGAAGATTGCTTCGCGCGGCCCCGCATATCGCATGGCTGCTGGATAGACAGCCAGCTGTGTGCGCTCTTTTGGATAGTAATTTTCCAGAAGAACCCGGTAGCTCCTAAGACGGACATCTGCAGGGATATCATCAGATTTTGTTTCACCCACAAGAGGATTCAAAAACAGCCCATCCACCGTTTCCAAAGCAGCTTTTTGGATGTATTCGTGTGCCCGGTGTACAGGGTTCCTTGTCTGGAAGCCAACCACTGTTTTCCAGCCTTTTTCTTCAAACAGTGCTCGTGTTTCTTTAGGCTCGAACCATACATCCTCTGCTACGCCCTTACCAGGTTTTTTAATTAGCGTCACCTCGCCGGCCACATAAACCGGGCCGCGTTCAAACAGCCTTTTTACGCCGGGATGTGCCAGCTCTTCAGTTTTGTAGACTTCACACGCCTCTTTGCTCAGGTCCGGCTCATACCATTCTGATACCTTGATGACTCCGTATACTTCACCTTCGTGAACGAGCTTAAACTTTTCACCGGCTGCAAGCTCTTTCGCTTTTTCCGCTTGAACAGGGAGTGTAACCGGAATGGACCAAATAGTTCCGTCTGCCAGTCTCATTTTATCAACAACAGATTCATAGTCAGCTTTAGCCAGGAAACCTGTCAGAGGACTGAATAAGCCGACACCTATAAGTTCCAGATCACTCAGGGCGATAGCATCTAATAAAATTTCTTTTTCAATTCCTGTCAGGTCATAATTTGGATTATAGCTTTGAATTAATTTTCCTCCATGAGGTTTCGGCAGAGCCATTTTTCATCAACCTTTCTTTTTCAGATTTACTTTTTTTCAGTTATCGGCCTTACACTGGCTGGTGCCTGATTCATTAAGAATTTCACTCCGAAAACAGAGATAAGCACACCGGCCATGGCAATCACCGGATATACATTTTGTTCAATGAGCAGCTGGATGAGCGTATAGGATAGGACCATCGATAATACAGGTGAGACGACCCATACGACTAATAGCTGCACCACAATGTCCTTCTTGAAGACTGACCGTCCCTGCTTCACAAAGCCGATTCCGATGATGGAGGAAGTGGTGATTTGGGTTAAAGGGACAGGGATTCCAAAAACGGAAGCAATCGTAACAATTCCAGCTCCTGTTCCTGAAATGACACAGCCTTCCTCAAGACGGATTTTGGTGATCTTTTTGCCATTCGTCTCGAGGACTTTTTTTCCCAGCAGAACGGCTCCTAAAGCGACAAACAGGCCGCCCCAGAAGATTCCGCTGCCTGTGCTCATAATGCCAGCACCAACAAGCGGGCCGACTGCATTGGCAACATTATTCATGCCTGCCGAGAATGCTTCAAACACGCCCATGAAAACGACGAGTATGGCTAAAATCGAAGCAGCCTTGGGCTTTTTAATCAGGTTCTGTATAAAGTCTCTCTTTAAAAAAGCAGCTGCAGCTATGGCAATTAAAAAAGCGGCAAATGGAGTAAGCAGCCAGAATGCGACGATCCAGGCAAGCTTTCCGGCAAATACGGATTGGTAGACGATTCCGGCACCAACAACAGACCCGACCGTCACCTCACTGGTAGAAAGCGGGATTCCGAATACATTGGCCAGAAACAGCGAAAGGGCCGCAGATGCAATCACAATCAGCGCGATGGCAACCGTGAAGGTCTCTTTAGGAACAATACCGCTTCCCATCGTCTTCACCACTTCTCCCCCGCCAAGCCATGCTCCAAAGAAAACGGCAAAGCCGCAAAGAATAAGAGCTAACATGCGGTTTTTCAGGACACCTGAACCATATGCGATCCCCATGGATGCTGCTGCTCCGCTTGCCCCGATATTCATGGCGAAAAATAAACCGACTGTGACCGCTATGATCGTAAGCATGGTATCATCCTCCTTCTAGCTCGTATGAAGGCCGCATTCAGTTTTGCTTGTGCCAGACCATCGGCCCGCACGGGAATCGCCATTTTCATCGACTGCCTGTGTACAGGGAAAGCAGCCGATGCTTGGATAGCCATGGTCATGCAATGTGTTGTAGGGCAGTTCTTTTTCCCTGATGTAAGTCCAAACTTCATCCCATGTCCAGTGAATCAGCGGGCAGATTTTGATGTTTTTGAATTTTTCATCTCTGTTTAGGAACTGAGTATTCGCTCTTGTAGGGGACTGCTCCCGTCGAAGGCCGGAGATCCAGGCCTGCTTTGGTGTTAACGCTTCTCTCAATGGAATCACTTTACGGATCTGGCAGCATGAATTGGGCTCCCTTTTCCAAAGTGCCGATCCATATTCTGCAGCCTGCTGGTCCAGTGTCAGCTTGGGCTCTTTCCGCTCAATCCTGAGGCTTGGAAAGCGGGCTTCAATTTTGTCAATCACTTCATAGGTTTCCGGAAAATGAAGCCCGGTGTCCAGAAATACAATATGGGCATCTGGCTTTATTTCCTGTATGAGGTCAATCAGTACGATGGCTTCCGCTCCGAAGCTCGATGCATAGACAATTTTATCTTCAGGATAATTTTCATAAGCCCATTTCAATACAGTGCTTGCGCCTTTTAATTTGTCACCAATTGGGAATGTATCTGAGATTTGATTCCAATTTTCATATGTTACTGCAGTGCTCATCTTGCAGTACTCCTTTCATATTCTAGAAATCTTTTAAAATTAAAAAAGGCAGTCTTCCCGCCTGAAATACATCAGTTGGAAAAACCGCCTCTAGTTTGTCTAGTCAGCGCGCTTATTTGGTTGAAGACGAACCTTTTCGTTCTTCTCAAGTTGTATGACCTTGCCATCCTGGACGACCAGTGTGATCGATCCGAATTTAATGCTCTGAAGCATCTGCTTCAAATGAGCAGATAACTCTTCCCAGTCTGCCTGTTTCAGTGAGGCTCGCCTCCTTTTTTTTGTTGAGGAAAGGATACGTTTTTTAGTTTGTTTTTTGTGATGTTGAGATTAATCCTACCATACCCATAGGAATTGTCAACAACTTATTTAAAGAAAATTATAAAAATCTGATAAATGGGCTTTTCTTCACTGAAAACCGTTAGAAAAGCACCAGACCTTGTAGGTGTCTATTCGCCTTTGTTTATCCGGGGATCACGGGGTTTGAGTCAGCTTATTTGGACTTTTGCTAAATAAGTGGTGTCTATCATTCGCATTGAAGCAGATTATTTCAGTTAGTCCAGAGATACAACATCCAGCTCTTTAACGCGTTAGTTCAGCACAAAAAACACCCCCGGCATGGTTACCGGGGATGCAGGAAATTTTATTCGTCAGCTTCTTCGTTTTGCCTTGTTGTCTGTTCAGGCAGCGTATCCCAGAAGCTTGTGTCAGCAGAATTGATTGAGCCGTCTGCGATTGCGCTTACTGTCGCATCAAGTGTTGTGATTGTCTGTTTAATGAGATAGCCGTTGCTCTTTTGGCCAAGGGCGTATGGCTCATAGTTGTGGTCGGACATTCCGCGCATTTCAAAAAGTAGGGTGGAAATGTCGTAACGGACAGCAGCACCGTTTCGGCCAATGTTTTCACCTGTGCCGCCGACATATTTTCCAATATGACCCCAGCCTGTATGGTGAAGCGAGTTAAACACAACTGATCCAAGCTTTTTGGATTTTTCAAGAACCTCTGGCTTTACATTGCTGTTTGTCGGATAAAGAATACTTCCGGACACAAGCTTTCCTTCTGTTTCACTTAATGTGCCCTGATGATGAAGATCAATCATGTAATCGATATTGTATTTCTGAAACACGTTTTCATGGAGAGCACGGGCTTCCGGCTCCATTTCGCTTGTTTCCTTAGCATGTTCCCGATTTAAATCCACACGATTTGCATTATAGCGGGTTAAATGACGGTCGCCATCGGCAAGATAATCGTCAAGTGAGAAGTTAACATCCCCCATTGCTCCATCTGCGTTAAGCATTGGGATGACGAGAATATTGACATCTTTAAGGACTCCGCTTGTTTTGCCGGTGCCAAGGTGCTTGATAAACTCCAAGGCTCCTTCAGTTGTCAGCTGCTCATTCCCGTGCTGCTGAGTCAGAAAGAGAACCGTTGGATTTTCAGGGTTGGATATGTATTTTGCCATGTAAATATCACGGCCTTTTACCGTCTGGCCGATGACTTCAAGCTCCATGGCTTCCTGCTTTGCATCCTGTGTTTTCAAATAATCTGTTAAACTGGCATATGTATGCAGAATGGAAGTCTGGATGGACCCATTTCCTGTGCTAGGCCCATTCCCTACTGCATCTGCAGGCATACCAACTGCTGTAACTGCACCTAAAGCCATCAAACCTGTCAGTGATACTGATAGAACTTTTTTCTTCAATGTCATAAAATTCAATCCCCCAGAATTGATAATTTATCTTGCACTATTAATTCTAGTAGAGAAGTAATAGAGTGTTAATAGAGTAAGCTACCTATTCTTTAGACAAATTTCGTATAGCGAAATAAGTAAAAATAGAGTAGTTTAATATCCTGAAGCCGTGTGAAATTAATCCAATTTTACCAATTAAGAGAGAATGGCAAAAAACAGCTATTCTATGAAGGGTAAAAAGAACTAAAAAGGACCGAACAGCAATCGTTCGATCCTTCCCCGTTATTTTTGGTCACTCGGATAAATTACACCCATTTGCCTGCGTGCTTCATCCAAAATTTCCATTGTTGCCATAGAGTTTTCAAACGAGTTCACTTCAGATTCAGTTTTGCCGGTCTGAATCAGTCTTATGAATTCTTTTGCTTCGTAATACATGGAATCGCTTAATTGATCCTGTGTGAGATCTTCATTTTCTCCGCTGCGGTAATGCAGTGTAACTTTTTCAGGGCCACTTATTTTATCTATCACAATATTGCCTTCTTCTCCCTGGATTTCTGCCGGAAGGCTTGAATTGGTGATTTTGCTGAACATGATCACCGCATCCATGCTGGGATATTTAAGGACCATGCTTCCTTCCCCATCAACCCCGGAATCCAATTTATAGCCTGCAGCTTTAATTTCCTCCGGTTTGCCGAATAATGCCACAAGCGGATAAATGCAGTATATTCCGATGTCCATTAATGAACCATTCGAAAATTCGGGATTGAATGCATTCAGAACGGTTCCCTGCCTGTAGGCATCATAGCGGGAAGAGTACTGGCAAAAGCTTGCAAAATACCTGCGAACCTCTCCGATTTTATGAAGGTTTTCTTTTACGGCCAAAAAATTTGGCATAAAAGTAGATTTTAATGCTTCCATGAGCAGAACGTTGTTCTCCCTTGCTGCAGCGATCATGCTCTGCAATTCCTTTGCATTCGAGGCGATAGGCTTTTCGCATAAAACATGAACATTGTGTTTCATAAAAATAATAGCCTGCTCTGCATGCAGGGAATTCGGGCTTGCAATATAAACGGCGTCAACTTCTCCGCTAGCTGCCATCGTCTGTAAATCAGTAAAAGTTTTCTCCACTCCATATTTGCCTGCAAATTCTTTTGCTTTTTCCTCCGTGCGTGAATAAACAGCTGTCAGCTGAAAATCTTCAGCCTGCAGTGCCGCTTTTAAGAATCTTTCTGTAATCCAGTTAGTGCCCACTATACCGAAACGAACCAATTTCATTCCTCCATTTTGTATGTATAAGATATCTTCATATAATGAAGGACAATTTGACAAAAATCAATCATTTGCAATTATGAAAGGCTCTGCCAGGCTGGACGAAGGTTTTACCCGCACCCAGGGACGGCCGTTTTCCCATTCTACCGAAATTGGTACGCGAAATGTTACCTCAAGCAGCTGATCGGTCAATGTATGACATTTACTCCCTTGTGCGATCACCTTTCCATCCTTCAGCAGCATGGTGTGAGAGATAGACGGAACAATTTCCTCGATATGATGGGTAACGTAAAGAATCGTGGGACCATCGGGCTGTGCAGCCATTTTTTCAATGGAGGCCAGCAATTCTTCCTTCGAATAGATATCCAGCCCATTGCACGGTTCATCTAGAATCAGCAGCTTAGGTGAAGCCATTAGCGCTCTTGCAATCATCGCTTTTCGTTTTTCCCCCTGTGAGAGGGATGTGAGAGTTTGATCCTGGACATGGCCAATATTGAACTGATGCATTAAGTCCTTTGCTTTATCCAGGTCCTGCTGCGTTATCTCCTGATAGAGACCGATTGATGCAAATTTTCCGCTCAGAACAATTTCAAGGGCGGATTCGGTTGGCCGAAATTGAAACTTATCGTCAAGCGAGGTACTTACCCAGCCGATGGATTTTCGAAGCTCAGGGATATTGGTCTTCCCAAAAAGATTTCCTAAAACGGACACCTGGCCGCCATTAGGCCACAGGTAGCCGGTAATCATTTGCAGGATTGTGGTTTTTCCTGATCCATTCAAGCCTAAAAGGGCCCAATGCTCTCCTTCCCTTACCTTCCAAGAAACATTATCCAGTATCTGCTTCCCGTTTCTTTTCCAGCTGATCTTATCCAGCGATATGATATTTCCTGATTCCTCATGCCTCATTTTTGTACCCTCCTTCTATCCTTGAATATAAATAGAGCTAGAGACAATATAGACTTCCCCGGAAGCTGCCGGAAATCCTTTGTCTTTAGCTCATTCTTTTTTCCAGTTATCTAGACTTTGGGATTAAGCTGTTCTGAGAGGATTCTGGCACGGCGGAATTTTACAGATTATCTGGTGGAGAATCATGATGACTGTTTTTCTGCTGCTTCTTTAAAACAACAAAAGACAGCCCCGTTCTTTCGAACAGGCTGCCTTTTTAACATTAGTAATTAAGTGCTTTGCTAAGAGATTTTCTTTAATTCATCAGTTAGGCGCATGAATTCTTTTTGGTTTCGGCTTGTGAGAGCTTCATCAATTTTTTCGCGAAGCTTTTCTATTCGGTATTCCTTAAGAGCTTGATTTAGGACTTGTTCTGCTAACAATGACACGTTTTCCTCAGACTGTTGCGGCGAGTTAAGTAGACGTTTTTCCATTTGCAATCAACCCCTTGACCTTTTTTCTATTGTAACAGAAGTTTTCAGATTATTCAAATCATTATTTGCTGGAAATTTTGTCAGCAGCTGCTAAGCTTGTTAAATACAATGTACCCGAGAAGTGAACAGTTTAAACAATATACAAAAAAGCTGACTTATGAGAAGGTAAATTCCCTCACAAGTCAGCCATCTTATGCTTTGGCTGTTTCAAGTATGCTCATTACATTTTGTACAGATTTAACAGATTGATCAAGGGCTTTTTTCTCATCGGCAGTCAATGGTATTTCAATGACACTTTCTATTCCATTTCCGCCAAGGATTGTAGGCACTCCCAGGTAGATGTTTTTGTATCCATACTCACCTTCCAGGTAGGCAATTGAAGGCAGGATTCGTTTTTTATCTTTCAGTATCGCTTCAGCCATCTCAACCATTGAAGCTGCAGGTGCATAATAGGCACTTCCCTGGCCAAGCAGATTTACAATTTCTCCGCCGCCTTTTCTGGTCCTTTCCACGATCGCTTCGATTCGGTCCGCAGGGAGAATTTTCTCCAGAGGAATACCGCCGGCATATGAATATCTGACAAGCGGAACCATGTCATCTCCATGACCGCCCAGGACAAAACCGGAAATATCTTCAATCGAAACTCCCAGCTCTTGAGCCACAAACGTATTGAATCGGGCTGTATCCAAAACTCCTGATTGGCCGATCACCCTATTTTTCGGAAAACCGGTCGTTTTATAACAGACATAGGTCATGGCATCGACAGGATTGCTTAATACAATAATATAGCTTTCCGGGGCGTATGTTTTTATATTTTGAGAAACCTCAATCATAATCTTCTCATTTACAGCGACAAGATCGTCCCGGCTCATTCCCGGTTTTCTTGGCATTCCTGCCGTAATCAAAACTAAATCTGCATCTTGAATGTCTTCATAGCTTGAAGTTCCGGTTATGCTGGCATTAAAGCGCTGAACCGGTCCAGCTTCCAGCATATCAAGGGCCTTGCCTTTTGTTGGGTTTGTCTGTGAAGGTATGTCAACTAAGATTATGTCTCCCAGTTCTTTTTGGGCCAGCATCAGTGCTGCCGTCGCACCTGTAAAGCCTGACCCGATAACGGCAATTTTTCTTCTCTTAAAAGTCATCGCTGTTCCTCCATTCCATCATACATTTGGAGTACATTATTGATCTTCACGGTTATCTTGCTCCGCCGCTGATATCTGTTTCTTTTTGCTTCCTGCCTTTTTTACGAGGTGTGCTTCTCTTTTCATTTCCTTTGGTTTCCTGTCATCCAATAAAGCTTTCTTAATATCTTCATCAGGATGAGGGATAACATGCGCTGACATGAGTTCACCCACTCTGGCAGCTGCTTCCTTACCTGCATCCACAGCAGCCTGAACAGCACTTACATCGCCCTGCACCAAAACTGTCACTAATGCGGCGTCCACTTTTTCCTGCTTCACCAGCGTAACATCCGCTGCTTTCAGCATGGCATCTGCTGCTTCAATGGAGCCAATCAGCCCTCTTGTTTCAATCATGCCAAGTGCTCTTGCCATACTATTTCACCTCTTTCTCTTCAACGTCAACAGAATCTATGATCCCAATAATCAATGCATCAATTGGCAATTTGATATCCCCGGACATATTTGAAGCCGAACTTCCACGTGTAACGAGAACCTGATCACCGACTCCTGCGCCAATACGGTCAACCGCAACGAATGTTTTTTCTGCTGAAATTCCATGAGGCTCGACAACCAAAAACTTCAGACCTGTTAAATCATCCTCTTTTCTTGTGGCCCATACATTGCCGATTACCGTTCCCATTTCCATGTGTTTTCAGCCCCTTTTGTATCCATTACAATAATGCTCTTTCCCAATTCGCGTGCTGTATCACGTGCTAAAGGTGTTATAATGGTTTCTTTATCTGCAAGGATTTCATTCTTTTTGCATTCTTGGACATCTCTTTGAGTTATCAGCTTCTTTGCGTCAGGCTGATCTGAAATGATAGGCATTGGTGCTGCAAAAGCCTCGAGGCTGTTGATTTCAACACCAAACTTTAACAGCTTTTCCTTATACTCCATTAAACTTGAAAAATAGTCCCCATTTGTTTTTTTCTCTCCATTGAGGATTTTATAAAGATTTGTTTTCGGAATTAAGGTAACAGGGACATAATCAACAATACAGGCTGAGAGAAGCTCGCTTTCCGGTGTATCGCAAATGCCCAGTGCGCCTTTGACAAACAAATCCTGGGAAGCATCAAGAAAAATAACTTTCATAACAGTATGCAGCTGGGGATTTTCACTGGAGTCATAGGGAAGGACATTCCAATTCGCTTCTAACACTTCTAATAAAGCTGGGTTGATTTGCTTTAAATCTCCTACAGCCAGCAGATTATGCTTCATTTTTCGATTGGGAGCTGATTTTGCACCCAATAGATTTTTCACTACTTCTTCTACAATTTGTTCAATTATATGCCTGTCAATCATAAGCTTTCCTCTTGCCTTACTAGCCTGCCGGCTGTTTTTCCGGAAATCAGCCCTGCATTGGCTTCATCAGTATCAATATGCATTTCAAGTCTGTACCGGGGAGATATTCTAATTAACACATTTCCAAAGGATATTGGACGTTCTCCCGCTGCCTCAACTTTGACGTATTCCCCATTTTTCACTCCGAAAGTTTCAGCATCTTCCGGAGCCATATGAATGTGTGCCTGTGCAATAATCAAACCTTCTTTTTTGTATAGGCTGCCCTTTGGCCCAATCAGAGTAACGGGCGAAGAACCTTCTAAATTCCCGGATTCGCGAAGCGGGGGCTTCAACCCGAGCTTGATCGAATCTGTACGGCTGACTTCTACCTGGGTTATATGGCGCGCAGGACCTAGAATGCGCACTTTTTCAATGCTTCCTCTAGGTCCTGCGATGGTAATGATTTCATTAGCAGCGAATTGGCCAGGCTGAGATAATTCAGCTTTTTTGGTAAGCTGATAGCCTGTTCCAAAAAGAACTTCCAGATCACTTTGACTTAAGTGACAATGCCGGGCAGAGACAGCCATTGGAATTGAATGGTCTTTGACTGAGGAATTTTTTAGCCTTGAAACGATTTCCTCGACAATCGATTGAATGGCTTGCTCGTTCATGGTTTAAGCTCCTAACTTAGTAATCTTGTATTAAAGCTCAACATCAATTTTTGGAAGAATGCTTTCCAATTCGTTATGAGGGCGGGGAATGACATGAACAGATTTCAATTCTCCAACACGCTGTGCTGCTGCAGCACCCGCATCAGTTGCCGCTTTAACAGCACCTACATCTCCCCGGACAAGAACCGTTACAATTCCGCCCCCAACATGCACCTTACCAACTAAATGAACATTTGCAGCCTTTACCATCGCGTCAGCAGCTTCCACTGAAGCAACCAAACCTTTAGTTTCAATCATTCCTAATGCAGTTAATTCTCTAGCCATTTTTATTTCCTCCTAATTAGTTAGTTTGATATTTTTTCATTACTTGATTGACCATTTCAGCAATCATGTTTGCATCTATATTGCCATCCGGCGATACTTGCTGAAGAACCTGGCTAACTATATCATCAACATCCTGGCTGCCGGCTTGTTCTTTTTCAGCTATAGAAAAGGATGCTGCCGGTTTTGGGATGGTGACTTCTTTCGTTCCATAAGCCAATCTTTTAATATTGATCAGGTGGCGTGCTGTTACATTATCAGAGGTAATGTTGCCGCCGAATGAACCGCACCCCAGTGTCAAAGAAGGCATCAAGCCGGTTGTCGCCCCAACGGCGCCAATCGAAGACAGCGTATTGACCATCATTCTTGAAACAGGCATTTCCAGGGCAAAATCCCTGGCCACTGCGTCGTCATTCGTATGAATGGAAAGGCTATGACCTCTTCCGCCCAAATTGAGCAGCTTCAGGCATATCTCTTTTGCCTCCTGCAAGCTTTCCGCTGTATAAAGCGCAAATACCGGAGATAATTTTTCAATAGAAAATGGTATGTCTTTGCCTACCTCAGTTTCTTCAGCAATTAAAACTCTTGTATCTTCAGGGACTTGGATACTGGCCATAGCTGCGATTTTAACAGCACTTTGACCAACAATATCCGGATTCAGCTTTCCAGGTGAAGGCGAAATGACCTTTTCCAAAGCCGCTTTTTCATGCTTATTTAAAAGATAAGCCCCATTATTTCTGAGTTCTCTCATGGTCATTTCTTTGATGTTGCGATCGACGACGATCGATTGTTCAGTAGCGCAAATCGTTCCATTATCAAAAGATTTGCTGTCAATAATCATTTTTGCCGACTGGGCCACCTTAGCGGTTTTTTCAATATAGCAAGGCACGTTTCCAGGTCCTACTCCATAAGCAGGCTTGCCTGAGCTATACGCCGCCCTGACCAGTCCGCCGCCGCCTGTTGCTAAAATGAGATTGATGTCTCGATGCTTCATTAGTTCGTTTGTTGCACTCATTGAAGGCTTTGAGATCCATCCAATTAATCCTTCAGGTGCACCAGCATGTATGGCTGCTTCATTGACGATTTTTAGCGCCTCAACTGTGCATTTCACTGCCCTTGGATGAGGGCTCACAACAATGGCATTTCTTGTTTTTAAAGCAATAAGTGCTTTAAAAATAGCAGTTGAAGTAGGATTAGTTGTTGGAATAATACCGGCAATGACACCGTATGGATAGGCAATTTCCGTCACTTTATTTACACGGTCCTCATGTATGATGCCTACTGTCTTTTCATCTTTGATTGATTCATAAACAGCCTTGGAACCGACTTCGTTTTTGATTTTTTTGTGCTCAACTATGCCCATCCGTGTTTCCTCAACTGCCATTTGGGCAAGGGCAAGTGACTTGGCATATGCAGCATCAGCGGCTTTTTTGACGATTTCGTCCACCTGCTGCTGTGTAAAGGCCATATACTTTAATTGGGCTTCTTTAGCCCGCTTTACAGCATCCCTCATTTCCTGCATGGATTGAAGATCATGATCAAATTGCAAGGTTCCCACACTCCTTTCAGGATATTTTGAAAGACTTAGTACTTTATAGGGTTCTGAGAAATTTCCATAATGGCTTCCCGGAAAGCATCTGCAGCCGCCTGGCAGGCTGATTGGGAGCCGGTCAAAAGCCCTCCGCCAAAATTGGTTTCCGAAGGCGGCCCGAAAAATTTAACCATTTCTACATCTGCTGCCTTTAGAGCAGCGTCAAGTCCATAAACGGCTTCCAATGGAGGGGCTATCAGATATGCAATAGGCTCTCCGATATTGATGCCTGCTTCCTTAGACAGATAGGATCCTGTTCTGGAAACAACATGCGCATAAATGGCATGTGATTTTTCCTGATCAAGCGCTTCAAAATAAGCATCGGATTCAGCTGTCTGAAATACGGCCTCCATACCGCTTTTGACTTCATCAGGGGATGGACCTGCAATAATGCCGATCATTTCACCTGATAATGGCCCGGAAGCATGAGCAGCGCCCGCATAAAAGGACCTGGCATACACCACTTCGACATCTGCTCTTTTAGTAGCTTCATCGAGTGCAGTATAGCCTACGTCATCGACGGTAGAGGTGAAAATCGCCAAACTTCGGTGATGGGGCTTAAGCTGAAACTGCTTTGCTAGCTCCTGGTCCACATTAGGAATCACCCGAACAGCCAATATATCAGCGTGAATGCGTTCTAATCCCATTTTTTCTGCCTCCTACCCTTCCTTTTTAACGAGCGATACACCACTTGCTTCATATTTAATTACTTTTTGAATGACCGTTCCAAGATAGGCCCCGGCCTCTGCAGGAGGAATTCCGCCTTTATGTATATTGGAAATTACCATCCGGTCAGCTTCGATCGTTCCTTTACGGGGTTCATAGCAAAGGTAGGCACTTAATGATTCAGCACTGACCAGACCAGGCCGTTCGCCTATCAATAACACAACTACTTTAGGCTTCAGGAGATCCCCAACTTCATCCATAACAGCCACCCTGCCTTTTTCGATATAAAAAGGGGTCCCCATATCAAGTCCTAAACTTTTTAGGGATTGCTGAAGGGATAAATACACATCCTCTGCATTTTCTTCGATGGCACTTGAGCTCAGCCCGTCAGACAGAATGATTTGAACAGCCGGTTCTTTTTCGCATTTAGTAAGAATGATCTTCTTGGCTTCCTCTGATAGCTTTCTGCCATAATCGGGCCTGCGGATGTAAACTTCTTTTTCTTCCACCATCGTGTTGACCTTAAAAAGTCCGAGACGGGTTATAAGCTCGTCATTTACATCTCCATAGACAGCATCGACTGCCGCTGCATGGTCGAAGCGGAATTTCAGCCATGTGTCTGTCTTCGGTCTTGAACCTGCTCTTCCCACCCCGATTCTTGCAGGTGTTTTGCTGATAAGTGCCTGCAGCTCAACTGGGTCTGCGGGATTATCAATGCCTGTCTTTTCTGAAAAACTTTTGGTCTTATCATGACTCGCTTTATCTGTTGAGGTCTTTCGAATGTCATTTGTATTCTGATAGCTTTTAATTTTAATTAAACTGTCTGTTGCTTCCTTTCCAGTTTCGATTACCTCCACTGGCATCTTGGATGGTTCATGATGGATTTTAGAAGTATGGTCCCAAAATTTCACTCCTGCGCTGCTTTTATGCTCCTTCACATCATCGTTTTGCTGGGATTGAAGTTTTTCCACTACAAGGCGTGTTACTTTTTCAATCAGTTCAGGATTCATTATTTTCAACTCCTATCGTGAAAAAATGGTTGGATCGCCTGCGATTTTGCTCAGCTTCCCATTTTCGAAGATTCCCATTTTTTCAAGCCAATCACTGAATATTGGAGATGGCTTCTTATTCATGGTCTGCCTTAAGGTGGCTACATCATGATAGCTCATGGATTGGTAATTGAGCATGCAATCATCTCCCATTGGGGCAGCAATAATAAAATTCACTCCAGCTGCTGTCAGCAGAACGCCAAGGTCTTCGATATCATTTTGATCGGCCTTAATATGGTTCGTATAGCAGATATCAACACCCATTGGGATGCCGTGCATTTTCCCCATAAAATGGTCCTCAAGCCCAGCCCTGATAACTTGCTTATTGTTGTACAAATACTCAGGCCCAATGAAACCAACGACTGTATTTACGATGTAAGGGTCATAATGCCGGGCAAAGCCGTAATTTCTCGATTCCAGTGTCATCTGATCCATTCCAAAATGAGCTTCAGCGGAAAGCTCTGAACCTTGGCCCGTTTCAAAATATAAACGTTGAGGCCCGGTTCCGGTTCCGAGAGTTCTTGCCATATCATTTGCTTCCTCAAGAAGTGAGGCCGTAATTCCAAATGACCGGTTGGCAGCCTCTGTTCCTGCTATGCTTTGGAAGATCATATCGGCAGGTGCTCCCTGTTCGATAGCTTTCATTTGGGCTGTTACATGCGCAAGCACACAGTTTTGTGTTGGTATTTCCCAGTCTTTGATAAAAGCATGAGTGGCGTGGAGCAATCTCTTTACACTTTCAACCGAATCATCCACAGGATTAATTCCAATCACTGCATCCCCTATGCCGTAGGAAAGACCTTCTTTAAGTGATGCAATCATGCCATCCACATTATCGGTTGGATGATTTGGCTGCAGACGGGAAGCCAGGGTTCCTTTGTATCCAATCGTTATATTGCATTTGGTGAGTATTTCGATTTTATTTGCGGCATGAACAAGATCAAGATTAGACATGATTTTTGCGGCAGCGGCGATCATTTCACTGTTCAATCCCCTGCTGATTCGTTTTAGATCTTCACCTGTCGTGCCATCGTCCAGAATATATTCACGAAGTTCAGCCACTGACCAATTTTTTATGCTTATATAGACGGGTTCATTTATCCCGCTTTCTATAATTCTCGAAACCTCATCCTCTTCAGGCGAAAGCATAGGATTTTCGCGGATATCAGATAGGGTTAACTGGCTTAGAACCAATTTTGCCGCGATTCTTTCCTGGACGGTTTCAGCTGCTATTCCCGCGAGTCGGTCCCCTGACTTTTCTTCATTTGCTTTAGCGAATAAATCTTTCAGATTATGAAACTGGTATACATTCCCTAAATGACTGGTTTGCAGCTTCATAAAAGATCCCTCCTTTCTTACTGATGGAATGTCAATGTTTTAATGACAACAGGTACTACATTGGTTTGAAGCAGGCTGCCGATATCTATGTAATCGCCATGCTCTACCTTTATTTGGTCAATGCATACGATACTTTGCTTTGATTCCTGAACTTTTATCGTCTGGCCAAGAACTTTAGCGTGGTCACTTTCTAATACGACAATAAGCGGCTGTTCTGGTTTAGGCTTTACTTGTATGGATTTCAGCAGGACTGAAGATAACTCTTGAATATCACGAAAACCCAGATAGGGTAGTGCAGTTAAATACAGCGCAAAATTCTGTCCCTCCTTCTGGGGATCATACATTTCAACCGCCTTTTTTACTGCCTGTTGAATTAGATGGAGACCCTTTTCCAAATTGTGATTAAAACTGATCTGATATACTGGCAAGTTGCGAATGGGCAATTCATGACCTTCAACATGAATGGTAGCGCCGCTGATTTCAGTTGTTTGTGTGCCTGCTCCGAGTACTGTTGCCCTGACCGTTTCTTCCGGTTTCTCCCATTTCCAGAATGCCAGATCCGTACAATTCCTCAGTGACTGAGCCAGCACTTCGCCTATATCTTCATACTGTGCAGGTGAGGAACCTGCTTTCTCATATTTGTACAGGCATTCACTGATTCCGCCAGAAAACATGATGAATTCGATATTCTCTGTCCAATTCGGCTCATGTCCCAAGAGCAGAGGCATATCATCCTCCCGAAGCTCTCTCCTTAGCATTCGGCCAATTAATTCTGCCATGTAGTCTGTCAGTTTTTTAATGATAGGGTGATTTCGGCTGTCCTCTATTTTTAAATCAGCCCCCCATTGCTGAAGGATTTTTTGAACGGGAGGAGAAATACTTCTTACTTTGCCGTCAGCAAATTCAATCAGTCTGCCGCCGATATGCAGGGTACATGTCCCGCATAACCTTCCGGAACGATAGACTGCTGCATTGGCAGTGCCTCCGCCAATATCAATATTAGCTACTGTCTTTCCTGTCCTTTTAGAAAACTCATAAGCTCCTGATCCTTTTGCAGCAATGATTCCTTCCAAATCCGGCCCCGCTGTTGCCACCAGAAAATCTCCGGCGTGGTCAGATAAGTAATGGACCATTTCTTCTGCATTCTGTTTTGTGGCCGTTTCACCTGTAATAATGACAGCTCCTGTTTTAATATCACCCGGCACAATTCCTGCAGATTCATACTCCTCTCTTACAAGCTTCTCTACAGCTTCAATATCAATAGATGAGGCCGTCAGTAGAGGAGTCCGGTAAATCGGGCTTTGGTAGAGCACTTCTTTTTCTATTATCTCGATTCTCGGCATATGGGTTCCGCCTGCCATATTCATGAGAGAAAATCTGCTGATGACGAGTTTGGTCGTACTCGTTCCGATGTCAATTCCAGCGCTGATGATATTCTCTTTTTGTGGATCGTAACGATTCAACATGATCCCCGCCTTAATGAAACAAATTATCTGATTTGCAGGTAAATAAAAAAAGGCACCTATATGAGCAATCATGTATTGATTGTTCATACAAGGCGCCTTTGCCTGATTTATTCTTTTGTATAATTAGAATATATTCTATTATCTCAATTTTGTAAAGGGTTTCAATTGAAAATTACGACATTATCCGGCAATGAATCTGCATAATCCTTCATTTCCTGAAGAGAATCGCATTTTACAAGACTGCGGATTTCTTCAAGACCTTTTCCGGTAATAGAAGAGGTGATGACTATTGGTCCTGTAGGGATGACACTTCTAAGCTGCCTGAAAGCTGAGTTCACGTCAGATTTTTGAGCATCGCTTTTTGTCACAACACCAATCGGAAGCTTGTTAAATCCTGTACTGAATCCCGGCGGAAAAATCGTTTTCTGTTTAGTAGAATCCTGCAAATATAGTACATGGGTCACTTCGAGTGCCGTAGCCATGATATTTTTATAGAAAAATGGATTTTCTGTATATTCCCCAGGTGTATCCACAATCCAGTCATAATAGTTCAATGCCTGTGTTTTAACCGCTTCCGCTTTGCGGCCAAGAAGGGCATTTGTTAACGTCGACTTTCCAGCCCCGATGGAACCGATCAGCATGGCTCTGTTCATTTTGGACATTTTATACAGCTCCTTATGATTTAGTTATTTCCGAAGGAGTGTACCTCAGTGTTTCAGATAGAAAGCGGTTGATTTCCTCCATGGCCATTTGCACAGCTGAAACGGTTCCTACAATTACAAGACTGCCAGTGAACCGGTCCAGGAACCCGATCTGCACATCTGCAGCTTTTGTCGCCAGATCTCCTGCAATGATAACCGTTTCACTTGGTGTCAGTGTTAAAATTCCTAATGCTCCTGCCTGCTGGATCCCGAGTTTTTCAAACATATCCGGATCAGGATTTGCGATTAAATGGCTGAGTGTTACTTGTTTTCCTGGCACAAATTCCTGTATAAATCGTTGTTTTTCTTCATTCATTGCTTCGGCCCTCCCAGGTGACTGCTGCTTATATTGCTTTTTTTACTTTTTTTTCTTTCGTTAAATATTCATCTTTTCCGATAATGCCAGCTTCACGGTCTTTTTTCTCCAATTCCAGAGCCTTTGGTACAGATAGCCAGTACGCTAATCCTATCCCTATGACTCCGGCAGAAATTTTACCGGCTATAATAGGAAGGATTAATGTAGGCTGGAAATTTGCTGTAAAGGATAAATGATCACCAAGCAAAAAGGCCGCACAGACTGCAAAGGAAATATTAATGACTTTATCTTTAGGCGGCATTGTTCTGACCAATTTAAACATAGCAAGGATGTTTGCGATTGTAGCTACAATACCTGCACTTCCTTCCTTGCTTAACCCTACTTTGCTGCCAAGCGCTTCCAGCGGGCCGCCGGCATATTTCTGAAGAAGATAAACCATCGGGAATGCACCGGCAAGCATAATTCCAATATAGCCGGCAGTTTCAAGCGCCCGGAATTGATCCTCCGCATCTGCCATGATTGGGTGGAAGCCCCAGCCTCCAAATACAGTTGAGAATAAGCCCGTAAAGATTTCCACAATTGAAAATACCAAAACAAGCTTAATCCCTGCATCTAGAATACGCCCAAACCACATGAAGCCGTTGATCATTAAATCTGGAAGGAAATACAAGCCTGCGGCAATCAATACAACAAAGATTAAAAGCGGGCTTAAATTCAATAAGATTTGTCCTAAGCCGAGCGCGAACTGATATTTTGCCTCGCCGGATGTGGAAATGAAATCCCTGAAACTTGAGCTTGAAACCGCAATAATCACACTTGAAATGAAAGCGCCGATTGGAATGGTCAGAACTCCTGACATCACACCAAGAGCCATATATTTATGGTCTCTCTTATCAAGCATGGCCAGGCCCATCGGTATGGAGAAAACAATGGTTGCACCCGCCATAAAACCGACAATCATCGCCATGATCCAGCCTTCCTGTGTCTGCTTTAAGACTTCTGCCAGCTGATAGCCGCCCATATCGGTTGCCAATATGGCAGTTGCAGCTATGGCAGGATCTGCCCCTATCGCAGCAAAAAATGGGCCGCAGACCTTATCAATAAACCACGATAAATACGGAATGGATGCCATTATGCCGGCAGCCGGAACAAAGATATGGCCGACTGCATGAAGCCCCTCCATAAATTGCTTTCCTAATCCCTCATCACTGTTGCGGATGGCAGCAAAGGCCCCAGCTACGGCACAAGCCATGATAATGTAAATAACAATTTTACCTACCATTTCCATCATAAATCCCTCCCTAAAAAGTTTTTATATATTAACGGAATCCTGCAGCTTTTTTACAAGAAAATAGGATAAAATAGCAGTTTGATAGTATAAGAATAAGTAAAAAGACAAAAAGGTGCCGTACGTCAGCTTTTTGCAGACGCATGGCACCTTTGCCCGTTCTATCCACTTGTAAAAGATATTAAGCGTTATATTTTACTATGATCCGCTTTGCCACATTTTCCAGTGTAACCTGTTTGTTCATGCTGATTTTTCGCATTTTCCTAAAGGCATCTTCTTCGGGCAGGTTAAACTTTTCCATTAAAATGCCTTTTGCTTTTTCAACTATTTTTCTTTCGTTTAACTTCTGATTCATGGTTTCCACTTGTTCCCGGATTGCATTGGCATTCTCTGCCTGCCTGAGCGCAATCTCAACCGCTGGAATCAGACTGGCTTCATTAACCGGCTTAACAAGGTAGCCGAGTATATTTGCCTTTTTGGCTTTATCGATATATTCCCGCTGACTATATGCTGTAAGGAGCAGGATGGGCGTATTGATTTTATTGGAAATGATTTCACTTGCTTTAAGTCCATTGAGATTAGGCATCTTGATATCCATAAGGATTAAATCAGGTTTTAGTGAAAAAGCAAGCTCGACCGCCCTTTCACCATCGCCTGCCTCAGCAACTACTTCGTAGCCGGCATCCTTTAGCATCAAGCTTAAGTCCATGCGGACAATGGATTCATCCTCCACAACCATAATTCTTTTTTTCACAGCTATTCCGCCTTCCTTTCAAAGGGAAATTGCACAGCTGCAACGGTCCCTGTTTCAGCCCGTTCGATTAAAAAATGACCGGATAGGTCGTGCTCGATCATCATTTTCACAATATCCAAGCCTAGAGAAGGTTTTGCTTCCGGGGAATACCCTTCACCGTTATCAATGACTTCAACCTTAATTTTATCATTGGAATATTCGAAACAGACCTCGACTATCCCTTCATGCATATGTTTAAATGCGTGCTTTACACAATTCTGTATAAGTTCATTGATGACCAGAGACAGAGATACAGCTTTTTCAGAGTCGATTAAAAGCTTTGGTCCCCTGTACTGAATATGTATCTTTTTTTGCTCGTGTTTTGCTTCATGGACAAGCATATTGCCAATTTTCTCTATTAAGCTATAAATATCCACTTCATCCACACTTGAACTCGAAAGAATAATTTCATATACCGAAGCAATACTTGAGATACGGTTTAGACTTTCTACGAAATGCACCTTGCTTTCTTCCGGCACACCCCTTCTCATCTGAAGCCTCAAAAGGCTGGCTACAGTCTGCAGGTTATTTTTAACTCGGTGATGGATTTCCCGTATGGCCACAGATTTAACAGCAATTTCACGTTCTTTTTCTCTGAGTTCGGTCAGATCTTTAAGGATGATAAAGGCTCCATTCGATTTACCGCCTAATTGAAGAAGACGAATTTTTTTCACACGGAAAACCTTATTCATCATTTTCAGTTCTTTAACAAGAAGTTCTTCAGGTTCGTTCAATATCTTTTGAATACATGGAAAGCAATCAATAAGAGGAATGCCCGGCCTGCAATCTTCCTTCCCGATTTCGTGGATGAGATTCGTAGCCGATGGATTGTTATAGACTACCTTATTTTCATGATCAATAAAGAAC
Source organism: Cytobacillus sp. FSL H8-0458 (assembly GCF_038002165.1). Taxonomy (NCBI): domain Bacteria; kingdom Bacillati; phylum Bacillota; class Bacilli; order Caryophanales; family Bacillaceae; genus Cytobacillus; species Cytobacillus sp. FSL H8-0458. The sequence goes on along the minus strand of NZ_JBBOBR010000001.1, from coordinate 1,729,727 downwards.
AAGGCTTCCTCAATCACCTCTGGAATAATCGGCCGATCTTCTGCCATTCCAATGAGTATCCCGCTTAAAGTTTTTGTTGCTTCTGATAGCGCTTCCAATTTTCGCTGGCGCTGAAGCTTCTCACTGATGTCCTTTTCCATAATCAGTGCCCCTATGACCCGATCCTCCGATCCCATAATTGGCACAACACTTTGTTCAACCGTCTTGCCTTCCTGTGTCAGCGCGCGATTGAGAAACATATCTTTCCCGGTCCTCAGGGTATACAAAACGGCGGGTTCAAACGCTTCATAAGCGAACTTGCCTGCGACTGGCTTCTGATAAACAGATTTAGCTGTGCTTGGGGCAGCTTCAGCTACCACAATTGCATGTTTTCCTTCTTTTGTAAGGCAGTCTACAAAAACATTTGCCTGGTTCAGGTCCGCAATTAATGAAAGATTGGCCGAGACCTCTTTAATTCTTTTGACATCTATTTTTGAAAGACTGGTGTGAAGAGTGCAGAGCTCTTCTGCAGAGAAGTTTGTCATAGGCTGTGTTCTCCCGAATCAATAGTTAAAAATGTCAGAATATATAAAAATATTATAGGGAATATAGTAGATTGTCAATATAGTTTTTGATAGTTTAATAGGGAATTTGATGCAGTTTTGGGATTATTCTGGTTATTGAAAAAAGGCAGCCATGAGAAAAATTCTTTCCTGCTGCCTTCTTCAACTATTTGAGCTGAGCTAATTTTACACCGCTTGCTTTATGTTTTAATATTTCCTCTATTAAATCTGCCAGATGGGCACCTGCTTCAACTGGGGGAACCCCTCCTTCATGAATATTGCTGATTACCGTGCGATCGGCTTCAACTGTATTTCCATTTGGCTGAAAGATCAGGTAGGCACTAATACTTTTAGCAGTTGCCAATCCAGGCCGTTCTCCGATAAGTGAAATGACGCACTCACAATTCACAATAGAAGCAAGATCATCCTGAATCCAAACCCTGCTCCGCTTTATAAAAACAGGATCTCCAAGGGAAATATTTTTCGATTTAAGACCTTGGACCAGCGCAGGAAGCAAATCTCTTATATTCGCCTCAACACCTGTTGAACTCAGCCCATCCGATACAATGATTTGCACTTGTTTATTTTTGGGAAGATTTTCAGCTGCCCATTGCCTGGATGAATCATGGAGCTTTCGGCCGCTGTCCAGGTCCATTAAGTATTGATCCATCGTTTCAGATTTTGAATGAAGCACCGGCAGCTTTAATTCCTTCAGCAATTCCTCAGAAACGTCTTTGAAAACAGCATCCTGGGCAGCCGCGTGATCTATCCTGAAATCGAGGTAATTCCTTGTTTTCATTCGGGTTCCTGTCCGCCCAATCCCAATTCTCGCAGGTGTGATGGCTTGTACCTTCTCAATCTCTTGCCGATCGGCCGGCAAATCTACACCTGATTGTTTGACCTTTTCGTAAATGATATTCCGGACACTGGATTCCTCTGTATGTACGGCAGCGTTTTCTGGTTTATCTCCGCTTTTTATTTGTCCTTCTCTCTGAAGTTCTTCCATTACCTGTTTTACAATTGTCTGAATATCCATTAAATGCTCCCCCTTTCCTATTTAAAAATGGATAGATCTCCTGCTCGTTCTGTCAATTTTCCATTCTCCATTATGCCCATCTTCTCAAGCCATATCTCAAATTCACGAAGAGGCCGGAGCCCAAGCATTTCTCTTAAACTGGCATCATCATGATAGCTGGTATCCTGGTAACTTAGCATGACATCGTCTCCTCCAGGCACGCCCATATAAAAATTTGCTCCTGCAAGTGCGGTAAGCATACCGGCGATTTCCTGGTCATTTTGATCTGCCTGCATATGATTGGTATAAGTAGGAGCAATCCCCATTGGGAGCCCATGCATTTTCCCCATAAAAAGGTCTTCAAGATCTGCGCGGATGACTTGTTTTCCGTCGTAAATCGTCTCAGGCCCGATAAAACCTGAAACATTATTAACCATGAACGGTTTCCAATGACGGGCATATCCATAGGTTCGTGCTTCGAGTGTCTGCATATCAATGCCAAGGTGGGCATCCAGTGAAACTTCAGATCCCTGGCCAGTTTCAAAATAAAGCTGATTAGGGCCAGTTGAGGTGCCATGCTTAGCCATCAGCTGAAAGGCTTCATCCAGGATCTCTTTTGAAACCCCAAAGTCTTCATTTGCGGCCTGTGTACCTGCAAGACTCTGGAACATTAAAGCGATTGGAGCCCCTTTTTTGAGAGCTTGCATCTGTGTTGTAATGTGGGCAAGTACACAGTTCTGTGTTGGGATTTCCCACTTTTGTATAAAATCATGAGTCATATGAAGAATTCTCGATACAGATTCAACCGAATCATTGTTAGGGTTCACACCAATAACAGCATCCCCGGATCCATAGGAAAGCCCTTCTTTCATGGAGGCAAGAATACCATCGGGATTGTCAATGGGATGGTTTGGCTGGCACCTGAATGCCAGGCGTCCAGCCTCGCCTATCGTTGTGTTGCAATGGGCAGTCGGCCGGATCTTCTGTGAAGCCATCACCAGATCAATGCTCGACATAAGCTTTGCTGCAGCAGAAATCATTTCACTTGTCAGGCCTTTGCTGATTCTGAACAAATCCGATGTGCGCGTTTGGTGGGACAAAATATAATCTCGCAATTCCCCAACAGACCAATTTGCAATCTCTTTATAAATGAAAAGATTTAGATCATCATAAATAATGCGTGTGACTTCATCCTTTTCGTACGGTATGACGGGATTCTCGTAAATTTTTTTTAGCGTCATTTCACTTAACACCACTTTGGCTGCCATTCGTTCAAGAGAGGATTCTGCAGAAATGCCTGCCATTATATCGCCGGACTTCTCCTCACTGGCTTTTGCTAAAACATCCGCAATAGAACGGAATTGATAGGTTTGGTTTTTTAAGGTACATGTAAACATAATTAGCCTCCCTTCGAGTATAAGAAGCAGTCTGCACCTTTAGAGAAAGCGATTACAAGCTGCTCCAAACAAAAAAGACGCCATAATAGCATAAGCTGTTTAACAGCTTACCTATTAAGGCGCCTTCACCTGATATTTTCACTTTTTTATCATTATACCAAGCAGTTAACTGAAAAGATAGACTTTTTTGATTGTATTATCTTACACTTTTTTATGAAAACATCCCCTCCACCACTCTTCCGTTCCGCCCTTTTGTAGTCTTTGCCTGTGACAGCGAATTAAGAATCGCTTCCTCCGCCGCCTCGGCTGCACCTTGAAAAAGCTGATTCATTATCGGATGATCATCTCTGATAAAATGGGCAGTTTCGGTCATATTGCTGCTTCCATGAAATGTTTTGTTAGCGGTGGAAAAAGCTATAACAATGTCACCGCTGCCGTTGCTGAAATGGCTTCCTGTCCGTCCGAGGCCAATGCCGCATCTCTTCGCGAGCCTTTTCAGCTGCCTGTGACTGACAGGTGCGTCTGTAGCCAGGATAATCATGATAGAACCATCAGGCGTGTCCTTTGTTTTCGGCTGAATTTCTGACAGTCCGTATTTAATGAACGGAAATTCGTCTTTATTGCCGAAGTTGGTGACCACCAGACATCCGATTTTGTATTCATTTGTGCTTTGTTCTCCAGTGATTACCCGTGAAGAAGCACCCACGCCGCCTTTATACCCAAAACACACCATGCCTTTACCCGCTCCTACCGCACCTTCTTCCACTTTTTCCGGCTTGGCATTTTGAATGGCTGCTATTGCATGTTCCGCTTTTACAGGGAGTGTCCGAATGGAATTCAAATATCCGTCATTGCATTCTCCTGCAACGATATTCACGGTTCCCGTTGTGTCCCCAATTTCAGGAGTGGTTTTCAGCAAGTATTCCAGAGTTCCCTGTGTGACTGCCGGCACCCCAAATGTATTGGTCAGCATAATCGGAGATTCGATCACACCCAGTTCTTCCACCTGCACCAGCCCCGTCGTCTTTCCAAAGCCATTGATGACATAGGAAGCTGCCGGGACTTTTTCACGAAAAAGATTTCCTCCATGCGGCAAAACGGCAGTTACGCCCGTACAAACATATTGGTCATCATCCAGAGGATAGTCCAGAGTGATTTGGCCTACCATGACTCCATCTATATCTGTAATGCAATTCATTTTTCCAGGCCTCAGTGTTCCAATTGTTGCTCCTCTTTCTCTAATCTTCATTTTAGTTCCTCCTTATAAATTGCATTATTAGAATTCCCATTTGTTTTCCTTTATAATAGTAAAATATTTAGATTACCTAATCATTTTACAGCAGTGTTGGGAGGAATTATATGGCTGATACTTTATCAGGAGAAGCAAAAAAACAGACTGCAGATTCCGAAAAGATATGGTCCAGGGATTTTGTTCTGATCTTGATGTCCAACTTTTTTATTTTTCTCGGATTTCAAATGACATTGCCCACGATCCCTCTTTTTGTGGAAAAACTAGGCGGGAATGACCAGCTGATCGGGATAGTGGTCGGGATCTTTACATTTTCTGCTCTGCTTTTGCGTCCTTATGCAGGGCATACGCTGGAGACGAAGGGCAGGCGATTTGTCTATTTAACAGGCCTGGTAATTTTCGTGCTCTCAGTTGGTTCATTCGGTTTTATTAATAGTTTAATCTTCTTATTTGTTTTAAGGATTATCCAGGGATTTGGCTGGGGTTTCTCAACTACAGCCTCAGGAACCATTGCCACTGATTTAATTCCTGCCAAACGGCGCGGGGAAGGAATGGGGTACTTCGGGCTTTCCGGGAACATTGCCCTTGCATTCGGCCCAACCCTCGGTCTGGCGCTCGCCGGAGTTATCTCTTTCAAACTCTTATTTTTAATTTGTGCCCTGCTGGGTTTAGCCGCACTGCTATTGTCATCGAGAATCAACTACAAGCAGGCTGAAAAACAAACTGTTCCCCTGAAACGGTGGGACATTTATGAAAGAAGTGCTTTAAGGCCTTCATTTCTTTTATTTTTCATCACCGTCACCTTCGGGGGCATCGCATCATTTCTTCCTATATACTCAGCTCAAAAAGGGATAGGCGGCATCCACTGGTACTTCCTGCTGTTTGCCATAGCGTTAATGATTTCCCGGACTTTTGCCGGCAGATTATATGATCAAAGAGGTCACCAGGCTGTATTTTTACCGGGAGCGGTGCTGATTTTGGCAGCCATGTTCCTGCTGGCGTGGCTTCCCAGCAGCATGATTATGTATATAGCTGCGATTCTTTACGGTCTTGGATTCGGATCAGTCCAGCCCGCCCTTCAGGCCTGGTCTGTAAAAGAAGCGCCTGTCAATCGGCGCGGGATGGCCAATGCAACGTTCTTCTCTTTTTTTGACCTGGGAGTTGGGATTGGCGCCATCGTGTTTGGGCAGATCGCTTATTTGTTTGGGTACAGCACGATCTATTTGACAGCAGCCGGATCGGTAGTGTTTTCAATTCTTCTGTATATCTGGATTCTGATTACAAAACGGGGTTAATGAGAAAGACGATTTTTATATGGAAATCGTGTTTGTTTACAGTCTTTTTTGGGGGTTGGTGCTGGAATGAGGCTGTTGATTTCCGCTCCAAGCGCTTCGCTTTCCGCGGGGCCAGCGACTGAGCCTCCTCGTTGCCGTTGACGCCTGCGAGATCTCATCTTTCCGTGTGATCCCGCAGGAGTCTGTGCGCCTTCCACTCTAATCAACAGGATTCCTCAACTTAGTGTGGAACTAACCATAAGTCTCTTTTAAAATAGACACATATAACGCTTGAGGTGATTAAGATGCTTTCCAAGAACAATCCAATCCAATTAGAAATGGTTACTTTAGACCAGCTGGTTCCTCAGGAAAATTTAGTCCGTAAAATGGAAGCAGCCCTTTGAACAAGTGGTGGATGAAAGTTATTTGGCGCAGTACGGTTTGAACCTAAATAATAGGGTGGGTAATCAGTTTGGCATGGTGCTGGGCAAAGTGACCACGGCTAAAAAACTTTCCCATGTGGAATAGGCTCGATAAATCAATAATAACGTGGTGATATTTAATCCATTGTTAACGAAAAAGACGATATTGAAAATGAAAAACTCTTTTTAATAATAAGGAAGTTAAAGTCTTGAAATTATTTGATAATTCCGCACTTTTCTAAAGCATTTTCACTATCAAGGACAAACCATGTAGCTGTCACTAGTTCCAAGACTATAGCAGCCACCAATGCAGCTCCTTCTGTTAAAACTGCCGCTGCAATAGTTGCCATCGCTGTTACTCCGTATAATAATGCGTAATACCATTTTAAGCTTTTTTTAAATGCTTTAAGTACTGCTCCTAGACAATCGGCACTCCACAATGTTCTGAATAAATAAAAAATTTCCTTCGCGACTTCTCCTTTTGATGCAGCAGCAGTAATTCTTGCGATGGATTTTTCAATTGCTGACATCGCAGGTGCTGCCGCATCCACTAAAGCTCTTGCAGTTGCACTGTTAAAACTATTCCGGATAGCAACTCCGCCTACTACAAGACATATTGCATCAAAAATTACAAAACCTATACTCAGTTCGCAATCCGTAATTTTAATAGCTTTTAAATTTGTAGGCTGTATAATATGTTCTTCTGGAAAATTTTTCCAATCCACTTCTCCACCATTCGTGTTTTGAAGTAATTCTTCATAGGTTACAGATTGGATTTTTTCATCTTCAGGAAACTGGTTTTTATAAAATTCAAACTGTTCTAAAGTGATTGTAGCCAAAATAAAAATCCCCTTTTTTTTGTTTTTTGAAACAATGATAATTTTCCCTTAAACTGATAAAATATACTCACAGTATTCACAGTCTGAATGCGGATGCATTTTTTTTACCTCACCGAGGTTAATTTTTAAGTACTGTCGAATTTCTATATAAATTTTTATATACATTAAAGTCCCATGTTTCCAAAAAGCTAGTAGCGGCTTGATAACCTGAATTAAATAACCATTGTCTTTCTTCAACACTCAAATTAAACTTTGTACTTGTTACATTTCCTGTAGGTATTTTAATTGTTCTAGCCTGCGTCTCATTATTAAAATGCCTTAAATCATGAGCTTGCATCATTGTCCTAAATATTGATTTATACAATTCCACAACACCTGTTTCACTTATGGATTTGGCCTTTACTTCATCTTTAACTAGATGAAACCCAATTGTTGGCTGTTTAGGGGTGTCTGTAGAATCGAAAATCCAAATGGGGAAATTGCTTAACAGCCCTCCATCGACAAAATAACAAGGTAGACGATTCTTTTTTGTAGACCATTTGAAGGGTTGAAAGAAAAATGGGATTGTGCTGCTCATCTGCACGGCCTTTGCAACTGAAAAATCAAGGCTTTCATCGTAATATTCCAAATCATCAGGAATTATTGCCATTCTGCCGTTCGTTATATCTGATACCACAATTTTTAACTTTCCATTATCAAGGTCACTGAAGTTTTTTATCCCTTTTTGACTTAATAGATCTTCCAACCATTCTGATTCATAACAATTGCTGTACAAGCCTTTACTTTTCCAAAGGTTTAGTGGACCTCCAATAAAAGGAATTTTATGGATCCAGTTCTTTTTAATAAATTTCTTATAATCAAGACTGTTTATTATCTCTTTTAATTCTGATCCTGAGTATCCACATGCCAAAAGAGCTGCAATAATTGAACCAGCAGAGGTTCCAGCCAAACGATCCCATTTATACCCGTTTTCTTCCATTGCTATTACGGCACCAACATGTGCTATCCCTCTAACTCCGCCACCTTCAAATACACCATCTGAAATCATTGGATATCCCTTACCTTCTATTGAATTTTTATGCCCCAGGTGAATAGCATAGAGTTCACAAAGAATTTTTATTGTATTTTCTCCCATTAGTGATCTGTTTATGTGTTAATTACTTTTAATAAGTTCAAATAAAGCAAAAACCAATCTCTGCATAAAAAACTGATTCCTTTAGAGCATAAAGCATGATCTCACTTAATCCCAATTTATCGCGCAATGTGACAGGTAATTTGATAAAATTAAAGCTTGTTTAAATGATTTCAATAAACGGATTAAAGCCTAACTAAAGAACGTTACAAAAATCAACCGTCCGAGATGATTTTCATATATGGAAAATTGTCTTTTTATTTTAGCTGTTTTTTTCAGGAGGTGCGCCGGGTTCGGACTCACACACCATGGTTTCCGTCTTCTGTGTCCGAAGTTGACCCAGGTTCAGACTCACTCCCTCCAAGGTTTCCGTCTTTTGTGTCCGAAGTAGCGCCGGGTTCAGACTCACACTCTAAGGTTTCCGTCTTCTCTGTCTGAAGCCGGACCAATTTTATTCTCACACACTAACTGCCCCACCAGTAATCCCTCCTATAAAGCTTTCACCATCCCGCCATCTACTAAAATGGAGCTTCCCGTAACGTAGCTGCTGGCTTCGGAGGCAAGGAAAGTGACGACGTTCGCAAATTCTTCCGGGGTTCCGTATCTGCCCAGCGGAATTTTGCTTTTGGCTCTTTCTGCGACCTCTTCTTTGGTAATATTCTGACGGTCAGCGTTATGCTGATCAAGATAATCAACGCGGTCAGTCGCAATTCTTCCCGGAGCTACTGTATTAATTAAAATATTATGAGCTGCCAATTCCTCTGAGAGTGTTTTGGTCAATCCGACTATACCCAGCCGGAATGTATTGGATAAGAGCAGGCCCGGTATCGGCTGCTTGATGCTTGATGATGCTATATTAATGATCCTGCCGCCATTTTTCTTTAATTCAGGGAGTGCTTCACGGATCAGCCTGACATGGCTTAATAGGTTTAATTGAAACGCTTTTTCCCAGTCTTCGTCTGTTAAAGTTTCAAACGTCCCCCCGGGTGGACCTCCGGCATTGTTGATTAAAATATCAATTCCCCCAAGGGTTTCAGCTGTATGCTTAATCAAGCTTTTAATATCATCAGGGTTCGTTACATCTGCGGGGTAATACTCAACATCGCCATTGAATTGTTCACGGAATTCCTTTTGAACGCTCTTTAGTTTTGCTTCGTCCCTGCTTGTAATCATTATCTTGGTGCCTTCTTTTGCAAGCTGTGCAGCAATTGCTTTTCCGAGGCCCTGACTTGAAGCCACGACAAGCGCTTTTTTATTTTTCAGGTTTAAATCCATGATCGTTTCCTCCTATATGTTTTATGCAAAGTGCCATCCATTCATCCACTTTAAAGGATTGGACCTTTCCTTCATGATGTTCAATTTGGAAATAATCTGCAGCAGCCTGATCAGCCTGCAGAATATACTCTTCGACTGCCCTAATCTGCTCTTCACTTTCAGCCGTCCGCTTCACCCAGGAAGGGAATTCGAAGGTTTTCTTCCTGCTTTTCGTGTTCGTTTCATTTAGTCCCGAAGCAGCAAATAGCTTTCTCCATTCTGCCGTTGACAAACACCGGTAATGGCTGTCATCCCGCAATTTCTCAACAGTGTTCATATAATCAGCCAGCTCTTTTTCATCCGGTGCTACATTATCAACTAACAGAAAGCTTCCCCCCGGCTTTAATACCCGGCCAGCATCGGCAATGAATTTTTCCGGATGGGGAAAATGGTGGGGGGCGATCCGGCAGGTGACAGCATCAAAGGTCTCATCCAAAAATGGCAAAGCTTCCGCATCTGCAACGATATACCAGATATTTTTATAGTTTTCCAGATGGCGTGCGGTATTGGCGAGCATTTCTTTTGTCAAATCAGCTGCAAAGACCTGTGAAACAAAGGGTGCCAGACTCTTGGCCACATGCCCGCCGCCTGTTGCGATATCGAGCACCACCCAATCCTTCTTCGGATTCAGGGTTTGAACGAGCTGATTTAATTCAGCCGCATCTCCATGAATTTTGCTTGTTACATATTTTTCAGCGTTTTTACCGAATGTATTTTGGACCTTTTTCTTGATTTCTTCCTTTTCCATATGTAATCACCCCATCAAAAATTCGCCTATATTATTTATGTTCTATACAAATCCTTATAATCCTGTCAGTTTAATTGAGGCTTTGTTAAATAGTATTGTTGTTTTTCAGGCAAAAAATATGGGAACGTCTAATTTGGACGTTCCCATTTTTTATACACCCCGATAATGAAATAGGGAAATTTATTTATTATAATCTTACCAGTGTACTTGAAGTTTATTGCCATTTGGGTCATAAAAGTGGAAATAGGCATGACCATTATCTTCTTTTATATCCTCTACCTTAACTTGATTATCAATTAAGTGTTGATGAAAATCAGATAATTCTGGACTTGTAAAGCCAATGCTAAATTCTTGTTCATTATCAATTGTAAAATGTGCAAATGTTTTATCTTCGGTAGGAACTAAGATAAGTAAGAAAGGTCCTTCATTTACTTTAAAAATTGCAAGTTTCTCAGTATTGTTTAATAACTGAAGTCCTAATACATCTCTATACCATTGTGCAGACAGTTCTAAATCTTTTACAGGAATTCTAATATAATGAACTTGTTCAATAAATGATTTATTCAAATCTTTCTCTCCTTTATTTAATCCGGTATAAATCAAAAAGTTCCCTTTCTAAATACCTTTTTCCTTCCGATTAATGAATGAACCTGCCCTTTAACGGAACAAAATAAACTTGCCGTAATCCAAAAAAGAGCCTGCCACTTAATTAATGGCAGGCTTCCGATTATCTTGCCGGTACGAGAATAAGCTTCCCTTTTGTTTGCCTCGACTGCATCCGCTCATGTACCTTGGAAGCATCTTCCAGAGGATGGACTTCTCCAATAGTCAGCTTCAGCTTTCCTTGGGCTGTGTAAGATAATAATTCCTTCATGCTCGGCTGCAGCAATTCCGGTTTCCTCATAATCTGCGGCAGGAAAAACCCGATGACCGATTGATTCCGCCTCATTAAGGATGAAGGATAAAATCGGCTCTGCTCCCCGCTTGCCACACCATAAATAACAAGGCGGCCAAAGGTTGCAAGGCATTTCAGGGTTTTATTAAAAATTTCCCCGCCAGCCATTTCGAGTGCCACATTCACACCTTTTCCGCCTGTTGCCTCTAGTACTTCATGTTCCCAGCCTTCATTTGTGTAGTTGACGAGGACATCGGCCCCCATTTCTTTTGCAAGCTGAAGTTTTTCATCAGTGCTGGCTGTAGCAATGACCGTCCCGGCCCCAAATAATTTTGCGAGCTGAACAGCAATTGTTCCCACTCCGCCTGCCGCTGCATGGACAAGGACGCTTTCACCCGGTTCAAGCCGGCCCATTGTTTTTAGAATATGATAGGCACTCAGTCCTTGCAGAGGCAGTGCCGCAGCAAGATTGAAATCCAGTCCCTCCGGCAGCGGAATCAGACCCCTTTCATCGGCTGTTACATACTCTGAGTAGCCGCCTGATTCGATTAACGTCACCACTCTTGTGCCAACCGGAATACTCGCCGCTTCACCTGCTGCCGCGACAACACCTGCCACCTCCGCACCCGGAATGAACGGCAGGGGAGTCGGCACCACATATTGGCCTTCTCTTCTTGCGGTATCGGCATAGTTCACTCCGATGGCATGCACTTCGATTAATACTTCACGTCCGGTCGGCTGCGGCCGATCCATTTCGATTACGTTAAGAACTTCAGGTCCCCCATATTCTTTGAATTGGATGGCTTTCATTTTCAACACTCCTTCTCTATATTTCTAGCAGCAATATTCGCCTTTTTCATAAATGAGCTCAGCTATTTTCCGGTTCCTTACACTTTCTTTCCCAAAGGAGCTGAACCTGCTGCATTCCCGGATGACTAATCCGATCAGCGCATCCCTTTTCCCATCTGATGCCAATTCGGACACCAGCTGGCGGGATAGCCTCTCAGCTTCCCATATCGCACCTTCGAGAAAAGTCCTGGTCAGCTGAATCTTCAATTCTTCTTTTTCTTCTCCATTTTTCTGAATGGCTTTATAAGTCCGATAAACAGCTGATTCTACTGCATATAGGGCAATTGTCATATCTGCCAGCTTCATAAGTGCTTCCTGTTCATGAATAAGGGTATCGCCAAATGCTTCATAAGCAAGTCCGGCATTCAGCAGGAACAGGTTTCTTATTGTATCAACCGCTGCTCTTTCTTTCTCAAAAATGGCCTGGCCGATTGGATCCGATTTGCTCAAGCGAACAATCGCTTCCTCCACTCTGGCGGCTAAATCGATTTCACCCTTAAGCGCTTTACGGAAAAGGTGTGTAGGAATCAGCAGTCTATTAATCTCATTTGTTCCCTCAAATATACGGTTAATGCGGGAATCCCGATACATTTGTTCCACGCCATATTCCTTGATGAATCCCGCTCCGCCATGAAGCTGCAGTGTTTCATCTGCCGTAAAATCCAGTGTTTCCGAGCCAAATACCTTACAGATCGCACATTCTGTGGCATATTCGCTCATTCTTTTTCCAATAAGCTTTAAATCAGTTGATTCATATAAGTCTTCCAATGATTCCTCCAGCAGGCTTGCGGTGCGGTATTGAAGTGATTCAGCGGCGTAAATTCTGGCTGCCATCTTCGCCGTTTTTTCCTTGGTAGCCGGAAAATCAGCGATCGATTTCCCAAATTGCTTTCTTTCCCCTGTAAACTGGAGGGCTTTCTTCAATCCGGTTTTTGCTGCCCCCATACAGGCTGAACCTAAGTTGTAACGGCCCAAATTTAAAACGTTCAAAGCTATGATGTGTCCTTTCCCTACTTCCCCAAGCAAATTTTCTGCTGGCACAGGACAATCCTCAAATATAACTGATCTGGTTGAGGATCCTTTGATGCCCATTTTATTTTCTTCCGGGCCAAGGGATAGCCCCGGTGTGTTCCGTTCGACGATAAATGCGGTAAATTGCCGGCCGTCCACTTTGGCATAAACAATGAATGTATCTGAAAAGACAGCGTTCGTAATATAAATTTTCGTTCCATTTAAAATGTAATGGGTCCCATCCTCATTCAAAACGGCTGTAGTCTGGGAGGAAAGCGCATCAGATCCTGCGTTTGGCTCTGTCAGGCAGTAGGCGCCTATGTACTCCCCTGATGCAAGTTTAGGCAAATACTTTTCTTTTTGCTCATGAGTTCCGAAGTAGGTGATCGGCAGGGTTGCAATGCAGGTATGGTTGGAGTGGGCTACTCCGTAACCGCCTGAAGAGGCAATGTTTTCTCCGACGATGCCCTTGCTGATTTTATCCAGGCCAAGACCGCCGTAATTTTCGGGGATGCTATGGGCAAGCAGGCCAAGTTTGCCCGCCTTCCTCAGTAAATCCGTTACCAGTTCGAATTCCTGGTTTTCGATCCGGTCCTTTTCAGGGTGAACCATTTTTTCAGCAAATTGTTTAGCGGTTCTTCCGATTAAGATATGCTCATCTGAAAAATTCTCGGGTGTGAAAAGTGTTTCAGGATTTAGCCTCGTGAACAAAAAACTCGCACCGCGATTGGCTGTGTTTACTTTTTCCATGTATGGATTCACTCTCCTCAGCATCTCTTCATCTCAAATTTTTTCATCTGCCGTCTGTACAGCATGTTTCAGGAGCACTTTAACGTATCTATTGAATTGTGAAAACCGCGGATCTGCTGTTTGGCCTTTCTTGTAGCGGTAATAGATTTGCTGGCAAATGACGGCCAGCTTAAAATAGGCAAATGTTAAATAAAAGTTCATGCTGCTGAGATCACGGCCAGTTTTTCCAGCATAGGCCTCCATAAATTCTCTGCGGGAGTAAAAGCCATTTAGAACGGTTACCGGGGGTTTTCCCAAGCCAAACTTGAGCAGGTCGGGATCGTCTCCCTGAATCCAATAGCTCATCGCGGCACCAAGGTCTGCAAGCGGATCGCCTACAGTTGCCATCTCCCAATCGAAAAGGCCTGTCATCTCTGTTAAATCCTCATTGAACATTGCATTATTCAGCTTGTAATCATAATGGATGATAGAAGGATCGGGACTTGCAGGAATATGATGGGTCAGCCACTTTTTCAGCATATCCGCTTCAGGAACTTCATCTGTCTTTGCCCGCTCATACCGGCCAATCCAGCCATGCACCTGTCTTTCCATAAATCCATCCGGGTTGCTGATTTCCGCTAGACCTGTCCTTTTATATTCTATGGAATGAAGTTCTGCCAGCTTATCAACCATAATTTGAGACAGTCTGCTGCAAACTCCCTCGTCCGGCTCCATTCCTTCAGGGAATGAGGTATCTAAAACAATTCCATGCCGCCGTTCCATAATGAAAAATGGTGCTACTGTGATTTCACTATTATTCGTAAACAGAAGCGGCTTTGGGGCTTCTTTGAGAAAGGGATGGATTTCAGAAATCACCCTGAATTCCCTCTCCATGTCATGAGCTTTCGGTGCGACAGGTCCAAGCGGAGGCCTTCGCAGCACGGCTTCCCACTCTCCCATTTTCAGCTGATAGGTAAGATTGGAGTGCCCAGCATGGAACTGCAGAATCTCAAGCGGTTGATTTGGAAGATTAGCAATCTCGCTCCGCAGGAATTTTTCCAATGGAGCTGTGTTCAATTGCTCTCCTTTTCTAACGGGAATGGTATCCTGGTACATTTGCTTCGGCATGTGATCCTCCTATTTATAGGAAAATTAATTTATGTTTCTCTTACATTTTGATTTAAACCTTCTCGAAGAAGATCAGGTATAATAGCACTTTCCTGTTTGACGAAATCAAAATAGACGATTACGGTGTTCCCTCTGGCAATATGAGTGCCTGTCTGGCTGCAGACAATTTCATGATCGAGCTGAAAGCTTTTGCTGCCAATCCTTGATACCCAGGTTTTGACGGTAAGGATTTGGTTAAAATATCCCTGGCTTAGAAAGTCGCATTTAGTGGAGGCAAGGATAAAACTCCATTTTTTCACATCCATGTTGTAGCCAAGTGTCTCGAAATATTTCACACGTGCTTCTTCAAGGTAAATAAAATAACTTGTATTGTTGATATGGCCAAGAGCATCAGTCTCGCAAAACCTTACTGTTACCTGCATTTCATGCATCATGACACCCCTTAACTCTTCACCTTATTGGAAGAAGAATACTCATACCAGCCCTTGCCCGTCTTTCTCCCCAATTCTCCCTTTGACACTTTTTCGGCAACACAGTCAAATGGCTTATCTGCAGGATCTCCTGTCTCTCGATAGCGCTGATCCATTACATAATAGGCCACATCCAGTCCGGATAAATCCATGAGTTCAAACGGGCCGATGGGATGATTCAAGGCTTTCCGGCAAATGACATCGATATCTTTATAGTCGGCTATCCCCTGTTCATACAGAGCCACTGCCTCTTTTTGGAGCGCACCGAGAATGCGGTTCGCGACGAAGCCGGAAATTTCTTTTTTCAAAAGGACGGCTGTTCTATTAATCTTTTCACAGACTTCCATCGCTATTTGTGCGGTTTCTTCAGACGTCTGTTCACTCATGACTACTTCCACACAGTCCATCACAAGAGGCGGAAAGAAGAAATGCATATTAACGACTTTTTCAGACCGCTCAGTTTCACCTGCTATTAAACTATTAACGATTGTGGAGCTATTGGTTGCAAAGATGGCATGAGGAGGGGCGTACTCTTCCAGTTTTCTGAATACCTCTTTTTTCACTTCAAGCTTTTCCGTTACGGCTTCAATGATTAAGTCGGAGCTTCGGACACTTTCCTGAAGGCTGCTGGAGAAACGAAGCCTTCCGAAAGCAGCGGCTTTCGCATCTTCAGCCAGCTTCCCCTTGGCAACCCATTTAGACATAATCATATGCAGCTTAGCATCGGCATCCTGCAATGCGGTTTCGC
This sequence comes from Cytobacillus sp. FSL H8-0458, assembly GCF_038002165.1. Classification (NCBI taxonomy): domain Bacteria; kingdom Bacillati; phylum Bacillota; class Bacilli; order Caryophanales; family Bacillaceae; genus Cytobacillus; species Cytobacillus sp. FSL H8-0458. The sequence goes on along the minus strand of NZ_JBBOBR010000001.1, from coordinate 1,713,965 downwards.
TCAGATCCTGGATAATCGTCTCATAGCCTCCCAGAGCACAGAGCATTCCGATCTGGTGGCCCATCTGTCCGGCACCTATAACGGTAATTTGCTTAACATCTTTTGCATTCATCGTTAATCCTCCTTATACTGACCAGTTGGTATGTTACTAGTTAGAGAGGAGCTTCCTCTCTTATTTACATCTCTATCCCCTTCAATATCATTTCCGTAAAGATCTCTGCCACTTCCCGGTCGGATATGCTTCCCTCCGGATTGAACCACTGGTAGCTCCAGTTGGTGACGCCTAAGATGCCAAAGGCGATAATCGGAGAGTTGAGGTTTGCACGGAACTCTCCGTTCTGCTTGCCTTCTTCTATTAATTTTTCGATATTCAGCCTGAACTGATCCCTTTTTGGAATGATTTCCGATAAGCTTTCTTCACTAAGGTTTCGCATTTCCCTGAAAAAGACTTTCGCACTCGCTCCCTGGGTTTTGATATTGCCCAGCAGCATTTGAACAATCAAAAGGAGTTTGTCTTTGCATGATTTTGACTCATCCCCGAGAATTTGATGCTGATTGGCCAGCATGTCATCTATGTAGCGAAGATGGATGTCCATCAGCAGTTGTTCTTTGCTCGAGAAATAGTAATAAAACGTGCCTTTCGTGACACCGAGGCTGTCGACGATATCCTGAATTGATGTTTCGCTGAAACCTTTCTGATCAAATAGCCGGATGCTCTTTTCAGTAATTTTTTCTTTCAATGTCAGTCCCCGCTTCTGTTAGAAATATCGACAGCATTATATCACAAAACGATTAACTCCGGACTTCATCCCTCAGAGCTCTTCGAAGGATTTTTCCGACATTGGTCTTTGGAAGCTCCTGGCGGAATTCTACGGCCGATGGAATTTTATAGGCAGCCAGGTTCTGCCTGCAGTATGAAATGATTTCTTCTTGGGTCGCCGTTTTACCGGCTTTCAGCACGACGAAAGCTTTAACTGTTTCACCCCGGTAAGGATCCGGGACACCAATGACGACAGCCTCCTGAACTGCAGGATGCTCATAGAGCACTTCCTCAATATCACGCGGATAAATATTATAGCCGCTGGCAATGATCAGGTCTTTCTTGCGGTCGACAATGTATAGAAAGCCATCTTCGTCCATTCTCGCAATATCACCGGTGTAAAGCCATCCATCCCGTAATGTAACAGCCGTCTCCTCAGGCATATTCCAATAGCCTTTCATAATCTGCGGGCCCTTGATGATGACCTCACCCAATTCTCCATGCTGGACCTCTTCAATACCTGTGGCCAGATCGACTACTTTATAATCAGTTGAAGGAAAGCCGATTCCAACGCTTCCAGGCTTTCTTTCTGAAAAAGGCGGATTGCAGTGTGTTACCGGGGAAGCTTCTGATAAACCATAACCTTCGAGAATTTTTGCTCCCGTCTTTTTTTCAAAATCCCGCAGCAGTTCGACAGGCATAGGCGCGCTTCCGCTATTGCAGGTTTCAATGCTGTCAATGCCATATTCCTCTGCATGCGGATGATTGGTGATCGCCACATACATGGTTGGAACACCAGGAAATACAGATGGCTGATCATTTTTAATTGTATTTAACACTTCCTCCACATCAAAGCGAGGCAATAAAATCGATTCATTGGCCGTATATATGGCAAAGTTCATGCAGGCAGTCATGCCAAAAACATGGAACAGCGGAATGACGGTTAGGAATTTTTCCCCGCCTATTTCCGTTCTTTCTTTAAAAAATTCATAGGACTGTACCACATTTGCGAGAACATTGGAATGTGTCAGCATGGCACCTTTTGACCGTCCTGTTGTTCCGCCCGTATATTGAAGAACGGCAATATCCTGCTGGGGCTCAATGTTGACCGGGGTGTATTGTCCACTGCCTTCCTGTATAAAACCTTCGAATGTTTTGTCAGGTGAAAAATCGGCTTCTGTTGGCTGCAGACTGACAATGACTATATTTCTAACCTTTGTTCTGCCTTGAACACCCTTGACCCGGGGATACAGGGCATCAAACACAACAAGAGTTTCAGAACCAGAGTCATTCATGATATGCTCTAACTCGCGCTCAACCAGCATCGGGTTTACTTGAGTCACAATCGCGCCTGCAGCAAGTATTCCATAATAAGCAATCACATATTGCGGGCAATTGGGCAGCATAATGGCAACACGGTCGCCTTTTTGTACACCATTTTTCTGCAGGGATGCGGCAAATCCATAGACTGCTTTTTGAAGTTCCGCGTAATTCATCTTTTGTCCATAAAAAGATAGTGCCATATTCTGCGGATACATCGCTGTCACTTCCTGAAGCATCTCAGGCATCGACTTACTTGGAATGGTTACTTCAGCTGTAATGGATTCAGGATAGTGTGCATGCCAGGTTTTATTATCGCTCATTTGAAATCCCTCCAACATAATTTGCCGTTTTACATTGCATGTGTTCCGCCATCAACAATTAATACGTCTCCCGTCACATAATTTGAAGCACTGGAAGCCAGAAACAATGCTGCGCCTTTCAAATCATCATCAGAGCCGAAGCGTCTGAGCGGTGTTGCTTCCAGGATGGGGCTGCGTCCCTGGTCCATAATCGCCGATGACATTTTTGTAGGGAAAAAACCTGGTGCAATGGCATTCACATTGATGCCATACCTGCCCCATTTTACAGCCAGGTCCTTTGTCATCGTGATGATTGCCCCTTTGCTGGTGTTATAGCCGATTGTATCCATCACCCTGGGATCAGTGCCCCCAAGTCCGGCAACAGAGGCAATATTAATGATTTTTCCGGATCCCTGTTCGATCATGACCTTGCCTGCAGCCTGGCTCATTAGAAACGTCCCTGTCACATTCACATTGATGACCTTTTGCCAGGCTTCAAGTGGCATCTCTTCCGCTGGAGCTCCCCAGGTGGCCCCGCTGTTGTTGACAAGAATATCGATAGTTCCAAATTCCTGAACCGTTTCTTCAACCACGTTCCGGACATCCTCCTGTTTGCTGATGTCACAGGAAACCGCTAATGTTTTCACACCAAGTGCTGCAAGGCGGTCAGCGGTTTCCTGACATGCCTCCACCTTTCTTGAACAAATCACGACATTTGCCCCTGCCTCGGCTAACCCTTCCGCGATCTGGGCACCCAGCCCTCGGCCGCCTCCAGTAATCAGTGCCGTCTTTCCGGTTAGGTCAAATAGTTCCATTACCTTCATGATTTTTCAGCTCCTATTGGTATTTTTTCAATTCAAGCTTAGCAATCTGTGCCCGGTGGACTTCATCAGGACCGTCTGCCAATCTCAGCGTTCTGGCATTTGCCCAGAATGCGGCAAGCGGTACATCCTCACTCACTCCTGCTGCTCCAAACGCCTGGATTGCCCGGTCAATTACCTTAAGGGCCATGGATGGCGCCACGACCTTGATCATAGCAATCTCTGTTTTCGCCACTTTGTTGCCGGCTGCATCCATCATATGTGCCGCTTTAAGCGTTAATAGTCTCGCCTGCTCAATTTCAATCCGGGAATCGGCTATCCATTCGCGGATGACGCCCTGGCTTGCGAGCGTTTTGCCAAAAGCAGTTCGGTTTTGTACACGCTTACATAATTCCTCAAGAGCGCGCTCTGCTGCCCCGATCAGCCTCATGCAATGATGGATGCGCCCCGGACCAAGTCTGCCCTGTGCAATGGCGAACCCTTTCCCTTCACCCCAAATGATATTTTCAGCAGGAACTCTGACATTATCGTATGTAATTTCTGCATGGCCATGTGGAGCGTGATCATAGCCAAACACCGGAAGCATCCTCTCTATTTTTACCCCAGGGGTATCCATCGGCACGAGAATCATAGATTGCTGTTCATGACGGCTGGCGTCCGGATCTGTTTTTCCCATAACGATCGCTATCCGGCACCTCGGATCTCCCGCACCTGAGGACCACCACTTCCGTCCATTGATGACATACTCCGAACCTTGTTTTTCAATCCGCGCTTCAATATTTGTGGCATCAGAGGAGGCCACATCCGGCTCTGTCATCGAAAAGCAGGATCGGATGTCCCCTTCTAAAAGCGGCTTTAACCAATCATTCTTCTGCCGATCGGTGCCATATCTTGCAAGCACCTCCATGTTGCCGGTATCAGGTGCATTGCAGTTGAAGATATCCGGTGCAATCATTGATCGCCCCATAATCTCACAAAGCGGGGCATATTCCACGTTCGTGAGTCCTGCGCCATACTCGCTCTCCGGTAAAAATAAGTTCCATAACCCAGCAGCTTTCGCCTTGCGTTTCAGTTCTTCCATAATCGGCGGAATAGCACTCCATCGATTTTCCAGTTCATTCAATTGCTGTTCATATAAAGGTTCGTTCGGATAAACGTTTTCTTCCATAAACACATTTAATTTCTCTATGAGCTCCTGCACTTTTGGTGAGTATGAGAAATCCAAATTCCTGTCCCTCCTCCACTAACTGACCGGTCGGTATGTTACAAGTTTAGTATAAACAATCCTTGAAATTAATCAACTAATTTTCTGAAAATTTATTTTTTTATCTATTTTTTCACCATCTAAAATACTGTTTTTATGAAGGAAGCAGGAAGGAATTTATTTATTTTAACAGCTCAGCCTCAAACCAATCCGCTTTCCCTCTCGCTCGAGCCTGCATCTGTAGACAGTTATACGACATTTGGCTATATCCCTTATGAAGTGGGGAAGGAATTGCCGATATACCGTTTTACCATTTATCCGAAGAAATCAAATATGAAACCGTTTATGAAATAAAAAAGTAGGCTGACACAATTGTCAGCCTACTTTATTGCTAATTTACAGCGCGTGCGCGTATTTTTTCTTTTATTAATCCTGCGCCCATCAGTCCCATTAGTGAAAAGATGACCGGAATTATAAATCCATACTGGTAGCCTGCTTCAAATGTATCCAAAACTTTTCCGAATATAAATGGCAGAAGAACTGCGCTCAAGAATCCGCCGGTGTTTGCAAATCCTGAAACGACACCTACATCCTGAATGTCAAATGATTTTCTGACAATCGCGAACGTTAGCGTACTCGCCCCATTCCCATAACCCATGATCAGGAAAAGAACAATCAGGAGCGGATATGGAGGCTTACCCTGAAATAACAGAAAAGTTGCCCATCCAAGGACGGCGATTGAGTGGGCAAAAAGATAAGGACGTTTGATGCTGCCCATCCGGCCTGATATAAAGCTCATTACTGGAGCACCAATGATGGCACCAAACAATCCGATCATGACAAGTTGGCTGGAATCGGAACGGCTCAGGCCATACATATCCATGCCATACGGAACAGCCCACGACCCGATGAAACCAACATAAGTGCCGACCAGGCCAAAATGACAGAAGAACGTAGCCCATGCCTGGCGGTCAGAAAAAATTCTCTTTAATATGCTTGCTGTTTTTTCTTTTGGCTCTTTCTTACCTTTCGCTTTTTTAGGCTCTATGCCCATTCGCGAAGGCTGCCAGATTAAGATTATATACAGCAATACGGCAAGGATGGTCAAAATAATGCCTACTGCCAGAAACGGGATGCGCCAGCCCCATATGGATATCCAAATGGAAAATGGCACAGTCGCGAGCAAAAATCCAAAGCTTCCGGACATGCCTGCAAAGCCAAGCAGCTTCACAAATTCATTCACCTTAAACCATCTGCCTAAAATGATGACAACATTAATCCAAATAGTCGCATCACCTATTCCAACCAGCATCCTTGCTGCGAAAAGGATGTATTCATTCCCGGCAAAGCTGAATAATAACGTCCCTATTCCATTCAGAAGGGTTCCGGCGATTAAAAATACATTTGGGCCAAAACGGTCGGATAATATTCCAATCGGAACCTGCAGACTGGCATAGGCAAAAAATTGGATGCTTGTCAGAAGCCCAATTGCCGCAGCTGTCACACCGAATTCCTTCATTAATTGATCAGTAATTAAACCAGGGGCTGTCCTTTGGCTCACGATCAAAAAGTATGAGAACAAAACCGCGCCAAAGACGAGCCACCTGTATTTGCTGTTATGTTTCTCCACTGCCCTCTGCTCCTACTTTTTTAATGAATACCCACCATTATACTCTAAAAAAAGGCAACTGTCCTCCACTGCGTTAAAGCAGTGGACTGACAGGTGCCTTTGGTCTGGTTATTCTTTTATAAAATCCTTCGTGCTTCTTACTGTATCGATCGGACGGACATAGCTTTCGATTTGGTCCCTCTTCGGTTCAAGGAAAGGCGGAAGTGACAGCTTTTCTCCAAGTGTTTCATAAGGCTCGTCACCCATGAATCCAGGTCCATCCGTTGCGAATTCAAATAAAATCTGCGGAGCAACCCGGGAATATAAGGAACCGAAGAAAAAGCGGTCCACAAACCCTGAAGTCTGGAAACCAAATCCTCTCAAATGCTGATCCCATTCCTCCAGAACAGATTTATCTTCCACGCGGAAGGCAGCATGATGAACGGTTCCGTAGCCCTGGCGCGCCTGCGGAAGAGATGGATTATATTCCACAACCACCTGTGCCCCATTTCCGCCTTCACCCACTTCGAATAAGTGGAAATCTCCTTCTTGAGCTATTTCCTTAAAGTACAGCACTTTCTCCATCATTTCTTTAAAATAATCAAATTGAGCTACCCTTACAAAAAGCGGCCCCAGGCCGGTGATTGCATACTCGAGCGGTATTGGCCCTTTCTGCCATGGCGTTCCTGATGGTACTCCTTTATTGGCTTCATCAGAGATCAATTGGTATTTTTGATCATCGAAATCAGTGAATGACAGAGTTTTCTTGCCGAACTGCTGCTTAATGCCGGAATGCGGAACCTCTAAGCGGTCAAACCTTTTTACCCAATAATCGAGCGCTTCATCTGTCGGAACCCGGAATGACGTTTTCGATATTTCATCTGTCCCGTGAGAGCCCTTCGGAATACCGGGAAAATCAAAAAATGTCATATCGGTTCCCGGACTTCCTGTATCATCTGCAAAAAAAAGGTGGTAGGTTTGAATGTCATCCTGATTTACGGTCTTCTTTACTAAACGCATTCCTAATGTATAAGTGAAAAACTCATAATTTTTTTCCGCACTGCTTGTGATGGCTGTAACATGATGAATACCTTTTAGTTGATTCAAGTAAATTTCCTCCCCTATCTATCTTTAAATAAAATATCTTTAATTCGAGATAATTTTACTTTATCACGGGTTACTGCTGGTGTCAATATAACCCTCGGCTCTAGAAAAAGGATTTAATAATGTCTTCCTCATGATGGCATTCCTTGCAGATGTATTCAATTTCCAATGCATCTTCCCTGGCGATGTGGACAGTTTCTTTTCCGCAGACTTCGCAATATCTCTTTTCCGTAACTTCCTTCATTATTACATCTCCTGTTCATGTGTCGTTTATCTTGGTTTAACCAGAATTTTAATTTCTAAACGCAAAAAAACCAGCACCCATTGGAACTGGTTTGATTACAGTATGTACAGCCGCCATTGCCGTAAATAATGATAAGAAAGTTTTAAACCACCACTCCTCAAAGTGGGTGTTCGCAGAAACATTCCTGCCTGTCCTCCTTGTCATATAGACGGAGGCCTGTCATTCCCGTTTCAATGTAAAACTCCCTATTACAGCTTAAAGGTTAAAACTTTATTATGATTACGAACAATGCAGCTTGTATTTATATATTAACGGATGCCGTCGGATTTTTCAATGGGCATGCTCAGGCTTTTTATTGTATTAAAAAGGGGTTAAACAATTATTGTTGAATATAATTAACACTAGTGAATCAATCGGAGGATGTTTAATGAAACAAAACCCATTTATTTTATCTATTATGACAATCTTACTTTTAATCGGATGTTCTAAAGATGACTCAAAAGAATTTGACCTGAAGCAGCTGACTAGGGTTGACATCATAGAAGAAAAAAGTGAAAAAGAATTCATTATAGCCGAAGAAGAAAAGATTGAATCCTTAAGAAACATAATTTCAAAAATTGAATGGGAGAAAGACATAAAGCCCCAGATGTCTGAAAAAGAAGATATGATAGCCACTTTATTCTTTACCTATGATAAAAATATGCCAGAAAGAATAACTGAGTACTCCATATGGTTCAGCAAGAAAGACGGATCTGCAGTGATTTTTCACAGAGAGAAAAATGCATTAGGAAGCTTAGACAAAGAAAATGCCCAAACCCTTAGAGAACTCCTAACTGATAGCTGAAAAACAGATAAGCAATTAAGCCTTCATTGTTTTAGTTTTGTTTCTGTTTATTGCTTAATTAATCCCTTTTTGAGGGCCATTTTCTCTGGCTCTTCTTTTTTTGGCTTCATGACTGCTCATTTTCTCCGGGGCTCTCCGTAATTGGGCTTCATGACTGCTCTATGATGACCATTTTCTCCTCGCCTCTGCTATTTTGGCTTCATGAACCCTCTATGGCGACCGTTTTCTCTGGGTCTCTCCTATTTTGGGCGTCAGAACTCCTCTATGACGACCATTTTCTTCTCACCTCTCCATTATTGGTCGTCATAAGCACTCCATGACGACCGTTTTCTCTTCACTCCTTCATGGATTTTGAGCAGGCCATCGAGGATTGCAGATATAACATTCTATCTAGTCATTAGTAAAGGGGTATTTCTTTGGCAAAGGTCTGTGAAATCTTCGGTCACATAGAGGAAACGGAAGAAGAGGAATATAGTCTTGATATGCTGGTTATCTGCCCGGATTGCTCCAATGACCGAGTTCATCCATTTTTATTTTCGGTTGAAAAATAATAAAGAACTCCTGCCAGCTAACCCGGCAGGAGTTCTTCTCTTTATTCAGTAACAAGCTGTCTCCTTGCTCTTGTTTGCTTCTTCGCTGTTCTGATTTTCCTGATGTCGCGCTTCATCAGCAGGGAGACGATAAAGCCGATGGCAAGCATGGTGCCAAACACATAGAAGGTAATTGTATAGCTTTGTGTATTTTCATAGATGCTGGAGACGAGCATCGGTCCGACCACACCTGCGAGCGACCACGAGGTAAGCAGATAGCCATGAATGGCACCAAGCTGTTTGGTTCCAAACAGGTCTCCAATAAAGGCCGGAAGCGATGCAAATCCTCCCCCATAGCATGAAACAATGATATAGAGGAAAACAGAAAAGATAAATGAGTTTGTGATGAATGGAAGAATGAAGAATGCTGCCACCTGAATCAGGAAGAAGGTCATATATGTATTTCCTCTTCCAAGGTAATCGGATGCAGATGCCCATCCAATTCTTCCGCCTCCATTAAAGAGGCCCATTATGCCGACGATGCTTGCGGCGGTGATGGCGCTGGCTCCAGTGATTTCCTGAGCCATTGGTGCGGCAACTGAGAGAATCATGATGCCTGCAGAAATATTAATGAACATCATAATCCAAAGCAGCCAGAAACGCTTCGTCTTAATTGCTTCATTGGCAGTCAGCTGTGCCAGGTCCGCTTTTACCGGCCGCTCTTCCCTGTTCTCTTCCATTCCTTCAGGTGCCCATCCTTCAGGCGGCTTCGCGATATAAAGCGCTCCCAAAATCATCAGGATGAAATAACTGATTCCGAGGACATAAAAGGTTGTCGGAATCGATGTGGCAATCATTAATCTGCTGGCAATCGGGCTTGTAATGAGGGCCCCGGCACCAAATCCCATAACCGCCATCCCGGTGGCAAGTCCCCTTCTGTCAGGAAACCATTTTACCAATGTGGAGACAGGTGCAATATAGCCGAAGCCTAGACCCAGTCCCCCAATGACACCGAAGAAAGTCAGGAAAAGAATGTAATTCTCCAGTTGAATAGCAAAGCCGGATCCGATTATGCCTACTCCAAAAAATACTGCGGCGATCATGGCTGAGACTCTCGGTCCCCTCTTTTCCACGAACCGCCCAAAAAAGGCTGCCGCTATTCCCAGAATAAAAATGGCAATGGTAAAAGCCAGTGAGACATCGGTTTTTTCCCAGCCAAGCGATTCCTTCAAGGGATTTTGATAAACACTGTACGCATACACCGAACCGATGGATAAATGAATGGCGACAGCTGAAAGGGCAATCAGCCATCTGTTCTTGTTTGCCATAAATGACCCCTTTCCTCTTTTTATTCACTAAAGAAGGTTTAAGTATTTTCTTGTTTACCTTCCCGAAAAAGCCTGTCTCTAATCTTTTTAGAGACAGGCTTTCTGAAAATCATTTTGATGCGAACCCTTTTTTCAGTAAATAAATTTCTGTTCTGTAATTATGGACAGCCTCGTCGAATGGCAGCTCCGCCGCAAATTTTTTAACGATATTATGAAACGTGACAGAAGAAATAATCTGCATCATATGAAAAAGCTCCTGCTCGTCCTGCATATTCAGCCGTTCCTTATTAATCAGATTGCTGATTTTCTTGAAATTCTCATTCAGGTCATTTTCCCCGAAGCTTCTTGCCATAACATTTTCGATCCGGTGCGTCATATTAAGAAACAAATTCCTCAAAAACTGCAGATTTTCTTTTTCTTCGGTAATGATGGCTGTATAAAAATCGATCATCGCATCAAAAATATCACCATTATTTTTTCGGAGTGTTTCAAGAAAATGCATATTATATGAAGATACATGGCTATTCAATAAGTAGAAAAAGGCATCTTCTTTGTCATCAAAATACTGATAAAAGCTGCCGCGCGGGATTTTGGCATCTTTTATGATATTGGATATGGATGCCTGGTAAAGCGGCACGCGGGCAAATTCCTTTTTGGCCGCATGGACTAAGTTTTCCCGTTTGTCTTCAGGCAAATTGAAAAAAGTAATTTTCGGCAAATTTTGTTCCTCCTTATTGCCAGTCCCTTTTTTCCTCCTTTAAGAATTGGATAAAATAAGGGACAGCCTTTCTGGGGTTCTCATTGATCAATGCTTGATATTTCGTTTTAATAGGGTCAGAAGCCCATTGGCTCTTAGAAATCCTTTCTTTCATGTACTGTAAGCTCAATTTTTGAATTTCCAGCTGCTGATGCTTTCCTTCTTTAGAAAGTGCGAAACCGAGCGCACCAATAATAGCGTAAATCAGAATGGTTACCGGCGATGTTTTCTCATCCTGAACGGTGAAAAACAAGGTCATGAGATTGAGTAGTGACAGAATAATCAAGGGTGTAGACCAAAAAATATATCTGGAAGCTTTTTTCATGATGGGAGATACTATTTCTTCAAGCTGCTCCAGCTCTCTTTTTACGAAATTCGGCATATCTGTCCACACTTGCATGTATTTCGTCTCCTTTAAGTTTTAATCCCTTTATAGCCCAGCAGAACTTGCAGGCTTTCGGGCGAAAAAATCATGGCTTCATCTTCATCCAGCTGTTTTAAAGCAATCATTTCATCATGGAGATTCTCCATTGTCCGATCGAGGCGGGAAGCTGTGTCAGCTGCCTCTTTCAGTTCTATCAATATTCTTTGCGGAATTTCTTTATTGTACTTGTAGTAAATCTTGTGCTCGAGGCTCGCCCAGAAGTCCATCGCAATCGTCCGAATTTGAATCTCCACAGGAACCAGCTCTTCCCTGTCAGACATAAAAATGGGGATCTGGACAATCAGATGAAGGCTTTGGTAGCCATTTGGCTTTGGATGCTGAATATAATCCTTGCATTCGAGCACGGTTATATCTTTCTGGCTTTCAAGCATGGCTTTGATTTTATAGATATCGGATACAAAGGAACATGTAATGCGGACGCCCGCAATATCCCTGATATTTTGCTTAATGGATTCTAAGGAAATATCCAATTTTTTTCTTTGCAGCTTTTTAAATATACTTTCTGGAGATTTAACTCGTGATTTTACATGCTCAATCGGATTATAGTCATGCACATACTGAAATTCTTCTTTCAGGATCTTTAATTTCGTGTTTATTTCTTCCAATGCGAACTTGTAGGACATCATAAAACGCACTAGATCTGTCCTTAGTTCCCTCAGTGTAATTTGCTCAGGCGTATTTGTGGCCATATGGACTCCTTTGAAGTTTAGCCTTATTTTTGGGTGGTCTATAGCTGGCTGGTTTTTTGCAGATTGCTGCATTTACTCCCTGTTCCCTTAATTTAGAAATTAGCAAATGAATGTTAGACAATGCTTTCACCTCAATGTGACACTGTGTCATCCTCACAATTGAATTGTATATGACATCGTGTCACACGTCAACTAAAAATGACACGTTGTCACAAATTTGCCTTTTTATTGAATGGATAGCTGTTTTGGAAACAAAGAATAGGCCTATTTACATGTCACCGATAAAAGCTGTATAATGAATAGATAATTAGTTACTCTAGATAACTATTACTCAAAGTAACCATTTAGGAGGTTATTAAGATCGAAACATTTCAGCGATTTTTCCATCAGCTTGTGCTATTATATCGCCCATTTGAGAATAGGCTGAACCATGCGTTAAGCAAGCATCATTTATACAGGGCCCAATGGTCCATCATGTATTACTTGAATAATGATGGTTCCGTTACATTGGTGGAGCTTTCCCATTACCTTGGCGTTGAAAAACCAACGGTCACAAGGACGATTGCAAAATTGGGGGAAATGGGCTATTTAGAAACGGTGCCGACTAAAGACAAAAGGGAAAAAAAAATGCAGCTGACTGTTGTCGGCAGGAAGGTTTATCAGGAAGTACGCGCCACAATCGATGAATTCGAACAGAATATTTTAAAAGGAATTTCAGAGGAGGAACAGCTGGAAGGAATTCGTCTGATGAGCCTAATCCGCAAAAATTTAATGCAGGGAGAGTTATAAATTGAATTCGAAGCTTTGGACAAAGGATTTTGTGATTGTTTCATCGGTTAATTTTTTCTTAACATTGATTTTCTATCTGCTGATGGTGACCATAGCAGTTTTTGCAGTGGATTACTATAGTGCTACAACCAGCCAGGCCGGACTTGTGACAGGCATTTTTATCATAGGCACGCTCATTGGGAGGCTTTATATCGGGCGGGCCATTGATAAAATAGGACGCAAGAAAACACTTTTTATCGGTTTGACCTTTTTTACACTGACGACTCTTTTGTATTTCGTGAACATTGGAATTGCTTTCCTGCTGATGACCAGGTTTATTCACGGCATTGCTTTAGGGGTGGCAAGCACGGCGACTGGAACCATCGCGGCACAAATTATTCCGGCAGCACGCAAGGGGGAAGGAATTGGCTACTTCAGCATGAGTACAACACTGGCGACTGCTGTTGGGCCATTTATTGGCTTATTGATGATGCAAAAAGTTTCTTTCCAAGTGATTTTTGCCTTCTGTCTTGTCATCGGAATTATTGCCCTAATTACATCCTTCTTTTTATATGTTCCAGCCGTTGAAACCTCAGATGTGAAGAAGCCTGGTTTTCAGCTTTCCAGCTTTATCGAGCCAAAAGCGATTAAGATCGCATTTATCACGCTCGCGATTGCATTTGCTTATTCCGGCGTCCTCTCTTTTATCAACTTTTACGCAATAGAAGTCGATTTAGTAAAGGCTGCGAGCTTTTTCTTTCTCATCTACTCAGCCGCTGTCCTGGTTTCACGTCCATTTACCGGTCGGCTGATGGATCTTAAAGGTGCAAATTATGTAATGTACCCCGCTTTTATCTTATTTGCGGCAGGCATGTTTGTGCTTAGTACAGCGAACAGCAGTTTTACCCTGCTTTTGGCAGGTGCACTAATTGGGCTTGGCTTTGGAAACATGCAGTCCTGCACCCAGGCCGTGGCCGTCAAGCTGACACCGGCACATCGGATGGGATTGGCAACGTCAACGTTCTTTATCTTTCTTGATGCAGGCTTGGGATTTGGTCCCTATTTGCTGGGATTCATTATTCCGGTTACAGGATACGGCAAGCTCTATGGCATGATGGCACTCTTTGTTTTATTATCAGCCATCTTATATTATTTCCTGCATGGGAAGAAGGAAGCTATAGCTTTAAAGAAATTGAACACATCTGTTTCAGCTTGAACCTAAATCAGGAAAAAGCCATGGACCTCTAAACAGTCCATGGCTTTTGATTTTTCAGTTCTGAAATACTGTAACCGTTTTAGGACTCGTGGTCACTTTAAAGCCCTGTTTATTTGTTACTTCCGCACTAATGGTGTAAGTCCCATTTGGAAGATCTGCGTCCGGAGTCCACTTTAAATGAATTTCATGTTCGTTTTCTACATTAAAAGTATCAACGATTTTTCCTGCTTCATCTTTAATGTGCACTGTCCAGTTTACGCGGTTGTTTGCAAATCCATTGATGCCGGCAGGTGTGTTTGCATTCACATTTTTATTAGGATAAACACTGAAATAGCTCACTAGCATCCCCTCATCTATATAGGAAGGATCTCCCCATACAGCATAGCTCTGGTTAAATGCATGGTCGATGCCCATTACGACAACGCTCTTAGGATCATCTTTTACAAGGGCTGACGTTTTTCCAGGCTCGAGCGGCATATACTTGCCGTTGTACCAGATGATGGCCCCATTATAGCCGCTTCCGCCTTTGTTATCTTCCGACTTGAAGGAAATCTCATATTGGCCGTCCTTTGGCTGAACCTGTATATCAGAAACCACTGGTGCAACGGAATCTACGTGAACCGGAAGCCTTACTTTCTGCGGTTTGGCATCCTTATAATCAAGTGTTGTTTTGATTATATATTGATAGGAGCCATCTTTAACGAAATTCCCGTTTTGATCCTTAACATCCCATAAATAGCCGTTAATCATATAGTCACGGAAAGCCATGATATTTTTGCGGAACTTCCAGGGCTTGCCTGTAAATTCACTGAAGTCGCCTAAGTAGTTGATCATTTCTCCTTTATCATTCTCCACGTACATTTCTGTCTTTTGTAAATTGCGGAGAGCTGTAAAAGTTGGGAAAACACCCGGCAAAACAGCATTTGGCGAAATGACAATACGATCCATATTAAATGTTCCGGTATACGGATCATATCCCATCGGGAACTGTGCTCCTTCATCATTCCAAAGGACTGTATATCCTAAAAAGGCATCTTTTTCCCATGCAGCAGGGTCAAGGTTTAGCGGCTTGTCCCATTGACCAAAATAGCCCATGTATGGAATTGTCAGCGGCACAGCGGCATCATTGTTTTTCCCTGTTGGCACAAGACGGACATATCCTTCGACAAATGTGCCCTTTTTCAGGCTATCCGGCAATTGAATCTGTACATCAAGACTCTTGTTTTGTCCTGGCTTAACTTTTAATGTTTTTCCTTTTTCATTGGTCACTTTTTCACCATTGACGATGGCAGAAGCCCCCGAAATCCGCTTGCTGGTCATTGTTAAATATTCCTTCTCATCCAATTTACCATCATTATCAAAGTCATACTTTTTTGTTTCTGTTTCGTCTGTTAAAACATCAACGTACACTTTGTATTCCAGTTCTTCAACATCAGCATCCCGAAGTGCTTCGACATTCAATTTGAAGTGTGCTTTCTCATTGATTTCCTTAAGTGCAACCGCTCCTGCCTGTTCCAAAGGAACGTTTTTATTTGTCACCAGCACAGGTGTTTTGATGGCATTTTGTATTTGCATTAATCCGGATCCCTGAACGCGTGGTGAATAAGGGACTTGACTGCTGGAACGCGGATCTTGAATGGTTTTTGACGTATTCATTAAGGCGATTTTTGCTTTTAGTGCCGTTTCTTTGGATTGCGGCAATCCTTTTTCATATAAAGCCTGCAGCAGCAAAGCTGATCCGCCTGCTACATGAGGCGCAGCCATGGACGTACCGCTCATAATTTCATATTCATTGCCGGGAACAGTTGAGTAAATCCCTCCGCCTGGTGCTGATAGTTCAGGTTTGAAGTCCAGCGTGTGCGGCGTTCCAAAAGATGAAAAGTCTGACATGTTATCTTTCTCGGCATTATCGACCCAAACACCTTTGCTCATCTGCATTTTCACTGTTTGTCCATTGGATAGCTGTGAAATTAAGGCATTCCCATCCTCTTTGCTGGTAGTAGCTGCAGGGGTTAAGTATGGACTAAAATACAAGAAAGGAAAATCCGCTTCATCATGAGGCGGTACAAGGATAACCGCCTTGGCACCATTTTTTCTGGCTTCGGATTGGACATAGGTATATAAACCATATTTTTGATTTGGTTTTGCTACGACTATTTTGCCTGCAACATCTTTACCGGCAAAATCAGCTGTCTTTCCTTCCCCTACATATACCATTTCATAGCTTTCTCCTGCTGTTAACACCTTTGATAGCTTGAAGTTTACATGGGTCTGATCCTGGTATGGAAGCTGCAAGCCGTTTTCATCAGTAAGTGCATTCATATGCAATTTAGTATTTTCATAAGATGCTACTGATAGCGCAAATGGACTGACAGAAGGCTCTCCGACTGTGCCGATATCCGGATTTTCTGCATATGGCATGGCAGAGGCCTCCATAATATTATTTTTTGTGCTGTAAGATGAATTTCCTCCAGCCACTACTACCAGGGTACCCTGCTCAGTTGCTTCCCGGATTGACTTTTGGATGGGATCATTTTCTTCTCCAACAAAACCGGCATCTGACCCAAGACTCATGTTAATGACATCTGCGTCCATTGCCACAGCATGTTCAATTCCAGCAATAATATCATCTTCATAAGCTCCCCCGCCGTTATCAGAAAATACTTTTTCGGCTAATAACTGGACACCCGGAGCGATCCCCTTGACCCCATCATTTTCTTCATCGCCATTAGCACCTACTGTACCAGCCACGTGCATGCCATGCGGACTTCCATATTGTCCCCGGGGGATGACATCCGTATCTTCATCGGCCCAGTCATAGCCTGTCGGCACTTTGTCACTATACCAGACATCATTAATAGCCGTTTCAGAGAGTTTTGCCTGGATTCCTCCTTCAGACCATTTCTGCTTGTCTTTCCCTTCATCCGTCAATGTCATATCCTGGTGTGTATAGTCCAATCCTGAGTCAACTACAGCAACAAGCAGCCCTTCGCCTTCATAGCCATGCCGCTCCCAGACCTTCTGTGCCTGCACCAGCTCCTTGCTGGCACCCATGGATGGCTGGAATGTTCTCGCAATATGTACGTTAATGACACCAGGAATATCCTGAATTTCTTTTACATTACGAAACTCGGTTTCCAGACTGAACCCATTAAACCCCTCAAAAAAGCGATGCTTCAATTTCTTGAATGATTTTTTCTTGGAAAGTGCTGAAATTACCTCGTCTTGCTTTGCCTTCATTTTACTTTTTTTGCTTTTATTTGTTTTCTCTGTATCTGCAGGCTGTTCGATCTCAACAATTACTCGTAAAATTTCAGTTGGCTCATATGGTTGGGTTAACCCTTTTTCTTTAAGATCCTTATATCCCAGCTTGTCCACTGCATTTGCATCAGTCTGAAATTGCTGCTCCAAAAATAATTTCTGCCCCTGCTTAACAATGTCTTCAATACTTGGAGCCTTGATCTCATCATCCTGATCTCCTTGTGCGGAGACTGTTCCCCCGAATAGCATTGCTGCTGCCAATGCAGAAGCAAGCACCTTATAGGGTACCCCTTTTTTCACTTTCATTTCTCTCCCGCCCTTTCCTATTGAAAAATCTATATTTTTTTAACTTTTCACATAATTTATTGTAGGGCCGGGGCTGAGAGATGTAAATTGGGGGAAATCAATAGAAGGCATCTGTTAAATTTCAGAACTTTGTATCCAGAACACAAGATTTATTCCTATTATAATAGTGTAAAAGACATGTTCCCTTTCATATTTTCTACTAACTTTCTCACTTACTGGTAAAAAAGTCTTTTTCGAATTACCCCAAATTGAAACCTTTAAAAACCTTATAGGAATAATATCCCGATAGTCTTTGGGAAAAACAGACATCTGACATTTCCTGGCTATCTGTTTCTAGCTGATAAGGTATGCTACGATACTATTTAAAACTACAGGGGGGATACTTTTGAAAGAAGGCTTAATTATTAAATATTTCCGGGAACGGGCTGGGCTGACGCAAACTCAGCTGGGTGAAGGGATTTGTTCTGTAACTCATATAAGTAAAATTGAACGGGGACAAACACAATATTCCTCTGAAATCACGAATTTGATCTGTAAACGGCTGAATATAGATCTTACACTCGAACTTGAAAAGTTTGATACGCTGGAGATTAAACTTCATGAGTGGCTGGAGGCAATGGTAAAACAGCAAAATGAATATATAGAATGGATTAAAGAGGATTTAGCCCAAAATCCTTACCTGCATTTTTCGGAAACTAAATATTTTCATTCAATCCTCTTGGCTCGCTATCAACTGATGCATGGGAACTTTGATAAGGGCAAAGCGCTTTTAGAAAGCTGCCAGGTTGCTTGGAACTCCCTTGAGCGCTTTGAACGGAATCTTCTCCAACATATATGGGGAATTTATTTTCTCAATATACATAATTGCAAAGAAGCCATTTCCCACTTAAAGACTATTAATCCTAAAGAATATAATAACCATGAATTTTATTTTCACCTCGCTACTTCTTCTCATTTAATGAATGATAAAGTAAAGGCCTATCACTATGGGACGCTTGCACTATCCTATTTTCGGGCAACCAATAATTTCAAAAGAATTCTAGATACAGAAACCGTTTTATTGATACAAATGGGCACGAACGACCTTTGCCAATTTGAAGAAACCGTCAAGAAGTATCATACATTAATAAAGTCCTGCCGGGCCCATAAAGAAGAAGTAAGAGAAATGACCCTTTGGCATAATCTTGCCGTTGAATATTTTGCAAAAGGATTTTATTCAGAAGCGAGTGAAGTTTACAAAAAGGTATTGGACCAATCCGATTTAATTCCTAATCCGTCTGTAAAATTAGGCGCTATAAGAGGCTATGTCCATAGCTGCCTTAATCTGGATCAATATAATAGACAAAACCTCAGATCCTTGCTGGACGATGGCCGCAGGCTAGCTGAACAATTTCAAAATAAAACCTATCAATTTGTTTATTATATGCTCGATATCCTTTTAGAAGATAAAGACATAAATGATTACTATCTCTTTTTAGAAAACACATTCCTTCCACACCTTCATGAAATAGGTAATAGCACATTAATCAACCTCTATGAAAAAGAATTATTCCATTATTACAGGAAATCTTCACAGCATGAAAAAGCATGCAGGCTTGCAGCCAAGTACTTCGAGCCGCTCAGCCATTAAACAGCAGAAAAATCTCCTTATCTTTCATGGGAGATTTTTCTTTTTGCCCTCTTTTCTGTTTTCTCCCCTTTGAGCCTTTTCTCCTTATTTCCTGTTCACTCCCCCAAAGGATCTATGTCTTCTGAATCTAAAAATTCCCCCAAAAAGGAAAATCTTAGATTAAAGATAATTAAGTATTTAAGAGACAGCTGCCAGGCATATTCACCTATTATTAATCTATAAGGAGAGGATCACATGCTGGAAGGGGAAATTATTAGATACTACCGGGAAAAATCCGGGCTCACACAAGCCATGTTAGGTGAAGGAATTTGTACTCCTACCCATGTAAGCAAAATTGAAAGAGGGAAAACTGCGTATTCACCGGAAATTATTTCACTTTTCTCTGCCGTTTTAAATATTGACATTCAAAAGGAAATTGAATACTTCCGGGATCTGGACAAGCGCCTGCAGGAATGGCATAAAGCCATCATCATGTATAGATTACCCAGGGCGGAGGAAATCAAAAATGAATTGGAAAGCTCGCCTTTTATTCAATCTTCTAAATATGCAGCCCACTATCTGCTTTTAAAGGCTAGATATCATTTACTGCATCAGGAATTAGAGGAAACATCCCGGATCATTAAGAAAATAAGCAATGAGTTTCCAAACCTCTCTCCTTTTGAGAGAAATTTATTTTACCATGTTCAAGGGATGTATTATATTAACCAAGCAATAAAACCTGATAGCCCGGATCAGCAAAAAGCGCTTCAGGTATTAAAAAACATCGATATTGATGAATATGGCAATGAAGAATACTTTTATCACCTGGCAATTGCCTATCATTATATCGATTCAAAAATCATGGCTTACATGTTTGCGGAAAAATCATTGCAGCATTTCAAAAACACGAACAACTACACGATGGCGATAAAAGCGGAATCCATTATCCTCCTGCAGATAAGCAGTGATATCTTAACTGACATGGATAAACTGGCAGAACGGTATCATCATTTAATCTGGGACTGTGAACGAATTGGATTTCAAGACTATAAAGGCCTGTTATACAATAATTTAGGATTTGAGTATTTCAATAGGGAACAATATGCTGAGGCAAAGGATTGCTATAAACAGGCCCTGCGTTTAGCTGACAGGAATACAATCATTTATCTTCAGCGATTATATTCTTACCTTAATTCCTGTATAGAAGGCAAATTATCCGGTAAAACAGCCCTTCTTAAAAAAGCTTGCGAAGGAATTCAGGTGTCAAAGGAGCTTAAAAGCACTTTATACTTATCATTATTTAAACTTTCTAAGTATCAGCTTTATCACCAGCGTGAGAAATATTTTAAGTATTTGGAAGAAAAGGCTTTTCCTGAATTTATTAAAATTAAGCATATGATTCTCATGCGCAGGTATGGCAAAAAGCTTTATGAATATTACATTGAGACAGGAAATCATGAAAAAGCCATTCATCTGAACAGGCAGCTTGAAGGCAAAGAATTAATTAATGTGTAGAAAAATCCCTTGAATCTTCCTTCAAGGGATTTTCCGTCCTTTTCTATTTTTCTGTTCCTTCAGCCTGTTCTGCATTGAATTTCCATTCGACCTGGAGTGCATCTCCCTGGAATTCGTTTTGGTCCTCTCCGTTATCCACAAATTCGAACAGCACTATAATTTTATCGGTTTCACCAGGGGCCAGGCCATCCGGCACTGTTCCACCGCCTACAAAATTATCAATGGCTGTTAAATCGGGAGTTTGTGTCTGCAGGTCATGTAAAGTCGTTTCTGCAACCTGTACGGTTGCATTAGCCTGATTGTATAGGATTGTGACTTTAATATGTTTGCCGAAATCATCTGCATTTTCAGCCCCGTTTAATTTTGCATCCTCCACCTGATAGTTTGTATGCAGCAAGATCTTTGAAATATCAAGAGTACCGCTATTTGCAATGGTAAATTCGCGTGAAACCTCGTCACCTGGTTTTAAATCGCCAATATTGACGATTGTTTCAGGGTTTACCGCCAAATCGAGTGTACCTGCTGCAAACGTGTTATTCGTAACCTCTGTATCGCTGAAATAAGCGTATGTACCCCCACCCATTAATGAAAAACCTAAAGCAGCTGTTAAAAGTCCTTTACTTACCTTTTTTGCAAATCCCATGTTTTACTTCCTCCTCTGGATATTATAAATTTATTTAACTCTCATTTGCCTGTGGCAGATAAGAGGCATTACCGAAGTATTAAGCATTTTTAGTTTCGTATTCTTTAAGGGCCAGAAAAATAGTTCTCGCTGCAGATAGCAGCAGGAGAAGTCCCGGGATAAACAGCAGGAGTGCGGAACCTTCCTTGGATGCTGTAAACTCAGCCGCATAGCCTGCATATGGAATGGTGAAGCCCGTATATTTGCCGGTTATATTTTCAGGCTGCACATATTCCATATCCGGTGCGTCATTGTTGTCGCCTTTTGTTTGATATAAAACCCCGGCTTTCGTTTTCTTTACTTCGACAATTCTATGGGTAATTAATTTATCTCCTGATTTAAAGGTAATAATATCTTCTGTTTTTAAATGTTCTTTACTGTCCGGCTGTTTCACTACAATGATGGATCCTGTCATGAAAGTGGGTTCCATCGATCCCGATAAAACAGCTTTAGCCTGATAACCTATAAGGGACGGTTCTCCTCCGGATGCTTTTGAGGATATTGCCCAAAAAGCAAGCAGACACAGGAGCACCAATCCTGCTGCACTGATACATTTATTCAGTATTTTCAGAGCTTTCCTCATTGCCTATCTCCTCCTGTTCATCCTTCTGTGTTTTGTCCTTGCTGACAGTCTGTTCATCCTCGGGCTTCGATTGTTCCACCACTGGCTGTTTGGGTTCAATTATCTGATTTTCCAACTCGCTGATAGGCATTACTATTTTTTCACCCTCACCCATTTTGTTTGTTTTATTATCTTCTTCTTGCTGCTCTTTTTTCAGCTCTTGCCATTTTTGGTTAAAAAGCTGTTCCAGCTCCTGAAGATAAAGAGAATCATTCATTCTCAGAAGGAGCTTGTCTACTTTTAGAAAACCTTCACTTACAAACTCATATCCTTCCTTTTTTTCTGCTTGCCGGTCCAGCTTTTCCAGTTCAGCTCTTATTCTATGAAGTTCCTCCAAGATGGCTGCTATCTGTTCTTTTTTTCTCAAAAATTCAGCGCGAGGATCTGCGGTCCCATTTAAAAGCCCATTCTTCACAAGTGCTTCTAAATCGGCATGCTCTTTTATTATTTGGTCACTGTTTATCCTGGCTTTCTGTTCAAGCCCGTGAATATAGGATGGGAACACAAAAGCAGTGGAGATTAAAATAGGCTTTGTCTCTGCCTGGCTTGTAAAGGCAGCTGCTGTTTCCCCGACAAGCTGAGTGCCCGTATAAAAACTCAGGCAGCATAGACAAGGCAAAATGAGTTTATTCAATCCCTTCTTCATCCCCTGCTCTCCTCTCGAAAAGGTGTCTGTGGAACAAGCATACGAGAGGCCATGTGCAAAGTAAATTGGGTTATTTTGCGGTATTCCAAGGCAAAATACAGGCTATTTTGATTTCCGAATTCATGAAAGACAGGCATATCGCTGATTCCTATATCCCAATTGACCATTTGTGGAATTTTCAGAATAATGGACCTTGAAATACCAATCCAAACTAAGAGGTGATCAGTTTGAAAAGAAATCAGCTAAAAAAGAAAGTCCTCCCTGCGGTTCTGGCAGCTTCGTTTGCCATCTCGGGACTATCACTGCCCGCAAAAAATGTGCTGGCAAATGAAGAAATCGTTAAGTATCATCAGGAATTAAAGACGCCTTCCTACATAATTGGGACCTGGCAAGCTCCTGAAGGACTGAGTAAGGAAGAAGCTGTATATGCGTTCCTTCAATCAAAGGCGAACTTATTTAAAAATGCGGGCTACGAGGCCAAGGACCAATTCAAAATCATTGATCAATTTAATGATAAGGAAACGAACACACACCATTTCAGAACAGTAGAGCAATACAACGGAATACCAGTATACGGATCACAGCAGACCATTGCTTTGGATGAAAGTAATAATGTGACAGCCTTCTTCGGTAAGGTTACACCAAATCTGGCACGTTCCATTATTCCAACTGATGCGAAACTGGGCGAAGATGAAGCACTGGATAAGGTAAAGGAAAGCATTGAAGATAAAATTGGAGAAGTGAAGAGCTATGATGGTATAGAAGGAGAACTTGTTATTTATCCCCATAATGGGCAAAAGCTTCTGGCTTATTATGTAACAGCATCCACCTCAGCACCTTCACCGGGGTATTGGCATTATTTTGTAGATGCTGCAACTGGAAACATTATTCATAGCTATAATGCCATCGCAGAACTGACTCCATCTTCACCTGAACAACCTGAGGCACAGCAGACGGCTTCTTCCCAGCCCGCACCGAAAGCACTTCCGACTGTTTCAGAACCTGTTCAGGCAAGGGGAATGGATATTTTCGGGACACTTCAATCATTCCAGGCGGTTAAAGACCCGGAAACAGGAACGCACTATTTATTCGATGGGACAAGATCGGAAGGTGTTCATACATTCAAAGCGAACCGCATGCCTGAAAACGCGTTTATTATCCTTTCAGGTCTGCTTGGTATGACCGGATTCGAGGTGGAAAGCAGAAACGACTTCTTCTACGATCCTTCTGCGGTGTCTGCCCATGTGAACGCAGGAAAAGTTTATGACTATTATAAAAAGGTTCATGGCCGGGATTCCCTTGATGGCGAAGGGATGAAATTAGTTTCAACTGTCCATATCGGTTCGAAGTGGAATAATGCTGCATGGAATGGCAAGCAGATGCTATACGGTGATGGTGACGGGACTCGCATGATATCGCTCTCTGGTGGTCTTGATGTTATCGGGCATGAAATGACACACGGCGTAATCACCAATACAGCCGATTTAATTTATGAAAATGAATCCGGTGCGATCAATGAATCAATTGCAGATATTTTAGGGGCTTTCGCTGAAAATAAAACAGGCGAAGATCTTTGGTTATTAGGTGAAGATATTTGGACGCCAAATACACCAGGTGACGGTCTTCGTTCTATGAGTGACCCGGGTTCCGTCTATATTGGCGGCTATACAGAATCAGGCTACTACCCTGATCACTACAGCAAACGTTATATAGGAGAGCTTGATAAAGGCGGTGTCCATATCAACAGCAGCATCAACAACAAAGCTGCCCACCTAATCACAGATGGAGGCACTCATTACGGTGTTTCGGTTACAGGCATCGGAAAAACAAAAGCCGAAAAGATTTTCTACAGAGCACTTACCCATTACCTGACAGCAAGCTCCGACTTCAGCCAAATGCGCCAGGCAGCCATCCAGGCAGCAAGAGACCTGCATCCGGATCGAAACGGACAGCCTTCAGCTGAGGTAAAGGCCGTCATGGCAGCATATGATGCTGTTGGGGTTCAATAAAATTACCTTCTAAAATTAAGAGAAACTCGCCACATGTTTGCTTGTGGCGAGTTTTTTAATATAGCTTTGCCTTCCTCAAAGCTGAAAGAATGCCTAAAATTACGGTGATAATATGGGTTAAGAAAAAGGTATAAACATTAAAGTATAGACTATTTGTGTATTGATTGAACCAGCCAAAACGGTAAATTCTTGATTCCGGGTTATCAGGTGTTCCTCCAAAAGCAGTGATTAGCTCACTTGTGTAATCATTAATTATAATCATCAGCAAAACACATACGGCAAATGCAAAAAGTAAAATACCTATAGTCATTTTACTATCTATCACAATTTTTGCTTTTACCAGTTTAAAAGTATAGACCCAACTGGAAATAAAGACAGGTGAAAAAAGCAAAATTACGAGGATGCCCAAATTTCCATTGCCGGAAATCACATGTGGCTTTACCGTAAAAACATGTTCTATAAGGTAAAAACCAAAGAAGGAAAACATGAAGCTTAAGCTCCAATAGACCTGTTTTTTACTCAACGCGTACACCCTTTTCGTTATTTTTAAAGAAATTGTTTCAGTTATTCAATCAGTAGGTAAACTCCAGTGAAAATCAATATAATATATGTAAAAATCTTAAAAAAACGCTGATTGATTTTAACAAATAAAATTTGTCCCAGATATAGACCCAGCAGCACCAGCGGCAAAGCATACAAGCTTGAAAGCCAAATCGTCTTATTTGTCCCTGCAAAGATGATCTGAAACACCAGACTGGCTGAGTAGATAAACAAGTAAAAAGCCAAAGTAGTTCCCCTAAGCCGCTCTTTTTCAGTATCCGTTCCTGAAAAATACAACAGAAGCGGCGGACCGGGCATGCCAATGCTGGTTGTCATGATTCCTGACAATCCACCCACTGAATAATCCCTCCGGCTTGTTTCTTTCACACGGACATTCGCCATCAAAAGGAGTGTTAAAAGCAAAATAATGAAACTGACAGCTAATTTCAGCCGGGAAATGTCTAAAAATAAAAAAATTCCAATACCGATAGGCAGCCCGGCTGCACTGCCAACTGCGAACCTTTTCAAAACTCCAATGTCTGTATCCTTCTTGATTTTTGAGAATAAGGCAGCAGAAATAATTAAAGATAAAATCAAATTGATTTGAATGGCTTCTTTAGGTTCAAAAAGAAGCAGTAAAAACGGTGTGGCCAGGATTGAGAATCCGAATCCCGTGCTTGTCTGTAAAATGGATGCTAATAAAATAATTAGGATGAAAAGTAAGATTTCCATAATCAAAACCTGCTTTTTACCTTATTTTAACACAGCACCGAAACATTCTGGCACACCTTCAGCTTTTCCTATACAATAATGGAAGGAATATGCAAAAGTGTGGTGAGCAAATTGTTTAAAGTGCTTTTAATTGAGGATGATGCCTCCCTTTTTACTGAAATCAAAGACCGTCTCTCCCAGTGGTCTTATGAAGTGCATGGAATTCATGACTTCAGTGAAGTCATGAAAGAGTTTGCCGGCATTCAGCCTGATTTGGTCATTATTGATATCCAGCTTCCGAAGTTCGACGGGTTTCATTGGTGCCGGATGATTCGTTCACATTCGAATGTGCCGATTATTTTTCTGTCATCCCGGGATCATCCAACAGATATGGTCATGTCCATGCAGCTTGGCGCGGACGATTTTGTCCAAAAGCCCTTTCACTTCGAAGTTCTGATTGCCAAAATACAGGCAATACTCAGGCGTGTCTATAACTATAGTGCCGTTCAGAATAACCTCAAGACCTGGTGCGGTGCGGCGGTTGATTTCGAAAAGAATACTGTTACAAATGAGAGTGGTTCCATAGAATTAACGAAAAATGAAATTTACATATTAAAGCTTCTAATAGAAAGAAAAAATCAAATAGTCAGCAGGGATGATATTATTAATAGCCTATGGGATGACAAGCGGTTCATTAGTGACAATACTTTGACGGTCAATGTTAACAGACTAAGGAAAAAGCTTGACGAAATTGGGCTTGGTGCCAGGATCGAAACAAAGGTCGGCCAGGGTTATATGGCAATTGAAGAGGTTTCCCCGCATGTTTAGGATATATATCAGGGAACGCTCAAGCTGGATCCTGCTGTTCGGTTTCCTTCAGGTGCTTGCTGCCTTTGTAGTATATATGGATTCGGCCATATCCCTTAAGCCCTTCCTTTATTACACCTTTTTATCTGCAATCATTTTTACTGGGTTCATCTTTCTCCGTTATCAAAAAGAAACACGGTTTTACAGAGAAGTAGCCGAGCGGGAAGATAATTTAGATTTATCGAGCATACCGGAGTCTAACAGCCCTTTTGAAAAAATAATTGAGTCAGGCCTGGTTAGCCAAACCGAGCGGTTTAAACAGGAGTACACTCGGAATTGGACCCTGCTCGAGCAGGAAAAAGATGAATTGCTCTCCTGGATTCATGAAGTAAAAACACCCTTGACTGCCATGCATCTTATGATTGACCGGATTGAGGATCAGAATCTTAAATCCGCCCTTACGTATGAGTGGCTCCGCATCCACCTTCTTCTGGATCAGCAGCTCCATCAAAAGCGGATTCCTTCTATGGAAAATGACTTGTATATTGAAATAGTTAATCTTGAAGATATCTTATTTAATGAAATCAAATCTCTGCAGTCCTGGTGCATGCAAAAAGGCATTGGCTTTGAAATGGAAATGGAAGAAACGGAAGCTCTGAGCGATGCCAAATGGTTCAGTTTTATCATTCGCCAGCTTTTAACCAATGCTGTGAAGTATAGTGAGGAATCTGACATTATGATTTCGAGTTTCCAACATGACGGTAAAATATCCTTAAGGATTCAGGACTTTGGCAGAGGCATTGATCAAAGGGATTTGCCGCGAATCTTTGAGAAGGGATTCACATCTACTTCAAATCATCATGAAAACGCAGCAACAGGCATGGGGTTGTATTTAGCAAAAAAAGCCGCAGACCAGCTGAAAATAAAAATCCGTGCGGAGTCTGTTTTAGACAAAGGCACCATCATGACACTTGTCTTCCCTACTCGCAATGATTTCAACAGAATAACAGGCATGTGACAAAAATGTCACATGCTTTTGCTGTTTGTTCGTTCAATCGAAGGAATTACATATACGTAACCTTCTATAATAAAGCTATCAAAGAAAGGATGGTTACACATGACTGTACTTGAAGCCAAAAAAGTTCATAAAAACTACGGCAATAAATTTAACAGGCAGGAAGTATTAAAAGGAATTGATATGAAGATTGAAACGGGTGAATTTGTAAGCATTATGGGTGCTTCAGGTTCAGGGAAGACCACTCTTCTCAATGTACTTTCGTCTATTGACAGTGTAAGCGGCGGGCAAATCAACATTGAAGGAAAGGAAATGACAAGACTGAAGGAAAAACAGCTGGCTGAATTCCGCAAGAAGCATCTTGGATTTATCTTTCAGGAATATAATCTCCTGGATACATTGACAGTGAAGGAAAATATCCTTCTCCCCCTCTCCATCAGCAAAACACCAAAAAAAGAGGCAGATGAAAAGTTTGCGGCTGTTGCGGCTGAGCTCGGCATTTTAGAATTAAAGGATAAATATCCGAACGAAATTTCCGGCGGACAAAAGCAGCGGACTTCTGCTGCACGTGCGTTTATTCATGAGCCAAGCATTATTTTCGCTGATGAGCCTACAGGTGCGCTGGATTCGAAGTCAGCCTCAGACCTGTTAAATAAGCTAAGTGATTTAAATCAGAAAAGGAAAGCAACGATCATCATGGTCACCCATGATCCTGTAGCAGCAAGCTTCTGCAGCCGGGTTATTTTCATCAAGGATGGCCAGATTTATACTCAGCTGAATAAGGGTGATCAATCAAGACAGGCTTTTTTCAAGGATATTATGAAAACACAAGGCGTTTTGGGCGGTGTGCAGCATGAGCATTAATACCATCATCCTCCGCAACCTGAAAAAGAATCTGAAAAATTATTATCTCTATGTGTTCGCGCTCATTTTCAGTGTCGCACTCTATTTCGCCTTTGTCACCCTTCAATATGACCCATCGATGTCTGAAGCAAAAGGCTCGATTAAAGGTGCGGCTGCCATAAAAACGGCCTCCATCCTGCTCGTTGCGATTGTTTCTATCTTTCTGCTGTATGCCAACACTATTTTTATCAAAAGGCGAAGCAAAGAAATCGGGCTTTTTCAGCTTATAGGAATGACAAAAAATGAAATTTTCAGGCTGCTTAGCCTGGAAAATCTCTTGCTGTATTTTGGTTCCTTGATCATTGGGATCTTTATCGGTTTTTCGGTTTCGAAATTAATACTGATGGTCCTTTTTAAATTGACAGGTGTTGAAGGAATTGCTTCATTGCACTTTTCAAGTGAGGCGCTTTTGCAGACTGTCATCGTCTTTACGGTTATTTATATGTTCATCATGCTGATGAACTTTGTTTTTATCAAGAGGCAAACCATTCTATCTTTATTCAGGGTGGTTTCGCTTGCCGAGGGAAAAGTGAAAAAGCTATCCATTTGGGAAATGATCATGGGGGTGCTTGGTTTAGCCTTGATCATTGCGGGCTATTACATCTCTTCCCTATTATTTGGCGGGGATTTCACATCCATGAACGAGCTGTTCTTCGCGATGGTCGTCATTCTTGCTTCCGTTATCATTGGAACCTATCTTTTCTACAAAGGATCGGTAAGCTTTATCGCGAGCCTGATTCGCAAAAGGAAAGATGGATACCTGAATGTTAATGAAGTTCTTTCATTGTCCTCCATCATGTTCCGCATGAAGTCGAGTGCCCTGCTTTTAACAATAATTACAACTGTGTCCGCCCTTGCGATCGGGCTGCTGTCATTAAGCTATATTTCCTACTACTCAGCGGAAAAATCAGCCCAGGACAGTCTTCCTTCCCACTTTTCATTCACAAGCCGGGAGGATGCAGATAAGTTTGCGGACAGGCTTGAAGAAAATGGATTAGACTATAAGGATCAAAGCATAGAAGTATTACAAGTGGAAGCCGATATGAAGGACATCCTGGATGTTAATCTGGACGAAATGGGTTTTGATTCGCCAAACATGCATCTGCCTGTTGTAAGCGAAAAGGCCATTTCCGGCGTGGAGCTTTCCCCAAAAGAAACTGTTCTGACAGGATATAACGATGCACTGCAGAAGTTCATGACACTCAAGGACTCAGGAAATCTTGAGTTCAAAGGAAAAACTACCTCCATTAAACAAAATTATATAGGGCTAAATAAAGACTTTGTCATCCCGTTTTATTTTACAGCAGGCGGTCTGCCCTTGGCCATTGTGGATGAGAAGGTGTATGAAGAGCTGAAAGCAGACCTTAATCCTGAAATTCAGCTGGAGGATTCGCTTTTCATCGGAGTGGATATGAAGAATGAAAGCGATATTGAAAAAGCTAATACACTCTTTAAAGAGATGGAGTTCAGCGGCAGAGCCGATTCGCAGCAAGAGATGAGCACAAGGCAAAAAATGAATATGGGGTTAGTTATGTTTATTGTCGGGTTTCTCGGCTTGACCTTCCTGGTCACTTCAGGCTGCATTCTATATTTCAAACAAATGGATCAAAGTGAAGATGAAAAACCAAACTATACGATTTTGAGAAAGCTAGGCTTTACACAGGGAGACCTGCTGCGCGGAATTCGTTCCAAAATGGCCTTCAACTTTGGAATTCCGCTTATCGTCGGTCTTCTGCACAGCTACTTTGCAGTTCAATCAGGTTGGTTCTTCTTCGGCAGTGAGCTTTGGATGCCGATGATCCTGATTATGGTGCTTTACACCGTTCTTTATTCGATTTTCGGAATACTGTCTGTGATGTATTCGAAAAAAGTGATAAAAGATGCGCTATAGACGGAAAAACCGCTCAGGTATGATGGCCTGAGAGGTTTTTTTGTGTTGGAATTTGGCTTCGTTATCGATTGGGAGAGGTTATTTGCGGGTTTTCTGCGTCTATTTGCAAGTTTTCCTAGTTTATTTGCAAATTACCGGATTTATTTGCAAAATGGTCAGTGTTTGTTTTTCGAACTTCTCTTTTATTTGCAGGTCTTCCCACTCTATTTGCAAGTTTTCCATTTTATTTGCAGGTTTGCCCAGGCTATTTGCAAATTATCTTATTTATTTGCAATTTCTTCATATCTATTTGCAAATAACCTCAAAAGGGTCCAATTTTTTAGCCTCTCGTTTCAATCGCTGTGATTCAACAATTAACTTATCCAGGTCCTGGCTTAATTTCAAGGTCTCTACATCTAATAGCCCCTTAGAATAAATGCTATGAATCATTGCCTGGTCAGTTCAATCGCCTTTGTTAAATCCATTCTGTTATCCTTCCAGCAGCGGAATTCGGGATTTATACCTTTTCACAAGCTCGCGGTTATGCTGATCTGCTCCATCTACATTTCCGCTTTTAAAAATTGGCGGCTCGAACCCGTTTTTAATCATCACTTCCACTGCTTCCGCCATCAGGCTGTTAACAATCGCAAAGCCAATTATAGATGAGGCGGAGCCAAACCGGAGCCCCAAAGCTGGGTGCTGCATCAAGGCGTCTCCTGGCTCGATATGGTTGTCAATCGCCAGGTCCACTGATGAAAACAGATACTTCCCCTCATTGTGGCGGGAAGAATACGTTTCAGCATAGCGCGGGGAAGTTATCCCAATCACGTATGCCCCCTTGGATTTAGAGATTTCAGCTACATCCACCGGCACTGGATTCCGGCCTGAAGTGGATGCCACAATCACAACATCATTCGGCCGGATATCCGCATTCTCCATGAATCCCCCGGCAAAATTGTTTTCCTTTTCCAAGGAAGAAGAACGGACTGCGCCCTTATGCAGCATTAAGTCCTCTACAAAAATAGGCTTAATGGGGGCAAGTCCCCCAGCACGGTAAAACAGCTCTTCCCCGAGCATATGCGAGTGCCCGCAGCCAAATACGTGGATAATCCCATTGTTTTGGATACATTCAGCCAATGCACGGGCTGCTTTCTTCATCTTTTGCCCTTCTTCTTTTTCAACGAGGGACAATAATTCCTTTATGTCATTCAGATATTTTTCCAGCATTCTTACTACCTCATTTAAACCCTGACTTTGGATGCGCTTAGTGCTGCTTCGTCTGCAATCACTTTTACATTCGGATGGTTTCTTAAGATGGATGCAGGGAACTGTTCATTTACACCATTTCCAAGA
This sequence comes from Cytobacillus sp. FSL H8-0458, assembly GCF_038002165.1. Taxonomy (NCBI): domain Bacteria; kingdom Bacillati; phylum Bacillota; class Bacilli; order Caryophanales; family Bacillaceae; genus Cytobacillus; species Cytobacillus sp. FSL H8-0458. The sequence goes on along the minus strand of NZ_JBBOBR010000001.1, from coordinate 1,682,175 downwards.
AGCTGCCCAATGGCATCCGCTTTTGCTTCACCTGAAGCAAGAAGGAGAATCTCCCTGCTCTGCATGATCGTAGCGATTCCCATTGTAATAGCTTGGGTCGGCACCTCTTCGATCGTATCAAAAAACCTGGCATTAGCTTTAATAGTGGAATCTGCTAAATCAACAATATGAGTTTTAGATGAAAAAGATGTCCCTGGCTCATTAAAGCCAATGTGCCCATTATTGCCGATTCCCAAAATTTGCAGATCAATTCCGCCATGGTTTTTAAGCTTATTTTCATAATTTAGGCATTCTGCTTCCAAATCCCCGGCCGTACCGCTTGGGACAAAAGTGTTTTCCTTAAAAATATCGAGAAGGTTAAACAATTGAGTATCCATAAAATATCGGTAGCTTTGCGGATTTTCTCCAGAAAGTCCAATATACTCATCTAAATTAAAGGTTGTCACCTTTTTATATGATGTTCCGTGATCTTGGTGATCTTCTATCAAACGTTTATATGTTCCCACAGGTGTACTCCCGGTTGCCAATCCGAGAGTAGCTTCAGGAAAGTGGCGTACTTTCCTGATAATAAAATCTGCTGCGGTTTTACTCATTTCTTCATAGTTGTTTACTTTAATGATCTCCATCATGAGTTCCTCCCTGCAAAAGCTGAATAAGAATATATTTGCACTAATGAAGGCAAAATATTGGAATAAAATAAACCCATTTATACTTCATATCGTAACACTAAAAAGTATAGTTGTCTATACCAATCTAACCGTTAATAAATCCTTATTTTAAAAAGTATATAAATTTTTCTTTTAAAAATGGTATAGACAACTATATTTATATTTTGGTATGATTACGACAGTTTAGTAAAACGCTTTCTTATTCATTATTTTTAAGGAGAGATCAATATGTTAGGATTCCTACAGAGAATTGGTAAGGCTTTAATGCTTCCGATTGCCGTCCTGCCTGCCGCTGGTCTTCTGCTCCGCTTTGGACAGGATGATTTATTGGGTATTCCGTTCATCGCCAATGCCGGCAATGCCATTTTCGCGAACCTTGCACTTATTTTTGCCATCGGGGTTGCGATGGGATTTGCGAAGGATAATAATGGGGCAGCTGCCCTTTCAGGCGCCATCGGTTTTCTGGTACTGACCGAAGGGGCAATTGCCATCGATGAAAATATAAATATGGGAGTACTTGGCGGTATTATTGCCGGTATTATTGCCGGATTATTATATAACCGCTTCCATGATATCAAACTTCCGGATTGGCTCGGATTCTTTAGCGGACGCCGCTTCGTTCCGATAATTACTTCCGTCACCATGATTCTTCTAGCTGCAATCGCCGGTTTTGCCTGGCCTCCAATCCAGGGTGCGATCGATGCACTGGGCAACTGGATTATTGGTCTTGGCGCTTTAGGTTCCGGACTATTCGGCTTCATGAACCGCCTTTTAATTCCATTGGGTCTGCATCATGTGTTGAACAGTTTATTCTGGTTCCAGTTCGGCGAATTTGAAGGAGTTAATGGTGATATTGCCCGCTTCTTCGCAGGAGATCCGTCAGCAGGAGCTTACATGACTGGATTCTTCCCTGTGATGATGTTCGGTCTGCCTGCTGCCGCGTTTGCGATCATTGCGACTGCCAAGCCTGAAAAAAGAAAAGCAGTATCAGGAATGTTCATCGGTCTTGCCCTGACTTCATTCCTGACTGGAATTACAGAGCCGATCGAGTTCTCCTTTATGTTTATTGCACCTCTATTATATGGAGTGCATGCCATCTTAACAGGGGTTTCCATGTGGGTAACATCCTTACTGGGCATCCGCGATGGCTTCACATTCTCAGCAGGCGCACTCGATTTTGCCCTGAACTTTAATATCGCTGAAAAGCCGCTGCTGCTATTGGGAATTGGCGTTATCTACGCTATTCTGTATTTCGTTATCTTCTATGCTCTCATCAAAGCATTAGATCTGAAAACGCCTGGCCGTGAAGAGGACGAAGATATCGTGGAAGATGAAGAAGAACATGTCTCAACCGGCAACAACAAGTACGAAGTCATGGCCAGCCATTTTATTAAAGATATTGGCGGTACTGACAACATCACTTCTATTGATAACTGTGCGACACGCCTGCGCTTAAACATTGCTGATATGGAAAAAGTGAAGGAAAGCGCACTGAAAGCACATGGTGCTAAAGGGATCATGAAATTAAGCAAGACAAATCTGCAGATCATAGTTGGAACAGACGTTGAGTTTGTTGCAGATGAGATGAAGAAAATAAAGAAGTAATTGACTGAAAACCAGTGTCCCGAGGCGGACACTGGTTTTTTATTTTATAAGAGGCGGTGTTTTGGTTCGAAGATGAGGCGGATTCGGACTCTAAGAGAGCGGTTTCTCATTTCTGTGTCGGAAGTTGAGGCTGGTTCTGACTCTAAGATTGCCATTTCTCACTTCTGTGTCCGAAGTTGAACCAAGTTCAGACTCTGCGAACCCCATTTCCACTTTCTGTGTCCGAAGTAAAGCCAAGTTCGGACTCTGCGTGCGCAATTTCTCACTTCTGTGTCCGAAGTTGAACCAAGTTCGGACTCTGAGAACCCCATTTCCACTTTCTGTGTCCGAAGTTAAGCCAGGTTCGGACTCTGAGAACCCTCATTTTTCATTTCTGTGAGCCGAGTTGACCCCGTTATGACTCTGTTTCAGTACGATGACGGCATAAGATTAATTTAACTAACTAAAATGCATGCCTCTTTTTGTACCACTCCATCGCCCTCATCTCAATTTCCTGCACAAGTGCTTCCTTCCCTTTTATATAAGAATTAATGTCAAAAGGAAACTGTTTCGCTAACTCCAATTTTAAGGTTCCATATTGTTTTGCGTCTTCTCCGTTTTCCCTTAGGTAATCACGAAATGCAAGATGGCGTGTGATAGCAGGATTCCCTTTTTCATAAATATGGATATGATGTGTCCGCAGATTTCCTCCTTTCTGAAAATACCGCCGGCCAGGCAGTCCATTTTCACCATGGGGTTCATAACCAAGTGCAGCCATTTCCCCGTTGAAGTGATTAACCCGCTCAATATCTATTACGACAGGCAATATATCAATGACCGGCTTTGCTGCCAGACCTGGTATCGAGCTGCTCCCTATATGGTGAATGTTCAGTATCTCATCCTTAAAAATGGCCATGATGGGTTTTTTCTCCCTTTGAAATCTGGATGGCCAGTCAGGATTATAGGCGGTAATAATCACTTTCCTTGTCATGTTCTCCTCCTGAATTTATTTTAAGCTCATCAAGCACGCCCATAAAAAATCTTCGCCAAATAGATCGCTGGGCTGCTGAATTTTTTTCATCATTCTAAGCTCCAGAAAATGAAAGTCATCTTGAAAGACTGATTTCAATCGTTCTTCTGTATAACCGATGCCACCCTTTAAGCTTCCGATGCGATAAACCTCCCAGTCCGGCGTGGGAAGTGCTCCATCCGGATTAAAGCATACCAGCCCAAATTTCCCTCCAGGCTTGAGTGCCGCTTTAATTATTTCCAGGTATGTAAGCCTTCTGTGTGGCGGAAGGTGATGAAACATGCCGCTGTCATAAATAAAATCATAACTTTGAGGTTTAAAATTAAAGTCGAATAGAGATATACATTCAAAATTAATTTTCACCTGTGCTTCATTTGCTCTTTCACCTGCCCATTTGATCGCCCTTTCGGAAAAATCGATAGCATCCACTTGCGACCCATTCTTCGCCAGAAAAATGGCATTCCTCCCCGGGCCGCATCCAATTTCCAGGACCTTCCCCGCCTGCAGACCATTTAGAACATACTCAGACAGGTTTTCATCCGGCCCTTTTGCTTTGAAAAATGGAATCTCTTTGTCCCGGTCTTCATAGAAGTTTTCCCAGAATAATTTTGGTTCTCTTAACAATCCATCCAGCATTTCAAATACATCATGATGATGTAAAATAGCTTTTTCCATAGCCATCTCCCCCCTTTCTTTTATTTTACTTAATCCCTTATGGAAAAGGATTACGGCAGCGTTAAGAATAAATTATTTAAGTAAAAGCGCTCGGCTGATTTTACATTATTCTTCCATTTAGAGATCCTGCAAGCGGGTATTTTTAAGTTTTATAGTCTAAAAAATACTTAAGTCTTTAAGCAAAGAGAAATACTTCTAGACGCATCCTAAGGACTCTGGAAAAACATCCAATCTTGCTATTTGTAATTTTTGTAACACTTATTAAACATTTTGTTTTGAAAACTTGTCCTTCATTTCGGTCAGCTCTCATATAATGACGACAAGAAGGTTTAGGAGGTAAGTGATGTTTCTGTTCCTTGATAAAGCGATCCTCGGCATGGCCATTCTGCGGCTTATTTCCGGAAGCATTGAAATTTTTGTTGCGCTATTAATCTTAAAAATGAATGATATTGAAAAGGCATTGATTATGAATAGTTCACTGGCCCTTATTGGACCGCCTGTGCTTCTCTTGACAACAGTGATTGGATTGACCGGAATGGCTGATAAAGTTTCACTAAGCAAGATATTATGGGTGCTCTGCGGGGTTGGCTGCATTCTGTATGGGGTAAAAGGGAGATAGAGCTGCAAAGACAGCTCTTTTTCTTATGTTTCATTCCGGAACGGGGTTTTCTCTTAGAATAAAAAAACCAGCCCCCGATTGGAAACTGGTTTGATAACATAAGTATGTAGCCGCTCTTGCCGTAACTGGTATAAGAAAGTTTTAAACCACCACTCCTCAAAGTGGGTGTTCGCAGAAACATTCCTGCCTGTCCTCCTTGTCATATAGACGAGGCTTGTCATTCCTGTTCCGATGTTAAACTCCCTATTTCAGCTTAAAGGTTAAAACTTTAGTATGATTACGTACAATGCAGCTTGTTTTATTATAATAATATAATTTACAAGGTGTTTCAATAGAAGTTTTTTCCTATCCGGACCTACTAACTCTTTTCACTGAGCTTCAATGCGGTTTCAGTAATTTTCATATCCGTTTCCAGCTGCTTTTTCAAATTATGCGGATAATAAGTCCCCCTGCTGATCATGTAATTAGTTATCTTCTCATGAGTATCAACCGCAATTCTTAACTGCTCCCTTAAAATTCCTCTTACTTCAGGAGATCCGCTCTCTGTAAGGGCAAATGCAATATTCCGGATGCCTGCTTTAGCAGAAATTAAAAAGTCCGTTGCAATGACCTGATCAGACATTCCGCCCATCCCCATTAAATTTTTCAAGAAACTATTCATCAAATCCGTGCCTCCTTCTCAGAATGCTTTGCATCTCCTGTATGAATTTCACATCCCCTGCCTCACTGTCCTGCAATATCGTTTTTAAAGTCGGATCCTGAACAAGCCCGCTCATGGCCACCGACTTGGTGAGACACAAATTTTTAAACACCAGAAGCTCATGAAGCTCCAATGTTTCATGCATTCCCAGTTCATTCATCATAAAAATCCCCCCATTAAGGTTATAGTTTCATTTTGCTCATTTCCCTCTTCAGTAACTATTGGTAGTTATTTCAATTGCCAGCATCTGTGAATTCCGCATAAAGCCGGTCAAACAAGAAACATTAACTTTAAAAAGGAGGACGAATCTAATGGACGGGTTAGGCCTTGGCTACCATGAAACGATGGAAACACATGAAATGCTGAACTTTAAAACAGATTGCCTGCTGAAGTCAAAAATGGTAATAGGCATTTGCTTTGATAACGATTTAAAAAAATTGCTTGAAAAAGATGTGGAACAGTCGATTCAAGCGATCCAGGAATTAAAGGAACTTTACAAGAAAGCAAAAACTCTCTCTTAAGGCGGTGGAAATAAATGAATCAGGATTATCTCGATCCGAAATATGCTGAAGGAATGCCAAAAATGGCTGATAACACCTTTGCACTGGAATTTCTTTTGCGCATTAAAACAGGAATTCGCTATTATGCCGTTTCATTGACCGAAACAGCAAGTCCCGAGTTACGGAAAGCTTTTTACAGACAAATGGAACAAGCCATCGATTTGCATGGCGAAGTTACAGAACTAATGTTAAAAAAAGGCTGGATTTATCCGCGTGATATCGGAAAACAAATAGAGCTGGATATAAAATCCGCTGATATGGCCATTGCTATTGGAAATATGGAGCTGTTTCCAGCGGATACTGACCGGCTTGGCACTTTTGCCACACCGGAAAAATAATGATAGGAGGTAATCCGGCATGAAGGCTGTTACATATCAGGGCATTAAAGATGTGGCCGTTAAAGAAGTTGAGGCCCCTAAGATTGAAAAAGCTGATGATATCATCATAAAGGTAACCACTACGGCGATTTGCGGATCTGACTTACATTTAATCCACGGCATGATTCCGAATACTTATGAAAACTACATTATCGGGCATGAACCAATGGGAATCGTCGAAGAAGCAGGACCTGAAGTGAAGAATCTAAAAAAAGGGGACCGTGTAATTATCCCTTTTAATGTCAGCTGCGGTGAATGCATTTATTGTAAAACGGACTTAACGAGCCAATGTGACAATTCTAATCCGCACGGAGAAATGGGCGGCTTCTTCGGATATTCTGAGACGACTGGCGGATACCCGGGCGGCCAGGCGGAATATATGCGGGTGCCTTATGGAAACTTCACACCATTTAAAATCCCTGAGAACTCGGAAGTGGAAGATGAGAAATTAGTGCTGATTGCCGATGTTGTTCCTACAGCCTATTGGTCTGTAGACAATGCCGGAGTTAAAGACGGTGATACCGTTGTGGTCCTTGGCTGCGGCCCGGTTGGCCTATTGGTGCAAAAATTTGCATGGTTGAAGGGTGCCAAGCGGGTCATTGCTATTGATTACATTGATTATCGGCTGCAGCATGCAAAACGGACCAATAAAGTGGAAATCATCAATTTTGAACAGACAAAAAATGCGGGGGAATACATTAAGGAAATCACTAAAGGCGGCGCCGATGTTGTAATCGACTGTGTCGGCATGGATGGGAAAATGACTCCGATGGAATTCCTGGCAACAGGATTAAAGCTGCAGGGTGGATCGATGGGCGCAATCGTAATGGCGACCCAGGCTGTGCGCAAAGGAGGCACCATTCAAATAACAGGCGTGTATGGCATGCGTTACAACGCTTTTCCTTTAGGTGACATTTTTGAACGAAATGTCAATATACGTTCCGGTCAGGCCCCGGTCATTCCATATATGCCTTATTTGTATAACATGATTGCTGAAGGCAAATTCGATCCAAGCGATATTGTCACCCATGTTTTGCCGCTGGATGATGCGAAGCATGGCTACGAAGCATTTGATACGAAAACCGAGGATTGCATAAAAGTTATATTAAAGCCTTAACTCGATTCCTTTTAAAGCAATGCCCGGTTACAAAGGAGAAATTGCAATTGGGACGAAAGTTTGAACGAAATCTGCTGCGCAGCCTGTTTATGTTCGGTATCGGGGCTTTTTTCCATCTGGTCAGAAAGCCCCCTATAAAAGACTGGCTTATCGTGTTCTTTTTGAAAAGCTATATTGCCACCTTTTTAGACAATCTCTTAGTGCGAAAAGGATATCTCAAGTACCCGGTTAATTTGTTTAAAACTTTTGACGTCAGTGTACTATTCAGCTATATTATTTTTCCGATTACGTGTGTTTATTTTAACCAGCAGACCAGAAATAGCGGACTAAAGGGTATCCTGCTGAAGTCCTTGATCTTTAGTATTCCATCGGCAATTGCCGAACATTTTCTTGAAAAACACACACAGTTAATCAAGTATAAAAAATCATGGAATTCCTATTATAGCTTTATATCTATCATGGCGACCTTCCTTCTGACACGGGGAATAATGGGTGTGATAAGTAAATCTTCGGAAAAGCAAAAGAATCCGGCTCCAAAACACTAATTGGAGCCGGTTTTTTTGTCAGGTGTCACGTCCTTCTTTCCTTATGAAGGCCCTGTGTCATTAACGATAAGTTATTTCCAAAAACTGAACAGTGGTTTGATCCCTGTCAATCCGGACTTTGAGTTCGAAATGATCAAGCTGGTAGGTTAACTCTTCACACATGGCTGATTCGTAGCAAGTTACCGTTTTTGTCTTGTCAGCATCTCCATACATTTTAACTGCTTCGGTCTTGGTAAAGGGAAGAGCAGGCAACATGCGCGTGCTTAAATATTCCGGATATACAGCAAGGCTGCCAATTGTACCATCCTTCATATTTAAGGTTGCCCTTACACCGGCACCATCCCCCTGGTAGTAAAGGCTTTTAATATTGACCTGAGTCTCAGTCTTTTTTGGCTTGCCCATTCTCGATATGATGTCATCATAGGAGTCTCCCGGCTTTAAGCCAAAAATATGAAGTTCCCCTCTTGAAAGAATGAAGGCATCTTTAATTCCTGCTTTTTTGACTGCCTCCAGGTGCTTCACAGCATTCTTTTTGTCCTTAAAAGCACCTGCCTGCACACGGTAATAGGTTTTGCCATCAATGACAGCCATGCTCATTGCAGCTGGGATCCCTTTTTTCTTCAGCAGTGCTGCCCGCTTTTCCGCATTCTCTTTTTTGCTGAAAGAACCGGCAATAATCCTGTGATATCCAGCTTCCTCCCCGGATAGAATGAGACGCTGACCGGCATAGATGGTTGTACCTGCTAAATCATTCAGCTCCTTAATCTGCGTTACACTCAGATGATGCTTCTTAGCCAGGGAATAGAGTGTATCCCCTTTTTTCACCACAGCTATTTCTTTATCTCCGCTGTGGTCCGCTAAAACAGATCCCCCTGAACAAATAACTGCCAGAGATATAACTCCTGCTGCAAATGCCTGTTTGATTTTTTTCATTAAATTCACCTCACTATATATGACGAAGGGAAATAATGGATGTCGCAGGAGGACGAGCCTATTTTGGAAATTGGGCAGACATTTCTTTGGGGCTTATTTTCGTCTTTTTTGCTCAGTTTATCGCGCTGATTTAGCTGCCTATTTCTTTGTCACAGCTCCATTTCCAAACAAAAGAGAGATGGCCCAAAAGCCATCTCCCTCCTTTTACGCTGGTGCATCAATTTCATCCTCAGCGATGTGTTTTTCATTGTATTCCACGTCCTTGCGGGCATTATAACGGTCCGCTTTTTCGAGGGTGACCGTGATGTTGTAGTCAGGGATACCCGCAAATTTTTCGTAGCGGCCTCTTGGCAACAGGAAGTTTCCTTCAGGAAAATGGACTTCGACGTTGCCGCGGGCGATGTCGACGAATTTGGCTCTTCCCTGGAAGACACCGAATCCATTGTACAGAACGATCCCTTCACCCTCTGCAATGCTTAAGTCTTTTCCATCTTCTGCGTTCATTAATACATCGTATCGTCCGGCACCATTCAGCGGGTCCACTTCTTTGTAGACCATGGAATTGAACTGCTTGCCGCGGCGGGATGTGACGATGAACTGGCCTTCTTTTTTGCCAAGGTCTGGAATATCGACAGTGATAAGTGTACCTTTTCCATCCGGAGTCGGGCAGATGCCGTCCTCGCAAAGCCATGCTCCGCCCCATTGGAAAACATCCCCTGCTTTTTTCAGGTGCTGGATGCCATCATAATTAGGATTCGCCACGGCAATTTCATCCCGGATTTCCTGTGCATCTTTAAAATCAACAAGATGGGCAGTTTCAGGCTTTACGCGTTTCGCCAGATCGATATAAATTTTCCACTCTTCTCGCGCCTCTTCAATTTTGTTTTTATTTCCTTCAATTTCCGGACTGAAATACACCATTCTCTCCGTTGAAGTGGAGGTACCGCCGCCCTCCTGCTCGTACCTTGTTTTAGCAGGCAGCACGATGACCGCTTCTTTTGCATCAACCAGGGTAGACGTATTTAAAATTATATCCTGGTGAACGCGGATATCCAATTCAGAAAGAGCTTTTTCAATAAAATCAGGATCCGGCATTGTCTCAAGGAAGTTACCGCCTGATAGATAGTAAAGCTTGATTTTTCGTTCATGGTCCTCAGGCAGCAGAATATTCTCCAGTGTCACCCCGACAATATCACCCTGCCATTTCTGAAGCTCAAAGCCCCATAGATTTTGAATGCGGGTAAAATTGTCTCCATAAAAGTCACCGCCAGGCAACACGAATGGATCGGCACCCATTTCACCGCTTCCCTGTACAGATGAGTGGCCGCGGAATGGCATCAAACCATTATGCTTTCGGCCCAGATGGCCGCGAAGCAGCGCAAGGTTCGCTACCTGTGAGATATTATCTGTCGCAAAGGAATGCATGGTCAGGCCAAGAGCCCAGGCATAGACAGCATTTTTGCTGTTCGCCAGCAGTTCCGCAAGCTCAATAATACGCTCTTTGCTTACACCGGAAGATTTAATAATATCTTCCCATGACTGCTCTTTTACTTTCTTTTTCAAATCCTCGTAGCCATTTACATGCTCATTCACAAATGTATGGTTGATGGCAGAACCGCGCTCCGCTTTCTCCATGTCAAACCAGTGTTTCATGATGCCATGCATAAAGGCAATGTCTCCGCCGATGTTGACCTGATAAAAGTCATCAGCGATTTTTGTGCCAAATAAAGCAGATTCCGGGTTTGACGGAATCCAGTATTTGTCCATCGCCGGCTCTTTATATGGATTGACGACGATAATTTTTGTGCCATTCTTTTTCGCTTCAAGCATGTATTTGGATGATACAGGCGAGCTGTTGGATGCCACGCTTCCCCAGAATAAGAGTACATCCGTTCCGATCCAGTCAAGATAGTTGGCTGTGGAAGCTCCTACGCCAATCGAACGCTTTAACGCAGTTTTAGAAGGCGAATGGCAAATGCGGCTCGCATTATCAATGTGGTTCGTGCCAAGGAAGCGGGCAACTTTGCCGGCCGCATAATAGGATTCATTCGTAATTCCGCGGCTCGTCAGGTAGAACGCATACTGCTTAGGGTCGAGAACCTTCATTTTTTCAGCAATCATATTCATGGCATCATCCCAAGTGATCCGGGAGAATTTGCGCTCGCCTTTTCTGCGGATCATCGGATATGGGATGCGGCCGAGCTTGCGAAGCTCGGTGCTGTCATATTTGCGGAGCTCATCAATATCGGCATGCAGAATGTCCGGTTTGATCGCACCGGCCGTGTTTAAACGAAGGACATTTAAACGTGTTGTACAAACATGGGGTCCTTTAAGCGTCTGGTCATAAAGACCGGAAACGCCAAGCGCACAGCCGTCGCAGACACCTTTTGTCAGTATATTTGTGGCATAGCCGATATTATCTTTGTTTTCCCACAGGATTTTTGCTGTATCCCTCATATGTTTTGGCTTTATTTTGCCAAGCCCGAACGGAATCGGACTCACCCAATGCTTTGGATCCGGCATGGCCTTTTTATTCTGAGGTCCTGGATGTTTTGTTTTTCCCATCTGAAACACTCCTTTATCTTTTTCTATTTAATAGAGATCCTGAATCTCTTAATTCTCAATGGTTAAGTTGCATTTATTATTGTATATGGGCAAATGTTATAAACTTGCCGTTTTTATAAAAAACCGCCGCAAAAAGCCTCTACTTCTAGATGCTGATTTCTGCGGCGGTTAGTCTTTAGCAGGATCGCTGCCAAGTGCCATACCAATAGAAAAGCGGAAGCGGTGCTGAATGCTTTTCCATGCTGTTTTTATTAAAATTTAACTTGCTATACGCTCATTTGCTTCATTTTGCCTGCGCAATTTTTTCATATCAAAACGGATTAGGATTGACACAATGAGTGCCACCACAAAAAGTCCGGCAAAGCTTGTCAGACTTGAAGCATAGCTTCCTGTTGAATCCTTCATCCATGCGGCAAACATTGGGCCTGCAAGACCAGCTGCCGCCCATGCTGTAAGGATGTAGCCGTGAATGGCGCCTAGCTGCTTCGTTCCAAAAACATCACCGATAAATGCCGGGATGGATGAGAATCCTCCGCCATACATGGTGTACACAACAGCCAGCATAACCTGGAAAAGAATCGCTTCCTTTGTGATCGGCAGCAAAAGAAATAGGGCGATCTGTGATACGAAGAAAATCGTATACGTGTTCGGGCGGCCAATATAGTCAGAAATGGATGCCCATGCCAGACGGCCCAGTCCGTTAAAGATGCCAAGCACTCCGACAAGCGTGGCTGCTTCTGCCGTTGTCAGGCCTATGCTTTCCTGTGCCAGCGGCTTTGCAGCTGACAAAATTGCAATTCCGCACGTTACATTTATGAACAGCATGATCCATAAATAATAGAACCGGGTTGTCTTTACTGCTTCATTCGCCGTTAACTGTGCCAAATCCTGTTTAATTTTGATTTTTCCGGCTGCAGCTTTTTCCTTCATGCCTTCAGGTGCCCAGTCTTCAGGCGGTTTTTCTAAATATAATGATGATAATGTCATAATGATCAAGTAGGCAGCACCTAAAATAAAGAACGTGTTTGCTGTGCCAACAGATTTAATTAGACCATCCATGACCGGGCTTGCTACTGCTGCAGCAAAGCCAAATCCCATGATGGCGAGGCCTGTTGCAAATCCGCGTCGGTCAGGGAACCATTTTACCAGTGTGGATACCGGCGCAATATAACCTACCCCTAAACCGATTCCCCCAAGAACGCCATAGGTTATGTATAAAAATGGCAATGAACCCATATTTACTGCCAATCCGGCTCCAAGCATGCCGGCTCCGAAGAATCCTGCTGCCAGAAGACCAGCCTTTTTTGGTCCATGCTTTTCAACAAAGTGGCCAAGAAATGCTGCTGACAGTCCCAGAAATAGAATCGCCAAACTGAAGGTCAGCTGTACTTCCTTTGATGACCAGCCAAACTGCTCAATCAATGGATTGGTAAAGTTGCTCCAGGCGTAAACCGAACCGATGGAGATATGAATCCCTACGGCCGAGGCGGCAATCAGCCACCGGTTTTTTGTCTTTTTCACTCTTTTTCCCCCTCTTAATGCTCGTACCCTGCTTTTTAAAGCGGTTACAGGATTGTTCCTTGAAATAAAAAAACCGCCAATCTCTTCGGCATGCCCGAATATGGGTATGCTGAAGCAGGATTGACGGTTAGTATTAAGCAGGATTCGCTGCTTAAAGGACCAACTGTTAATCTTCATAGAATCTGATGACATTTTAACCGACGACAGGTTCGCTATCTCAAATCAAAATGTGACAGATTTTTGAACTATTAAAAATCATATCACTTTGAAATAACATGTTCAAGCCCTTTTCAGCAAATTTTCACTATGTCGGTGTTGGTTTATATACAAAAAGAACTCCAGAAATTTTTCCCGGAGTTCTTCTATTTATCTTCCTTTTTTCACATCATGAAGCAAATCCGGATGGTTTGTGAACATGCCGGTTACTCCCCAAATAATCAGCTGCTTCATTCTTTCCTTGTCATTGACAGTATACGGATGCAGTTCAAGTCCGCTATTCACAACCTTTTGTACATATTCCTCATTTAAATACGTATGATTGGGACCAATGCCCATTGCGTACTCCTTTATTTCCATAATCTCTGCATCAGTTATTTCTGCGTTCGTTTTATACGAAATTAATTGTACAAGTTTAATAGAGGGGTCCAATTCATTCATCACTTTAAGACTTTGAGGGCTGAATGATTGTACCAGCAGTTTATTTTTATTAATATTATACTTTTCAACCAGACGAAGCAGTTCTTTTTCCATGCCAGGATAAACATCCGGTGATTTTGTTTCAATGTAGTAGCTGCTGTTTTTCCCGAATTTTTTGAAAACCTCTTCAAGTGTCGGCACCTTTAATCCTTCATAATCCGCTCTTGCTGCATAAGGGTACTTTTCGTTAAACCAGCTGCCTGCATCAAGCTGCTTTATTTCTTTTAAAGTATAATCCTTTACGGATCCTGTTCCATCTGTCGTCCGGTCAAGCGTTACATCATGCATCGCAATAAGATGCCCATCCTTTGTCATCTGCAAATCCACTTCAATATAATCACCATGCATTTTCTCGCCCATGTCATATGCAGCGATTGTATGCTCAGGTGCATAAGCAGAAGCCCCGCGATGTGACACATTTACAATGTCCTTTTGCATGTCTTTTGCCAGTGCCGCACCTCCTCCAAGCGCATTTAGCCCAATAACTGCCGCACCAATAACAGAAATCATTTTCTTCTTCAATGTCTCCGTCCCCTATCTATAATGGTTTACACATTAAGAATAGTGACGAAATATTAACCCTGTTATAATTTTATGTAAAACCTGGGAGAATAATAGATTACAGGAATATTAATACAAGCCTTTCTGAATGGGTCCTATTCACCATTGTAGAAACTTGTAATCTTTTTATAAGTTTTGTCGAATCTGTTTATTTGCCGTTTAATTTGTCGATAATAGAATATAATATTTCATCCTCGGATTAGGAGCCGAATCAATGACCACACCTTCGACTGCTATAAAAAAACTTCACAACGACATCGATGTCCTGCGCAAAAAGATGATTTCTGTTGGAAAAAACAAGGGATTGTCACACCCTGAAACGCTCATGTACTCAGAGGAGCTCGATAAGCTCATCTATAAAGTGCAGCGAAGCAAGCTCGTCCATTAGAACAATCCTCAATTTTCATAAAACGCACACTCTTATAAAAAAGGAGTGTGCTTGTTTTATGATTAACCGCTCAATCGTGCATTTTAATTGAGAAAAACGAAAAAGTCCTCCATAATGATAAGACAATAACTATAAGGAAATGGAGATCATATGAAGAAAAAGTTCATGTTCCTATTAGCAATCGTTCTTCTTGTTGTGACAGCCTGCGGCAAAGATCAAACGATTGCTTTAAAGGATCAAAGCGGCAATGAAGTTGCCTTCCCGCAGGACAAGCCAAGTGTCTTCTTCTTTATCACAACCATACACCTGAGGACTCTGTCAGCAGCAGCTGGTCGAGCTGCATCAGAATATGGATAAATTAGAAGGTCTGGATGCCAATATGTACATCGTCAGCAATGATCAGCCTGAGCAGCAGCTTGAACTTTATCAGGCTCTGGAGGAAAAGATGGGTCAAAGCCTCCCATTTATTTCTGATCCGAAAATGAAGCTCATTGAACAGGCCTGCATGAAAAATGGCGACACTGCCTACAGAGGCTATGCAATAATGGATACAAAAGGCAAAATTGTGTTCAATAAGGTCAATGACCATTGGGGAGAAGAAATCGATACAACTGCAGAAGACTTAAAGAAGGAGCTTTCCAAATAAGAAAAGCGGAAGAGCCTTTGTCACGAAGGAACGCAGACTAAGAACACCACGTCCTCCCAAAAGCTACCGCTTTCTGTCGTGCGATGTTATGCTGACGAAGCCTTCCTTGTCCTGCGGGCCTCAAGCACAAGACGATCCTCCCGGAAAGGCGTTCTTTGCCTTTTTGGGAGGATTGTCCGAAATGTGGAGGCGACTGCTTAGGGACGACAAGCATAAGTCGAGCCCTGCAAGAAGGTGTTCTTTCCTCTGGAAGGGATTGGCTAGTCTTTCGTCCCTAGGAGCCGAAACAAGACAAGCTTGTGACCTCGAGGGGGTAGGCGCTGGAGCTAGACAGTTCTCGAAGTTAAATTCTCCTTACTTATCTCTTAAAAAAAACACGCCTGTGAGCGTGTCTCATGAATTTCTGTCTTTATCTGTGAACTGGAGCATGGCGATAACAAACATACCGAAACTGATCATCAAAGACAACACTTCAAAGGTACCCATTTATACATCGCCTCCTTACCTTCAGCCTTCCCGGAAGCAAACTTGTCCTATACTCAAGATAAGGGCTTAATTAAAAATCCGTTCAAAAGGCCTAAAAAAGCCAGCCGCATTGCAAAATTGCATGTGACTGGCTTTTTTTTATGAAATTATGAACTTTCCTTCACTCGGAATGTATATTATCGCATAACCTGAAATTACTTTTGTATAGCTCTATTTATTTGCGTATAGGAAAGTTTTATTTTCGTATAGCCTTATTTAACTTGCGTTCAGCTTTAAATCGAACTTTCCTTTCTGAATCCGGCAGGAATCCGGACGTGTTTCCTTCTTAATGCATCAGCACTTAAATAGAGTTCAATGACCAGTAACAATAAAATGATCCAGATGCCTGTATTCAGAATGATAGCCTGCAATGGGCTTTCTATGAAAAAGGTAAACGTAAAGAACATCGCAAAAGTGAAGATCCGGCTCCACTGTGTCACATCGTAGGTGAAGACTCCTTCCTTTAAGCCAAAATTCCGAATGCGCCCTGCAAGTCTAATGATTTCAATAGCCTCTACCAAAATGAAGACCAGGAAAACAGCCAGCCAAAACCACATGGCAGCCTGATCGTCAATAAGACCGGATTTGAACATGGCAAGCCCGCTGATCGATAACGCGCCGTGAAAAATGCAATTGGTATTATTCCAGTCTTTCGATAAATTCCAGCCGCACACACCATAACGCTTCAGAATAAACCTGGCACTGATAAAATAAAGAATAAATCCAGTAAAAATAAGAGCGGCATTCAGAAATCCAGGCACCTCTTTAAAGACAGTATTAAACAGGAGCACAAGTGATTGTGTGCTGACCGTGGTCAGCAGCAGAACACCATGTGCCTGCCGGCCAAAAGGTGCAGCTCCCAGTTCCTTGAAACCTATTAAGCTAATCCAAATATAAATTACCCATAAGCCCGCATTCAGTATCGCCAGTGCCTGGGCTTCCGCACCTGCTCCAAACTGCCTGAAGAACATAATACCGCAAATCGAAGTGCCGGCCACCCAGGTTCCGATGGCAAAACGATTAATGGGATTGGCGTAATGCAGCCTTCTGAACTCTCCTTTAAGAATGGTCATTCCAATGGATACGAGGAATGCCAGCCATAACGCTAAATCTGCTATGCTGAGAATCTTGCCGAAGCTTCCCAAAAAGAAAGGCATCCCGAAGAAATTGAGCAAAACGCCCTGTGTCACAATGCCAAACGCCATCACAGCCGCCATGGCTGCCGTATTGATATTAATTTTCTTAAGAATGATAAATAAAACAGACCCAATAAAAAGAAAGCCGAGCAATAGGAAATATAACACTATAATCACCGTATTTAATTTATTTACTATAATTATAACATTCTATGCAAGTGGCACTTTTACTGCCGAAAAAAAAAACAGTGCATTTTACATGCACTGCCAGCTCTCTAGATCAGAACGGTTTTTCTATTTTCATCGCTTTCTATATTAGCACCATCAAATGGAAGTTCAATTTCCATCTTCGTGCCTTGCCCAACTTTGCTTTCGATGGTTAAGCGGCCATTATGGTTTTCGATAATTTTATAGCAAATCATCAGACCCAGCCCGGTTCCTTTTTCCTTTGTTGTGTAAAAAGGTTCCCCAAGGCTAGGAATCCGGTCTTCCGAAATGCCAACCCCTTGATCGATGAATTGAACGGAAATAGTATTGCCGGTATTTTTCATGACTTTAATGGTTAATTGGCCGCCGTCAGGCATGGCTTCAATCGCATTCTTAATAATATTCAGGAATACCTGTTTCAATTGGTTTTTTTCACAATGAATCATTGGGGCATGAAGCTTATTTTCTACTGTAATTTCCACATTATTTATAATAGACTGGGTGTTGCTCAGGATAATCACTTCGTTAATCAATTTTGCCAGATCCTGCTTTTCGAAAATGTTTGCAGCCGGCTTGGCCAGCACTAAAAATTCACCGACGATTCCATTAATGCGATCCAATTCCGAAAGCACAATATCAAAATACTCTTCTTTTTGGCTATTCGACTTGAAAAGCTGAACAAATCCTTTGATCGATGTAAGCGGGTTCCGGATTTCATGTGCGATGCCGGCTGCCATCTGACCCAGAAGTGCCAGCTTTTCGGATTTTTGCAGAAGCTGTTCCTGTTCCTTTTTTTTATCAGAAATATCTGTTCCGATCGAGAGTATGGCCTCTTTTCCTTCAAATTCAACATAAAGTGATGAAACTTCAAAATAACTCCTGGTTCCATCAATGCGTTTAATCATATATTCAGTATTGTTGAGAAGCTCTTTCTCTGTAATTATGTATTGATAGCGTTCATGCAAGCGGCCCTGATAGTCAGACTCAACAATATCTAGAAGCGATTTGCCGATTAGTGAATCAGTTTTTAATCTCGACATGGCACTGACAGCAGCGGAATTTGCATATAAAATTTCACAGTCCTTATGTATGAGCACGGAAACCGGTAGTGATTCCAGAAGCATTTTATAGCTTTCCTCGCTGGCCCGCGCTTTCTCTGCATAATACCTGCTTTTGTCAAACTGCCAGCCTACAAACCATGCAATACCTGTAAATAGAAAAAAATCAAAAGTAAAAAATGTTTCATGCGAGAAAATGGATTGATAAGAGGTAAATAGAATCGAAATAAGCACAAGGGAAATTTGACCTGTCCGTTTACTCGTATAGTCCTCTTTTTTGTGTTTTTTTTCTATATTTTAGCATCAATTGTGAAGAAAGTGATATCATTTTTTAAGAACTAAGGCATTCCTGCAGATATAACCACAAATCTCTCTACTTCTTCACCTGACCATTCCCTTTCACGATATATTTCGTCGATGTCAGAGCCTGCAGCCCCATCGGACCACGGGCATGGAGCTTTTGGGTGCTGATGCCGATTTCAGCGCCGAACCCAAACTCGAAGCCATCTGTGAAACGGGTGGATGCATTATGGTAAACTGCCGCTGCATCGACTTCATTCAGGAATTTTTCAACATTTTCCGGGTTTGATGAAATAATCGCTTCAGAATGTTTTGTCCCAAAGCGGTTGATATGAGTAATGGCCTCTTCTACGCTTTCCGCCACTTTCATTGCGACTTCCAACCCTAAATATTCAGCGGCCCAATCCTCTTCCGCGGCCGGGATGATTCCTTCCCCGCTGACACCCTCACCACCATGAATCACAACCCCTTTTTCCTTTAGTGCATTCACAAGATCGTGCAGCCCCTCCCACTCTCTATGAACAAGGATCGTTTCGCAGGCATTGCAAACGGACGGACGCTGCGTTTTGGCATTAACAGCTATACTAACCGCCATTTCCTTATGAGCACTTTCATCAATATAGATATGGCAATTGCCGGCACCTGTCTCAAGCACTGGGACTGTTGAGTTTTCAACAACCGTCTGAATGAGCTTTGCCCCTCCCCGAGGTATCAGGACATCCAGGTATTCGTTCAGCTTGAACATTGCTGAAGCGGTTTCCCGACTTGTATCCTCAATAAGCTGGACTGCATCAGGCGGCAAGTCGCTCATTTTCAGGGCATGATGAATGACCTTCACAATGGCTTTATTGGAATGAATGGCAGTTGAACTTCCGCGCAGCATCACAGCATTGCCTGTCTTCAAGCATAAGCTTGATGCATCGACCGTTACATTTGGACGCGCTTCATAGATCATGCCGACAACACCAAGCGGAACCCGAACCTGTGTTATCTCAAGCCCGTTCGGTCGTTCCCACTCGGAAATAATCTCCCCAACTGGATCTTCCAGCCGGGCAAGCTGGATGAGTGCGTCCGCCATATCCTCAAGGCGGGCTTCATTTAAACGCAGGCGGTCCAATAATGCATCGCTCATTCCATTTTTTCTTCCTGCATCTAAATCCTTATCATTTTCTGTTAAAATAAAATTCTTCTCCTGCATCAGCTGGCCTGAGATCAGTTCAAGCGCACGATTTTTTTGCTGTGTCGTCTTTTTCGCCAGCTCTGCCGCTGCTTCTTTCGCTTTTTGGCCTTTACGAGTTAATTCCATGAACTTTTCTCCTTTCTTTTTTGGCTTACCCAATGATCCCGGTGAATGACAACCCGGCGGTCGCTCCCGGCCATCTGCATGGCTTCCGCACTCGATAGCCCTTTAATGGCCCGCAGCTCATCGGATGAGAAATTAACCTGCCCCTTGCCGATCAAATCCCCTTTGGGTCCAATCACTTCCACCACATCCTGAATATGAAAATGGCCTGTTATACCGGTAACACCTGCAGGCAGAAGGCTTTTTCCCTGAGTTAATATGGCCTGTGCGGCTCCGTGATCCACTTCAATTTTCCCATTCGGAACAGAATGCAGCGCAAGCCACTGCTTGGAAGTTTTGACACTCGGCTGCGACCCCGTACCGATATAAGTCCCATCCCCTTTGCCTTCAAGGATCTCAATCAGCTTTTCCTCACCATGCCCCACGCCTATGAATACCTGCACACCCAGTGCCAACGCTGTCCTTGCCGCCGCAAGCTTTGTCACCATTCCGCCGGTTCCCACCTTTGAGCCTGACCCTGCGGCAGCATTCATCAATTCCTCGGTTATTTCTGAAATAAAATTGAACTTTTTTGCTTCTGAATTTGTGCGGGGATTGGAATCATAAATTCCATTCACATCTGTCAGGATGATCAGGCGCTGTGCCTGTACCAGCCCGCAGACAAGTGCTGAAAGCATATCGTTATCACCGAAAGCCAGCTCCTCAATCGATACAGAATCATTTTCGTTAATGATCGGAAGAACATTCCGCTTCAATAGTTCAGACAATGTGGCATGTGCATTCTGATATTGCTCCTTATGAAGGAAGTTTTGCCTAGTCAGCAGCATCTGCGCTGCAACAATGCCATGCTTTTTAAATTCTTCCGTATATCCCTGCATTAATAACCCCTGGCCCACTGCGGCGGCCGCCTGTTTTCCGGCAATTGTCACCGGGCGCGAAGGATAGCCAAGATCCGCAAACCCTGCAGCAACGGCTCCTGATGAAATTAAAATAACTTCATGCCCCTTTTTTTTCAGCCGTGAAAGGGCAGCTGCATGCTCCTCCAGCTTTTCCATGCACAGTCCGCCATTGTTATTAGTCAGCGAACTGCTTCCAATTTTCACAACAATCCGTTCCTTCTTCACATGTGACACCACCCTTATGATAAAAGCCCCGCTTCATGGAGCGGAATGTAAAAAAAGCCCTCCCATCCCTAAAAAAAGGACGGAAGAGCTTGTCTTTCGCGGTACCACCTTCATTGGCACTTTACACTGCAAGTGCCCGCTTTGAAAATCCCTTAACGCCGGAAATTCGGCCAGGTTTGCCTGGCAGCTCAAGGGCTAGGTTCAATAGCTTTGCAGGCTGCAGGACCTTTCAGCCGGTGAATCCCGCTCTCTTCTTGCCTGAGTTCTATTTACTGGTTCCCTGTCAATGCTGTTGATATTTTCATAAGATTAGAATTATTATGCATGCTTCTGAATTTTATGTCAATGATTAATTTGCTGATTTAAAGGGGTAAAATTCTAATTTTCACGTTAAGGTGCAATCCCATGATAATGCCCGCCCAATCGGGAATGCTAAGAAAAAATAATACGGGAGGATTTACATATGGAGTCAAACGGAAAGCAGTTATCCATCTTTTCTCTTGGCGGCATCAATGAGATTGGGAAAAATATGTATGTGATTCAATATGATGACGATATTATCGTGATAGACGCCGGGGGGAAATTTCCTGATGAGACACTATTGGGAATTGATTTGATTATTCCGGATATCACTTACCTTGAGGAAAACAGGGAGAAAATACGAGGACTGATTGTCACTCATGGACACGAGGATCACATCGGCGGGGTTGCCTATCTCCTCAAAAAAATCAATATGCCGGTATATGCTACCCGATTTACGCTGGGTCTTATTGAATTAAAACTGACGGAGCATCGCCTTCTTGGTGAATCGGAGCTGATCACCATTGACTCTGATACTCGCCTTGATTTTGGTGAGATAGGTGTCAGCTTTTTCAAAGTGAATCACAGCATCCCGGACTGTCTGGGAATTGTGTTTAAAACACCAGAGGGAAATGTCGTCCATACCGGCGATTTTAAATTTGATTTAACCCCTGTAAATCAGGAGCATGCTGATATCCACAGGATGGCTGAGATCGGGCGGGAAGGAGTCCTCGCACTTCTCTCTGAAAGCACTAACGCAGAGCGGTCCGGCTTTTCGCCTACCGAGCATATTGTCGGGGAGAACATTGAGGAAGCATTTATGAAAGCACCCCGCAAAATCATCATCTCCACATTCGCTTCCAATGTGAGCCGTGTACAGCAGGTAGTGGCTGCGGCCATTAAAGCAAACCGAAAGCTTGTCCTGCTGGGCCGAAGCATGGTGAATGTTGTGGAAGTCGCCATTGAACGCGAGTATCTGAACGTTCCCGAGGGAATGATAATCAACCCAAAAGAGGCAATGAATCTCGCTCCCGAAAAGGTGTGCATACTTTGTACCGGCAGCCAGGGTGAGCCGATGGCTGCCCTCTCACGCCTGTCTTCCGGAAATTACCGTGACGCTGAAATTCATCCTGAAGATACCGTGATTCTGGCCGCCTCTCCCATCCCAGGCAACGAGCGCGATGTTTCTAAAATCATTGATAACCTGTTCAAGCTGGGAGCCCGCGTGATATACGGTTCTGGCAGCTCAACAGGAATGCACGTGTCCGGCCACGGCTACCAGGAGGATTTAAAGCTTATGCTCACATTGATGAAGCCGAAATATTTTATTCCCATTCACGGTGAATACAGAATGCTGCATCATCATAAATTGCTTGCAGAATCGATCGGTGTTGAAGAAGGGAACACTTTTATCATTAAAAATGGGGATGTCGTTGATATTGAAAACGGAGAAGCACGCCAGACAAGGGGGGTGCCTGCCGGAGATACGTATGTGGATGGAGTGGGTGTCGGTGACATTGGCAGCATCGTGCTCCGCGACAGGAAACAGCTATCCGAGGATGGCATGCTAGTGATCGTGCTGACCATGAGCAAAAGCGAACGCAAAATGATATCAAGGCCGGATACCATATCCCGAGGCTTTATTTATGCAAGGGAATCCGAAGACCTGCTGAGAGATATCAACCGGATTGCAGAAAAAACCGTCAACGATCTTCCTGAGCAGGATAAAAGCCAGTGGAATGTCATCAAGCAGAGCATCAAAAAATCACTTGGGCAGTTCTTGTTTGAAAAGACAAAGCGCAAACCAATGATTCTGCCGATTATTATTGAAATTTAAAGAACAGAAGCGGAAGCGCCTTGCCCACGGAGGAAAGCAGACTAAGAGCGCCACGTCCTGTGGCAACGTCTGCATGACCCCCATCCTCCCAAAAGCTCTCGCTTTCGGTCATGCGATGTTTAAGCTGACGAAGCCTTCCTTGTCCTGGAGCCTCAAGCACAACAAGAGCCTCCCGGAAAGTCGTTCTTTGCCTTTTTGAGAGGATTGTCCGAAATGTGGAGGCGACTGCTTATGGACGACAAGCAGAAGACGAGCCCTGCAAGAAGATGTTCTTTTCTTCTGGAAGGGATTGGCTAGTCTTTCGTCCCTGGGAGTCGCAACTATACAAGCTTGTGACCTCAAGGGGGTAGGCGCTGAAGCTAGACGTAGATATATTTATCCACAAAGTTAAACAAAAACGAAAAGAGGCAAGCCTAAAATTGGCTTGCCTTTATCACAGGATAACGAACAATCAGTCAGGGAACTTCCCTCCTGATTGGGGTTTCCCATTATCTAAAGGGCTGCTTATCCGCGGCGTCCGCCTCGGCCGCCCCGCTTTCCTTCGGTATTGCGCTTCAATGAAGAAATATTTTCTTCGCTCGATTTTAAGAATTTTGCCATTTTGTCTTCAAAGCTTTCCTTTGGCTTAAAGTTTCCTTTTGAACGGAAATCTCTGGAACCACCGCCGCGGCGATCATCTCTTCCCTGGCGCGGTGGGCGCTGCGAATAAGAAGATTGGCCTTCCGGTCTGTCCACTGCTTTTTTGATGGACAAGGCAATTTTGCCTTCTTTCTCACTAAGCACTTTAACAGTT
Source organism: Cytobacillus sp. FSL H8-0458 (assembly GCF_038002165.1). Classification (NCBI taxonomy): domain Bacteria; kingdom Bacillati; phylum Bacillota; class Bacilli; order Caryophanales; family Bacillaceae; genus Cytobacillus; species Cytobacillus sp. FSL H8-0458. The sequence goes on along the minus strand of NZ_JBBOBR010000001.1, from coordinate 1,658,407 downwards.
ACTTCATCGCCAACTTTTAAATGATCATTCACATCTTTAACATAGCTGTCAGCTACCTCACTAATGTGAACAAGACCAGTCGTGCCGCCTGGCAGCTCGACAAAAGCTCCGAAATTTGTAATACCTGTTACTTTTCCTTGTACCTTACTTCCAATTTCGATTGACAAAAAAACTTCCCCCTCGGTAGTGTTAACAACGTCTTATTATAACTTTTTTTTAAGATAATTTCAATGCCGGCAATATCCCCCGATATTCTACCCGGAATTAAGGGGATTTAATCCTATTTTTTGATGAAATTTATGCATTTAAATGCATCATGACCATTATTCAGATGAAATTAGGAATGGTATTTAAATCTTGCCATGCGGATGACGCTCTTTTAACTCGAAAAAAATATTTATGTGCGGTAACCCTTTTTTTGTGCGGATAACGGATTTTCTGTGCGGAAGGCTGCTTTAGACAATTATTTTTTCGCATTTATAGCCTTTCCATTTCCCCATTTTCAGCCGCCATTACACAAAAGACAGGCTGCCTGCCTGATTCTGCTGGATATACTGATGAGTTATGTTAACAATCTTTTCTTTATCATGATCCATGGATGCCACATGATAGGAGTTATAGAGCGGTATAGCTTTCTTTTTCGCGGAGCCAATCTTCTCCAGAATAATATCTGTACACTCTGCAGGCACAACATGATCTTCTATCGACTTAAAGCCTAATGCAGGTGTTTTAATGGCAGGCAATAAGGCAGGTGTTCTTTCCATGATCTTCTGTAATTCGAAGATGGAGGGGACCGGAACTTTCCCGTATGTAATTTCCTCTACATCGTCTTTTTTAATATCAGGTGCACCTTCATCAATGTACGTGGGGTTTGCTTTCCCTTTTATATTTTCATAACACGGAACCCGGAGAGCGGCATTTATTAACACAATCCCGGCAATTTCCGGATATTTATTAGCCAGCCAAAGCGTCAGGGCCCCACCCATTGATTGACCTGCTGCATAGACAAATGTGCACCTTTCTTTTAGAAATTGATAACCCTTTTCTGCTTCAGCAAACCAATCCTCATGAGTGGTTTTTTCCATATCTTTATAATGTGTGCCATGGCCTTTAAGTCTTGGTGCAAAAACAGTATAGCCAAGCCTGGCAAATGACTCTCCCAAAAACCGGACGCTCTGGGGAGTTCCAAGAAAACCATGTGTGATCAGGATCCCAATCTCATTGCCTTCATAGTAGAATGATTCTGCACCGTCCAAAACAGGATAACGTTCATTCATCAATTTGTTCCTCCCTCAGAATTAATTATCCACATTATATAACCAACTATTCCGACCTGTCAACTTGTATTTAAACAAAAAAACACCGCCTACAACATATACGGAGGGGTTAGACTAAAGAAAGTATTAACATAAAGATATGGATGGCGTAGCTTACACCAAAGATAGCTGCCCTCACTTTCCTATTCCGTGAATGCCCTTGAAGTCCACAGGTGATTGGGCGCCATCCACCTTCATGCTGTGAATGACCAAATGAATATTGGTTATAACTAAAATGCCGATTGTCAGTAAAAATAAAAACATGGGCTCAAGATTCAACTTTTCGCCGGAATCAAAATGGAAGTATGCATTAATAAAAAGGATGCTGCTGACAAGCAGGGTCCAAATACTCCTCACCGTCCGCTGCTTTCTCCATTCATTGCTCATTTTTTCTTTTTCGTATTTGGCAATTTGATCTAAAGTGGGGATAATGGAGGATGCAGAATCGCGCCTGATAAATCCGGCAAGAGACTGAACGAACAGAAGAACTCCAAGAAACAGAAACATGTGAAACACCGTTATTTGCATGAATGTTATCGCAGCGGAGAATATGCTTAACGCAGCAATGAGTGCGCTATTCATCCCATAAGATTTGTCTGACCCAAAACTTCCCAATTTCCGAAGAGCCCAATCTTATCCCTCCTTTTTTCTTATAAAAAAGATAACCGGGCTGACAAGACTAAAGAAAGCGATTCCCAGGAAAAGCAAAGTAGCGGTTCCGTCCCCGCCTAGACCAAGCTCATCAGCGATAATGGCGTCAAAGAATAAAACTTGGCCAGAGATGATAATTAAAATAAGTGATATAAATACAACCACTGTACCACTAATGGATTTTGAAGTTAAAGCAAAAATGAGCAATATAACTGATGCCAATAAAGAGCTATAAAATACTGGCTGCAATAATGTAAATGACCCTTCTGTTATAAATGACTCGTAAGTGTACATATACCCTCCTGAAAAACCCTTTTATACTATTATTTTACATTTTATAAACGAAGACTTTTATCTTAACTTAACCTAACCCTATAAGATTACCTTTGCGGCACCTTTTTAAAATTAGACATTGACTTATTAATGTAAGTATTTGTATAAAGATATTATGAGTCTGAAATAGAAACGGGGAGATCAAAATTCAAGCACGATTCTACTTTAAGTATAGTCTGACAGCTGCTTTGATGCTGCTGGGCTACGGAATTTATTATATTGTATCAGTAGTTTTGTTCTTCTTTGCGATAGGTGCACTCCTGCTTCCTATTGGGGTATTAGGCTTTCCAATCTTAATATATATTGTTTGGAAAAGGATTTTGAAGCATGCAGAAAATAAGACCATAAAATTATTATTCTTGGTGGGTACCTATATGCTTTTTATTTTTATTACATATATGTTAGATAGTATCAGCTGGAATGAAGGCGGCAATTTGGCCATTTATCTTTCCTTGCTTGGCATTGAGGTTAAATGAAATCACTGTTTCTTGTGATGATTCCCTCGTTTCCTTTTCGGGGGTTTTCCATCTTTATTTTTTCCCCTAAATTATTAATCACGCAGATATAAGCCTAATACTCTTTTGCTGGGAAGTAAGGCCTTTACATCCTTTATCTTATTGTAAACTATATTATCTATCACGTTGACAAACTTGTATGTTAACCATAAAATAAAAACAGTTAACCTATTAATCTGAATTGGAGAGGTATTATGAAAGTTAAAGAGATGACCTACGTGGCTTTATTTGCAGCAATTATGGGGGCACTCGGTCTTGTTCCTCCTATCCTGCTGTCATTTACGCCCGTACCCATTACCCTGCAGACCATCGGTGTCCTTTTGGCTGGCGGAATACTAGGCGCCAGACTTGGCGGGATTAGCATTGCTGTCTTTTTGATGTTAGTTGCTGCCGGTGCTCCATTATTATCGGGCGGCCGCGGCGGCATAAGTGTTTTCTTCGGTCCTAGCGCCGGTTATTTAATTTCTTACCCGATTACAGCATTTTTTATCGGCTATTTACTTTCACGCTTCAAATCTTTAAAATTAATGAATATCCTGTTCATAAACCTGACTGTCGGAATATTCCTAATCTATCTGTTTGGCATTCCGGTACAGGCCATTATGATGAATATTCCTCTGGCAGAAGCTATTAAATTAAGCCTGGTTTATATCCCGGGAGATGTACTGAAAGCGACTCTTGCCTCATTCCTGGTGTACAGACTGCTTAAGCATCCTATAATCAATAAGCAATTTTCTAAATCTCTGGAGACACTTTAAAGTGTCTCCTTTTCTATAAGGAGATGTCCAAATCCATGACGAATATTACAGCAAATATAGAGAAGTTCGCCGAAGATTCGCCGAATAAAGCAGCGATTATAATGAAAGACGAAGCTTTAAATTATAAAGAATGGAACACTCTCCTATGCAAAACCGCCAATTGGCTAAATTCTTTATCGTTTGGCAATAAGACAGCGGGGTTTCTTCTGCCAAATGGAGTACCATTTTTGCAATTATTTACAGGTGCCGCCATGGCCGGCTGGACAGCTGTTCCTTTCGATTTAAAATGGAAGGCCGAGGAACTTAACGAGAGGATCAGAATTTCCAGCCCTTCTATTGTGGTCACAGTTAAAGAATACTATGACCAGGTTTCTAGCATGCACCCTTTCGTCCTGTTATGGGAGGATGCATTAAAGGAAATTGGCGGACAAATTCCTGTCTTTCACATTGATTCAGAAAGAAACAAACCTTTTTATATGGGATTTACTTCAGGTACGACCGGCAGGGCAAAAGCATTTATCCGCTCCCACAAATCCTGGGCGGCCAGCTTCAAGGTTAATGAGCATGATTTCAAAATGAATGAAACGGAACACATCCTGATTCCAGGGGCACTCCTCCACTCTCATTTTTTATATGGTGCAGTAAGTACCCTTTGCACAGGCGGAACAGTTTACCTGCTCGATAAATTCAATGCAGGCCAGGCACTCTTATATATTGAAGAGCAGCCAATCACATCAATATATACGGTTCCCACAATGGTATCAGCTATATTAAAAGAAAAGAGAATCATAGAGAAGCCACTCAAAATTATTTCTTCAGGTGCAAAATGGGACGAAACATCAAAACAAGAAATCAGAAAAATGTTTCCTAAGCTTTCCATGATTGAGTTTTATGGGGCCAGCGAATTAAGCTATATCACCTTTCATAGGGAAGAGCGAAAAGCGGATTCAGTCGGGAGGCCTTGCCATGGTGTTGAAATCGAAATCAGAGGAACAAAGGGTGAAAAGCTCTTTCCTAATGAAATCGGTAAAATATATGTCAGGAGCGGCCTTATTTTCGATGGTTACCTATTAAATGACGCAATACATACCATACAGGATCAAGATGGCTGGGCAACGGTTGATGATATGGGCTATGTGGATGAACAAGGATACCTATTTATCAGCGGGCGGGAGAAAAACATGATTTTATATGGTGCTATTAATATCTTCCCGGAAGAAATTGAAAAAGTGATTAGCCTGCATCCTGCTATCGAGGAGGCTGCTGTGATCGGAATGGAGGATCCATATTGGGGCCAAATAGCAGTAGCGATTATCAAAGGCAAAACAAATGCCCTTGAGTTAAAACGCCTATGCAAAAAACATCTGGCCTCCTACAAAATTCCGCGCAAATGGATCTTCACTGAAGAAATGCCCTATACAGCCGGCGGAAAAATTGCCCGCTCCCAGCTGAAGGAATCCATCGAAAGGAAGGTGACCAGCCATTAAGAGAGCCGTGATTGTACAAGCAAAAAGAACACCTATCGGAAAAGTTAATGGGATGCTTAAAGGCTATGAGCCGCATGAACTTGCTGCCCCGCTGCTGAAATATCTGGCGGATGGCCTGGAAGAAAAAATTGATGATGTCATTTTAGGTAATGTCGTGGGTCCTGGCGGCAATATTGCCCGCTTGTCTGCATTAGAAGCAGGACTCCCTCTTTCCGTTCCGGGTTTAACCCTGGACAGACAATGCAGTGCGGGTCTTGAAGCCATTCGATTGGCATGCTATTACATTCAGGGAGGTGCCGGGACTTGTTATATAGCGGGTGGTACGGAAAGTGCCAGCACCTCGTCCTTTTCCAAAAGGGCCCGCTTTTCACCGGACACAATCGGAGACCCGGATATGGGTGCAGCAGCGGAAAATGTAGCAGAGATGTACAACATATCAAGGGAAAGTCAGGATGCCTACGCACAATTGAGCTATGAACGGAGCTGGAACGCTTATGAAACGGAACTGATGGCCGAAGAGTTAATCTCAATTGGAAGACATATGCATGATGAAGAATTTTTCAGAAAAAGAAAAATGGAGACTCTTCTTAAGCGGGCTAAGCCGATATTTAAAAAGGATGGCACTGTAACAGCAGCCAACAGCTGCGGCATCCATGACGGGGCAGCTGCTGTTTTGGTGATGGAGGAAGAAACAGCAATTAAAAATGGCTACAGACCCATTCTGCGTTTTGCTGATAGTGCAGTAGCTGGTGTACACCCCAACTATCCGGGATTTGCGCCTGTTCCGGCCATACAGGCGATCCTGGAAAGAAATTATTTAACAATTGACGATATTGATGTAATCGAAATTAATGAAGCATTCGCTTCCAAAATTGCAGCATGCGCCAATGAGCTATCAATACCATATGAAAAACTGAATGTTAATGGCGGTGCTCTAACCATTGGCCACCCTTATGGAGCTTCAGGTGCTGTGATGATTACAAAATTATTTTACGATATTCAAAGGAGACCTCCTTCCAAATATGTATTAGCTGCCATTGGAAGCGGAGGAGGCGTTGGAGTTGCCGTTTTGTTTGAAGTGGCATAATAAAACAGCAGGTTAGCCTGGGGTACTGCTACTCCAGGTTTATTATATGGAGGGGAACTTCGACAAAATAGCACATAAATAGCACCTGCTATCATCTTGATATTCAGCAAATATCAACTGATATCATCATGATAACCGGTTTTCTTTCCTTTTTTCGCAAGATTAGACTGCTCCCTCAGCTGTCTGAATTATTACATACGCTCCAAGAACTGCTCCAAGGAATTCAAGCCATCCCCCTGCAGCCAGCAGCAGTCTTCTTTGAATGCTCAATTCATCAGTTATTAGAAGACCAGCAGAATCCAGCAGGGCACCGATGGAAATCAGACTGTAGCCGATAACTTCCAACTGACTGAGAATATTGCTCCTATTCTGCTTGACACCTTTTGCCTCTAAGGCTGCTCCCATTGATTGAATTGAACTGCCTAATGAATTCAATTTGGTTTCAGATATTGAATAAGCTTGAATTTCATTATTGACTGCAACGGTGTTAATTGTGTTCCCGCCAGCCTGGGTAAAGCTCCCAACGATTCCATAAAAGTTAACTTCCTCTTCTCTTTCAGCTAAACGAATTCTTCCAAATCCCTGAAGACCATTGCCAACTGCCTGTACTCCATTTCCATCCCGTATTAATTTTTTGTTGAAATTAGTTTTATCAGGCTTTATGGTATCACCAATCGCAGAAATAAATGTGCCGGCTACCAATAGATACGCACCTATGGATAATAAGTCTTCTCCCTCAAAATACATGACTGCCCCTCTCTAAAGAACTTCTTCCCATATAAAAATGAGACTTCTAATTCTCCAAATTACAAACTTCTTATTGGATGTTTGTTGTATTATATTCAGTTATCAGGTTTAAGGTACGGAGTCCTGTTATGAGAATTGTCCCAAATCCTTCCCATTGTAATGGTGCTGTAATAGTTGCCATCAGACAGACGCTTATCCATTTTTAGCAGCCCTTCAATTTCAAATCCATTTTTCTTATAAAGCTTAATCGCATTCTCATTTGTTTCAAGAACATTTAAAGTGATCTTCTTAATATGATTAGAGTCAGCCCATTGAATAGACTGAGCTAAAAGGTTTTTTCCAATAGCAAAGCCCCAGAATTCCTTAAGCACACATACACCAAATTCCACTTTGTGTCTGCTTCGTTTCAGTTCGCTGCCCTGACACCTGGAAAAACCGGCAATTCTTCCATTCACCTCAGCAACCAGGAATATATTCCGGTCACTAATGGAATCTTTTTTTACTAACTCAATAAAACCTGTTTCATCTATGTATGCCTCACCTGCTTCCCGGTCCATGTTCTCCGTTTCTCCATCAATCTGCACTCTAACTTTAGACAGTTCCTTTGCATCTTCCTCGACAGCAGATCTTATCTTATAGCTCACATTTTTAACTATGTATTGTTTTGGTTTTATAATCATAAAAATTCCTCTTTTTGTTTGAAAGTATGACCAAGCCAAAATTGAACAAGTTCATTAAAAAAAGCCATTTCCTCCTACACAGAGGAATGGCTCATACAGACATTTATTTGTTAATGACAAGCAAAGACTTTTCATACACTCCAATCTTATCGATATCAAAATCATGAAGGTTAATACAGTCCTTGTACTCAGGTTCCTCCGATTCGTCTCCAACCCAGCAGGTATACAGTTCACAATAATCCCCTGATGCAAGGCGCTGATCTAGAAAAGCACATAATGACCTAAAAATTTGCTGCCCTTCTTCGTGACCTTTTGGATAATCCTGTTTGTAGTATTTATTAAACCAAATACTGCCGTGCTGTCTGGAAGTTACTTCGTAGATATATTTTGCTGACAGGTGTTTATGTACCTCAGCTCTCATTTCTTCATCAGAGAAGAAATCACCAATAATGATTTCTTCATCACTCTCAGGATCACTTGCAGGCAGTATAATATTACAGCCAAGATAATTAACGATGCTCATTATTTAACTCCTATTTTATGGAGGGTTTCTATTTTTCTGACCGAATTAATGCTCACCCTCTGTATAAATTTGAAAATGCACTCCGAATTTGTCGATTACACTGCCATATGCAGGGCTAAAAAATGTTTCCTGAAGGGGCATGGTCACTTGCCCGCCCTGCTGAAGTGCAACATAAAATTTCTTCGATTTTTCAGGATCTGATGCAGAAAGGCAAATGGTCACCTGATTGCCTAATTGATGTTTCTGGCCAGGGAATGTATCGCTAAACATTAGTTCGTTCTCACCAACCTTTACAGTGGCATGCATAATGCGGTTCTTTGCTTCTTCTGGAAGAGGATATTCAGGGTTATCGGGACCTTCCCCAAATGTTTGCTTATATAGAACTTCCGCTTCCAGCGCTTCTCTGTAAAATTCAATTGCTTCATTCGCATTTCCGTCCATCACCAAATAAGGAATCACTTTGACTGTCATTTTCATCGGCCCCCTAATATTTTCATTTTTCTTAACATTTATTACAAGGTTGATTTTACTATTAGGAACAAATGTTCGCAAGCATTTTTTAAAAAAACCGGTCTATTTTTATCCCTTAGTCTATATTTTATAGAAATGGTGCAGGAACTTGTACCACATTCCATAGACAAAGGTGAGATGAGAATGTTTACGGTTTATTATCTTGATGGGAAAAATGTTTTATTAAATCAGCTTCGCAGTAGTGTTCCAAATGAAGGAGAAGAGGTTAGAATCAAAGGACGCAAAGGCAAGGTAACCAGTGTAACGTCAGTAGAGGAAAGTAAAATTCATGTACAGGTAGAGCTTGAAAGTGTAAATAAAGCGAAGCTTGCAGCAGAGGATGATAAAAAGAAAAAGAAGAAGCGATGAGAAAAACCCGCATCTTGTCTGCGGGTTCTTCCTGTTAATGCATGGCTGCTCTGATCTCCTGTATTTTTTTTCTGACCAGAGGATAAAAATTTTTCTTAGCGCTTGCAGTCGAATTCCCGCCAAAAAATTCAGTGCCAGGGCAGGTTTTTACGGCATGCCCATGGCTGTTATCCAGTACCCTCTCACCCGAGTTTATATCCCACCAATGGTGATAGGTGATAGTGTCAATGGATGGCGCAAGGCCATATTTCAGCATCAGGAGAGCTGTGACAGTCACGATCGTTTCTTTTTGTTCTGCAGTCATTTGATTGGAATCAAAATCACCGAGATTTTCGATTGCTATCGCATCTGCTTCGATCTTGTGCATCGCTTCTTTATTTTGCAGGCCGAATGATCCTTCCGGGGCAATATCGAACGGCCTTCCCACTGCCACCTTTCCATCCGGGAAAGTGGTCAGCTGCTGGCTGATCATGCTCCATTTCATGCCGCCTACATGATACTCCTCCATCCCCTTCATTATCGCAAAATGATTTGTGCCATTGAACTGTTTGTATGATGGCTGATAGGTGTGATGCTGCTGAACCTTGGCCACTTTTCTCGTGAATTTCTGATTGAAAATCCAATCCCGGAATTCCTCTCTTGTCATAAGGACGAACTTACCATCCATGGCTAATTTCTTTGGAATAATTATTAATTTTTGCCCGGTATTTATAGCATTGGAGGATAGTCCATTTGCTGTCTTAATAATCGGCACACTTGAATCGTATTTTTCCGCCAGCCTCCAGAGTGTATCTCCGGGTGCCACTTTATACATGATCGGAACACGCAGCTTTTGCCCGACCAAAAGCCTGTCTGACTGCAGGCCGTTAAATAGTTTTAAGTCCCCTGCTGTTGATTCATATTTTTTTGCAATTAATGTCAGGGTATCCCCCTGCTTTACCTCATAAATATTGCGGGGATTATTTTCGGCATGTGCATCGTTCCAATTCAATTGCCAGAACACAGCCACACAGAAGAAAAGATAAATGCATTTTTTCATACTCAATGTCCTTTCCATTCGATTTTTATTATTTTTGTATAACTAAAGAAAATTATCCTCTCTTTTTGGCATGATAAAGAAATCTGCAGGGTATTTTCTATAGCAGAATAAAACAAATGTAAGGTGTGGGTCAGCATGAAGAACCAATTCTTTTCAGAAATCTGTGTACCGATTCAAACTCCATATGGATTTAAACCATTAGAAAAAGAACAATTTGATTTTACGTTCGACCGTAAAGACCGCTTTATTGATTACCGGGTTGAAAAAGATGGGGAGGATTATGATATCAGCCTGGATGACAACGGCCAGTGGTATTTTTTCACTTCATTTATTTGTGATTCATTTAATGAGCTTAAGCTTTCCAGACAGATTTTTAGACCGCCCTATTTAAAAAATGAGGACTTGCGATTAGTGGATTTAATGGAGAATGCCGATATTCGGCCAATTTATGAGGGTCATGACAAAGCATACGGACATGCACTTGCTCTTACTGATAACCTGTCATCTGTCCCCGCATTCCGGCAGGCAAGGCTTGCTAATTATGATGGCTCTGATGACCCCACAATAATTAAAAGAATCCATTACATTCAAAATGAATACAAAGGAGAGATCACCAGGTTTATTTCCGGGTTTGAAACCCGTTCTTTTGCTACCTATACGGAAAATGAATACTACGCAAGGGAAATTCACCTGCCGAATAATGCAAGAACTTATTTGAAGCTGTTGGTTTACTTTTCCAGATATGGCACTCTTCCGTCACAGCAGATGATGCCGCGGTTTCTGGCGAATTTATGGGCGTCTGCACAGAGTTTGAATACGGCAGCCAATCCCGCACTCTACAAACAGGAAACCATAGATTAGTGCGTGAATTTTCATTTTTCGGCAATAAAAGCCATGATGCGACCACTGCGCGCAAGAAAAGTCTAATCCTGCGCTTTCCCGAGAAATATGAAAAGCGGGGAATATTTCCCCGCTCAATTGCCGTCTGTAATTTCTTTCAATATTTCATAAGAACGTTTTTGTTTTTCTTCATCATAAATATAAGAAACCGCCATGATTTCATCAACATTATACATACTCTGGAACTGTTCGAGCTGTCCTTTGACTGTTTCTTTGCTTCCCATCAGGGTGACGCTGGACATCCCCTCTGCCGCTTCCTTCTCCATTGGGTTCCAGATAGAGTCCAAGTCCTCGACCGGAGGGCTTAATTTCATGGAAGTCCCTCTGACAACATTCAGGAAAAACTGTTTCATTGTGGTTGACAGGAATTCAGCTTCCTCATCCGTCTCTGCTGCAATGACATTTAAGCATACCATCATATATGGTTTATCCAGATACTGCGAAGGCTTAAAGTTGGCACGGTAGATCCGGATGGCGTCCTCCATCCACCTTGGAGCAAAGTGTGAAGCAAACACATATGGAAGCCCCAGCTCAGCAGCCAAATACGCTGAATCTGTCGAAGAACCAAGAATATAAATGGGAATGTTCGTTTCAACACCCGGGTGTGCTTTTACATAGCTCTGCTCCTCTGAAGGACCAAAGTATGTCAGCAGCTGCTTCACATCCTCAGGAAATGTATAAACAGAATCATTTTTTGAACGGCGGAGCGCATTAGCCGTCATCATATCCGTACCAGGTGCCCTTCCAAGACCCAAGTCGACCCGATCCGGATAAATAGTCGCCATCGTGCCGAATTGCTCGGCAACCACTAATGGCGCATGGTTCGGCAGCATAATTCCGCCGGAGCCTATGCGAATCGTTTTAGTATGCTCCAATGCATGTTTTATTAAAATAGCCGTGGCAGAACTAACCAGTGTCGGGGTATTATGATGCTCCGCTATCCAAAAGCGTTTGTAGCCCATCTCCTCTGTTGCCTGAGCCAGATCAACAAGATCTTTGATTGCCTGCCTGCTGTCTTTCCCCTCCCGTATCGGGGCAAGGTTTAAAACAGAAACAGGTATTTGTATATTGGTCATTTTATAATCTCCTTCATGAAGAGTTGATTTTATTTTAACAACCGAAATAAATTTAGGAAAATATAATGCTTAGTGTAAGCAAAATTACAGAGGAGAATTAAACAAAATTTGAAATGGCAGTGGATATGAACGGAATTTTTTTGTTATGAGCGATTTTCTTCGGATTATGAGCGACCAATTTTCCTCAGCGAAATCGTGTCCTGCCTCAGCCAAACCTAAGCAAGAAAAAACCAGCCCCCCGCGAAAGGGGCTGGCTCTCAGCTTACTCTTAATGGTTCTTCATTCTCAGCAGAAACACTGGTTTTTGCCGGTTTTTTCTTATTCAATGCCAGCAGCAGAATCATGCCAAAGATACAGGCAGTACCTGCCCATTGAAAAATGCCGAATGGTTCGTTCAGCCAGATAACCGTAGTAAATACTGCGGCAAGCGGCTCAAGGCTGCTCAAAAGACTGGTTTCCGTTGGAGACAGCGTTTGGAGACTTTCAATATAGAACCAGAACGCAAGCATCGTTCCAAAAATAATAACGAAAACCAAATACAGGTAACCTTCAGCCGTTAAGCTGCCAAACTCCATTTTCCATGGGGGATGGACGAAACTCAATGCAGATCCGCCAATGACCATCGCCCATCCAACCACGACAAGGGAATCGTACTCCTTCAGCAGCGGGACGGCATATAACGTATAAAACGCCAGTGCCACACCGGAAAGCACTCCCCATACAATTGCAGGTGACGGTACGGACAGCTGAGAAACAGAACCATTGGTCAATAGCAGAAAGCATCCCGCTAAAGCAAGGGAAACTGTCACCAGATCCTGCCTTGAAAACACTGTTTGCTTCCGCAAAACCAGATAAATGATAATCATAGCTGGCGCCTGATATTGAAGCAGTGTGGCAACAGCCGCGTTTCCATGATGAATGGAAGCCATATAGGTGTACTGTACGGCAAGCATTCCCGCCAGGCCAAAAATCAAAAGCATGATAGCTGCCCTTTTATTCTTCCAAACTCCAAACACTTGTGAGTGATCTTTCAGCAAAAATTGAACGGCCAAAAGAAGAACACCCGCGATCAGAAGCCGGGCTGTGACAAGCCAATCAACAGAGATTCCAAATTCCTGAAAAAGCTTTTGAGCAACTGTTCCGCCAACTCCCCAGAATGAAGCTCCAAAAATAACGAGCAATAAACCCGTACTCCTTGAACGTCCTTTCATGTTCGATTCCACCTTAAATCTAATAATAGTGTTATAATAAACCAAATTCCGTGATAAAAATAGCTGGATATCATAAAAAAGTATAACAATATTGAGGTGGCTTCTTTGCAGATTAAAGATTTTAAAGTGGATGAAAGCCTGAAGGAATTGACGAGCCACAGGACGGTGGTGCTGCCTGTCGCCTGCTATGAAACGAAGATTGCAGATAATATACAAGGCAAGATCCCTTTGCATTGGCATGAGGAAATTCAATTTATCCTGACACTTAAAGGCGAAGCCATGGTTCAAGTCAATGAGGAAAAATTGGCGGTTAAAGAAGGAGGCTGCCTTTTCATCAATAGCGGGTGCCTTCATTCAGCCGAGGATATTAGCGGAGATTGTGTTTACATTTGTTTAAATGTCTCCCCTCATTTCCTGCTTCCCCAGGAATTATTCGCCAGCTATATTTCTCCGTATATTTCAGCAACAAATCTTCCATACATCATTTTGGACGGGAGTGAGGAATGGGGGAAAAATATTTTAGACAGCATCCTGGAAATTAGGAATTTAATACATGAGAATTCACCATTTTATGAGATTGATATAGCCTGTCTGCTCACATTCATTTGGCAGCAGTTAATCCGAAACGGATTCCAGCTGGAATACAGCCAGACAGAAGTTGAAAAACACAGGCGGATGAAAGAAATGCTGAATTGGATCCATGAGCATTATGCTGAAAAAGTCACCCTAAAATGTATTGCCAAAGCCGGCAGACTGAGCAATTCTGAATGCTGCAGATACTTTAAAAAGATTCTAAGGACCACACCCATTAATTACTTAATTCAGCACCGCCTGCAAAAAAGCCTCCCCCTGCTTCAAGAGCCGGGCTCGAATGTAACTGAGGTTGCGTATAAGGTAGGCTTCAACAGCAGCAGTTACTTTATTGAAAAATTCCGTAATGCGATGAATATGACCCCTTTAGCATATAAAAAGAAAAATTTTATAAAGTAATAGCCCTTGACCGGCCAACCTGTAAAGAACATTAGGAGCCTGACCTTCATCTATTTGCAGGACTTCATCCTATGGTAAATGGAATAATTTCTCTTTCATCCAAATACTAAATAGATGAATGAGACTGAACAGAATTAATAGGACATTTTTTGCTAAAAAACAGGAAAATGGAGGTTGAGATTTTATGGAACAGCTGATTTTTGAACATATGGAAACCGTGCGCGGCATTACTGAAAAATCGATTGAACGGATTCCTGAAGAAATGGCTGATATCATTCCAGAAGGGTTTAACAATAGTATCCGCTGGAACTTCGGGCATATTGCATTTGTCCAGGAAAAGCTTGTCTTTGGAATATCAGGTGAAAAATTGAACGTCCCAGTGAACTATGAACGGTTATTTGGCGCAGGATCTAAACCAGCTGATTGGTCCGAGCCACCGCCTTCATTCAGGGAAATCGCATCCGTCCTAGCCGGACAAAAATCCAGGATAAAAACATTTCTTCATGGCCGTCTAGATCAACAACTCCCAAATCCATACACAAACCGCAGCGGCATCACGTTTTACACATCCGGAGAAGCTTTTTTATTCGGCTTTTACCATGAAGCCATTCATATGGAGACTATTAAACAGATTTATCGTTCTATTTTAAATAAGGGCTGAATTGTTTCAAAAACTGCTCCTGTCTGTTATTTGCAAATGCTTTTAGTTCGGACTCTGTCTGTCTCTTTTCCGCTTTCTGTGTCTGAACTTAGCCCGGGTTCCGACTCAGTTCCACGGATTCCGCCTTTCTGTGTCCGAAGTTACACCGGGTTCTGACTCAGTTCTACCGGTTCCGCCTTTCTGTGTCCGAAGTTGACCCGGGTTCTGACTCAGTTCTACCGGTTCCTCCTCTCTGTGTCTGAAGTTGACCTGGGTTCGGACTCACATCCACGAGTTCCTGCTTTCTTTCTGTTCAAAAGCCCAATATATGCAAAAAAAATAAAAGGCATGCCCCAAAGGACATACCTCAATCTCATTCCGGCATATTTAATCTCGGAAAAAAGTTATAAACCATAAAAACACCGAATAAACCAAAGAATAATGCACCGAAGATTGAACCCTCCACCAGGGCTGCAATTCCGAATGCGATGGCAATCAAACCAACCCAAGCGGCAAATGAAGAAATGGTGTAATGATAAATTCCGCCGATAAATGTGAGCGTCCTGCCAAGGAATTGCCCTTCGCTCCCCGCTCTCTTAACTTCGACAAGCGTTAAGACAAAACTCCAAAGCAGCAGCAAAGGTATCCCCCATAAAAATATAAACCCGAATACTTCCATGCTTCTCCTCCAAAAGTTATTCCATAAACCTCATTAAATCCCCATGTACAATATCATCAGAGAACCTAAGCTCTTTTCTGGAGATATCCATTAAAGGTTCACAGCCAGTAATATCTGTTTCTTCTTCCGATTCGCTTTTGAAGCATTTGCCGGATTTGTACAAATAATCTTTCGCTATGAAACTTCCATCCCGGAAGGTAACGGGGTGATGAGGATCTCTTGTAAACAGGTTTTGCCCGAAGCTGAAATTATCAACAGCACTTATGCCGAGCAGATGAAGAATCGTTGCCCTTATATCGATTTCCCCGCCAAGGTTTGTAAACGTTTTGCCTTCCACGCCCGGCACATGGATGATCAGCGGCACACTCTGCAGCTGCATGCGGTTTACAATCGTATCTTCCTGCCCTAGCAGTTCAAGCACACCATGCTCATATTTGTCCGAGATGCCATAATGGTCGCCATACAATACAAACATCGTATTTTCATAGAGCCCGCTCTTTTTTAAGTCCTGGAAGAAGGTTTTAATGGCTTCATCCTGGTATCTGACGGTTGTGACATAGCGATTGACGACCATTTCACTAGTATTGGCCTCAGGGATAAACTGATCTTCCTCCTCCAGCAAAAACGGGAAATGGTTTGTTAATGTGATAAACCTGGCGTAGAAAGGCTGTTGCAGGTTCTCCAGATGCTCAATGGATTGCTGGAAAAATGGGATATCCTTAATCCCGTAGTTCACAGAATTCTCATCAGTAACCAGATAATCAGCTTTTGAAAAATACCGATCATACCCTAAAGAATCATACATGGCTTCCCGATTCCAGAACGAAGCGTCATTCCCGTGAAATACGGCTGCGTAATAATCCTTCTCAGCTAATATATGCGGCAGGCTCTGATAAGCATTTTCCGTTTTCCGGACAAATGCCGAGCCGCTCGACAACGGATAAAGGCCTGTATCAACCATGAATTCCGAGTCCGATGTTTTGCCCTGTGCTGTCTGATCATAGACCCGGCTGAAATAAAAACTGTCTTCAATCAGTGAATTAAGGAAAGGTGTTATTTCCTGACCGTTCACCTTCTGGTTAATCACAAAATTCTGGGTGGACTCCATGCTGATCAGTAGGACATTCATTCCTTTTGCCGCACCAAAGTAATCTGATGGCTTATCTTCGTGTGATTGGACATACTCGGCAGAAGCCTCAGCATCTGTTGAACTGGCAAAAGCTCGGTTGAGAGGGTTTGCTGCAGCGATGCCCATATCATAAAGGTGATACTGATACAAGCCAATATGCTTGACAAGCTGCTGGCGATTATAGGATTCCGAAAATAAATGAGGCACCTTTACCATGCCGAGAGTGATGGTCACTAGAACAAACATCACACTGACAGCACCATAAAGCCTTTTTGATTTATTTGAAAGCTGTGCTTGTACTGATTTCCGTTTTAAATAGAAAAGCCAAAAAACCACCAGATCAGCTAATAACAGAAGATCCCACGGACTGACCAATTCAAAAGTACTCGGTCCAATCCCTCCGACATTTTTAAACTGAAAAAGGATCGGAACGGTGACAAAATCGGTATAGAAACGATAATAAAGAAGATCCCCAAAAAGAATCCCGGTCAGAACTGCCATGCCTGCAAATATAGCTCCCGGTTTGACCTTTTTCTTAAAATAATAAGGAACTCCGAGAATGACCATTATGGCCCCAATCGGGCTTAATAGCATGAATAAAATATCAGTCCAGTTCTCAGGGTGCAGATTGAATCCGATAAAGGATACAGCAGCCGTCTTGATCCAGATAAGTATGACGGCAGCCCAAATGGGCGAAAGCTTTTTAAATAACTTCATAATCATACCGCTTTTCATATTGTTTTTCGAAAATACGTGCAATCATTTCGATAGATTGCATGACCTTCTCTTCTTCCTGCGCCCCCATCAGAGCCACCTGAACCCAATTTCTTTCAAGCAGGTACCCGCTTTCATAGCTTAGTAGAATTCCTTTCTGTTTGCATAAGTCGCCAAATTCCCTGCTGGAAATGTCCTCCGGCAAATGGACAGTAAGGATGCCCGGCGAATAATCTTCCCCGCCCAGAACGGAAAAACCCTTGTCCGAAAGAATCCTCCTTACTTTTAAAGACATTCGTTTTATTTTCTCATAATCTATCAGCTTTATACTCTCTTTTAATGCGCTGACCAGATTAGAAGAATGGGTGTATGGAATGCTTTCATTGTCCTCATACATCTTTAAATCCAGGTATCTGGGAACACTGCTGTTCCCTTTAATTCTGTCCCTATGGAACACAATCGCAAGACCCGGGTACGAGCCAAACCCTTTTCCGCTCACCGACGATGCCATATAAATATTCTTAAGACAAAGCGGAACGATTCCGGCAGTACTGCATGCATCCACGCAAAGCTCGGTACCATAGCTTGCACATAGCTCCTGAATCCCGCTGATATCGAATAAATACCCTGTTGAGGTTTCACAATGGACAGTCCAGACCCATTTTATAGAAGGATTTTCTGTCAGCATGTATGCAATTTCTTCGTGAAGGATCGGTTCATTCCAGTCTTTTTCAATCGTCTGAAAAGATAACTGAAATCTTCTGGCAGAATCAATGAGACGATAGCCAAATTCACCATTTGCCAGGATGAGCCCATTCCCCTCCATGTTTTTCAGCTGGGCAGCCACAAGGTCGTTGGAAAGGGTCCCCGTCCCGACAATAACCTGTGCATAGGAGGCACCTGTCATCTTGCATAATTGAAATCGCAGCTCCTTCAAGCCATTGATAAAATCATGATTACGATGAGATATTGCTTCTTTGGCAAAAGCACTTTTCACATTTTCATGTACAGGGACAGGTCCCGGCAAAAAAGAGTGCTGCCCGGACTGCTCTGAGTTTCTGTCCATTAAGCGTTTAAACGCTTTTGTGGAACGTTCGAAATTCTCTTTTGTTAAGTACATGGGCTGAAATTGGGCTCCTTCCTCTCCTGTCAGTGGACCAAAAGGCAAAAAGCCAATCCGTTTATACAATTTCAGCTGTCTGACCGTCCCTGAGATCAGCGCCATCGTATAATTTTTTTCAAGGCAAAGCTCCACAAGCTTTTCACAAAGCTGATAAAAGACACGGGTGCTGCGGTATTCCTTTTTGACTGACAGCAGGCGTACCTCGCAATATTCACCTTGCACAGGCAAGTATTCTTCGAGATTAGGAAGCTTATAATCAAGCGAAAATGGCCTTTTCGCACGAATCGCGATCATTCCTGCCACTTCCTCACCAGCCTTGGCAATCACATATGTATTTTCTTCATGAAATTTATCGATTAAATGCTGATTTTCATTTTGCTTATGCTGTGGAATTTCTTCGACGAATGTCTGATAGTTCAGCTGATGAATTTGTTCAAATTCATCATGTTCCGCTGCGATTTTGCAGATAATATTCATTAGTTTACCTCCTATGCTTAGGCATGATGAAATTTGTATGGGAAATTAGAACAATGATAAGCATCAGCAGCAGGCCTGCCGCAATAATGAATGAATCCCCAATCACCCAGGCTGTTATGGGAATAGAAGCCATAGAGATAAAACCCGATAAGGTATACCTCCGAAGAGCTGCAAACGTGATTCCCATTATAATGGCCATGATTGCTATCGTCAGCGGCTCCAGATACAGTGCAGAAGCCAGATAGACAACCACTCCTTTTCCGCCTTGAAAACCAAGCTGAATTGGAAAAAGATGGCCCAGCATCGCGCAAAAAGCGCTAAGAATGAATACAACATCACTCTCAAACATGAGTCCAGTCAAGTATAAAGCTGCCCATGTCTTTCCCGCATCAACTGCTATAGTCAGCAAAAACCCAGTCTTACCTAGTGCTCTTCCGGCATTTGTAGCTCCTGCATTCCCGCTCCCTATATATCTTATATCCTCTTTAGCTAAATATTTAACCACATAATAAGCTCCTGTTATGCTCCCAAATGCGTAAGAAAAGGCCATAACGATCAGAGCAGACCATACATATTCGATCATAAACACCTATCCCGCCTTCTATTAATTAAACGATCAAAAAGGGTAAAAAGTTTCATATATTTACAAATTTATAATCTGTTTTTTCGTTTAACTCACCTAATTTTACCATTAAACCATTTGATTGCCAGAGCCATAATTCATAATTCAGCCATTTTCATGCCATCATTAAATTTCAGTAAAAATAAAACTTTTGTGTTGACATTGTTTATCATTCGCATATAATTTGCATTAAGGCAAAACTTTTTTATAAATCCATAAATCTTGTCCATGTGACGTTAAATTGTGCAAAATCAATTAATTTGATCCCATTTAAACTTGGAAAATAAAGGAGGATAATAAAAAATGATGGATCCAGCTATCAGCATACAGGATTTGCATGTCTCTTATTTTGGTAATGAGGCTGTAACAGGGGTCAGCCTATCGGTGAATACCGGCAATCTGGTGGGTATTATCGGCCCGAATGGCGCAGGCAAATCAACTTTTCTAAAAGCCATGCTGAATCTCATACCCAAGGATAAAGGTGCAATTAAAGTGCTGGGAAAACCCATCAGAGAAGTGCGCAAAAGCATCGCCTATGTTCCGCAGCGGAATGACATAGACTGGGATTTCCCCATCACGGTGCATGATGCCGTTCTTATTGGGACCTACCCCCATTTAAAACTGTTCCGCCGTCCAAAGAAGAAGGATAAGGAATGGGCCATGGAATGTCTTCAGCGAGTCGGCATGCAGGAGTTCAGCAAAAGACAGATTGGTGAACTGTCAGGCGGACAGCAGCAGAGAGTTTTTCTGGCGAGAGCCCTTGCCCAGAAAGCGGATCTTTTTTTCCTGGATGAGCCGTTTGTCGGGGTTGATGTATCGAGCGAGGAAACGATTGTGAACATTTTGAAGGAGCTGTGCAGACAGGGAAAAACCGTGATCGTCGTACACCATGACTTAAGTAAGGCGAACGATTATTTCAGTCAGTTAATTCTTCTAAATAAGGAATTGATCAGTTTCGGGACTGTTGAAGATGTGTTTAAGCCTGAAGTAATTGCAAAAGCCTACCAGGGGCAATTTGCTTTTATGAATGAGATTGGGGTGTCATTATAATGGCTTTTATTGAAGCGGTTATGCAATATGGTTTTCTGCAAAAAGCGTTATTAACCTCGGTTATGGTAGGAATTATCTGCGGAGTCATTGGCTGCTTTATCATCCTGAGAGGAATGGCTCTCATGGGAGACGCCATTTCACATGCCGTACTTCCCGGTGTTGCCATTTCGTATATGCTGGGTGTTAACTTCTTCTTCGGGGCCGTGATCAGCGGTGTGATTACGGCGATCGCTATCGGCTTCGTATCGCAAAACAGCCGGATTAAGCATGATACCTCAATTGGCATTATGTTCACAGCTGCATTTGCTTCAGGAATCATTATTATTACGATGCTAAAAAGCAGTACAGATTTGTACCATATTTTATTTGGGAATGTTTTGGCGGTAAGATCATCCGATATGTGGATCACGTTGGGCATCAGCCTGATTGTGTTGGGGGCTGTTTACCTCTTTTACAAAGAATTATTGGTCACATCATTTGATCCGACAATGGGCGCAGCTTACGGACTGCCCGTTCGCTTCATTCATTATTTCCTGATGACTCTATTAACAATGGTAACTGTTGCATCCCTTCAGACAGTAGGAATTGTGCTCGTAGTGGCGATGCTGATCACCCCTGCGGCAGCAGCTTATCTGTTAACCGAGCGGCTGTGGATGATGATCTTCCTTGCCTCTGGCATTGGGGTGATTTCATCCATCACGGGGCTTTACTTCAGCTTCACCTACAACTTAGCTTCAGGAGCAACGATAGTCATATCATCCACCGCTATATTCATTCTCGTTTTCTTGTTCTCCCCTAAACATGGGCTGATATGGAAAACGCTGAAAGTAAAGAAAAAGAGAGCTTCATTAGTGTAATAAAAACATGTCAGGAGGTTATCCAAATGTTTAAAAAATGCTTTCTTTTACTGGCTGCATCCCTTCTTTTCCTGTCATTATTGTCAGCCTGCAGCAGCGGAAAGAGTACAACTGCCGAAAATGATGAAAAAATCCAGGTTGTGACTACCTATTCGATTGTGTATGACATTGTGAAAAATGTAGGCGGGGATTTGATAGAGATTCATAGCCTGGCACCCATCGGCTCTAATCCCCACGAATATGACCCGCTTCCTGAGGATGTCCAAAAAACAACGGATGCTGATGCTGTGTTTTATAACGGCCTGAATCTTGAAGCCGGCAACTCATGGTTCAACAAGCTGATGGAAACGGCCGGAAAAGACGGTGAAGATGCACCAGTCTTCCTGATGAGCAAAGGCGTTGAGGCCATGCACTTAACTACGAAAGGCAAAGAAAGTGAAGAAGATCCCCATGCATGGCTCGACATCCGCAACGGAATCAAATACGCGGAAAATGCCAGAGATGGACTGATCAAGGCAGATCCAGATAATAAAGAGGTTTACGAAAAAAACGCGGAAGAATATATTGCAAAGCTTCAAAAGCTGCATGACGAAGCTGTGACACAATTTAACGAAATCCCGAAATCTGAAAGGGTTCTCGTTACAAGTGAAGGTGCTTTTAAATATTTCAGTGAAGCCTACGGATTCCAGGCAGAATACATCTGGGAAATCAACCAGGAAAACCAGGGAACACCAGAACAAATTACAAGAATTGTAGATATCATCAATGAAAAAGGCATTACAGGACTGTTCCTTGAAACCAGCATTGACGCCAGGAGCATGGAAGCCGTATCTGATGAAACCAATGTTCCAATCATGGGAAAAGTGTTTACAGACTCTCTGGCAAAGCCTGGTGAAGAAGGCGATACGTACATCTCGATGATGGAATGGAATATAGAAACCATTAAAGAAGGCTTGACGAAGTAAAGGCTATGTAATTACACTAAAAAACGCTTGAGATGTTCAAGAACATTCAAGCGTTTTTTTTGTCCTGTTTTATATTCTGGCTTGTCATAACCGTTCAATTAAAGTAGTATAATCCGGTGTCGTACTTAAAAGAGTATCCTGATTTTTTATAGCAAAAAGGACTCCCCTTTACCCTCACTCAAAGCTTTTCTATATACTTTAGAGGCTGCCATTGTGTCCAAAAACCCTACCCCGACAGATTTATAAAATGTTATTTCACTTGATTTTTCACGTCCAGCTTTTTCCCCGCATACGATTTCACCAATTTCACCATAAATGAGATCCGTATTCCATTCTCCTTTTTTATGTGGAACAAGGAGATCTCCAGCTTCGTGCATGGCTCCTTCCAATGTATCGACCACAACTTTATTGCTTCTGATTAGTGTTTGAACATCAACCTCTTGCATATGTGCCTGATAAGAACCTATGGCATTAATATGGGTTCCTTCCCTCAGTACCGATCCATCAAAAAGGGGTGTTGAACTTTTCGTGCTGCAGATGAGAATATCTGATTGGGCTGCAGCCGCATTGGCATCTGGTTGAATTGAAATGGTCCCCCTCCAATCTGGATACAGCGAATGGATTTCATCTTTAAATACTTCTGCTCGATCTATTGTGCGGTTATATAAAATGATATGTTCTATCTCCCTAACGGACATGACAGCTTGGATTTGGCCGGCAGCTTGAGCTCCACACCCTAATACAGAACAAACTTTCGCATTCTCCCGCGCTAAATATTTCGTTGCAGCCCCGCTTGAAGCACCGGTTCTTAATACCGTCAAGTAGCTGGCATCCATTAAGGCAACGTGCTCGCCAGTCTTCGCATCGGTCAGCAGAATCACTCCCTGTAGAACCGGTTTTCCCCTGCCTGAATTGTGCGGAAAAATACTTACAACTTTAACTGCTGTATAATTTTCCGGTTCAATATAGGAAGGCATATATAAAGTTTCTGCTTCATATGCAGAATGCGGAACCGACATTCTTACCGGTGTCAGCGTTTTATTCTTGTGGCCATAACAAAATGCCTTCTCAACATCCTGAATACACTCTTCCATTGAGTACAATTCTTTTATGGTTTCTTTATTGATCATTAACATAGTCATTCACTCCAATATGAACTTTTCGTATATCCGTTAATCAAAGAAAGTGTTTTTTGGCTGCCATGTCTACATATTGACAGTGATAGTTTGATTTTTATGTGTCTTCTTAGAAGAAAACCTGTCCAGTCTAAACGGGGTTAAATCAATATCTGACATTCCCTTAGTAATGAGGTCACTCATAACACTTCCTGTTGATAATGCCATGGAAATTCCACTCATTGCATGGCCTGACGCGATAAATAGATTATTCAGTGAAGGCGCTTTGCCTATAATAGGCAAACCATCAGGAGTCATAGGCCGCATTCCGCACCATGCCTGTTCATCTCCGCGAACAGACGACCGTAAATATTGAGCTGCAGAACTCTTTAAACTATCAATTCGCCGCTGATCCAGATCAGTATTAAGGCCAGACAGTTCCATGGTTCCTCCAATTCTAACAGAATCATGAAACGGGCTAATTGTTACCCTTGAATCCCCTAAGTAAAGCGGCTGCTGAAACTGAATGGAAGGATTAGAAATGGTGATGCTATATCCTTTCCCTGCTGTCATGGGGATGTGTAATCCCACTTGTCTTAAAACCAGTCCCGCCCATGCTCCCGCAGTGACAAGAAAGTGATCCCCTTCAATGGTTTTTTTTCGGGTTTTAACCCCGGAGATCTTGTCCCCTTCTTGGATAAATCCCGTTGCTTCTGTATGAGAAAGGACCTCAGCCCCATTTGAGATAAGCCATTTTTTTAGAGCTTTGGTAAGGGATTCAGGCCTGACATGCCGTTCAGCAGGGAGATATATGCCACCAGCCACTGCATCAGAAAGGGCCGGTTCCATTTCCATTACTTCTTTTTTTGATTTTGCTGCAGGTGCCGGCAAACCGTAGCTTTCAACAATACTATAGTTATCCAGCTTTTCTTCAATATACCTTTGGTCTAAAAAGACAAAAAGCAGCCCTTTTCGATGCATTTCAAATTCAAGACAGCCCTCTTGCTCGAGTTCATCGAACAAACTCAATGTTTTTCTGCTCAATTCCAAGCCTGCGGTATACCCCCTTTGGTAGGATTCTTCACTGCAAAACTTCCAGAATTGCATGAGCCAGGGTGATAATGAGGGGACAATGGCTGGCTTAATATATAGAGGGCTATCACGCTTTATCATCCACTTCAAACTTGACTTAATCAGACCGGGAGCAGGAACCGGATCAGATAAACTGGGGCACACCCATCCCATATTTCCACTCGAACATTCTGCTCCGGAATCACCTTTATCAATTAATACTACATCCATTCCCTGTTTTCTAAGGTAAAAGGCGCATGCTAAACCAATGATACCTCCGCCAATAATAATAGCCTTCGTCATTCCCTTCCCCTCCATTGTGAGTAAATTAATTTAGATAGTACTTTAATTATAGAGGGTGAATTTTCTGAATAAAATGTACAATATAAATGATAAAAAATAATTTTCAACTGTAATTTTTGTGGTATTTTACATCTTCATGAAGAATCTTAAAAGCTTAGCTGGAAATTTGGTAAAACTAGTCTAAATTCTGGAGGAATGAGTCTCATTTTTTATGAAAGTTGCACATAGATAAAGACGTTCAGAGATTATATATTTAATATGCAGAATTTTTTAAATAAATAGAATAATATTTAGTGAAGGAGGGTTGTTCTTATCGTTCGATCTATTTATACAGTATGCGCCCTATAGATGTTTTAAAGATCCTGTGCTTTTGAGTCTTGATTACAAAGGGGTTGTTAAATTTGAAAGAGAACCAGGTAGTTTGGGGTTCAAGAATCGGATTTATATTAGCAGCTATGGGAATGGCGGTGGGCACCGGGAATATTTGGAGGTTCCCGCGAATGGTTGCTGAACATGGCGGAGGTTCTTTCTTAATCGGCTGGGCCATTTTTTTATTTGTCTGGTCATTGCCGCTTATCATGGTTGAAATCTTCATAGGCAGAAAAACCAGAATGGGAACGATGGGGTCATTCGGAGAATTTATCGGCAAACAATTTGCCTGGTTTGGACCTATCATCACAATCGTTTTAGCCGGAATCACATTTTATTATTCTGTAGTAGTTGGCTGGACTTTTAAATATTTCATCTTAGCATTACAGGGAACTTTTGCAGAAAAAATTGACTCAGCTGCTCAGTGGGAAAACTTTACGAGCAATGCAGCAGAACCAGTTATTTATCATTTTGCTGCAGCTGCCCTTTGCGGACTTGTCGTTTTTATAGGGATTACAAAGGGAATTGAAAGAATGTCTAAAATCTTCCTGCCGCTTTTATTCCTCTTGCTCATCTTTACTGCTGTCCGTTCCATCACCTTGCCGGGTGCTATGGAAGGGCTTTCATATATGTTTACACCACAGTGGGAATATCTTGGGAAAGCATCAACCTGGCTCCAGGCATTATCACAATCCGCCTGGTCAGTGGGTGCCGGATGGGGATTATATGCAACTTATGCCATTTATACAAAAAAACGTGACGATATTGCCCAAAATTCATTAACAGCTGGCCTGGGAAACAACTCAGTCGAATTACTTGCCGGTTTAACTATCATACCCGCCATCTTTGCTTTAGCACCTTCACAGGAATATATTACCCAGGCTACAAGTTCAGGCAATACCGGCTTAACCTTTATTTATATGGTTGAATTGCTCAGTGTCATGCCGCAGACTTATTTCTTTGGCGTTGCATTTTTTGGAGCTTTGGCTTTTGCGGCTTTTACTTCATTGGTTGCAATGGTGGAATTAATAACCAGGAATCTATCAGACTATGGTATCCGCAGAAACAAAGCAATCCTGCTGACTGTTGTTTTGATTTTTTTAGGCGGAATCCCTTCAGCCATTAATATGAAAGTGTTTAATAACCAGGATTGGGTTTGGGGAGTTGCACTTCTGCTCTCATGCTTCCTGTATGCATACACTGCGATAAAATATGGTGTCGAAAAAATGCGTGATGAAATAAATGAAGTCAGCTTCATTAAGGTAAACAAATGGTGGGTTTATTCCATTAAATATCTAATACCAGCTCTGTTTGTCATAGTAACCGGATGGTGGCTATATCAGGGTGTGACTTGGTATCCGGACACTTGGTGGAAGCCGTTTGAAGAATTTAATGTTGGAACAATAATCCTTCAGCTCGGAATTACTTTCCTGCTTGCATTCGTGCTGCTCCGATTTAATAAAAGATTAAGAAGCTCTGTAAAAGAAGAAGGATTGAACGATCAAGAAGCTCCAATTTCTTCAAATACAGGCATCAAGGAGGAATTATAATGACTGCATCTGCAATAATTATGATGATCTTAACCTTGGGCTTATTCTGGGGGGGCTTTTCCTATATGGTTTATAGAACCCTTACAACAGACTATGATGACAAATAAAAAAACCGCTAGGCGCCCGCCTATCGGCGACAATCATATGTATAAGTGATTGGCTTAAGGCCTCGAGGTGATTGAGATTAGAGCCAGACAGTTAAAAAAGGTGCCGGGTACCATCATTTGATGGTTAACCTGGCACCTTTAAATTATTTATTCCGCATGAACATAATGTTTGCTTATTAAATACTTATTTACTTTCCTGCTTACAGCTATTCCGTTCTCTATTGCGCCGTCAATGAAGCCTGCCCAGCCATTTGCATAGGTTGTACCCCCTAAAAACACAGAACCTTCTGGTGTATTCCACTCTTCATGATAAGCAGTTAACTGTTTGGGTTTCAGCATAGGCCATGTTTCTTTTGAGAAATCGTCATTGACCCAGTCATGGCCTGTGCTTTCCAGTACTTGTATATCCGGAATCCAATATTTCAATGCCGCTTCTACCGCTTCCCTGTCGTTCGGATTCAGCTTTGCTGCACTTGGTCCAAAACCGACCAGGATGCTATTGCCATCAGCATACCGATCCAAATGAACTGAATTTAAAGGATAGCTGCCAGGAGCTAATGCATCGAATGCTTCTAACTCCCCTTTTACTTTTGCCCAGACTTTAACTCCTTTTGAGGTTTGTCCCTCTCTTGAAGATTCCCTTTTAGCTTCTGAAAGCGCTGGCTCGAACTCTATGTTATTCAGAGTCGTTAATGGCACTGTAACGATCACTGCCTTGGATTCATAACATTCTCCATCTGAAGTAAAGACTTTAGCAGCTCCATCTTTATGTTCTATTCGTCCAGCGATGGCAGATAACTTAATTTCAGCATTACTGTCAGCAGCAATTGCTTCGATTAACTTTCTGGTTCCATGTTTTAAGCGGTAACTGGAGACCATCGCACTGTGAGTATCCCAGTTTCCATTGGAAAAAGCCCACCAGCGAAATATCTGGGTAACCGCACCCTCTGCAGGATCACCGCAATAATCCGATGCAATCCACCCATGCAGCACATCGAATTCCTCTTCTGTTAAATTGATATCTTTTAAGAATTGCTCTCCAGATACATGATCCAACTTTCGAAAACTGTCAGTATGAAGGGGGTCAAATGGAAATGGCATGTGCTTGCTGCTTTCCTTCATGACCCTTTCAACAGTTGCTCTTAGCCTTTTCTTAAACTCAGCCGCTGGTGATGAAAACGTCTTTCCGCCTGTGATCCAATATACTTTTTCTGCTTTTGGCCCAGAGGCCAGTTCAAGCCCATATCTGGTAATTTCAGACCACACATGCGGCTGATGCCAATGAACATATGTGCCTCCCATTTCGAGATCTGAACCTAAACGGTGATCCACCCATGTTCTGCCGCCGAGTCTATCCCGCGCCTCCAGGACTAATACTTTTTTGCCCAGCATATTTAACTCCCTTGCAGCAGTTAATCCGGAAAATCCTGCGCCAATAATAATAACATCATAACTTTTTATATTCATTACCTTCATTCTCCCCTCAGTTCCATGAAATAAACTGCAGGGCCATAGAGGCCAACTGCAGTTGAATTTAGTTATATTTCATCCCTCACAGCCGGTGTTACATTTTCCGCATTAATAGCCAGCGTAATCTTTTTGCGTGTATACATGAAGTAATAATACACATAGCAAAGGGCTATAAATCCAAAGCCCCAATATAGAGAGGTTCTCTGTGTAGGATCAAAAGCCATAACTGCAAAAATGGCCAGACACATGACAATGCATAGGATCGGGATAAAGGGATATAAAGGCACCTTATATTGTAGATCCTCCACTTTCCCGCCATTTTTTGTATATTGTCTGCGGAACCCTATTTGTGCTGCGGCAATGGCCAGCCATGTAAGTGTGCCGCCTATTCCGCTGACAGCCAGCAGAACAACAAACAAAGTATCTGCTGCTACATAACTTGTTAATAGTGATAATAGTGCAAAACCAAGAGTCACTAAAAGGGCATATGAAGGAACACCCCGCTTATTCAGTTTTCCAAAAACTTTTGGAGCCATCCCTGTTTCTGAAAGCGAGTACATGATTCTTGTACATGCGTAGAGACCCGTGTTTCCGACTGATAAGATAGCCGTTAGGATAACAAAGTTCATAATATCTGCTGCATATGGAATGCCTACCATATCAAAAACGGTTACAAACGGACTTTCCAATACTCCGGCTTCTTGCCATGGAACAATAGCTGATAATACAAAGATAGCCAGAACATAGAACAGCAGAATTCGAAAAACGATAGTCCGAATGGCTCTTGGAATATTCTTTTCTGGCTCTTCCGTCTCTCCTGCAGCCACACCCATAATTTCCGAACCCTGAAATGCATAGATTACAGACATCATGGAAATGAAGACCCCAACCAGTCCTGCAGGGAATATACCATCCCCAATGAAATTGCTTAAATAAGGGGCAGGGGAGCTATCCATAGAAATAACGCCAAAAATTGCACCTAATCCGATAATGATAAATAAGATAACTGTCAGGACTTTAATACCCGCGAACCAATACTCTGTCTCAGCAAATGCTTTCGTTGTGAGTGAGTTGATAGAAAATAACAGGACTATAAAAATTGCACACCAAATCCATGTTTGAACATCCGGAAACCACCTTTTCATCAGCAATCCTGCAGCCACGAATTCAAGTCCGACATACATGGCCCAGCTCAGCCAATAGACCCAGCCGACAACAAATCCTGTTGCGGGACCAATAAACTTGGTCGCATGTGCCTGGAAGGAGCCTGAAACAGGCATAACAACTGATAATTCTCCGAGACAAACCATAGCCAGATACATTAGAAGACCGCCAACAAGGTACGCCATTATTGCACCTGCTGGCCCTGCCTCTCCTATTGCATACCCAGATCCTAGGAATAATCCTGTGCCGATAATCCCCCCTAATGACATCATAAATAAATGGCGGCTTTTCATTTGCCTTTTTAATTTTGATTGACTCATATTTTCACCCTGCTTTCAGATTAAAATAAATCTCTTTATTCGTAAGCGCTTACAAATTGGTGAAAAATGTTAGTCTGCGGCTGCAGCTGTTTCTATAGGAAGCGGCAGTACTTTTTCCAGATCTCTCTGAATCATTAAATGAAAATGGTGAACCAGATTTTCAGTAAGCGAGAATCTTCCTTGTGAATAAGCCCCTGTTTCGATCCCTTTTTGTACCATCTCACAAATATCAAGATCTTCTTTTCTGACAAGCTCATCCATTTTCATTAACTCTTTTTCTTCCTCTGTAACTTCATCACCCATAAAAAACGTTGTGTACACATATTTTGTAGTTTTAGCATCTATCGGTATGGACTGATGTATGGATAGATTAGGCGGCCCGGGATCGAAAGAAAACCATGTATTTGGATAAAGCCAATAATATCTCCCGCCCTGTCCCATCTCAAAGTCTAAATTTCTCCCCTTTAACGGTGTTCCCTGATAAGAATAATAATCGGACATGGTCATTTCGTATTGTTTCATATCCAGTTTTGAAACGAGTGTTTTGTGTACAATTGAACAATGATCACACTCAAGATAGTTGTCAATTCCTATTTTCCAATTTGAACGGCAGATGGTCTCTTTTACGGACACACGGTTTAAACTATCCAAATCGTATTTTGACACATGCTTGAAAAGATCAGGATATTGGATTTTCATTGAAACAGCATCAGGATTAAGATTCACAAAGATAAACGAATGCATAATTTCAAGTTTAATTGTTTTTAAGCAGAAATCCTGATGATCGAAATGATCGCACCCCTTCATATTCGGAGCACTGAGGAGCGAACCATCTGTCCGGTATGTCCAGGCATGATAGGGACAAGTAAAAACGGCCTTATTTCCTTCCCCTTCCACAAGCTTGGAAGCGCGATGAGAACATACATTATAAAACGCACGCAAGTCTCCGTCCTGTCCGCGGCTAATAATGATAGGACGGTCAGCAACCTCAGCCGTAAAATAGTCTCCCGGCCTGCTGACTTGACTCAAATGTCCTGCATACTGCCAAGTCTTTCTGAAAATTTCTCTTTTTTCTGCCTCCAAAACTTCTGGATCCGTATAGATCCACGATGGCAGTGTATGTGCTTCACTTAAGTCAGTACTGACTCTAACTTCTTTCACGATTTACTCACTCCCTTTTACAAATTACATCTAATAACACTGCTAACAGCGGTTAAACTTATTTTAAATTAAAAATATTCTGAATTATATGTTTAAATTGAACAAAAAATAGGGAATGTCAAAATACTATTTTTGGTTTTTTTGTCTAAAAAACTGCAGGCGCAAGCTCTGCAGTTCAATCCCTCAAATTTAATTGCTAATCATTAACTTGCATTAGAAACCGTTTTGTCCGTTCTTCCTTCGGGTTATTAAAAATGTCTTCAGAGCTTCCTTCCTCCACAATTACACCGCCATCCATGAAGATGACTCTGTCAGCTGCCTCTTTCGCAAATTTCATTTCATGTGTGACAACTACCATGGTCATGCCTTCATTTGCCAAATCTTTCATTACCTGGAGAACTTCCCTGACAAGTTCTGGGTCTAATGCCGAAGTAGGTTCATCATAAAGCATTACGGCAGGGTTCATTGACAGCGCTCGTGCTATTGCTACACGCTGCTGCTGTCCTCCTGATAGCTGTGAAGGATAATGGTGGCAGCGTTCTCCAAGTCCGACCTTTTCAAGGAGGGTCTGTGCTAATTCCGCTGCTTGTTCTTTCTCCATTCCCTGCACAACGATTGGACCTTCCATAACATTTTCAATTGCTGTTTTATGAGGAAACAAATTAAATTGCTGGAACACAAATCCAGTTCTTTTCCGGAGTTCTCTTATTTCATTTTTACGTGAACGATTTGGCTTGCCTCCTGCAGCAATTTTTTGAGAGCCAATCTGAATGGTGCCTTCAGTTGGTTCCTCTAAAAAGGTCAAACAGCGGAGGAGAGTGGATTTACCGGAACCGCTCGGCCCCATCAGGACAACAACTTCACTTTTATTTACAGATAGGTTTATACCATGAAGCACTTCCATTTCACCGAATTTCTTTTTTAAATTTTGTATTTGTATTACACTCATAATTGCCCCCAATCCTTCGATTTGCCAGATAAATTTTCATATAATGCTTTCCTCTTGTTATATGAATGCCAACTATTTCTGAAAACCCACTGGAATTATACGGCTACATGCTTAGAAGCGCGTTTTTCAAACCGATCCAATATTGCTGTAAAGAATGCAATCAAAACCCAGTAAAGTGCAGCTGCAACCAAGTAGATTGTCAGCGGCTCAAACGTTTTAGCTATTATTAAAGAAGACATTTGCAGCAGCTCTGTAACAGTAATGACAGATACAAGAGAAGTGTCCTTGATTAAAATAATAAAGGTATTTGACATGGTGGGTATGGCTACACGCAGGCTCTGTGGCAGTATAGTATGTCTCATGGCCTGGCTGTAGGTCATTCCCAGTGATACGGCTGCCTCCATCTGCCCCTTGTCAATTGATAGAATGGAAGCGCGAAATGATTCAGATAAATAAGCCCCAGCGTTTAAGCTTAATGCGAGAATTCCGGATGGAATGGGATCAAGTTCAATATTAATTTGCGGCAAACCATAATAAATGACAAAAATTTGTACCAGCAGCGGAGTTCCGCGAAAAATAGATACATATGCTTCAGCTGTTTTAACTAATACGGTAATTTTTGAAATTCGTGCCAAAGCTGTAAAAAAACCAAGAAAAAGTGCAATCACAATGGATATTACAGCTAAAAATATAGTCATCAAGGTTGCATATAATAATGGCGGCAAGGCTTCTATTACAATTAAAAAATCCATAAGCACTCCTCCCCTTTAACTATCTTCTTCCTCTGGTTATGCAAATATTAATCATTATACAAGGACTTCTTCTTTAAATCTTATTTTTATCCCTAATTCTCCCAATTGTTCCATGAATGGAGCAAAACGGTCTTTAATAATGAGCTCTTCTACTGAAACAATGCCCTTTTCGGAAATTTTTCCTTCTGCAATCCAATTAGCCAATAACATAGCAGGAAGAGCAGTAGTTTTAGCCATAGAGGTAATATTGCGTTCATGGTCATAAAAATCAACCATTTCCCAGGTGTATTTCGTTTGGACACCTGACTTCTTTCCGTTAACTTCAACGCGTAAGACAGTGATATCTTCTTTGGTCTTGCCTTGAAGCTTTGGAGCTAAGACTTTTTCAGAGAATGCACGCGGCCTGATTTGCGTTCCATTAATATCAATTGGTTCATCATCAAAGAAACCAAGCTGACTGAGGAATTGCATTCTTTCCCAATGCCCTTCATACCTTACCGTTTTTTCGTACAGTCTCTTCACTTTATCTTTTAACGTATAGGCGGTACTATGTGCATCTGTAATGACCGCTTCACACATGCCAACCGGGTCAGGAAAAGACATTTTCTCTAATCCAGACAATGCCGGAAGTTCAACCAGTTCGCCATTTTCAGCTGCTAATGCAGGCCTTGTATACAGGCCGAGTACGCTTTCAAGCCGGAACACGACTTGGTACCATAACGGCGGCTGGGGAAACCGCGGAATGCCTCCGCATGTCATAACTGCTTCGTCAGCCTCATCGAGCATTTCGATGCCTTGCGCTGCCAAAAAGTTAGTTATCCCCGGCGCAACACCACATCCTGGTACAATAACCACCCCAGCCTCTTTTGCTTTCTGGTCAAGCTTCACTTTTTCTTCATACTTGGATCCTACTAAATCTACTAAATGACATTTTTCTCTGATAGCAGCTTCAATGGCTAATGGACTTAATGAATGTGGCAGACAAGCAACAGCAATGTCCGCATCCTTTAAAACATTCTGTATATCTTCTATTGTTTCAAGAGACGCCTGTTTACCATACACCTTTTGGGTATTGGCTATTTCAACACACTTTTCCACACTGCTTTCATTCACGTCAACAGCAGTAACCGCCTCAATATCAGGAAACTTTGCCAATTCACATACTACAGTAGTGCCTATCATTCCAGTCCCTAAAACAACAGCCCGCATCATTTCTCCTCCTCTTAAATATTTCCCTTTAAAGTAAAGACAGGAGCAGAGACATTCCTGTCTTTAAGGGATAAATTCTTTAATTCTCTAATGGTTCCGTTCCAAACCACTTCTTATAAATTTCAGAATATGTTCCGTCTTCTTTCATATCTGCCAATATCTGATTGACTTCCTTAACAAAGTCATCATTATCTTTCTTAATGGCCATTCCGATTTCATCCTTATTAACAATGTCACTTGAAATCTTGAGCGGCAAATCATTTTCTTTAATGTTATAACTCATTAATAATTGATCGTTAATGATAACATCCAGACGTTTATTCATCAGATCAGCAATATAATCATTAACAGCCTTATATGTCTTTACATTCGCACCGTCCACACTGTTGGCAACTTCTTCAAAAGTAGTTCCCCCTCCGACACCGACATTTTTTCCTTTTATATCTTCTAATTCAGAAATTCCATCAGTATCTTCTCTTGTGATCAGGACTGAACCAGTCACAACATAAGGGTCGGTAAAGTCAACGCTTTTTTTCCGCTCTTCAGTTACCGTCATTTGGGCTATCACAATATCAAACTTATCCGATTTCAAACCGCCAATAAGGCTCTCCCATTTAGTAGCAACAAATTCAGTTTCAGCACCTAATCGCTTTGCTATTTCATTAGAAATATCAACATCAAAGCCGTCATATTTCTGATCGTCATTCAAAAAGTTAAAAGGAGGATATGTACCCTCAAATCCGACTTTCAGTACTTTAGACTCCTTAACCCGAGCTAACACACTGCCTGATTTGCTTTCACCTGATGTTTTGTTTCCTCCGCAGCCAGCCAGCATTCCAGCAATGATCAGAAAAACCAATGAAATCAAAAAGCCCTTCTTCATTCCGTCTCCCCCTTAATTTCAATATTTCAGAATGCTAGCACAGGCTGCAAAAATGTAAGTCTATTTTCTATACACTCTAAAATATTGTTGTTCAAAATTGTAGAACAATCTACAAGAATAGTGTAAACTTAGGTTATGTAATTGTCAATATTTTTTGAATATTTTAAATATTATTATATTAATATAAGATTTCCTTTTGCAGGAGAAGATTCTATTTCCGGAGGTATGTGTATGAAGAAGGTTTCCATGGAAGAAAACGTGTATAACCATATTAAAACAGCTATACTTGCAAGGAAATTAGCGCCTGGAAAACAGCTGGTGGAACATTATCTATCAAACTCTCTGGGTGTAAGCCGCACTCCCATCAGGAATGCAATCAAAAGATTATCAATGGAGGGTCTGGTAGATATAATCCCGAATAGAGGTGCTTTTGTTACGAATCCTACGAAAGAGGAAATGATACAAGCTTATGAATTGAGATCTAAATTAGAGTATATTGCAGTATGCCACGCAATGAATTTCTTAACTGAATCAGATTTCAGTGCCATTAAGAGAAATCTTGTAAATGAACAAGAGTCACTTTATAACCGAAACCCGGAAGACTATGTACAGTTTAATAAGGAATTTCATATCAGCATCACGCAAAAATGCGGCAATAAATTTCTGAACGAGTTTATTTTGAGGCTTATCACTCAGACGAATATCTATCTAATCCTTTTTGATGATTTTTTCTCAAACCCGAAACAAGAACCCTATAGTCCTGATGAACACAGCCATATACTTTCTCTTATTGAAGATAAGGATACAGAAAAATTAGAAATAGTGTTAGAGAATCATTTTAAACGTGCCATAACCAGCCTGGAAACTCATTATTACCGTTATAAAGAGTTTGATGAAATCTTTTAGGCAATCAAATAACTTATTGCTGATTTTGCGGATAACTTGAGAATATATGGTGTTTAGAAAGGAATGCAAAAAAATGAAAATCCTAGAAAATATCGCTCAGGACATTGTGGAAAAAACCAGTGAGATATTGGAGTATCCCATCAGCATTACCGATAATGAGGGATACATCATTGGTTCAACGGATCAAAGCAGAATCGGGATCTTTCATCGTCCTTCTCTTGAAGTAATAAATAAAAATACGACGGTGGTCTGCAGGAATGAAATAGAGAAAAAAATTCTCCCTGGTGTGTCTGCTCCTTTAAAGTTTAACAATAAAGTAATTGGTGTGCTTGGAATTGTGGGCAATCCCGCTGAGGTCGAGAAATATGTACAGCTTGTCAAAAATCAAGTTGAAATGATGTGCCAGGACGCTTTCCGGAAAGAAATGGTGGAGCTGAAAGAAAAAATGGCAGAAATGCTGGTTCATCAACTTATTCATTATAAAGATTCTGAACTAGAAGACAAAGAGCATATTTTCCAGTATGCGAAACTGCTCGATTTTGATCTCTCCGTCAATCGGACCTGTATTATAATTGATGTCACTAACCCTCTTTCAGGTGACCGGAACCTTTTTGGGGATCTTTCGTTTCAATACTTTCAAAAAGAAATGCTGAGCTTTTTAAAGTTAATCTTTCATGAAAATGACAATGATATCGTGTCTTTTCTGGATTTCAAACGTTTTATTATTTTTAAATCCATGCCCTTTTCTCAGTCATTTGCATCTTTCCTGGAAACTTTGGGTGAAAGGCTGGAAAAAATCAATTCGTTTCTTGATGCTAAATACAATGTTTCTGCAAAGATTGGTGTGGGAGATGTTCAAAATGGCCATAAAGGATACTATGAATCTTACCAAAATGCTATGAAAGCAATAAATGTTGGACTGGGATTTCAAGATCATCCCCAAATTTATTTGTATATTGAGCGAGAAGCCATGCTGAGTCTTTTGCCAAGAGAGCTTTCTCCTGCCTATAAGCAAAAACTCTTAAACTTGATATCTTCTTTAATAGAGCAAGATAATTATGAGGTATTATCGTCCACCTTTACGGGATTCTGCAAGTACAATATGAACTTGAGTGAAGCATCAAGAAATATGTTTATCCACCGGAACACTATCATTTATAGACTGGAAAAAATCAGCGAAATCACTTCCCTCAACACCAGCAGCTTTGAACATTGCATGCTTCTCTTTACTGCCATCAAATGCTATGAAGAAATGCAGGCATCATGCCGGTGAGACAGTACAAAAAACACCTTCAGTAAGAGCCTGGCTCCTACGAAGGTGTGTTATTAATAAATCGCATCTTCGATAATAAGGTCTTTCTCTGCAAAACGTTCCACTCTTAATGGAGATAAGTCCAGTGTTTCGTAATTTCCCGTCCGAATCAGCTCAGACAGGCACTTTCCGACTGCAGGAGCCTGCTGCATGCCATGTCCGCTGAAGCCAAAAGCAACATAGTAGCCTTTCATTGCCGGGTATTCACCTAGAATGGCATTATGGTCTTCCGTGTTAAAATCATACAGTCCTGACCAGCCTCTTTCGATCTTGGCATGCTCGAAGTTCTTGATCCGGTTTGCCAGCACAGGCCAGATGTGTTCTTCAAAAGCAGATCTTCTCCATTTAAAGTTGATTCCAGGCTCAATTTCCTCCGCATACCCGGATATAAATTTTTCCCCTTCATGCCGGAAATAAACACCTGTCGGGTCCATGGTTAATGGGAGATAGTTTTTAAGCGGCTCCTTAATATCAAATTGAAAAATTTGTCTCGGAAGCGGGACAACAGGAAGCGGCAGTCCGGCTTTATTTCCCAATATGGATGCCCAGGCCCCTGCACAATTCACCACCACGGGAGCATAATATTCCCGCCCATCAGCAAGTTTGATGCCCTTCACTTTCCCTGTTTCAGTAATCAAACTGTCCACTTCATCGTAAATATATTCTGCACCAAGCTTTTTGGCATATTTCACATAGCCCAGCATGACAGAATATGGATCTAAATAGCCGCTTTCACTGCAGTACAGGCCGCCGGCAATATCATCTATATTAAGTTCTGGGATAATATTTAATAAACTTTCCCCTTCTAGAAGCTGTGAATGTATGCCATTTTGATTTTGAAGCTTTAAGTGTTTTTCAAAACGGGACATCATTTGTTCAGTGGCTAAAAATAAGTAGCCCCTTTGCTTGAAATCAATCTCTGCCGCTTCCCCTTCAATGGACATGTCCTTTGAAAAGTCTTTATAAATCTGAAGGCTGTATTTGCTTAGCTGCATATTGATGACGGTAGTATACAGCTGCCTGAATCCTCCAGCACTTCTTGGCGTCGAAGCAAATTCATAAAGCCCATCTTTCTCAAAAACCACAATCTTCCCCGTGAATCCATCGTTTAACAAATTATAAGCAATGCTTGAACCTATGACTCCCCCGCCAATAATAATGATATCTGCATGGCTTGACAATTCGCTTCCCTTCCCTTCTTTCCAGCATTATATAGTTATAATGTTACTGATTAGAAGTCTGGGATGCTATGTGCAAATTACACGGAAAAAGAATATTTAGAAAATTTTTAATTGTGTATTTTCACAAGGGTTTTTACTTATTGAAGAAGAATCTATTAATAATTAGCGGAAAAAGGGTGATCCATTTGAGTTTTTTAAAAGAAATCTCGCAATTAATTGTAGATAACACCTCCAATATAATAGAATACCCTATTAGCATCAGCGACAATAAAGGCATTATCATTGGTTCCAGCGACACCGGCCGATTAGGAAGCTTTCATCAGGCTTCTCTTGAGATAGTGGAGCGAAAAACAACCATTGCTTATGAGGTAGACGAAGCAAAAAAACTCGATAACGTATTGCCGGGTGTAGCTGCGCCAATCATGATCAATCATGAACCAATTGGAGTTCTGGGGATTGTAGGGGAGCCTGCTGAAGTGTGGAAATATGCACAGCTGGTAAAAAGCCATGTGGAATTAATGTGCCATGAGTACCTAAAAAAAGAATTGAATGCGATTGAATCAAAAACCTTGGATAATTTAATCCGTTATCTCTTAAACTCTCAGAAGCAAGAGGATATGGAGTACAGCATAAGATATGCCAAAATGCTTGGATATAATTTGGAGTCTGATCATAATCGGATTTGCTTATTAATCCAATTCGAAATAGACCTGAATGCCAGCCATTTAGCCAAAGACGGACAGATTTCCGATAAGTATTCCTGGCCTTTCCTCCAAAATAATTTTTCTGAGATACTAAGCTACTATTTGGCGGATAGTAAAGAAGATATTCTTTCTCCGCTGACACTTGACCAATTTCTGCTGATTAAAGTTGTGAATAAGGAAGAATCTCATGACCTTTTTATCAAAAGACTGGAACATAAGATACAAAGATTACTGAGATATTTAGAAAACGAAAATAATTGTACAGCGAGCATCTCCATTGGCAGCTCAGAAAAAGGAGCACTTGGAATAAAAGTTTCCTACCAGGCAGCTTTACAGGCATTAACAGCTGGAAAACAATCAAACCGCTCTCCAAAAATTTTCTACTATAATGATTGGAACATTATTTTTGAACTGTTAGGAAACGGCTTAAATCAATATGTAAATGAGCGATTACGAGAAAAATTGGAGGATTTCATTAATCATGTGAATTTTCCAATCCTTGCCCAAACCTTCCTGGCTTATTGCAAATGCAGCATGAATATGAGCGAAACGGCACGTATGCTGTTTCTCCATCGGAACTCACTTGTATACCGCATGGAAAAAATAAATGAACTTACCTGTTTGGATATTTCAAGGTTTGATCACTGTATGATGTTATTTTTCGCGATTAAAAATTCAGGCGTACCTGATCCAGAGCTGCAGGTAACAAAAGACACACTGGCAGCGGAACTTACTCAAGGTTCTTCCCTTTCTACCAGATAAATTCACAATAATATTAAAAAGCAGCAAATAAAATTTGCCGCTTTTTTTCTTTCCCTGTCATTAACTTTTTAACACCTTGCGCACGACTAACTTAGACGCTCTTTCAATTTCTTGCAGATGTAATCGCCAACTTGCTCTGTCGTCGATTTACCCCCTAGGTCCGGAGTCAGCACTTCCTTCTCCTGCAGTACTTCTTCCATGGCATCAATGATGGCTTTTGCTGATTCTGCCTGCCCCAAGTGATCAAGCATCATACTTGTACACCAGATAGATGCAAGGGGATTTGCTATACCTTTACCGGCTATATCCGGTGCCGAGCCATGAACAGGTTCAAACATGGATGGATATTTCTTTTCAGGATTGATATTGGCAGAAGGTGCAATCCCCAAGCCTCCCACGATGGCTGCACCCAGGTCTGTTAGAATATCACCAAATAAATTGGAAGCTACAACAACATCCATCGTCTCTGGCTTGCTGACAAAAAAGGCTGCTAAGGCATCAATATGAACTGTATTGCTTGTCACTTGCGGATACTCCTGATTAATCCGTTCAACATATTCGTCCCAAAATGGCATCGTATGGTTAATGCCGTTCGACTTTGTAGCTGCAGTTACATGCTTCTTTTTCCCTTGCTTTTTGGCAAGATCAAACGCGTATCTTAGAACCCTTTCTACTCCCTTTCGCGTAAACACACTGGTTTGCATAGCCATATCAAGATCTGTTCCTTCGTACATTCTGCCTCCGATGCTAGAATACTCTCCTTCATTATTTTCTCTAATGACAATGAAATCGAGCTGTTCAGATGTTTTTCCCGCTAATGGAGAATCCAGGCCCTTTAAAAGCTTCACCGGACGCAGGTTGATATATTGTTCGAATTGACGCCTGATTGGCAGCAATAAGCCCCAAAGCGATACATGGTCGGGCACTCCCGGATATCCAACCGCCCCCAGAAAAATAGAATCGAAGTCTTTCAATTGTTCCAGACCGTCGTCCGGCATCATCTTGCCATGCTTAGCGTAATATTCACAGCTCCAATCAAACTCTTTGTAAGTTAAGGAGAATCCGCCATGAAGATCACATATGGCATCTAATACTTTCTTCCCTTCCCGAACAACATCCACTCCAATGCCGTCACCAGGAATCAGGGCGATTGAATAATGATCCATACTTGAGCTCCTATTCTATTATTTTTGAATTTAAAACTTCAGGATTTGCAAGAAATTCAGGTCTTTTTCCATTAAGTACATTAATTACATTTTTAGCAACGGTAGTGGACGTAATGAAATTACATTCAGCCGTTGTACCGCCTACATGGGGTGTTAGAACCACATTAGGCAATGAAAGCAGCGGAAGATCCCGGGCTGGCGGCTCCGGATCAAATACATCCAATCCAGCTCCTGCAATTTTCCCGTCTCTTAATGCCTCATATAAATCATCTTGATTTACAACCGCTCCCCGGGCTGTATTGATTAAATACGCGGATGGCTTCATGATAGAGAACAGCTTGTGATCAATTGAATATCTAGTTGAATCATTTAAGGGAATATGCAGAGATATAAAATCCGATTCCCGGAATACTTCTTCCAAGTCTGTATTAATTTTAATGCCGATTTCCTCAGCTAAGCCGTGTTTTTCTGGATGATACTCCCTCACCCAGGCAGTTACATCCATTTCAAAGCCAAGTTTTAACCGTTTAGCCGTTTCTTGAGCAATGTTTCCAAAACCAATCAGGCCAGCTTTTTTGCCCTTCAGCTCATGAGGAATAAGATAATTTCGCGAATTATAATCTCCCTTTCTCATCTTGTCGTGCAGCGGAATAACAGACTTAGCCAGTGCCATTACAAGCATGACTGCATGTTCAGCTGTTGATACTTTATTGACAGACGGTGCATGCAGGACGGGAATCCCCTTCTGTGTTGCATATTCCACATCAATATTATCAAGCCCGACTCCTGCACCGGAAATGACTTTCAAGTGAGGATTTGCATCAATCACTTCTTTAGTAATTCGAGCAGGTGCTCTCAAAACAATGCCGTCTGCTCCCTTCACCATCTCGCATAAATGGTCTGGGCTGTAATTGTCTGTTTGAATCACTTCTGCACCTTCACGCAGAAGCTTTTCTCCTTCTGAATGATACATTGGAAGTATTTGCAAAACTCGCGGTATACGCATGTAATATTCCCTCCAGCACTTTATACTCGCAGATTTTCAACGATCGTTGCGATACCCTGACCGCCGCCAATACAAGCGGTGATTAAACCATAGCGGCCGCCTCTTCTTTCAAGCTCATTCATGATTTTGACAGTCAAGATGGCTCCGGTTCCTCCAATTGGATGCCCTAAAGCAATAGCACCGCCATTAACATTTAATTTACTTCTGTCTATATTCAGCTCTTTGACAACAGCCAGTGCTTGAGCAGCAAAGGCTTCATTCAGCTCTATCAGGTCAATATCATCAAGAGTCAGCCCTGCCAGCTTAAGCGCCTTCATGACAGCCGGGACTGGGCCAATACCCATAATTTCCGGTGATACCCCGGCAGCTGCTTGTGCAATAATCTTCAGGCGAGGT
Organism: Cytobacillus sp. FSL H8-0458; assembly: GCF_038002165.1. NCBI lineage: Bacteria > Bacillati > Bacillota > Bacilli > Caryophanales > Bacillaceae > Cytobacillus > Cytobacillus sp. FSL H8-0458. The sequence continues at coordinate 1,616,103 of NZ_JBBOBR010000001.1, read as the reverse complement.
CTAAGGCCTCTGCTAAAGGCTTCTTCCTCAGCCATCATCACCAATGCTGCAGCTCCATCATTGCGTCCGCTCGCATTTCCTGCTGTAACAGTGCCGCCTTGCTTAAACACAGCCTTTAAAGAAGCAAGCTTTTCAAGACTCGTTAAGCGTGGATGCTCATCTGTATCAAAAACAATCTTTTCTTTTTTCATTTTCACTTCATATGGAATGATTTCCTCTTTAAACGTCCCCTGCTGAATAGCGGCAGCAGCTTTTTGCTGGCTTTCAAGAGCAAATTCATCCTGTTCTTCTCTGCTGATATGATATTTTTCAGCGAGGTTCTCAGCTGTCAGTCCCATTGTCAGGTTACCGTATACTTCAATCGGCTGTGCCCTTGGCTGGCTTTCTGTATTCGGGTCCACAATTTCTGCATTTCCTGCACCATATCCATATCTTGCATTTCTTAGATAATAGGGAGCCGTACTCATACTTTCCCCGCCGCCGGCAAGCACAATGTCTGATAATCCGCACTGAATCTGCTGTGCTGCGTTATTGATCGCCTGCAATCCTGATCCGCACTGGCGGTGAACGGTGTATCCCGGCACCTCGACAGGAAGGCCGGCTCTTAAAGCTGCCAGCCTGGCTAAATTGGGGACATCTGAACTTTGTTTCGCATGGCCCCAAACCACTTCATTCACTTCTGACCCTTCCAGCCGGCTTCTTTCAAGCGCTCCTCTCATTACTTTTTCTGAAAGAAAATCAACCTCTATATCCTTGAGTGTACCGCCCATCCGTCCAATGGCAGTTCGAACACCATCAATTATAACTGCGTTTCTCATGGTTTCCCCCTTGATAGATGTGGTGTAATTTATATGAAAATTATTTATCGACTGTTCACAGGCAATTTTTTATGAAATTCCCGGTTCAGTTCGCTGGCAATAATGTTTTTTTGAATTTGGCTGGTACCTTCATAAATTTTCGTAATTCTCGCGTCCCGGTAAAAGCGTTCAATTGGATAATCCTTCATATACCCGATGCCGCCGTGTATTTGGACAGCTAAATCAGCCACGCGATTATATACCTCAGATCCATATAACTTTGCCATGGCTGCTTCTTTGACTACCCTCTTTCCCTGGTCAGCCATCCAGGCTACCCGATAAGTCATGGAACGGAGCACTTCAATTTCCAATGCCATATCAGAAAGCATGTGCTGAACAGCTTGCTGTTCAAAAATCGGTTTGCCAAACTGTTCCCGCTGCATAGCATAGCTCATGCTGAGTTCAAGCAGCTTTTCACATGAACCCAGATTTCTGGCTGCAAGCCCGGCTCTGCCATTTGCGAGAATTTTCAATGCGTTCACATATCCTCTGCCTTCTTCTCCAAGAACATTTTCTGCAGGCACCTCGCAATTTTCAAAGAAAAGTTCAGCTGAATGGGAACCGCGAAGGCCCATTTTCCGCTCTACTGCACCAACGATAAATCCAGGAAAGTCTTTTTCCACAATAAATGAAGTGATTCCTTTTGCCCCTTTACTCGGATCGGTGACAGCCATCACCGTAAAAACATTTCCGCAGACCGCATTCGTAATATAATGTTTGGATCCATTTAATATATATTTATCTCCCTTTTTCTCTGCCTTCGTCTTCAGATTCGAGGCATTAGAACCTGCACTCGGCTCCGTCAGCGCAAATGCGCCAATCCATTCACCGCTTGCCATTTTAGGAAGATATTTTTCCTTTTGTTCCTTTGTTCCCAGCTCGACAATTCCCGCCGTACCGATGCCAGTATGGGCGCCGATTAACGTTGTGTATCCATTATGGGTTTTTCCCAGTTCTTCATAAATAGCACATTTCCCAACCCAGTTTAGACCCAAGCCGCCATATTCCTCTGGTATACTTAATCCGAATAGTCCCATTTCCTTGGAACTCTCAACGATATGGCTTGGGATTTCATCATTCTCCTCAATTTCCATCGCCACCCGCTCTACTTCTCCCTGCACATAGTCTCCAACTGCTTTTTTTAGAAGCTGAATGTCCTCTGAAAATGTAAAATCCATCACTTTTTCCCCCTAATTGTTGGATTGGTTATTTACCTTTAAATTGTGGTGTTCTTTTCTCCAAAAAGGCTTGTGTTCCTTCCAATTTATCTTCCGAGCCGATTAAGATAGTCTGGGCAAGCTTTTCCAAATAAAGCGCCGTTTCCATTTCCATGTCTGCTCCGCGATTAACGGCTGCCTTCGCCATTCTTAAAGCGAGGGGTCCTTTTACACTAATTCTTCGGGCATATCCTTTTGCCGTTTCTATCAGCTCCTCCTGCGGAACGGCTTTGCTGATCATATTCAATCTTTCCGCTTCTGCAGCAGTAATGACATCACCAGTTAAGATCAGTTCCATTGCTTTGCCTTTTCCAATAATTCTGGACAGGCGCTGAGTTCCGCCTGCCCCAGGCATAATTCCTAATCCCACTTCAGGAAGGCCAACCTTAGCATTTAATGAAGCTACACGGATATCACAGGCTAGTGCAAGCTCCAATCCCCCTCCTAAAGCATATCCATTTATTGCAGCTATGGTCGGCTTTTCATAGTCCTCAATTTTCCGGTAAGTTGCAGTCATATTTGGCTTAAGAGCATCGATCATGGTCCTTTTGCTTAGCTGGCTTATGTCTGCACCAGCGGCAAAGGATTTTTCACCTGCACCTGAAAAAATGATGACGCGGATATCTTCATCGTCTCTCATTTTATCCAGTGCTGTTTCTATTTCCAGGAGAGTATCAATATTTAAGGCGTTTCTCAATTCCGGACGATTAATAATGATAAAACCAATACCTTCTTCAGCACGGACTAAAATATTATTAAAATCCATATTTAACACCTTTCTATTAAACAGGCATTTTCTTCAGATTTTCTGAAATGATAAATGCGGCATCTGTCAAATTTCTAATTTCATCAATAGAGCTGGACTCAGATATTTCTTCGAGATATAATTGTCCATTGGTTATTTTGAATACTGCTTTTTCTGTCACGATCATTTCCGCTTTTCGTATCCCGCTTGCAGGGTAAGTTAGGGATTTAACAATTTTCGGAAGATGATCTTTAGTTACATGGGTGATGGCTATAATAATCTTTTTAGCACTCGCCACTAAGTCCATAGCACCGCCAACTCCCAAAATATCCTGACCAGGGACTGCCCAGTTCGCTATTTCTCCTGATCCGCTTACTTGAAGTGCACCTAAAACAGCCACATCAATATGGCCTCCGCGAATCATGACAAACGAGTCAGAACTTGAGAAAATGGAGGCGCCTATTCCCAATGAAATCGGATGTTTGCTGGCACTTATCAAATCCATATCAATTTCTTCCTCAGGTGGAGTAGGGCCCATTCCCAGCAGCCCGTTTTCTGATTGCAGATACACTTTGCTTTCAGGCTTTAAATAGTTTTGTATTAAGGTAGGTATTCCTACACCGAGATTGACAACAGAGCCTTCCGGGAGCTCCATGGCAATTCTTTTTGCAATTCTCACTTTATCTGTATCCAGTTTTTTGCCGGCAACGCTCAACATACTCACCCCCTATTTTTTCATAGCGATCATTTATTACGACCATATCAACAAAGGAATGCGGGGTAACTATCTTTTCAGGATCAAGAGTACCTGCTTCAACTATCTCATCCACCTCGGCAATAACCAGTTTGGCAGCCGTTGCCATCATCGGATTAAAATTCCGGGCTGTTTTTGAATAAATGAGATTTCCAAGTGTATCCGCTTTTTCAGCTTTTATAAGAGCCACATTTGCTTTTAAGCCTCTTATGAAGATATACCTTTCCCCATCAAAAGTGCGTTCTTCTTTCCCATCTGCCAGCTTGGTACCGACAGCCGTTTTGGTATAAAAACCTGCAATTCCGGCACCTCCTGCGCGAATCGCCTCAGCAAGAGTACCCTGAGGAATGAGTTCAATCTCCAGTTCGCCGTTTTTCCATGCTTTTACCGCATCGCGATTCGATGTAAAATACGAACCAACTGCTTTTTTAACATGATTAGAGATTAATAGTTTTCCTAAGCCTTTGCCTGCTTCCCCTAAATTATTGCTGATGATCGTTAATTCTCGGGTATGATCTGTTTCTGTAATGGTGTCTATCAGTGTAAAAGGAGTGCCGCAAAGACCGAAACCTCCTACTAATACACTGTCTCCCCGCTGAATAAACTGAACGGCTTCTTCTGCTGAAACAAGCTTTTCACAGTTGTTGGTGTTGTTCATATTACCGGCCTCCAATTCGGTCCAATGCTAAACTTCATATTCGTAAAATCCGCGTCCTGATTTGCGCCCGAGTCTACCGGCTTTAACATACTTAATCAGGAGCGGACAAGGACGATATTTTTCACCCAGGGTTTTATGCAAATACTCCATGTTTCTCAGTCTCGTATCCAAACCAACCAAATCAGCGAGCGCCAAGGGACCCATTGGATGATTCAGACCAAGCTTCATTGCTTTATCAATATCCTCTGCAGAGGCAACACCCTCCATAAGAAGATTCATCGCCTCATTGCCGATCAGACAATTCATCCGGCTGGTAACAAATCCAGGAAACTCGTTAACTTCTACTGTTTCCTTGTTCAGCTTCCTGCCTATTTCCTTAGCTTTATCTACAGTCTCGTCTGAAGTCTGTAAACCTCTAATAATTTCAATAAGCTTCATTTTGTGAACAGGGTTAAAAAAGTGCATGGCAATACATTTTTCCGGTCTGGATGTTTGTGCGGCAATCTCTGTGGGGCTCATGGTGGAAGTGTTGGTTGCGAGAATCGTATGCTCCGGACAATATTGATCAAGCTGTTTAAAAATGTCGATCTTTAACTCCATCATTTCAAAAACAGCTTCAATAACTACATCAGCATTTTCTGCAGCCGTTTTTAAATCAGTTGTAAATTCTAGACTGCTGAGAGCAGCTGTTACCTGATCATGGTTCAAGTAGCCTTTTTCAGCGCTTTTTCTCATTTCTGTTTCAATATAACTTTTTGCTTTATCCAGATTCTCTTCGTTTACGTCATGTAAAAAGACGTGAAAGCCCCCAAGTGCTGCTGCATAAGCGATTCCTCTGCCCATTACACCGGAACCTACAACTGTTAACGTTTCCATGCTAAATTGCTCCTTTTGCAAAAATATGGTGGTTTCCATCATAATTCTTTTTGTTTTATATTAAAAAAAGGAGTTTAAAAACTTCTTAAACTCCTCTTCTATCATCACTTTCTAATAACAAATTAATAATTATCAATCTGCGCTCTCTGCAGCTTCCCGCTGTAATCCACATAAATGGATTTCCATTCTGTATAGACATCCAGTGAAGCTACACCGGAATCCCTATGGCCATTGCCCGTTCCTTTCGTTCCGCCAAATGGAAGGTGAATTTCCGCTCCGGTTGTTCCTGCATTAACATAAACAATACCAGTATCCAAATCTCTCATAGCCTCGAATGCCTGATTGACATTTTGTGTATAAATGGCGCTGGAAAGACCGAATTCTACCATATTATTAATTTCAATGGCTTCTTCCATACTTTGAATTGGTATAATGGAAACGACTGGCCCAAAGATTTCTTCCATGGCGATTCTCATATTCGGTTTTACATCTGTGAAAATGGTCGGTAAGTAGAAGTTTCCTTTGTCCAAACCATCACCATTGGCAATTTTACCGCCAGCAAGCAGCTTTGCTCCCTCTTCCTGGCCTATTTTCACATACTCATCGATTCTTTCAAGGGAAGAACGATTAATGACAGGTCCAACTTTAACTGTTTCATCCATCCCATTGCCAAGCTTCAGTTCTCCAATGCGATCCAGCAGCTTTCCTTCAAGTTCTTCTTTTACATCTTTGTGCACCAGGACACGGCTTGTAGCGGTACATCTTTGGCCGCTGGTTCCAAAAGCCCCCCAAAGGATTCCTTCTACAGCAAGATCAAGGTCTGCATCCTCAAGCACCGTAATGGCATTCTTCCCGCCCATTTCAAGAGAAGTACGCTTTAATAGAGCTCCTGCTTTGCCATTGATATCTCTGCCAACTTCATTCGATCCTGTAAAAGAAATTAAATCGATGTCCGGATGTTCAACCATTGCATTTCCAACTACACTTCCCGATCCATGAACAAGGTTAATTAAGCCTTTTGGCAGACCTGCCTCTTCATAAATTTTCACAAACTCAGCTGCAAGAATTGGCGTTTCAGTTGCCGGCTTCCATACAATTGCATTTCCCGTTACAAGAGCAGGAAGCGACTTCCATGAAGCAATCGCGATTGGGAAATTCCATGGAGTGATCAATCCTGCCACTCCAACAGGCACCCTGACACTCATGGCAAATTTATTGCGAAGCTCAGACGGAACTGTATCTCCAAACATCCTGCGCCCTTCGCCTGCCATGTAGTACGCCATATCAATCGCTTCCTGTACTTCTCCCCGGCCTTCGTCAATCACTTTTCCCATTTCACTCGTAAGGATTTGAGCCAAGTCTTCTTTTCTTTCTTTCAGTAAAAAAGCAACCTGATAGAGAATTTCAGCACGCTCGGGGGCTGGCACTAATCGCCAGGATTTTTGAGCGGTTTTCGCAGCTTCTACAGCTCTGTCAACATCTTCTTTTGCTGACTGTGTTACTTCAGCAAGGACTTCACCTGTTGCAGGATTTAAAACAGAAGCAGTTTTGCCAGTTGACGATTCACACCATTCACCATTAATAAAATTTAATACTTTCTTCATTTAAAAGACCTCCAATAGTTAGTGATTATCCTATTACAATTTTTAATTTCTCTTTTATCCGATTAACTGCTTCATATAATCGCTCATTGGGCACAGACAGGGACACTCGGAAATACCCTTCTCCTGAAGGCCCAAAAGCATTGCCAGGAGTAAGAATGACACCAGTCTGCTCCATGACGCTCGAAACAAATTCGGCAGAAGTGTAGCCATTAGGCACTGGAGCCCATATGAAAAAACTTCCTTTTGGCGGATCAACTTCAATCCCAATACGGCTCAGACCGTCGAGCATCGCATTCATCCGCTCTTTATAGATAGCGTTATGCCTTGCAATACACATTTGATCACTGTTTAAAGCAAAGGCTGCTGCCTTTTGGACGGAAGTCAGCTGACCGGTATCCGTATTGCTTTTAAACACGGAAAGCGCTTTAATAATTTTTTTGTTTCCAACCGCATAGCCTATTCTAAATCCTGTCATATTATAAGTTTTAGATAAGGAGCCAAACTCTACAGCAATGTCTTTTGCTCCTTCCGCTTGAAGAATGCTAGGTGCTTTGTAGGAATCAAAAGTAACCATATTATAGGCAGAATCATGCGCAATCGGAATTTGGTGATTTTGCGCAAATTCAACCGCTTCCTCAAAGAATTCAATATCCACTGTAGCTGAAGTAGGGTTCCCGGGATAATTCAAAAACATAAGCCTTGCCTGCTTCAGAATATCATCAGGTATGGCATTCAGATCTGGCTTGAAATCATTCTCCCTGGACATCGGCATGTTATGATATCGTCCATTTGCCAGCAGCGTAGCCATTCGGTAAACGGGATAACTTGGATCCGGAATAAGCACATATTCACCTGGATCCACTAGAGTTGGAACCAAATGAGCTATCCCTTCTTTGGATCCGATTAAGGCAAGAACTTCTGTTTCAGGATCCAGCTTTACTTGATACTGCCTCCAATAGAAATCAGCCACGGCCTGCTTGAACTCCATACACCCTGAAAAACTGGGATACTTTAAATTGGCGGGATTCTGTGACTCTTGTACAAATTTCTCAATAATATGGCTTGGAGTTGGCAAATCTGGATCTCCTATCCCCAAATCAATGATATCGATACCCGCTTTTTTCATAGCTTCTTTCTTTTTATTGATCTCTGCGAATAAATAGGGAGGTATTTGCCCTACTCTATCTGATGAAAAGTTCAAAGGCTCACCATCCTGACCAAATAAATTTTCGTAAATTCTGAAAATTAACCCTTCATACTATTAATTTAAAGGATTGGGTAGTAAATCACTATGGTTGATTTGTACAAAAATTCATCCTATTTTCCAATACGTTCCGTACGATTTTTACAAAAATACTTTTTGAACTGAATAAAAACCACTATATTAAATATTTTTAGATCGTCCTTTTTATCTCCAGGTGGAAAGCGATTAATATAAAAAGTAAAAAAAGAAAAAGAATGTCTCGGATATGCAGACATTCTGTCTTTATATATAACTATCTAAGACCCTCATTATGGCCTGTAACCATAAGCAAACGAAAATAAAATAAGGAAAAACATAAACAGCAATGCAGATGGAATCAAACTAATAAGAATAAGAATTTTAGCCTTCCTGCTAGACGTTTTGGTAAACCACTTAATATATATGAATATTAGAATTGCTGCAAAGGGCAGAAACAGGTAATTCGCGCTGGTGTCAACCCATCCGGAATTCTGGTCCCAATAAGCATCAGGCACCGGGGACATTCCTTCGTATTCTTTATCAATCCTGTTTTTTACGGTAATAAAATAATAGGAAAACACAATATAGTAAGCCACAATGACGGTTTTTACCCACCAGACTATATACTTGCTGAAAACGACAATGATAAAGATAAGCAGCAGTGTAATGAAAAAGCCTGTGTATTGTTCCATTTTAAAAACCTCCTAAAAAGGATCTGAGTCACCTCAAATAACCGATAAAGAAAATGGCCACTGAAAAAATCTCCATGGCCATTTGTTCTCATTTCTAATTCCATTAGATTATATAGAAGGAATGTTTACTCATTTCATAAGCTTGCAGCACAAAAATATTTTGAGGAAACGCAAATTGATCGTCCTCTTCTAATTTCAATAAAGTTCTTTAACTCACAATAAATTTTCAATATAAAAACGGTCCCCTGTCTAAAAGGAACCGTTTTCCAGCCTACTTTATCTCAATTACATATGGGAAGACAAAAACCTCTCCATCAAACTGAAATTCTGCCCAGATTTTATAGATTCCTGGCTTTGTAAACTCTGTTTCAAACAAAGGTTCGTTACCCTCGAGCGGGTGAACATGAATATAGTTTTCCGCCTTTTCATCAAGAATGACCACATGTCCCAATGCACCTAGATATTGTTCAGGAACCTCTCCATTTAAATTGAATTTCAGCTCAATCTTTTCATTTACCTTGAATGAAGAAAGAGCTAATGATGCAGAATGGCCGCCAATTTGCTTGAATAGATCGCTATCAGGCTGAATGGGATTGTGCTCGTGATCTTCATGATCTTCTCCTATTACAAAAGGAATAGGCTTTACATTATAGGCCAAGTCTTTTGGCTTTATATCAATAAAAGCCTTATACTCACCTGGCTTTAGGTTGTGCTTCACCTTAAAAATACCAGGCTCATCCGTTTCAGGATGTAAATGTTTGTACTCCTTCAAGTCTGAGCTTACAACGATTAAATGAAGGAGCTTTTCATGGTTTACTTCTAAATCGGAAACAATTTCTCCATTTTTATTTTTTAAGGTGATAATGATTTCTTCATTTTCCAATTGGATTAGTGGCTGAACATCACCTTCCACACTGGTTTTTGATTCATGCTCATTGTGGTTCTCATCGTGTCCGCTATCTTCTTCACTGGCTGCAGCTTTAGTTTTTTCATCTTTATTATGTGCCTCATCGGTATGAGTCACTTCTTCTGCACCTGTTTCCGAAAAGGAGCTGTACGCATAATACGCACCCATAACAACAAGCAGGTAGGCAATTGCTGAAACTATCCATTTTTTCATATTAAATCACCTCTCTAATTTTACTCTTTGCAGGCGAAGTGCATTAAGCACGACAGAAACTGAACTGAATGCCATTGCTGCCCCTGCAAGCCAAGGAGCTAGGAATCCTACTGCTGCAATCGGAATGCCAAGTGAATTATACGCCAATGCCCAGAATAAATTTTGCTTAATATTGCGGATTGTCTTTTTACTCATTAAGATGGCATCAGCAATACTGTTGAGATCCCCTCTAATGAGCGTAATATCCGCAGCCTCCATCGCAACATCCGTTCCGGTTCCAATCGCCATGCCAATATCGGCTACCGCCAAAGCCGGTGCGTCATTAATCCCATCACCAACCATCGCCACCTGTTTCCCTTGAGCCTGCAGTTTCTTCACTTCATCAGCTTTGCCTTCAGGAAGCACTTCTGCAATTGCTATGTCAATTCCTACTTGATTTGCAATCGACTGTGCGGTACGTTTGTTGTCACCTGTAATCATAATCACTTCAAGTCCAGCATCCTTCAAACGTTTAATCGCTGCTTTTGACGTTTCTTTTACAGTATCAGCCACAGCTATGATTCCCATAAAACCTCCATCAACTGCGACAAGCATGGCAGTTTTTCCGTTATCCTCGAGATTTTCCATCTTTCCTATAATGGAATCAATAGAAATATTAAATTTGTTCATTAGCCTTCTTGTTCCAATTAGCAATTCACTTCCATTAACACTCGCTTTGATTCCGTGTCCCGGAATCGCTTCAAATTCTTGTACGTCTTGCAAAGAGATATTCTTTTCTTTTATCCCCTGCACAATTGCTTCTGCCAATGGATGTTCAGACTGTCTTTCCGCTGAACCTACTAATGTAAGAAATGTTTCTTCATCCATATTTCCTTCAATTAAAATATCAGTTAATACGGGCTTACCGTTTGTCACTGTACCCGTTTTATCTAAAATGACAGTAGTAATTTTATGTGTTCCTTCAAGGTGTTCGCCGCCTTTAAACAACACTCCATATTCTGCCGCGCGTCCAGACCCTGCCATAATAGATGTTGGGGTTGCTAGACCAAGCGCACACGGACAAGCAATAACAAGGACGGCAATAAGTTTTTCAAGGGCTTCACCAAATTCACCGGGACTGACCCATAAATACCAGATTAAGAAAGTTACAACTGCAATTCCAACAACAATTGGGACGAATATACCCGAGATTTGGTCCGCTACCCGTTGAATAGGCGCTTTAGAACCTTGAGCTTCTTCAACGACTTTTATAATCTGGGCTAAGGCTGTATCTCTTCCTACCTTCGTTGCTTTCACTTTTAAGAACCCGTTTTTGTTGAGTGTTGAGCCTATAACCGAATCTCCGATTGATTTACTGACAGGCACACTTTCACCCGTTAACATCGATTCATCCATTGCGGAGCGGCCTTCTATAATTTTACCGTCAACGGGTACTTTCTCACCTGGTTTAACATAAACGATATCCCCAACAACTACTTCCTCGAGGGGGATTTCCATTTCACTGTCATTCCGTAACACCGTAGCTGTTTTTGCTTGAAGACCCATTAGCTTTTTAATTGCTTCAGAAGAGCGGCCCTTGGCCCGAGCTTCAAATAATTTACCTAATATGATTAAAGTGATTAAGACAGCGCTTGTTTCGTAATACAGCTCCACCATATGTGCATTAGACCCAATCGATTGAATGGATTGATATAAGCTGTAGAAAAATGCAGCTGATGTTCCTAACGCCACCAACACATCCATATTGGCACTTTTATTCCGAAGGGCCTTATAAGCTCCTACATAAAATTGCTTACCTACAATAAATTGTACAGGTGAAGCAAGAGCCAGCTGTACCCAGGGATTCATAAACATATCTGGGACATAAATAAAGGATGTAAATTCAAAATGCCCGACCATCGACCATAATAATGGAAGGGATAGAATCAAAGAGAAAATAAATTTCCCTTTTTGTTTCTCCACTTCCAATGCACGGTAATCAGCAGTATCCTCACTATCCTTCTTTAATTTTGCTTCATATCCAATTTTTTCAACCTTGTGGATCATGTCCTGAATGCTGACTTCTGAAGGATTATATTCTACAGTTCCTGTTTCGAGCGCCAAGTTTACTGTCGCGCTTTTAACACCATTCAGTTTGTTTAACCCTTTTTCAATGCGGGTGGCACACGCCGCACATGTCATTCCGATTAGATCAAATTCGGCCTTTTCTTTAACAACATCATATCCAAGGTCATGAACCTTTTTTTCAAAATCTGCAACTTCCGTGACCTCCGGATTATACATAATGGATGCTTTCTCTAGAGCTAAATTAACATTTGCACTCTCGACACCTTCCATTTTATTTAAGCCCTTTTCGATGCGGGTTGCACATGCTGCACATGTCATGCCAGAGATGGGTAATTGAACTTCTTTCAAGGCTGCACTACTCATCATTTCACTCCTTTACTCGGATGGGGATAGATAGAAATAAATTCCTTTATACTAATATACTATACCCCTCTACCCTATATGTCAATCAGTTTTACTCAGATAAAACGAAATTTTAATTGTTAATTTTCCTTTATGTAGAATCACAATTCTAATAGCACAAGAATAATTAGCTAAGCTGATATTGTGGTAAATTTATAAAAACAGAACGTGTTCTATATACACGTTCTGTTTTAACAAGCATTATAAAAAATTTACTCCACGTTATATCCTTGATCATCAATGGCTTCTTTAATTTTCTCTATAGATACTTCCGCTGAATTAAACTCTACATCAACAGTACCATTTTCAAGGTGGACATTTACTTGTGAAACACCTGCTAATTCCCCAACGCTGCCTTCAATTGCTTTCACGCAGTGTCCGCATGTCATACCTTCTACATTTAGTGTCACTTTTTCCATGTTTAACAACTCCTTATTTTTTCATTAATTTCTGAATCGTTATAAGAACCTCGTCTAACACTTCCGTGTCTCCTTCTTGAAGCCGGTCTGCCACGCAACCCTTAAGATGTCCTTCTAAGAGTATTTTTGCTACGCTATTTAATGCAGACTGAGTAGCAGAAATTTGAGTAATCACGTCATCACAATAAGTGTCTTTTTCAATTAATCCTTTTATTCCGCGGATCTGTCCTTCAATACGATTTAAACGTGTAACCAGGTTATTCTTTACCTTATCGGAATGATGACTTTTTCTGTCAGTTCCATTAGCACAGCAGTTTTCTTCTTCAAGTAACAAAGGAATATTTTTTGTCTCGGATACCATTTGGTTTCCCTCCTTGCACTAATATTATATTATACCCCCGTATAGTATGTAAAGCAGGAAGCATTTAAAAATTTAAAATAGGAAGAGTTAATGTAAAAGGACCTTATATGCCCAATAAAACTAAACTTTAATTTTCTCCAGAATGAATTCCCGTCCAATTCTGTTCACAAATTTATGAAACCCTTCCCTTTTCTTACCATTTTTTTGATAGATATCAATCACTTTTTCAATGGCAGAATACAATTCATCTGGGGTGAGTTTATTTAGCAAGAGTGTTCCTGCTTCGGCATCCCTCCCTTTTGATTTACCGCCAATATACAGATCGTAATGATCCTGCATTTTCATGATGCCAATATCATTTATTAGTGGTTCACCGCAGCCTACCGGACAGCCTGTATAAGCAGCTTTTAATGTAAAAGGAACTGGTTTGCCCGAAATACGACTATTTAATTCCTTAGCTACCGGCATACCTTCTTCTTCTGCTCCTTTACAAAAGTTGCATGTTCGCAAACTTTTCACAAAATTCCCCACAGGGTAACAATGCAGCCCTGCTTTTTCAAATTCTCCAATAATTCTATCTTTATCATCCTCAAAAACTTCAATATAAATCTGTTGAAATGTGGTTAATTCAAGTTGGTCGTTATCATCCATATGCTTTGCGATTAGGAGCAATTGTTTCGCAGACAGTTTCGCCCCAAAATCAATACCGCCGTTTACTGCAATCTTTATTTTCTTCCTCTTGTTGTCCATCTCTTCATATCCTTTCTTTTATGATGTCTTTTCCAATAAATCAGTATGACAATGGCAGGATACTAAATGGCCGCTATTCACTGCTTCCAGTTCAGGAATATGCGAATGACAAACACTTTCTTTATGAGGACATCTCGATACAAAAGGACAGCCCTTTTCATCCCTTGTGGCATCAACCTCTCCGTCAAGTATCAGTTTTTCTCTATTCTCGATGAAGTTATTCAGGTCCTTTACAACCGCAACAAGTGCTTTTGTATAAGGGTGTGAAGGATGCTGGATAATTTTTTTCGTCGGTCCTATTTCAACGATTTTTCCTTGGTACATAACAGCAATCCGATCACACATATAACTTGCAGTAGATAAATCATGTGTAATAAACATCATCGTCAGACCCATCTTTTTTCTTAAATCCAATAATAAGTTTAAAATGCCGGCTCTCACGGAGACATCAAGCATAGACGTTGGTTCATCTGCAGCTATAAAGGATGGTTTTAAAATGATGGCTCTCGCAATGGCAATTCTCTGCCTTTGTCCTCCGCTTAACTGATGAGGATATCTGTGAATAAAATCTTCAGCAGGTTTTAACTCGATTGCTTCGATAGCCTCAGTTACTTTTTTAACTTTTTGTTCGTATGGCAATTCTTTTTCATGAGCATTTATTGGTTCCATTAATATATCAAGTATTCTCATGCCAGGATTCAGGGTATCATAAGGATCCTGAAAAATCATTTGCATTTTTTTTCTGAATTGATATGTTTCAGATTCTTTTAATTTGCAAAGGTTGACTCCATCAAAGTTTATTTCTCCGCTTGTTTCTTTCATCAACCGCATGACCATTCTTGCAGTTGTAGTTTTGCCGCATCCGCTTTCACCAATAATGCCTAGAATTTCGCCCCGCTTTATTTCAAGATTTACGTTATTGACTGCATAAACATCTACTTTCTTTCTTTTTAAGAACGTTCCAGATTTTTTTATAAAGGTTTTTTTCAGATTATTGACTTTTAAAAGAATTGAATTATCCATTTTGTCCTTCCTCCTCTAAAAAGCAGGCTGTGTGGTGGCCAGGCCTAACCTCTTTCAAGTCAGGACTTTCTTGACGACATTTTTCGAAAGCGTTAGGACACCTTGTATGAAAACGGCAGGAATTAGGGAAATTCACTAGATTTGGCACACTTCCAGGTATAGACACTACTTCCTTCTCAGGTTCACTTAAATCAGGCGTAGCGTTTAAAAGCGCTCGGGAGTATGGATGTCTGGCATTGTTCAAAATAGTATCAGTCGCTGCCCATTCCACAATTTTCCCCGCGTACATAATGGCAATTTTATCGCATATAGCTGTTACCATAGGTAAATCATGGGATATAAGTATAACAGCAAGATTCATTTTCTTTTGAAGGTTTTTAATAAGGGCAATTACCTGTGCTTGCGTTAAAACATCCAGTCCGGTTGTAGACTCATCTGAAATGATCAGTTTCGGATTGCATGCTAATGCCATCGCAATGGCCACTCTTTGTTTCATCCCTCCACTGAATTCATGGGGATAGCTCTTCCATCGATCACCATCAATCCCCACCAATTCAAGGAGAGTTTTTGTCCTCTCTAGAGCTTCGGTTCTATTAACATCCTCGTGAAGGAGGATCGACTCCATTATCTGATCTCCCACTGTAAAAATAGGATTCAATGCATTCATAGCACTTTGCGGAATCACAGAAATCTCTTTCCATCTTAGGGAATAAAGCTCCTTCTCAGAAGCCTTTAAGAGATCTTTTCCATTTAAGAATACACTTCCAGAAACCACTTTTCCCGGGTATTCTATTAATCTTAATATGGATTGAGCAACTGTTGTTTTGCCGCAGCCGGATTCACCAATTAATCCTAGCATCTCCCCTTCATCTAACGTAAAGGACACATTCTCTACAGCCTTAGCTATTCCTTTATCCGTTTTAAAGTACGTAGAAAGGCTCTCTACTGATAACACGGTGCTCATGATTTATCGCTCCTTTCGTAATCGTGGATTCAGTACCTCTTCAAGCGAATAGCCTGTAAAGGCAAACCCAATGACCAATGTTGTAATCAGCACTCCTGGCGGTAATACCCACCAAATCCATGCATCTGTTAAAAAAGCTCCTCTAGCCTGAGCATAATATAGAATGGTTCCCCAGCTTTTTGTAAATGGATCGCCAAGGCCGAGAAAACTCAGGGAAGCCTCTGTTAAGATGGAGTTGCTTGCTGCCAAAACAAATTGGGAAAGAGCAATCGGTATGACACCCGGTAAAATGTGGCGGGAAAGGATGACTCTAATATTGGTGCCAATTGATTTTGCAGCCTCCACGTATCCTTTTGTTTTTAATGTTAGTACTTGTGACCTTACTACCCTGGCTGGACTAGCCCAGGAAAGCAGACTAATAACAAGTATAATATTCCAGAAACTTGGGCCTATAAAAGCTGCTAATAAAATCATCAGTGGCAGAAATGGGATAACAAGCACTAAGTCTACCAATCTCATACAAAATGCATCAACCTTGCCTCCATAGTAGCCTGAGATCACTCCAACAAGGCATCCAATAAGTATGGATATAAAAGCAGCAATAACTCCTATTAAGAGTGAAATTCTTGTTCCATATAAAAGTTCACTTAAAATGTCTTGTCCTACATCATTTGTCCCCAATAAAAATTTTGTGTTCGGTTCGGTGAAAGGAGCTCCCACTCTTTCAGTCGGGTCAAACGGTGCAAGGATTGGTGCAAGGAGTGCAATCAGCAAAAAGATAATTAAAAGCCATAAACCAAATACACCAAGACTATTAGAGGTAAGTACTTGCCAATAACTTTTCCATTTTTGATTAACCATTGCCGCTTCCCACCTTTGGGTCCAATAAAGGATAAATTAAATCGGCTAGAAAATTAGCAATAACTACACTGAAAGTGATAATTAAGAATGTTGCCTGGATAAGAGGATAATCTCTGCTTAAAACCGATTCAAACATTAACCGTCCTACACCGGGGTAGGCAAATACAGTTTCAATTACTGTAGCACCGCCCAATGTGAAACCTAAACTCAGCATGAATACTGTTGCAACGGGAAGAAGTGCATTTCTCATCGCATGTTTATATTTAATAACCTTATCCTTTACTCCCTTTGCTTTTGCCATCATAATATAATCTTCGCCAAGGACATTTAACATTGAATAGCGCATAATCATGAACGTACTTGTTACAGATATTAAAATAAGAGTTGTCAGCGGCAGGATGAGATGCTCTCCAATGTCAATCAATCTATCAATACCAGAAAGATTAGACCAGGCACTTTCCGCTCCGAAAACTGGAAGCCAGCCTAATTGAGATGCAAAAACGGACACTAAGATCATCCCAACCCAGAAAGAAGGCATCGCACTTAAAAACATGAAAACTGTTAGAAGGTTAGCATCCGTTTTTGTCCCCCTGCGCCAGGCAGAAATGGCCCCAAACATTACACCAATAATTGTAGAAATTACAAGTCCCAGTCCTGTAAGCAGCATTGTCCAAGGAAGACGCTCCATTAACAGTTCAGAGATTTGCCTTTTTTGTTGATACGAATATCCAAAATCACCAGTTAAAATATTTTTTATATAAGTTCCATATTGTTGCAGGAGGGAGTCATTGAGTCCGTGTTTATCTAAGATGGCCTCTTTTTCAGCACTCGACATAAACCCTACATCTTCCCCTGCTAAAAACACTAATGGATTTCCCGGCATAAGCCGCGGCAATAAAAAGTTAAGCGTCAGCATTAAAAATATCACGATTAAATATTGCAATAGCTTGTTAGCAATAAATTTCCCCAACTCATTCACCTCCAATTATTTCATTCATTGAAAAAGGTTTTCCCGTAAAATTTATTTTTACGGGAAAATATTCTGATTAAAAATCAAAGTCATCATTGTTTTTGCCGCTTTTCTTCTTTTTTCTTAAAAAGAAGAACGCAATGATTCCCATTAAGAGTATTGCACCAAATACATATAAGGTTGTGTTGTTTCCACTTTCAGAGTCTTCATTATTGCTTATTTTATTATCTGCAGATTTAGCATCATTTCCATTTTGATTCTTTGTAGTGAGATCTGTTTTTTCTCCTGAAACAAAGGACAATTTATTAATTATTCCCTTACCTACTTGAAAAACATATTGATCATACTTCGCTGGATTAAAGGCATTCACAATTTCTTGATAGTAAAGAGTAACAAATGGAGCATCATCAGCAACAAATGCCTGCATTTCTTTTATCAAATTCAGCCGTTCTGTTTCGTCGTACGTTACTTTTAATTTTTCACCCAGCTGATCAAACCCTTCATTCTTATATCCCCCGATATTAACTGATCCGATTGTTGGATCTGAATGGAATAGATCATTCAGTCTGTCAGGAAACAATTGCATCGTATTTGACCAGCTCCAAACCCCCAGATCATAATCTCTTCCTTTACTTACATCGAAATCCGGCCACATCAATGAGTCAACTGTCGTTGAATCCATGGCTTTCACTGTATTTTTAATGCCCACCTCGTTCAATGCTTCTGAAACTAATTCAGCCGTCCTGATTCTAATTGGATTTCCTGCATAGACGAGCGTAGTTAAATTAATTTTATTCCCTTCCTGATCTTCTCTAAATCCATCTCCATCCTTATCTATAAAGCCTGCTGCTTCTAATATTTGCTTGGCTTTTTCCTGATCATAAGCCGGTTTAAGATCTTCATTATAGTAGGAAGAAGAAGGATGAATAAACCCTGGACTTCCAACTTCTGCAAATCCAAGCAGTACTGTATTCACTATGTTTTCTTTATCAATGGCGTAATCAATCGCCTGGCGAAACGGTGTTTCAGTCATTGGATATTTCTCTGCATTTATTTGGAATAGACTTGTACTATATCCAGGACCTCTTACAACCTTTAATGATGAGTTTGATTCAAATTGTTCAACAAGTTCGGGAGAGATACTGGTTGAAATTACGTCTAATTCTCCAGCCTGAAGGGCATTGTACATGGCAGTCGTATCTTCAATAATTGGAAAAATTAATTCATTAATCGGCGGAGTACCTTTAAAATATTCTTCGTTCGATGTCATTTTGTAGTATTGTCCTGATTTATGCTCTTCCAGTTTATAGGGACCACTCCCAAGAGCATTTGTTTCTTCATCTGGGTTTGTCACCTTAGACCATATATGCTGAGGTAAAATAGGCAAGTCGGACAGAGGCTGGATCATGAAGTTTGGATCAGGTTGGGATAATACTAGCTTTATACTTGTCTCACTTAAAACCTCAATTGAACTGATTGCTTTTAACGGATTAGTAAATCGGGATTTTGGATATTCAATAAAATAATCCATGGTAAACTTCACATCTTCTGCAGTTAGCGGCTCACCATCATGCCATTTGACATTTTCATGCAAATTTAATTCATACGTTTTTCCGTCTTCACTTACTGTATAATCTTTTACGAGCCAAGGCTGAGGCTTGTTATTTTCATCCAGGTTAAAAAGAGTATCATAGAGTAAATTCACCAAATCCAGGCCCGGATAACCCGTTATATACGTATAAGGATTTAAACCATTTTCATCTTTCGTTATGCCCACTTTTAAGGATTTGACTGCCTCTTCAGCATGGACCGGCTGAAAGCCCGAAAATAATAGCATAAGTATTAAGCCGAGACTAAGAAAAGACTTTTTCATCTTCACTCCCCCTAATTGGTTATTTTCCTTATTTAATTAACTCGTCCAGATGGAAATTACCTTCCCTTCTGTAAGCTTCTGCAAGCGCAAAATGACCGTGAGTAGCAAGGCCGTGATAGACATGGACTGCTTTATCCAGCACCTTATGTATCGCCCTGCCTTTTTCATGGAAATTGTTTAGTTGAGAGAATCCAGGAGATAAGATTTCCGCTGCTTTGGAATCGAGCATGTCATCAAAATGCATTCCGCTAAACTCCATTTGGCTCTCAAGCATATCCATAGCTGCTTCTTTTTTATCCCATACATCTGATATATCAATGACAGTATTAGGGTGGTGCGGGGTCATATAATAGATTGTTGGAATGGGGTGCGGGTTTAATCCTGGTGTTTCATCCAGTGCAAAGTCTCTGCTGGCCAGTGCAATTGACTCAAGTAATAATGTCATGGCTGGACGGCGATCCGGATCTAAATCATGGAAAGAGTGTTCGGGATCTTGTGTAATTATAATGTCAGGCTTCACTTCCCTTATTACCTTGATTAATTTCACTTTAGACTCCTTACTTAAATCAACCGTTCCATATTCAAAATTTAAAAATGACACATTAACACCTAATGTCTGTGCTGCATTTCTAACTTGAGGCTGGCTTGATTCTCGACAAAGCATGATAGTTGCATATGACTCGCCCCCGCTTAAAACATTTTTTGCCAGAGCTCCTCCGCATTCAACAACTTCCATACCATAGACACCCAGGAATAAAATCTTTTGACCTTTCGACATCTCCTAAAACCTCCTCATAATGTACAGTACCCCTCTATCGTATATCCGGGTATTAAATCACATGATAATACCAAACTAATAATTTGTAAATACTGAATCGTTAGAAAATTTTTAATTTTTATAATTCTATTTTTCAAATTGGCGAATACTGCCTGATCCTCACGAGAATAAAATTATTAGCATGGCATGTCTTTCCGGTACATATCATTTAGCAATACAAGGGGGGGTTGATAATTGTGAGTTTATTTCACTATTTTGTGCTTGCAACATTATCAGGGATTGCTATATTAGTATCTTTAATCGCTCGTAAATTAAGAGAGCGATTGACAAATATGCATGCTATGATCATTGCGATGATGATGGGGATGAATATTGGATTAACCGCCGGGGTTCTGTTCGGATCACTCTATCAGGGAGATTTATATTCTTCCACTTTAATCTCTATCGGAGTCGGTGCTGTTGGAGGCTTAGCCTGCGGATTAAGTTTGGGTACACTGTCCTCTATTGAAGGTTTTATGTCTGGTCTTATGGGTGGAATGATGGGAGCGATGCTAGGGGAGATGATTACGCATGAGCAAGCTGCTGTCTTATTGAATATTATGCTTACACTAACCACAAGTTCATTACTTTTATTTTATATTTTACCTCATTCAAAAGGGTATGAGAATGAAGTTAACAACAAGAGCTGGCTTTTAAAACCATTTTTAACCTTTGTTCTCCTCTTATCTTTTCTGCTCTTTGGAAATCAATTGGACAAAAACATTGCTTTTTCCGGTTCGAATTCATCAGGTCAGCATCAACATGGCATTCAAAATAATTCCGAAAAAGAAGATCAAAAGATTATATTAAATGTTCACCCATCAGATTTTAGTTATTCACCCTCAGAAATTATTGTAGAAAAGAATCAAGCTGCCTCCATTACATTAAATAATCAAGATCAAGTCGATCATGATATAGAAATAAAGAACTTAAGTTTCCAAGAAGGTTCAGTTAGCCAGCATACTGAGCACACTGCCGGTGGAGCAGATTTTCATTTGCATGCTTCAGCCAACAGTTCCGCAGCTATTACTTTTACACCTACCAAAACGGGAGTCTATGAGTTTTATTGTACTATTCCTGGTCATAAGGAAAGCGGCATGACGGGGAAGTTAATTGTAAAATAAAAAAGAGTCAGTTTCCCGCAGCCTTTGCGGAAGGAACTGACTCTTCTTTTTTCCACTTTCCATTTCGGAAATTCTTTAAAAGAAAGGCCGCTCTATAGAGATTATCCAATCCAATAGCAATCCAAATTCCTGATATGCCTAACCCAAGAGTTATACCGAGAAAGTATACCCCGCCAGTTCTGATAACCCAAATACCAATTAAAGTTAAGTAAAAAGGATATTTAGTATTTTCTGCACCCTGGTATATTCCAGTTAAGATCAATACAATGGCCAAAATAGGCTGAATGAAAGCATCAATTTGCAATGCTGTTTTTATTTGATTTATTACTGCAGCATCAGATGTGAAGAACCCTCCGATCCATTCACCGCCAATGAATAAAAGAATCCCAAATAAGCTCATGACTGCAGTTCCTATCCACAGCGAATACCTTGCATATTCCTCGGCCTTCTCAACCTCTCCCGATCCAATGCATTTACTTACAAGAGTAGTAGCTGCAGTTGCAAAACCATAACCAATCATATAGGCAAACACTTCAATGTTTCCGGCAATTTGGTGGGCAGCAAAAGTGTTTGTTCCAATACTGACAATAAGGCCAAAATAGAGCACTTGACCGACTCTCATTGCTAACCTTTCTGCAGCAGCAGGACTGCTCAGTGAAATTATTTCCAGCAGCATCTTTTTATTTATCCACCAAAAAGCACTGCTCCACTCAAGCATATTTGCTTTTCTAATATAAATAAATAATCCAATTGAACCTATCAGACGGGAGATAAGAGTAGCATAAGCTGCCCCTTCAATACCTAAAGCAGGAATAAATAAAAACCCAAATATCAGGATATAGTCTAACAAAATATTTACTAAATTAATGAATATACTAATCTTCATTGGTGATTTTGTATCACCATTACCTCTTAAAACACTGCTTAATACGAACATGAGTGAAATAAAAATGGAAGGAATTGCTACTATTCTAAAATATGAATTAGCTGCAGAAAGTACACCCATTTCCACTCCCATTAAGCGCAATAATTCTTCTGAGAAAAACAGGGTTAATAAACCAAAAAACACCCCGAAAAAACTCGCTAAGAGAATCGATTGAGCTGTTACTTCTTTGACTTTTTCTTGTCTCCCTGCCCCTAAGTACTTTGCAACGTAAACATTAGCTGAAATTCCAATCGCCATAAAAACAGCAAAGTAAATAGCGAGGATCGCATTCGTTACTCCAACTGCACTAACTTCAATTAGGCCCAGCTTCGAGACAAACAGCGTGTCTACAAAACCGAGGATCATCTGAAAAAAATTCTCAATGACTACAGGTATTGCTAATAAGAGAATGGTTTTAATAATACTTGAACGGGTTTGTTCTTTAGCATCCTCCATAACAGCACCCCTTATTTAATGAATTTATCAATAGAGTCATTAAGCTGTTTTAACATTTCTGCTTCTTTTCCGCTTTTAACAGCTTCAATAAGGCATCCCTCTAAATGATCCTTTAGTATGAGCTTTCCGCAGCTATCTAAAGCTGAACGGACAGCAGATAGCTGTATCAGCAAATCGTTGCAATCTCTCCCCTCTTCGGTCATTTTCTTTACTGCCCGAACATGCCCTTCAATTTTAGCTAAACGATTAACAATACTTTTTCTGTGTTTATGATGATTATCCACATATCCACCCCTTACCCCCCATAGGGGTTATAATTACATTAATATTAACACATTTTTTTAATATTCAAAATTTTTTAGTGATAATTCAAATAAATCAATCAAATAAAAAAGAATTGGAAGAATATCCCTTAATGATCTAATTTATTCGCTTACAGGAACCCTTTCACAAATCTGGCACACCCATCCCAAAACCACCCTGTCCAAATTCCCCCTTGATTTGTATATAGAAGGTGAAAGGGTGGTGCAATTTTATGATTTTGAAATCAGGCAGTGTGGACCAGTTTGAACAGTTTTCTCAGTTTAAAGATCTTCAGGAGTTTAATGCCCATTTGGAAATGTGGCTATCGGTGCATAAGGACAAGTTTTCCAAGGGTGAGCTGGCTGGTTTAAAGAGGCTGGTTCGTTTTGCTGCGAAAATTCCGGGGGTATCTAATGCTAAGATTGGCACTGTTTTAAAAGCGATTCACGAAGAATATAACGGCAATGGCATTTCCCGCTCTACTTTTAAAAGAATGATTGCCAAGGCAGCAGAGATCGGTATTTTTACTGTTCATGAAACGGAGAGAAAAAACGGCTCACAGTCCAGTAACTTATATGTTTTTAATCGTTTTCCCAAGAATGAACCACCTAAGAAAGATAAATTGGACCGCCTTAATAAAACTATCAATCTTTCTAAAACTAATAAAAATCAAAAGATTAATAAACGTAACGAAACCGTCCTTGATCACTCTTTTACGTGTGACCGTGTACCACAATCATTTATAAGCACCGTAAAGTACTTTTTTTCGGAAGCCAGGCAGATAGAAGAATTTTGGAGAATGGCTTCACTTGCAGCCTATAAAAATAATTGTGAGTTGAACTCAGAAACAGCCATCCATTCCTTTAAGCAGCTGATCAGGAAAATGAAAACCAGCACCATTGCTAAGCCCGTTGCTTATTTCTACGGAATCATAAATAAGAAATTTGCAGAAAAATACTTTGAAGAATTGCATGAAATGGGGTTTCCGGCTGAAGACCATGCCTTTTCGCTAAATTTCTTTTACAAAAAGTAGCTAACTGCCCCTTTGTCGTGAGTTAGACTCCCTACCTTCAGACTAAGACCCCTTAACTTCGGATTCAGGGGGAGTAAAAGGCCGATATACGACATTTTCCCAATTCGTAAATTATTGGCTGTCAGGCTATGTTTGAGCTACCCGGGAATACACAGAGAGCGCGCTTTTCTTTAAGGGACATTTTTGTGGAGAGTTTTGAACAGATAGCATCACAATATGAGCCTATGATCCATGACATCATGCATAGATTGAACGTCTATAAAAACACTGAGGAATTCCAGCAGCTGGGTTTAATCACACTTTGGCAGGCGTGGAAAAATCATGACGATGAAAAAGGAAACTTCTTTTCCTATGCTTACGGAATGGTAAAAGGAAAAATGATGAACGAATTAACGAGGCAAACAAGCCAAATTGACCGGTATATCTATCCAGAGGCAGACTTCTGGGAATTCATCGAAGATACCTCACCAGCCCCCAGCTCAGAGCTCACACAAGATCTTTTTGGAAAATGCGGAATGTTATCTGAAAACCAAATGAAATGGCTCCAATATACTTTATGTGATGGGCTATCAGTCAGGGAAATTGCTGAAAAAGAGCAGGTCTCACTGTCTGCAGTCAAAAACTGGCGGCACGGTGCTCGTGAGAAGCTGAAGAAAATTTTGCAGCTTAATTAAAATTCACCCTGTCCTTTTCGCCCTCCAAACTGTATATAAAAGGTGAAAGGAGGTGACCCAAGATGGCACAAGCAATTATCACTGATTCCAAACTTCGCCTGGTATTTGAAACAGGCCTTAATGGGCAGGGCAAGCCGGTTCACAAATCGAAAACTTATAGCGGCGTAAAGCAATCGGCCACAGCAGACCAGCTTTTCACAGTTGGACAAGCGATCTCCGGTCTAAGCAGCTACCCATTGACAGAGATTAATAGAAATGACAGCTTCGATATTTTAGGCTAAACACAATCTATTAAAATACCAAAATCATAAGGAGGGCATACTAAATGGCTAAATCATTAGAAATGACTTTCATCTCTGAACTGGGCAAGCCAACGAAACTATCCGTTGATAATCCGATTGAACCAATTGATCCTGCTGCTGTAAAAGCTGCCATGGAGCAAATCATTGCTGCCAATGCATTTGATGGCAATGGCGGGGATTTGGTTTTAGCGGAAAGTGCCAGATTGGTTGAACAGAATGTAATTGAATATGAATTAGTATAATCATCAGTGGCCGGATTCCTTGGAACCCGGCCATTTTTAGAATACTCGCCAGAAAGGAGCAGCTGCCATGGAACAGATGGTCACATTAATCAGCGAGCTCGGCTTCCCAATCGTCGTCACCCTTTTTCTGCTGAACCGGATTGAAGCCAAACTTGATGTTGTTGTATCGTCCATTCAGGGATTGCCAGATCGGCTTAAAGAATAGTGAACCCAAAGGAGCTCCCTTATTAGGAAGCTCCTTTTTTTACTTGATTTTGCACTTAGCTATCCTTATACCTTTAGGAAAGCCTAATCCGCAAAACTCTTCCCATTAAAATAATAATCAGCCTCTAAAAATGCAGTAAATGCCACCTCAACCTCCGGCAATCCCAGCGACTGAACATGATTCGTAACAATCCCGGCAAATTCGTTTTGAGCCTCTTTGCCCCTGTCAAACCACTTTACTTCTATAAATGGATATGCTGGAACTTCTTTAGTATCAAACACAAAAGTTGAATTCAAAACTTCTAATGTAAAGTTATCTTCTCCGCAGTCACAAAGCCGAGCCAGGTCTTTCACCAGCTGCGTGCTGATTTCCTTCGTCTGATCGACTGAAATTCCTCTTATAAACAAATGCGGCATCCTGTTTCCTCCAAGCTAATTTACATAATATTTTTCCAGACAACTTATTTAAAAAAGTTATAATATTATAACTTAATAAGGTGCACTCTAACCAAACCTGCTTAAAGAATACCTGTCAATCGGAATCGAAGTTTCCCCATCTATGATTAACTCTGTTATAAGGGTGCCTATTAAAGGAGAAAGTGTAACTCCGCTATGGGTGGCAGCTACATATAAGTTCTCAAAGCCCGGTACCTCACCAAGAATCGGAAAACCATCCTCAGGCATGGCCCTGATTCCGGAAAAGGCGCGGACAATTTTTGCTTTTCTTAATCCAGGAACATAACGGACCGCCATATTGGCTGTTTCCTGAATCACATCAAGTGTTGTAGCCCGGTTAAATCCGGCTTCCTCCATTGAATAGCCCATCAGTACTTCACCATTGTTTGCCTGCCTTAATCCGCTGATTGTAAAATTTAAGAAAGGCTTTAATGGTTCAGATACCAGGATCTGCCCTCTTAATTGATTAACAGGAATCTTAACTCCAAGCATGTCACCTATTTCTCTCGACCAGGTTCCGCCAGCAAGAATCAGATTTTTGCATTCAAACGCACCCTTGTCTGAAAAAACTAAGTATTTTCCATCCTGCTTTTTAATCTCAGTTACCTTATTATAAGCAGAATAGCGGACGCCATTTCTTTTAGCTGCTCTCATATACATATCAATAAGGCGGAATGGATTTACATTGCCATCAATGGAGCTGTAGGTAGCCCCTGCAACTTCCGGATTCATATAGGGCTCTTTTTCGAGAACTTCTTCCCTGGATAAGACTTTGATTTTGATGCCGATTTTTCGATAAGATTCCGCGAGCTTCTGTGCCTTTTCACGATCACTTTCATTGAAAAAAGGCGATAGGCCACCTGTCCTTTTGTATTCAACGTCCCCGATTTTTTTAGACAGATAAGGATAGAGTTCCGCGCTGTACATATTAAATTCCGCATACCAGGAAGGTGTTTTATTATGTACCCATACCCAGGCCTGGGTGGATCCTGAGGTGCCTGACATGGGGTATTTTTTATCAAGCACAAGCACGCCTTCTTTGTATTGCTCAGACAGGTGGTAAGCAATTCCGCTGCCCACTACACCCCCTCCGATAACAATTGTTTCATAATTGGTTTCCAATTACCTCACCTTCCCTTCTTCCAATTCCACCTCATCAAGAACAGACTTGACGGCACTAAAGGATGTACTGTTCGTTGCCAGTGTTTCAAGCTTAATGGGGGATAACGGCATCCTCATTCTCGGCAGCGGAATCTCTGAAGGCGACAGCCCAGTCTGCTGGTGAATAATTTCTGCCACCATGCTGGTGCAGATTTTAGCCTGGCAGGGACCCATTCCGCAGCGGGTAATCCTCTTCACATCATCAAAAGTCCTTCCTCCATTGCTGATTACCTCTTCCACTTCTTCACAGCTGATTTCTTCACATCTGCAGATGATCGTCGATTTATCCAACTTATTCACCTTCTTCTCTCTTTTCCTATCTAGGAGATAAATTGATCTTTCAGCACTGGGCTTGTAAAGTTCTCGAGATGCTTGACTCTTCCGCTGTAAACTTCGCTGTACTCCAATAATTGAAGTTCTTTCCAAAGTGCCTCTCTTATCTCATTTGCCTCTTCCGTTCTGATTGCCTGCAATTCCTCACTTACACTGATGCCGGCAATCATTCCTGTTAGAAGCAAAGGACCATGAGTGCTTATGCCTGCTGCATTCCCGGCTAGGAATACATCTTCTCTGCCGGTTTGTAATCTATTATTATATTGCGGAACCCAGCCGCCCAGCTCTTCTTGATATCCAAAGGAACAGCCCAGCTGATAAAAAACATCCAGTATGGGTGCCCTGCCTCCATCCATGCAAACGAGGTCCACATTCAGGGTAATGACTTCATCCGGCAGCGCAACATCAATCTGTTCCACCTGCCCATTTCCTCTTGCTTCTTTTATAAAACTATTAAAATAAACAGGAATTCGTTTACGTGTCAACTCACTCACTTTTTCCTGCTCTTTTGCCGAAGCACCACTTTGTTGTTCTACAATTGCTTTCACCTGGATTCCTACACCCATCAGCTGTAAAGCTGTTTCGATGGCAAAATCACTTGAGCCCACAATAACAGCTTCTCTCCCGGGCAGCACAAAATCGCGATTAATCAATGTCTGTGCAGCACCGATTGTCATAATCCCCGGCAATGTCCATTTTGGAAAAGCGACAGCCTTTTCAGCTGCTCCGGAAGCCACTATAATCTTTTTTGCATTTACAGGAAATACATTTTCTTCATCTGTAATTCCGGCACTTCCATCAGCGTAAAATCCGACAAGACGGTGATTTAGGAGCGGCCTCACATTAGAATCCTTAATCTGCCCTGTTAGTTTATATGCCAATTCAAAGCCACGCATGGATTCATATATAGGAGGCAGCGGACGCAGCACTTGAGTCTGCTGGTTTAGCTGCCCGCCAAGCCTGGAAGTTTCATCAATAATTATTACATCCAGTCCCCTTGATGCCGTCTCAATTGCTGCCGAAAGACCTGCAGGACCGCCTCCAATAATCAGTACATCAGTCTTCATCAATGTCCCTCCTTACCTCGGGGTCATCCATATTCGGGTATATTCGCATGCCATCTTCAACTTCTGTCATGCAGCTCCGTACATGGTCCTCACCGTCAATGGTCATATAGCAGCTGCAGCATCTTCCGCGGGAGCAGAATAATCCTCTGGATTGGACCAGCTTCCGGCTGACACCCAATTTCTTAATTCCATTTGCCATTAAGGCGGCAGCGACTGATTGCTGCGTATAGGCCTGATATGGCTGGTCATTGAAATAAATGGTTACAGGCTTGTGAAGCTGCCTGCCCAGAACGGGATGTTTCTCAATGTGCATTAAGACCTCTCCTATCTAATTTTTCGAGGAAAACACTTTCCCTACACCAAGCACTCTTTCAATTACGAGCATTAATACAACAGTGAAAAGAATCATGATGCTTGATACGGATGTAATAATCGGATCATATTGATATTGCATGTATGTGTAGATCCGCACTGGCAGCGTCACAACGTCGGTGCTGACAATGAATAAGGCAACTGTTAAATCATCAAATGAAGTAATAAAGGCAAAAATGGCGCCTGCTATCACGCCTGATTTAATGATCGGCAAGGTGATTTGAAAGAAAACTTTCATCGGTCCTGCACCAAGGTTCAAGGCCGCCTGTTCGATAGAACGGTCGAAACCTACTAAGCTTGCAACAACCAGACGCATCACAAATGGAACAGTTAAAATGATATGTCCTAAAATTAAAGCAATCGGACTGGCAGCTAAACCTATCCATGAGTAAAACTGCAGGAGAGCCACACCAAACACGACCGATGGTATTAAAAGAGGCGATCCCACTAATTGGACAATCGCTGTCTTCCCTTTAAATTGGCGCCTGACGACCGCAAGCGATGCAAGCGTGCCAATGGCAGTCGCAATAATAGCAGTTCCGAAAGCCACCATAATGCTCAGTGTAAAGGACTGCATAAATTCCGGATGTTCAATTAATTCTGTGTACCATCTGAGGGTCACACCTTCTGGCGGGAATACAATGTATTCGGTTGTTGTTAAGGAAGAAAGCAATACCACTACGATAGGCGCCAGCAGGAAAATATAAACAAGTAAACAAACAAAGTTAAAGAAAAACTTGGGCAGCTTCCTGCTCATTGTATGGCCACCCCTTTCTCAGACCTGGCAAGGATTTTGCTGTAAGCAATGATAGTAATGGTGGCTATCAGGATCAGCAGGAAGCCGATTGCTCCCCCATACGGCCAGTTCAGCATGACAGCTACCTGTTCATACGTTAAATAAGACATCACCTTCACTTGCGGACCGCCAAGAATGGCCGGTGTAACAAATGAGCTGACGCTTAAGCTGAACACCATAACGGAACCTGCAAAAACACCTGGCAAGGTTAACGGAAGCAAAATGGAAAAGAAAGTTCTGAAGGAGCTGGCCCCTAGATTCTGCGAGGCTCTGATGACAGAAGGGTCTATTTTTTCAAGCGAACCCATGATGCTCAGCACCATGTATGGGAAAAGAACATGCACCATCCCGATGACCACACTCAATTCGGTGTATAAGAGGGTTAAAGGCTGATCAATCCAGCCCAGCTTTAATAGTGTATTATTGACTACACCATTGCTGGATAAAAGGATCACCCAGCCGTAGCATCGTATAACCATGCTGATCAGAAGCGGTGAAAGCACCAGAAGGGTTAAATAATTTCTGGCTCTTCCTTTTGATCTTGCAATCTGAAAAGCTACCGGGTAAGAGATAATGATAGTTATCAATGTTGTTAAAAGAGCGATTTTTACCGTGCGCCAGACCACTCCAAGGTAAAAGGGATCTGACATGAACTTGATGTAGTTTTGGAGCGTCCATTCATTTCCCACTCCCGTGCTGGCATCAAAATTTTTAAAGCTTGTAATAAATAAGAAAAACAATGGCAGCAAAAAGAAGAAAATGAAGATTCCCAGCGTCGGAAGTAAAAGCAGCCACGTATCAAGCCGTTTTTTATTCACATTCTTTTTCTTTTGCTGAAGCAATAAGTCATGTTCCGTTCCGATTCCGGCTTGCATGTGAGTCACCTCGCCATTCTCGAAGGCAGCAGGTCTTCCGGGTTCCAATAAGTGTA
Source organism: Cytobacillus sp. FSL H8-0458 (assembly GCF_038002165.1). Classification (NCBI taxonomy): domain Bacteria; kingdom Bacillati; phylum Bacillota; class Bacilli; order Caryophanales; family Bacillaceae; genus Cytobacillus; species Cytobacillus sp. FSL H8-0458. Next base: position 1,585,472 of record NZ_JBBOBR010000001.1, on the reverse strand, counting down.
AACACTGTTTCCTTCTTTTATTTGGGTGGGATTTATAACGGTATTGGAAATATCCGCAATAAGATGACGATCTTGTACCCTCAGGATATATCTGGTCTTGGCTCCAAGAAACATTTTCCTTTCCACCTTGGTTTGAAAAGACTCATCTGATTCGGCTAATGCAATTTGTATTTTTTCCGGCCGGATGAAAAAGTGAACTTCAGAATTCTTTACAGATGGAACTGAAACAATCTGTTCATTTCCAAAGAAGTGCATTTTGCATTTCTTATTTTCATAGGTTTCCAAAACCTTCCCTTGAATGTGATTAACTTCCCCTATAAATTGAGACACGAAGTCAGTCTTTGGATGGTTATATATGGACGCCGGATCATCTACCTGCTCAATCCGCCCCTCATACATGACCGCAATACGGTCCGATATGGCCAATGCTTCCTCTTGGTCATGTGTGACAAAAATTGTTGTGATCCCTACCTGCTTTTGGATATCAACAATTTCTTCACGCATTTCCTGGCGCAGCTTGGCATCAAGATTGCTCAATGGCTCATCCAGGAGAAGCACCTTCGGCTTAATGACAAGGGCCCTCGCTAATGAAACCCGCTGCTGCTGCCCTCCGGAAAGTTCTTTTGGATAGCGTTTTTCATAGCCAGCCAGACGAACCATCTCCAATGCTTCAAGTACCCTTTTGCTGATCTCATGTTTTGGCACTTTACGAAGCTTAAGCCCATAGGCGACATTATCAAAAACCGTCATGTGCGGAAATAAAGCATAATTTTGGAACACCATGCCCATTTCTCTTTTATTGGGGGGAAGCAGGTGAACGGGTTTCCCATCGACCTCAATCTTCCCGCCGTCCACTTCCAAAAATCCTGCGATCATATTCAGCGTTGTCGTTTTTCCGCAGCCCGAAGGCCCCAAAAAGGAGACCAGTTCCCCTTTTTGGATGTCAAGGCTGAGCTTTTTAACCACTTCCGTTTTATTAAAGGTCTTGACCACATTTTCCATGCTTAAGTAACTCATTCGTTTCCCCTCTCTTTTAATGGGCTACTTCAATTTCTTTATTGGCCCGTTCTGTCCATTCAGCCCGTTTTGCATTGACAGTTTCCCAGTCGACTTTGATCAATTTGGCAATCTCCTCTTCCCCATAAGCCACCTTATCGACGATATCTCCTTCAAGCTTCACATTCTTATTAACCGGACCGTCAAACAAAGAGTTGGCGAATAGAAGCTGAGCTTCTTCATCCAAAACAAAATTCACAAATTCCTGTGCAAGATCCCCATTTGGAGCATCTTTTATCACACTGACGGTTGGCATTAAAGCAGGAACCCCTTCTTCCGGAATCACATACTCAATCGGGAATCCGCTGTCCTGAAGGGTAAACACCCGGCTGCTTCCCCATGCACTTGCAACTGTCTGCCCCTGGAGGAAGTAGTTGGAAACATCAGCTGTTTTATCAAAAGTAATGGCATTTTTGGCGATTTCCTTCATCTTTTCAAAACCAGGTTCAATATTCTCTTCACTTCCTCCATTTGCAATTGCTGTCATAAGAAGAAAATGAACTCCATACGTATTGGCAATGGATGGCAATACTAGTTTTCCTTTAAACTTCGGATCGGCCAAATCATTCCATGATGTAGGAGGTTCCCAGCCATTCTGTTCGAAGACATCCTTGTTATAAGCCAAGCCGGTTGAAATAATCCCGAATCCAACACCGACATTATCCTTGTCTTTTGCAATATCATAGACATTTGCCAGATTCGTCACAACACTCTCATCCAATGGAGCCAGCAATCCAAATGCCTTAGCCTGAGCCTGAGGACCGTCATCGAGGAAAGCTACATCAATTTGTGGATTATCCTTTTGAGCCTGAAGCTTTGATAAGGTATCAACAGAGCTTCCAGTAATATATTTCACCTTAACACCATGTTCTTTCTCAAACTTTGGAATCAGAACTTCCTTCATCTTTTGCTCATAGCTTCCACCGTATGCCGCTAACACAAGTGTCTTTCCATCACTTTTTCCTGATCCTTCATCTGCAGAACTTCCTGTTTGGCCGCTGCATCCTGCAGCCGAGACAAGCAATAAACAAAGCAATACAATTAAATAAGCTTTCTTTTTCAACTCATTTCCCCCTCGTTTATTTTTGCTTTCGTGAACTTAAGGAGCTGTTCTAAGATGAGGACTTGATAAAAGCGATACCCCCTTTTTAAATTAGATCAATCTATTTAAAGAGATTGATTTCTATATAAAATATAAAGATATAATATTATAACTTTATATCTTTTATATTTATAAATTGTCCTATGGGATCTCAGCAATTTTTTACAATTGTACCTCTGTATAATAAACCTCTTTATCACTGCGGATATAGAATTTTGAGAACTCAATAATGTCTTCCTGCTTTGTGTATGTAGTGCGCTCCCACTCAAACACTGGAGTTCCTGGTTCCACATGAAGCAGCTTAGCCTGGTGATCAGGAAGAATATAAGGCCGGATAAATACCTTAGCCCGGTTCAGCGCTATATGAAATCTGTTTTTTAAGATGTTAAAAATTAAGTCGTTATTAATCATTTCAGGTGTAAGCCCCTGACATTTATCCGCTGGAAGAAAGGTATATTCCAGTGCGAGAGGATCATTGTTTTCCACTTTTAATCTCTCAATTCTGATCACCTCATCCTCAGGGTCTATCCTTAACTTCTGGGCAATTTCAGAACCTGCTGCTTCATATTTAAAGCTGATCATTTCATGCGGATGTTCCTGTTCCGAACCGGTGGAAAGCGAAATGATGGAATTAAGGTCCTGCTCTTTTGCAGCTCCGGATACAAAGGTTCCCTTGCCTCGCTGCCTGAAGAGATATCCTTTATTCACAAGCTCAATCACAGCTCTTTTAACCGTAATGGTGCTGACATCGAATCGGTCGGATAGTTCCTGCTCAGTCGGCAGCTGGCTCCCTACCTCCCACTGGCCTGAAATGATTTTTTCTTCCAGAATCTGCTCTACTTGTCTATATAGGGGTATATGTAAACTTTTGTCTATCTGCATTTATGTATCTCCCTTGAAAGAATATAATGTTATAACTTTATATTATTTAATAATTTATCTGTTTTCGGATTAGTTGTCAATATTTTTTGAAAATTAAATTAATATTAAGTTAAGACTCTGCTTTCTTGGTCGTTATTCCCCTGGATTAACGACCATTTCCCTTACTCTCCGTATTTTTCTTCCCTAATCCTTTCCCCACATTTCTAATCCAAGAAAAACTCCAACACACCAGGAATCCTCTCCTTAAACACCATATAATTATGCCCCGCCCCCTCAATGATCCGAAGCTCAACCTCACATCCGCTGCCTTTTAACCTTTCATAAACAGCTTTGTTTGACTCCAAAAATAATTCACTTATCTTGTTATTTTCCACCGCTTCTGCTGTACCGCAATCGAGATATATTTCCCCAACTGAAGGCGTGCTGCCTGCCAGTTTTTCTATTTCCTCCTGATTCCGGTAAAAAGCAGATGACATCCCTGCGATTTTCTTAAAAACATCCGGATATTTGCAGCCGGCATAAACAGACAGGAGTCCGCCCAAAGAGATGCCAGCCATATAGTTTTCATCAGTCATGGTTCTATATTTTCCATCTATTAATGGCTTCAGCTCATACACGATAAAGTCAGCATATTCACTCCCCTTACCGCCTGAGCCGCTTTTGTACCCTAACAGCAGCTCGCTGAAGTCTCCCTGTTTCCATGGACAATATTCATTAATCCGTTCTTCGCCTTCTGTATTCTGGTCAATCGCTGCCACGATTAAATCTGATTTGGATTGATCCAGGTGTTTATGCAGATCCAGTGACACTCCGCCAATTGCTTCTTCAGCACCAAAAACATTTTGCCCGTCGTGCATGTACAGTACCGGATAGCGTTTATGGCTGCTGTAATAATCCTCCGGCAGGTAAATCCGGACTTTTCTTTCCTGATTGAAAATGGATACCGTTAACACTTCAAGCATTTCTGCCACCTCATTCTGATTGTTCCAATAATGCGGTCAAAAACAAAACTTCATATCCTCTTCATCAAACACTCCAGTAAACTTCATATCTGTCCCCCACTTGTAAATTATTTTACAGCGGTCCACCGAAAAAAACTCCAAAAAAAATAAGACTGCTGATCATTCTCAGCAGTCTTCATTCCATTTATTTTTTCAAAGCTTCATATTGCTTCAGTATTTCTCCTGCGAGCTCGCTTGATTCTTCAAGTCCGCATACTTCTTTCAGTACATAAGCCACTCCGTTTTCCTGAATCATGTCCTGCAGCTTAACCGCTTCTTCATCTTCCCTGTTATCAAACAATAGGGCTGCAGCAATAGCTTTTGCCAGGTTTGTGCAGGATAAGCCTGCTTTCTGAGCCTGCAGTGCCGGGCGGACCAGTCTGTCTTCAGGACCGAGCTTCCTTATTGGTGAACGGCCGACTCGTGTGACACCGTCATTCAAGCGGGCATTCTCAAAACGGCCGATAATTTTATCGATATATTTCTGATGTTCGTCCGGATTCAGATCATAGCGATCTATTAAATATGCACCAGTTTCGCCAAGTGTTGCCTGCACCTGCTTGTAAATGTCTCCGTCAGCAAGTGTCTCATCGATGGTTTCTTTTCCTGCCAGGTAACCGAAGTATGCAATAACCGCATGTCCTGTGTTTACCGTGAACAGCTTTCTTTCGATAAATGGCGCAAGCTCCGCAACAATTTTCATTCCTTCGATATGCGGAATGTGTTCAGTTGTTTCGACAACCCATTCATGGTACGGTTCAACCAGAACATCGAGTGATCCCTGATTGTTTTGAATAGGGACAATCCGGTCAACAGCGGAGTTTAAGAAAGATACATTCTCGAGATTAATTCCGCTCTCCAGATTCTTCAAAATATACCCTTTTAATAAGTCAGTTGCCGAGATCTGATTTTCACATGCGATGACATAAAGCTTTTCCGTGATCCCTGCTTCTGCTCTGGCCGCCAAGCCTTTGGCCATTAACGGCGCAATCCGCGGAAGGATGTTTGGCCCAATGGCTGTTGTTAAGAAATCAGCCTGTTTAATGGCCTCAATAACTTCAGCCTCCTGCTTCAGATTATTCAATCCTGACACATTTTCAATGGTCAAGCTTTCCTGTTTATCTGCAGCCAGTATCACTTTATATTGTTTTTCTTCGTTTAATTGTTTGATAATCCCTTCAGCAATATCAACAAACGTCACATGGTAGCCTGACTGTGAAAATAGTGCTCCGATAAATCCTCTTCCTATGTTCCCTGCTCCAAAATGCACTGCCTGTTTCATCGAATCATTCCTTTACCGGTTTATTTTAAAATGAGACTGGAGGTATTCTGTAAAAATCAATTCCAGCTTCTTGAAGATCATCTCTTCGTTTGCGGAAGAAAATAGTAATATCGCTTCCTCTGTCTCAATGATATTCGTGCTGATTAAGCTTAATATTTCCTGCTCTCTTCTGCTTAGCTCGTCTGGCGCCAGCATGAGCAGGAGGTTTTTCATTGCCACTTCTTTTCCGTCCATTCCCTTTACCAGGCAAGGCTTTGGCAGATGGGCGATTTGAAAAATAAGCTTACGGACGTTTTTACTGCGCGCGTGAAAGAGAGCCATATTCGTTTCAGGGATGCCAAGACCGCCTTTTTGTTCCCGCTCCCTTAATGATTGGAGGACATCTTCTGGATTCGTCAGAAAATGATCTTCTTCTGCATTAGCCAGCATTTTTGCGAGAATCTGCTCCTGGCTTGTTTCCCCACTCATCCGGTAAAACCGGAAATTATGAATAAGAGACTGGATGCTCTCCTGTATATCTCTTATCTCCTCGAGCATGGAGCCTAAAGAGACTGGCTGCTGGTGACCACCCTCCGCCAGTTCCTGATACTGTTTCCCTTTTGTGAGGCTTTCAATGTTGTTCTTCAGGTGGTTTTTTATCGTGAGAATATTTTCTTCACTTAAGAGCGGGTTCACCAATATATACTCTGCATGGATAAAAGGCAGTCTGACAGTAGAAAGAATTAAATCATATTCCTTCAGATCGGCACCCTCTGACATTTCCTTAATCGATTTGATTTCGATGACATCAATTTCAGCCACCTCTTTTTTCAGCCTGCTTCTCAGCATTTTGGAGGTGCCGATGCCTGTCGGACAAATGAGAAGCGCCTTTATGGAAAGATGCTCTTCCTGCATCACAAGGGCCGAACCGAAATGAAGAACGATAAACGCAATCTCGTCATCGGAAAATTGATCAATATCCGTAAACTCATATTCAAGACTATTTTTCACAGCCATGAACAGAACCGGATATTTACGCTTGATTTCCTCTCGAAGCGGGTTATAGGACTCCATATTCTGCTTGATCCGGTATAGAGATGGCTCCATATGGGCGAGCAGTCCCTGGAATAAAGAAAAATCCTTGTTCAAATCCACATGCAGCTGTTCCGAAACTGATTTAATCACTTTCCTGATCATTTGGGCGAGTACAATGCTGTCGTACGGAAAAGCCTCCGTCCCGCTCCATTTGGTGCCTTTAAGTATACGAGCCAGGTAAAGGATATCCCCCTCTGAAAAATCACAGTCAAATGTCTGTCCGAGCCTGCTTGTGACCTCCTGGATCAATCCGTATTCAACGGTAACCTCTGTCTCCGTAAGATCCATCCGTTCCACAGGAAACCCGCTGAGTGCCCTTTTCAAGGTTATGCAGGTATGCAGCACAATCTCCAGGTAACTGTTATCCGCAAACCGGGCGGGTGCGCCCTTAAACACAGTCTGAACGATGCTGTTCACATGGCGGAGGCCAGCCGCTTCTAAGTAGTGCAGAATCCTGTCTTCTCCGAGCTTCCCTTTTTCCAGCAAAAATAATTTCTCAATTAATTCTTCATGAAAGTATTGCAGGAGAAATTGGGCAAGCGCCCTTCGTTTATTTGCTTCCGTTCCGTGAAGTTCTACGCCGACTCCCCGCTTTCTCGTCAAGCCAACCTTGAAACGGGATAGCCATTCAGCAAGCTCGTCCAGATGTGCTGTCAGCGTTGCCGTGCTGATGCCGAGATAGCCGGCAAGCACCTGGGTCTTATATACGTCTTCTTCAAGAATAGCCAATAGAAGGCGCAGCTTCTTTTCCTGAGGGAGCTCATCGATCGGTTCACTGCTGGTCAAATGCTGGATCAGCCTGAAAATCTGCTCATTTTTGCCTTCAATGACAAGTCCCTGATTTACATTTCGGGTTAAGGTCAGTCCGAACTCACTGACAATTTTCTCAACTGCCTTTAAGTCCCTCTGAATCGTTCTTGCACTGACATTTAATGAAGACGCAATCGACAATGCCGTATGTTTGCCCGATGTTTTAATAATCAATTCAATAATGGCTTTTTCCCTCGATGTAATATACATGAGATCAGCTCATTTCTAAGATTTGTGGCCTAAATAGTGACATAAACACTGAATAGAAAAGCGCATAAGGACGCTTTTCTACTCGTAAGGTTTATCGCAGTCTAACGGGCAGTAAGACCCCCACTTCAAGACTCAGAAGAATCAAAGGAGGGTAAGTGAGGGTCAAACTGCCCGTAAATGCCCGATTGATGAGATACAGTGAAACTTGCAGATGCGCCGGCAGAGGCTTAGTTGAACCAATCGGGTTCATAGTGTCGATTGATCGAAGCGTTAGCGGAGATCTTAGCGACACTAGAACGCGACTAACAATCAGTGGGGATAAGGCCCCCCACTGACTGAAGTTTCACTTTATTTCTTGCCGATAATATCCATTATGGTCTGTACTGATTCAGCAGAAGCCAGTTTCTCGATATTATCCATTTCAGAACATGTTACCGCGATGCCTGATAGGATTTCAAGATGTGTGCCGTCTTTTCCAGCAATTCCGAAGATCAGACGGACCTTTTGGCCATCAAAATCTACGCCATTTGGCACCTGGATAACAGTAAAGCCGGATTTGATGACAGCCTTTTTGGCCTCTTCCGTTCCATGAGGAATTGCTACATCATTCCCCATATAAGTGGAAGTGATGTTATCACGTTCAATCATCGCTTCAATATAGCTCTCTTCCACATAGCCTGCATCCACAAGCACTCTTCCGGCAAAGCGGATTGCTTCATCCTTATCAGCAAACTCTTTGTTCAGGAAAATATTTTCCGGACGCAATAAATCGTCTTCATGTGCCATTTCCTCATCCGTCGCATCTGGAATATTCTCTTCCGCTTCTTCAACGATTTCGTGCAGCTCCGAGTTAGCCGGGAACTGCAATGCGTCAATCAGCTTGTCATACTCCGGACTTGATAGGAAATTATCCACCGACACATGGAATGCATTTGGCACCTTCTGGCGTGCCCTCGGTGTCAGTTCTTCCTGTGTAATGACAATTTGGGCATCTGCAGGAAGATTGGAGATTGCTGTATTCGTCACTGCAATGTCCATACCTGCTTCCTTCACCTTTTTGCGCAGCAGTGATGCACCCATGGCACTTGAGCCCATACCCGCATCACAGGCAAAATAAATTTTAGATACGTTATCAGGCATGACAGCCTTTCCGCCTTCTAATACGTTTGAAACAGAGCTTTTCTTGCCTTTCATTTCCTGCATCTTTTTCGCAGCTTCTTCAATATCTTCTTCACCCTGCTTACCTGTTTTCATAATGAATGCAGAGACAATGAATGAAACGGCAGCAGCCACAATCACACCTGCAAAGTTTGCAATATACGCACTTGCATGATGTGGTGTTACAGCTGTGATGGCGATGATGCTTCCCGGTGATGAAGGAGCGAACAATCCGCCGCCTAAAAGAACCAGTGTGAACACACCGCTCATTCCGCCAAGGATAACCGCAATAATGAGCATAGGGCGCATTAAAATGTACGGGAAGTAAATTTCATGAATCCCGCCGAAGAAGTGAATGATTCCGGCACCTGGAGCAGATTTCTTTGCATTGCCTTTTCCAAAGAACATATAAGCAAGCAAAACACCAAGACCAGGTCCAGGGTTCGCTTCAAGCAGGAACAGGATGGATTGTCCTGTTTCTTTTACCTGCTCAACTCCGATTGGCGACAGAACACCATGGTTGATGGCATTGTTCAGGAATAATACTTTTGCCGGTTCAATCAGGATGCTTGTCAGCGGAAGCAGCCCTGTGCCAATCAGCCAGTCCACACCGGCTACAAGCCAGCCTGTAAATTCATCAACTGCAGGCCCTATTCCGAGGAACGCAAGGATGGCAAGAATGGCACCCAGAATTCCTGCTGAGAAGTTGTTCACGAGCATTTCAAAGCCTGCACGCACTCGGCCTTCAATCATCTGATCAAATTTCTTAATCACATAGCCGCCAAGAGGACCAATCACCATAGCGCCCAGGAACATAGGGATTTCTGCGCCGGCAATGACCCCCATTGTCGCGATGGCACCAACAACGGCACCGCGCTGATCATGAACAAGCTTACCACCGGTGTATCCGATTAAGAGTGGAAGCAAGTATGTAACCATTGGCCCTACCATTTTGGCAAGGCTTTCATTTGGAATGAAACCAGTAGGTATAAATAAAGCTGTTATAAGACCCCATGCTATAAAAGCTGAGATATTCGGCATCACCATGGAGCTCAGGAAGTTACCGAACTTCTGTACAGCAACTTTAAGATTAGATTGAGCCATTTACACTCATCCTTTCAAAATAAGTACTTTATTAATAATGTTAAATTACATAACCGCCGGACTCAACAAAGGAGAAACCTAACTTTGTCGCATGACTGATGACAAAACTATGGTTTCTCCCATATCAGGTTGAGTTCTCCGCTATTTCCTGCAGATTCACTTCAATGGCCTTTGTTGCCTGAACGGGTTTTCCGCCGGCCATTAATGCTCCGTGATTGTTCGAATTAAGGGTTACGGTAATTTTATTTCTGCCTTCCTTCAGGTTGCCTAAATGATAGTATTCTCCGTATAAGCGGCTGATTTTTTTACCATTTATGTATAAGTGGGCATGTCCCTCGTTATAGCTTGGCTGCTTCTCGCCCACCTTCTCAGGCGCAAATGTAAAATGATGCAGATCCAGCTTCAAAAGCCAGGTATCCGGACCATCGGGGGTTACGGTTAAGTTTACAGCCGGAATCTCATTTTCTTTTGGAATTTCCACATATCCATATGACATATGACCCGCTGCACCGGTCTGATTATGAGGATTCTGACTGGTATAAAAGTAAAAAAAGCTTAAAAAAATTATGATAAAACTGATCAAGCTTCTTATCTTTTTCATCATGCTTCCTTCTCCATCCTCTTAATCATGAACCCAATTATAACAAGCAATAATCCTATTGCCAGAAAGGCCAGATCATAGAATAAAGGATCTTCTGCCAATGGCCTGACACGGTGCACCTGGAGGATATGATGATCCACAATTCCTTCGACAAGATTAAAAGCGCCTCCCCCAATAAATATACCGCCAGTGAAGACTTTCCAGCTTGTACCCAATTCATTTTTGCGGGCATCCTGAAAAATCTTCATCCCGCCCCAAAGCAGCTTCGCCGAAAATAATGCTGTAAATAAACCATCTGTAAAAATTTCGAGTTTAATATTTTGACTCAGTATCATATGATGCCATTGAAGCAGCTGATGAAATACGATGCCATCAATCGCCCCTACAAGCCCTAAGCCGAGTATTAAGCCGGCTATAAAGAGATTCTTATTTTCTTTTCTCACCTTAAGCACCATCCTGAAGAAATCTTAATAATTAGATTAGTGCCCATAACATGGTCAATTTATTCTATTTTTCATATAAAATAAGGAAAAGCCTCTCCTGGACTTTTCCTTTTTCGTTATTATTGATGATGTTCTTCCTCGGCAGCCATTGCATCTGCCTTAGTTTTATGCACCGTTCCAAACGGATGCTGCGGCGGCGCATAAATGGAATACAGCTTGAGAGGCTTATTGCCTGTATTGATCAGATTATGATATTTGCCTGCAGGAATGATAATCGCAAAATCATCCGCTACTTTCCGCTGAAAATCCAGACGGTCAGGACTATCCCCCATATAAACCATTCCTTCACCATCTTCCAGTCTCAGGAATTGATCGAGCTCCGGGTGAACCTCGAGGCCAATATCTTCGCCAACATTGATGCTCATTAATGTCAGCTGCAAATGCTTTCCAGTCCATAGGGCTGTCCGGAAGTTGTTATTTTTCTTCGTTGCTTCCTCAATATCCACGACAAATGGCTGCGGACCGAAATCAGTCACCCGGTTATTCAGTGAGACTAATCGAGCAGCATTTTCCTGTTCTCCGCTCATTGCCCATAAGAACACATTTTGAACCTGTGGAAGCTGAGTAAGCACGGAACCTCTTTGGTTTTCCTCGAAACCTTCCATTTCGATCTGATAAGCCCTGTGCAATCCATCACGGTAATGATCAATGGCAACATGGCCGACCTGATACTCTGGCTGTTTTCCCGTTAAATTGTAATAAAGGTTGCAAAAATGGTTTAAATAGATTTTCTTTCCTTCGATTGCTTGAATAATGTTCTGCTTGTGCTCTTCATTTGGGGCATGCTCTGCCAGCTGACTGTATAACTCAAGTGCAGATGCTTCCCTTTTGACTCCTTCAAGAACCGTTTCACAAAGCTGCTGAAAATGATCCTGATTACTTCTTAACATTTCGTCAGTATGATACACCGGTGAATGAGGCTGTGGGTAGTAAGGATAGGAATACGCATTAGGATGATACAATACTAGTCATTCCCTTCACAGAATTATCATCACATCATATGCCTATGAAAATAGAAGGTACGTTGTTTTATTAAGTTAGGCTTATGTACGCAAAAAAACCAGTCTTGTCTTGTAGACTGGTTCTCTTTTTATGAATGATTATTTTTTTGGGATTTCACAGCCGTCGTCATCACAGACTATACCGTCGCTGTCATTTAGAAAAGTTATCTCGTCCTCTGCAATAATTTTCTGCAGCGCTTGAACGATCATCTCAGTCGGCTGGGCTCCGTTCAGTGCGTACTTCTTATTTATCAGAAAGAACGGTACCCCTGTAATGCGGTACTGCTGTGCCAATTGCTCATCTGCACGTACTTCATCTGCAAACGCATTGCCGGCAAGCATTTGTTCAGCTTCTTCCCGGTTCAGGCCAACTTCTTCTGCTAACTGGGCTAACGTCGCAGGATCTCCGATATGTTTGGAGTCAGTAAAATAAGCACGCAGCAGCCGTTCTGTCATTTCTTTCATTAATCCTTTTGTTTTGGCAAACATCGTCAAACGGTGAGCGTCAAACGTATTAGTGAGAACGATGGTATCAATCTTGAATTCAAGCCCGGCGTTTCTCGCCATCTGCACCATGTTTTGCGTGTTGGCTTTCGCCTGCTCAATCGTCATCCCATATTTCTTCGCCAATTTTTCATACATGTTATCCTGAATATCCCGCTCTGCCGCCGGATCCAGCTCGAAACACCTGTAAGTCACGTCAATTGGATGATTAATCTGTTTAATGGCATCCTCCAGATGCCTTTTGCCAATATAGCAAAACGGTCAAGCGAAGTCAGTCCACATCTCAATATGCATATCTGATTCCTCCCATACATTATTTTCTTCTTTAGTATAGTTGGGGGGGGCTTATTTTTCACTGAAAAAGCTCAGAACTAGATTTAGCTGATTTAGGATTGAGATTAATTACCATTCCCGGCAGGCTGCCGCCATTCTGGACATTCTCCCGCTTAACTCTCATCTATTCGCCAGTTCATCATGGTCCGCTGGATGCGGCGGCTCCTCGAACCATCCATTTTTTATCATAATGTTTGCACCATCTTCAGCATAATTAGCGATTTCAGCTGACAAGCGGATAAAATTAAGCGCAATATCTTTTCGTGCACTCGAAGCAGCACTTGTTGCATAAATCCCTGCACTTAAGGCAATGAGCGAGGTTGTCAGAAACATCATTAGTTTATCTGAAAAAGGTGGAGATGTAGAATCTGTTACTTCCAAATCCCAGGACATGCTGACAGGCAAATAACTTTCTTCAAGCAGCTCCGCAAAGACTTTTGTATGTTTTGCTGCAATATCCCTGCCCCTTACCATGAATTGGCCAACTGCCTTGGATTGGGCAGCCTGGCTAAACCCAATCATTATCTTTTCTCCCATGGCATTCCTTTTCAAATTTGTATATATATTTGTAATTTCAATCACGTTCAGGGGCCTCTTATTTCCGAACAACCCTCCCATAAATTTCTTGCTTTCAACAAAGCTGGTTTCTTTTACAGGAATGACATGTGGAGATTTCATATATAAGCCTTTATCCAGAAGCATATTCTTTAAATTCGTTTCGAACTCATTAACTTCCATAAAGCAATTGTTAAAATAGTTCAGAATATCCGAACGGACAGACAGTGTTTTGGACAGCGCATAAAAATTTACAGCAAACATGGCAATGTTGTATAAGAAGTGCAGAGAGAAATTTTCGGAAAACAGCTTTGGGGCAGTCAAGTAAACATCCTCTTTAACTTTAAATCCATAAGGGACGGATAACCCTTCATTTTCAAAAAAACCCGTCAGCTTTTGTAAATGTGTTTCAGTTAATTGGAGACCCTCCTGAAGCATGGACTGTAGTTTCTGGTCTTCCACAGTATTTGAAAAATACGAGAAAATACACTGACACATGCTGCTGTTCAAATATGCCGACCAAATCTGCGCTATTTCAGCTGCAGTTAATGGAATGTTCTGCCTATCAATCATGACTACACGTCCCTCCTTTTTCTTTTAGTATTTCCAATAGCTGAAAGAAAAACAATGGATTTATTAAATGACAAAAAATTGCACATCCTAATAATGGGAGGTGTTTCTTTTGATCGTTTATCACGGTTCCACCAAGAAATTGGATCACTTTCAAAAAGAGCAGGCAGGTCAAAAAACAATGAAGGAATTCGACACACTTGGGATTTGGTGTACATCGGATTTTGAGTCTGCTAAGTCATTTGCCATTGGGACTGAAACGGTCTGCGAAAAATCGGATACTGACTTCTGGGAAGATGGAACACCGAAAGTGGTTCAATATGATAAGTTACTACGTGGATTTGTCTATAAAGTGTACATGGATGAGCCAAGCTTAAAGGAATATGATTCCTATGAACTTTTCATGAATGAAAGGGACCCCTTTTGCGACTACGCGAGCGCAAAAAAAAGACACCTTACCTGGAAAGATAAGGCGATCCTATTGAATAAAGATGAAGCCAACGCTGAATTCCGCAAAAGTCTTACCAAGCAGGGCTTCGATGGTATAATCATTCGGAAGATGACCATTAAAACCGGTCCTGAAGATATGTATTGCATTTTTTCAGGTGATATTATACAGATTGCTGATGTCTTTCCATTGGAATAGCTTGCTCCTAAAGCACTTCTTTAAGCCAGGAAACCACCTGATCAAGCTCCTCTTTTGTCGTATATTCCCCCAGACTGAATCTGACTGCACCCATTCCAATATGTTCAGGAACCCCCATTTCCCTTAATACAGGAGATAATTCCACTTTCCCAGCATGGCAGGCAGATCCAGTGGAGGCTGCAAGCTGAGGAATGGCTGATAAAATATCCTGGCCAATCCGATTCATAAAACTGACATTCAGGGTATTCGGCAGCCGTTTTTCTTCATGTCCATTAAGGACAACTTCAGCTCCAAAGGCCTCCTTCAATTTACCCCAAAAATAATTTGTTAAGTCAGCAAGCTTGCCGTCCGTGACTTGTTTCCCGGCTAACTCACAGGCTTTGCCGAGCCCGGCAGCAAGTAATGTGTTCTCTGTTCCTGCACGGATTCCAAACTCATGTCCTGCCCCATGAATAAGAGGTTCAAGCTCGATGCCTTTTCTTAGATATAAGGCGCCAATCCCTTTAGGCGCGTACAATTTATGGCCGGCAATGGTGAGCATATCCACATTCAGCCTATTAACATCAACCGGCACCTTCCCGACAGATTGGGAAGCATCGGTATGATATGCGATCTTGTGCCTTCTTGCAATTTCCCCTATTTCTTCTATTGGCTGAAGAGTCCCCACTTCATTGTTTGAATGCATAACAGTGATCAGAATTGTGTCTTCCCGAATTGCCTTTTCAATCTCACCTGGCGAAACCATTCCATATTCATCCACATCCAGCATCGTGAGTTCAGCACCTAAACGCTCGAGAAATTTTAAGGGCTCGATTATGGCAGGATGCTCTATTTTTGATGTAATGATGTGCTTGCCTTTTGTCAGGTGCTTGAAATAATAGCCCTTTAATGCCAGGTTATTTGCTTCACTTCCGCCGCTTGTAAAAACAATCTCTTCAGGTGAGCATGACAGCAAGTCAGATACCTGTTTCCTCGCCCTATTCATTTTTTCTTTTACCGGCTGCCCTGCCCAGTGCACTGCGGAAGGATTTCCGTAATAGTCAGTCAAAAAAGGATACATGTGATCTGCAACCTCGGGGGCCAAAGGCGTGCTTGCGTTGTAATCTAGATATACTTTGTTCATTTTCCTTCCCCCTTTCTTAAAGAATATCAAAATCATGAAAATAGAGGAAATGGAGCTTTAGTTTAATTTAAAAAGGGATGCCCCCGCACCCCTCCAGACAAACATTTTACAATAAATTTACAGACCTTTTATCCTGCTTTAATAAAGCAGGCTTAAAATAAATATATACCAACTAATCGAAAGGAGCTGGCGTTATGCTTGAGAAACTTTTTAGATTAGCGGTCCTGACTATTGTTTGTACGCTTTTCCCGTAAGCTTTTATCCTAATAACTCATTTTTAAGTTCTTCTTCTTTTATCTCTCCATGGAAGCCCAGCATCAAAATGTGAGCTGTCAAGTCTATGTAATTCTCGATCAACTGCCGCAATATCGGCTTTCACTCAAACTTTTCACACTCTCTCCATTACAGCAAAGTAATTGTCTTCTCCGTCCGCAAAATTAAAAACGCGGCCTGAAGGCATTTCTGCAATTTCTCCAACAGTAATGCCCTTATTTGAGAAGTCGCTATGCAGCCTTTCAAGATCTTCTGTAAAAAACATCAACGAAGGGGTGCCCAGGTTTAATTCCGGCGACATCTTCGCTACCCATTCCTTATTGTGCAGAATAATACTCGTCTCCGACTCCTTTGATGGAGACACCTCGATCCATCTCATCCCCTGGCCATTATCTTCTTCGGCCAATACATGAAATCCCGCTTTTTCAGTCCAAAAATTCACTGCTTCATCCTGATTGTTAACGTATAGCATAATTTGTCCGACTTGTTTAATCATGTTCTTACACTCCTTTCGTTATTAATATATTAAATAAATCTGAAAGTTAAATCAATAAAAAAAGAGCCCTGCCCCAGGGACAAAGCTCTGCCCTCTTAGTAATAGTAAGGATATGGAGCGTACGGGTAAGGCGCGTATGGATAGTAAGGATATCCAAAGCCGGGTCCAGGTGCCAGCAATGCTCCTGTCGCAAGCCCTCCTAAAAATCCAAGCCCCAGACCAAAGCCGGGTCCTCCAAACCCGAATCCCGGCCGGCCAAAACCAAAGCCAGGTCTTCCAAATCCAAAGCCGGGCCGTATACGCTGGTCAGTGAAATACATGCCATCGTGCGGAACATACTCCTGTGTCACCGGCATGTGCTGATATTGATAATTCAATCGGAACTCCTCCTCTGTATTTGTCTACAGTAAAGGATATGCGTCAGTTGCCTATGGGGTATGGGCCCCTGCCCTCAATTCGAAAACAATCTTCATTTAATAGATAAGTAACCACACCACTATTATAATTCTGTAATATTTATAAATTAAAATTGATATTAAAAGAGGGATACTAGTGACGAGAAGAAAACAAATACCTTGTCTTTTTCCGGGCTACAAATGGTGCGGTCCCGGATGCAGCGGACCAGGCGCGCCTATTAATGGAGTGGATGCCTGCTGCAAGGCACATGATAAATGCTGGGCAAGCGGGAGATCCAAGTGCAGCTGTGACCAGGAATTTCTCAGATGCCTGAAGCCAAAAACAAACCTGCATGGCGAAGAAGGAACCATTGCGACAATCATTTATATTTATATGAAGATTCAAACCGATTTTACCTGCAGCCGGTTTCGGAGGAAAAGACTTTATTAAAAAGCGGCGCTAGTCGCTTTTTTTTATTGCCATTACACAGTAAAACAGACAGCAGGACCGATTGGCACTGCTGTTTTAGCTCAAAACAATCACCGTTCATTTCCCCGTTTAAAGTTCCCCGTTATCTTCGCCATGATTAATTGCCTGCTCTTTGCATCTTCAGCATCATTCATTCTTTTTAGAAACTTCTCTGCCTCTTTACCTTTTAGGATCTTCACTTGTTTTCCATTAAAATCAAGAAACACTGTGCTATTTTTATTTACCCGAAAACTAAATGATTCTTCATCCAAGCGATTCCTTTTTTCAATATGAGCCATTTTCTTCCTCCTTTTTTTACCAAACTATAAACTAGAAAACAGAATTATTTAACTAAATGAATCAAATAATATTCTATACATATATACTTATCCAATTGCAGAAGTGGAGATCATATTTATGAGCATAATTTTAGCCCTGCTGGCCGCATTATTTGCATCCTTCACCGCCATCCTTGCGAAAATTGGCATTGAAAAGGTTGATTCCAATCTGGCTACCGCAGTACGGACGATTGTGGTGGTCATCATGGCCTTTCTTATGGTCCTTATTACTGGCGAAACGGAAAGCATCTTTACTATTTCGGTAGAATCGTACATATTTCTTATTCTTTCTGGCCTTACAACCGGCTTATCATGGATCTGCTTTTTTAAAGCCATCCAGATCGGAGATGTATCGAAAGTAGTTCCCATCGATAAGTCGAGCGTCGTCTTAACGATTCTCTTATCATTTATTATTCTCAGGGAACCCGCTACCCTTTTGGTTGTTTCAGGCGGAATCATTATTTCCATCGGAACCTTTGTGCTAATCGGCGGAGACAGGAAAAAGACACGCAAAAAGAAAGTATTTAATACAAAGTCATATATTTTTCTGGCCGTGCTGTCTGCTGTATTTGCTGCAGCCACCAATATTCTAGCGAAAATCGGAATTGAAGATGTCGACTCCAATGTCGCTACTTTTATCCGGACTGTAGTGATCATTATTTTCGCCTGGGGAATTGTGTTTTTCCAGGGGACCTTTAAGGAGCTTAAAGAGATCTCTAAAAAATCATATTTATTTCTTTTCCTCTCCGGAGCCGCAACCGGGTTATCCTGGCTGTGCTATTTCGGCGCTCTCGCCATCGGCAAGGTGAGTGTCGTGAACCCCATTGATAAGTTCAGTGTGGTGCTGACAATGATTTTAAGTTTTATTATTTTAAAAGAAAAGCCCACAAAGAATACTATTGCAGGCGCCATTTTGATTACGATCGGGACGGCTTTGCTGATAATCTAGGCGTTAATTAAAGATAATTACATAGAAAAACGGCTTAAATTGTGAATTTGAGCCGTTTTTTTGATATTTGGACTTCCCGCAGCCGCTTTTCAGGAAACAATTTAAGAATTATTAAGGTGTCAGTATCATTTACTCTCGGATAGACCAAATTTACTTTCAGATAAAATATTTTATTTGCGTATAGCCAATTTCATCATTCCCCTATCCAAAAGCCTGCGAAGCAATTGCATATAAGGAATTGTCCCTCTGTGGCATAGCTGCTGGATTTTTCATCATGACTGGAGGAGTATTTGTTTTAACAAAACCGCTTCTCTCCAGATAGGACATAAAATCCGCTCTTCCTTCTGGAACATCAATTCTGAGCTTCCCTTTATGATGTAAAGCCAATTTTTCTGCGATTAAAGCAGCTGTATCTGGATCAGCTGCTGCAATGGGTCCCAGTATTAAGTTGACTGGCCCCTGGATGGATAATCCATATCCAATGATTTCACCATTATTATTTTTAACAACAAGACATTGTTTGGACTGGCTGATCCTATTGCGGAGAAAAACGCTTCGCCTATCTCCAAAGGCAGCTCCGTCCAAATCAACAAGTTGAGCAAAATCAGACTGATTAAAGTCTTCAATGAAAAGCCCATCATGTTTCTGTATTTTTACCGGGACGAATTGATCACAAAGAAATTTACTTATATAGTCCACAGTTTTAAAGCCCATTTTTTCATAAAGGGGCATTCCTTCCTTCGTTGCAATGAGCATTAGCGACCTATCCCCATTAATACTTTCTGCACACTTCCGGATTGCTTCCATTGCGAGCCCTAGTCCCCTGAATTCTTCATGGACAATAACCATGCCAATCGACGCCAGTTTAGTGTCATAGGGAATTATGGCTGAACTGGATACAATACTCCCTGCAGAATTCTTATGACCGAAAACTCTCCCGGATTCCAAAAGTGTTCTTACTTCAAATTCATCATAATCCCATCCAACTGATTCCGATAAATCTATCAGGCCGGGAATATCCAATTGATCTAACTCTGTTAAGTCTGCTTTCATTCGCTTCTCCCTCTTAGTTCTTTCTTTTTCACTCAATAAATATTAAACACCCTTTAAACAAAATCCTTCTTGTTTAAGAACAACTGCTGGTTCTAAAGAAGGACCCGACTGCTTTTGCAGAAGGGTCCAGTTTTATTGTTATGATTTGTTTGCGTTTGGAGCTAATGCAGCAACCGCTTCTATCTCAACTAATTGGCCGTTATAACCCAAAACAGTGACCCCGGACAATGTACTTGGAACATCATGTGAACCAAATTCTTCTCTAACTGCCTGCCAAACGGCCACCAAATCTGACTGGTCAGAAGATGCAACGAGAACTCTTGTATAAGCCACATCCTTTAATTCAGCGCCACACTCCTGTAAGGCTGCTTTCAGGTTTTCCACGCAAAGCTTGGCCTGTTCTTCATATCCGGTTCCCTCAGGCACTTTCCCCTCTTGATCAAGAGGACACGCCCCAGCCATAAAGTAAAAATCCATTCCTGCAGGGACATGGGAGGCGTAAGCATAGTCAACGGCAGGTAAAACCGGCGAATGTATTAATGAGATTTTCTTCATTTTCTTAAATTCCTTTCCTCTGGCAATTATTATTTTAATTCCACTTATATATAAAGTTTCCTTTTTTAGTTAAACTGTTTTTAACAAACTGCTTAAAAGGCGGGTGGCATGATGAAGGGTATAAAGTTAGCACGAATAATAGTAATTCTTTCTGCCAGCTTACTGCTTGGATGTACAGATAAATCGGTGGACCAAGCTGAATTTCCGCCAGAGAAGACGGCAGCTGTTGAAGTTAACGGCTCAGAATATTCAATTGAAAAAGGAGGCTATCGGTGGGTCAGAAAAAAAGGCCTTGAAACGGAAACAGTGACAACAGATCACGCATCACCGAATCAGATGGCAGAACATCTTAAACCAATTCGTGTGAAACCGGACCAGAAAGTCAAAGTTAAAATTGAAGATGATCCAGTAATGAAAGTATACCTATGGAAAGAAACAGGTAAAGAAAAAGAAATCAAGCTGGAGGATGATCAAATAACTGTGCCTGCAGATAAGGGTAAATATATTTATGAAGTCTTAGCGGAATGGAAAAACGGCGAAATTTCTTATACATTTGTGGCTGAGATTCAGTAATAGGGAAACCATAGACATGGTTTCCCTTGCTGAACAAGGTACCTTCTATTTAATTATTTTTTCCTCCTTCAATACTTCCAGAGCAATATTCTTTGCCTCAGTGCCTGATCCATCGATATTCACAGCAAACACCCATGTGCCCTTCTCTGTTTCAATAAAACCAACATACCAGCCAAGTCCCCTGTCAGAGAGCCTTGTCCCTGTTTTGCCATGTAAAATGAAGTGATCCTGTTCATCCTGAATCATCATTCGTTTGACTGTTTTTTGATTTTTTTCAGTTAAAGGCAGCTTCTCCTCCACAAGCTTTTCGATAAAATCAGCTTGCTCTGCTGCGGATATTCTCAGGCTGCTGTCCAGCCAAAACGCATCAATCCCACCGGAAATATCATGGTTGCCATAATCGATCATTGAAACGTACTCTTTCATATTCTTTTCACCAATCGTCCTTGCAAGGTCCTGGTAAAACCAGATAGCAGATTCCCTCATCGCAGAAGCAAGCGAATGATCCCTGTTCCAGCTTTCGAATTCCCTTTCAGTCCCATCCCACCTTTTCACCTCGTACTCATCTCTTACAGCGGCAGTTTCAAGCCCGATTAAGGCATTGGCGACTTTAAAGGTTGACTCTGGCGTCAGTCTTTCTTTGCTCCTCTCTTTGTTATAGACATAAACCTTGTCATTCTTAAGATTTTTGAGGACCATAGTGACCTCTTTTCCTGCAAAAGCTTCTTCAATCTGCAGCTCTTTCTTGCTTTCTTTTCCGCCTAATGCCTCAGCACCTGTACCTGTTATCAGCAATAACAGGGCAAAAACGGCAATTCCCGCTCTCTTCATCCACCTCATCTTCTCTTCCTCCTTCATAAAATAGGATTTCCGTCATGATGCCTGCTCCATATTTGTCCCTTATACTATAAACAGCATGATAGACACAGAAAAGTAATATTTTGGCTGTCTGTACCCATACAGATTCCCTGAGAGGAGTAAAATAATGGGCAATAAATATGATGAAATCATAGAAGAAATCCAATCCAGATTGAAGGATGAACGCTTGAAAGCAGGAGAAAAGCTCCCTTCCATCCGCAGGTTTGCTAAAGAATTTAACTGCAGCATCAATACTGTGATGAAAGCTTACAGTGAATTGGAAAAGGCACATCTGATTTACTCTGTGCCAAAAAGCGGCTATTTTGCAGTTGGCACAGATATGCCCCAAAAACAAACTCAAATGAAAATAGACTTTGTCTCGGCAGGACCTGATAAAAGCAGGATGCCATACCGTGATTATCAGCATTGCATGAACCAGGCCATCGAGCTTTATAAAGAGGAAATGTTTCAGTATTCCCATCCCCTCGGCTTGGCGAGTCTTCGGCATCAGCTTTCATCTCAGCTTCAAACTCTGCAAGTTTTCGCCCCGTCTGAAAGAATTGCTGTTGTATCAGGATCCCAGCAGGCTTTGGATCTCTTGATCTCATTGCCTTTTCCCAATAATAAAAAAGAGATTTGCGTTGAACAGCCAACCCACTTCAGTTTCATAGATTCCATTAAAACGCGTGGCTTGAAGCCAATCGGCATAGCGGTGAACCAGAAGGGCATAGATCTTAATTACTTAGAAAAGATCTTCAGAGAAAGAAGCGTCAAGTTTTTCTACACAGTATCCAGATTCCAGAACCCGACAGGCTGCAGCTACTCCAACCAGAAAAAAAAGCAGATTGTCGAGCTCGCTCAAAAATATGATGTCTACATTATTGAGGATGACTATATGGGGGATCTTGATACCAGGAAAAAAGCAGACCCCATGTTTGCCTACGCCCCCTCCGGAAGAGTCATTTACACAAAAAGCTTCTCGAAAGTTTTGCTGCCAGGGCTTCGATTAGGATTGGCCGTTCTTCCGGAAGCCTTAATGAAAAGCTTTACACAAGCCAAATTTGCAGCGGACGTCCATACACCAGTCCTCACACAAGGTGCACTTGAGATTTATTTGAGCAGCGGCATGTTTAAAGCCCATATTGAAAAACTCCGGCGGCAATACAAAAAGAAAGGCACCATTCTCAAAAAGGCGTACCTGGAGCATTTGCCTCCTGGTGCTGCTTTTACTGGCGGGGATTCGGGATTTTATTCGACAATTGAGCTTCCGGGCAGATTAAAAGCAAAGCATCTTGTGGAATATCTTCAAAAGAAAAATGTATTGGTTCAGGATGCAATAGGTATGTACCTCCCTGAGTACAGGCAGGAAAACCGTATCCGGATAAGCGTGTCACAGGTGGATGACAGGAAAATTGCGGTTGGGGTGAAGAAGATCGGGGATGGGATTCGTACGTTAGCCAATTCTTATATCTAAAAGATGCGCTGCAATATGGATTTTGAGAATGTAAAGAAAGCTCAGGAGAACTGAGCTTTCTAAAGAAGAGTTCCTACTGTTTTAAAACAACCCCGCTTCCAATCCTCTCAACAGCCTTCCTTTTCCCCTTAAACCATGTAAACACAATCGCCGCAATCAAAGTAAATCCTAAGTACCCCATTAAAGGATAAACCGTTCCAACCAAAGTGATGAAGCCGATGAAACTGGCGCCAAAAGCGGCAGCTCCAAATAATACAGCGAAGATATTGAATTTAGGATTCTCTCTTTTTACAATCCTTGCAGTGAAGGCATACAGCATCCCAACAGCTGTGTTGTAGATCATGCCCAGCAGGACTGCGAACATTAACAATCCAAATGCCGGCGAGACTTCATTTGCAAGGGCAAGGATCGGCATTGGGGATCCTTCAACCACATCCATTTTGACCAGCATGGCTACATTGATCAGTAAAATCAGGACACCCAGTCCAACACCGCCCAGGATGCCGCCCAAGCCAGCCTGCTTTTCATCTTTTGTAGTGCCACCCATGACAGCAAGCATGGCTGCACCAGCCGCGATATTATAAGAAACATATAGCAATCCGCCCATAAACCAATTGGACGCAGCTGGCGTTTGGCTTTCCGCCAATTTCTGAATTTCCGAGAAATCCAGCCCCATCGTGCTTAGAGCGTAACCGCTAATGATAACCACCATGATCAGAAGAAATGGAGTCACCAGGCTGATAATCGAAATGACTTTTTGGATGTTCAGACATACAGTCAGGATCGTTAACACAGCCATAATGATATTCCCGGCCATGCTCGGGATGCCGAACTGCTCTTCGAAGATCGATCCCGAGCCGGCAAGCATGACAGCGGCCACCCCAAAAAGGAAGAATGTAATGATAAAATCAACTGCCATCCCAAGATACTTTCCGCAAATATGGTAAATCACATCTTTATGGGAATCTGTCTGCAGTCGGCTGCCAAGCTGCGTTAAATTCATGCCGAGAAAAGCAAAGAAAATAGTCGCGAGCACACCTCCGGCAATTCCCATCCAGCCAAAGCCCGTAAAAAACTGCAATATCTCCTGCCCCGAAGCAAAGCCTGCTCCGACAATGACCCCAATAAAGGCCCCGGCAATCTGAATACTCTTTTTCAAACTGATTCCCCCTTTTAATATTTGAATTTTTTGACAACTTTGTTTAAAAGAGAAAGAGAGAATCCTCTCTCTCTCTGAGTGACATTCATGATTGGTTATTCGACTTGAGTAGTACTATTCCAAGTGTTGAGCGCCTCTCACGCTTGTTTACTTAGCTCCTCCAACGCAAATCTCTTTTCAAAAACAGTAAACTCCCTAATAGTTTCATAACTCGGTTCATACCCGAGTCCGGATATTTCAGGAACCTTGATCATTCCATCTTCAACGGTTACTTCAGGTTCAATCAGATCCTTCTCCCAATAGCGGGATGATGCAGCTGTGTCCCCTGGCATAATAAAGTTTGATAGTGTGGTTAAGGCAATATTGTGCGCCCTGCCGATGCCGGATTCCAGCATGCCTCCGCACCATACCGGGATGCCCCGTTCCTGGCAGAGGTCATGAATTTTTTTGGATTCTGTTAAGCCCCCGACACGGCCGATTTTAATATTAATAATTTTGCAGCTTCCAAGTTCAATCGCCTTACGGGCATCCTCATAGGAATGGATGCTTTCATCAAGGCAGACCGGTGTTTTAAGTTCCCTCTGGAGGACAGCATGGTCAATAATGTCATCAGATGCCAGCGGCTGCTCGATCATCATCAAATCAAATTCATCCAGCTGTTTTAACAGTTCAATATCTTTAAGTGTGTAGGCCGAGTTTGCATCCGCCATAAGCGCTATATCCGGGAAATGCTTTCTCACTTCCCTCATGACCTCAACATCCCAGCCCGGCTTGATTTTCACTTTAATTCGTTTGTAGCCATCCTCTACATATTCAGCAATCAGGTTCAGTAAGTCCTCAACACGATCCTGAATCCCTATGCTGATTCCAACCTCAATCTCATTCGCTGTCCCGCCAAGAGCCTTCGCCAGCGGAATCCCCTTCTGCTTGGCATATAAGTCCCAAACAGCCCCTTCAAATGCCGATTTCGCCATATTGTTTTTCCGTATGTAAGAGAGGGTTTCCGACACTTCATCAGGGTGTTCCATTTCTTTGTTTAATAGATTCGGAATAATGAAATCTTCAAGCATGTGCCAGTTCGTTTTCAGCGTTTCTTCGTTATACCATGGTGAATGAAAGGCAACTGATTCTCCCCAGCCGCTCACACCGTTCTCATCCTTCGCTTCCAATAAAAGAAATTCTTTATCCTGAAATGTGCCAAAGCTTGTTGTAAATGGTGCTTTCATTCTCATTTTCATATGCCTCAATACGACTTCTGTCACTTTCATAGTCATTCCCGCCTTTTCCTGTTAGTTGAGTTTAAGCTCGTCTCTTTGAACTAATTCATAGTAGTGTATCGGGCCTTCCGCACTTTTTAGAAAACCCGCCATGGCGTACCCTTTTGAAAATAACGCCTGAAAAATCCCTCTGGTTTTGAAGCGCCAGTCCATCGCAAGCTCGAAATTTTGGTTTTTAATAGCTTGAAAGTTTGCCGGAATCGGAACAAGCACAGGTCCGCCACAAGCCTCCCACTCCGTATTTAATAAAACAGGAAAGTTGTCCTCTGATACTCCCCAATCAAACGGATCCTTGGCAAAAGCTGTTTCAATACTCACTCGCTCCTCCACATGTGAACTAGTAATCCACCATTCCACCTTTAACCGGTCTGTCGGCAGTCCATGATTCAAATTGTCATCCATATCTCCATAGCAATTCTCCACATATGTGGAGCAAACCGCATTCAGCTTTGACAGGTTCAAGTAAGCATTCCGGCTTTCAAGCGGATCAAACGTCCAGGTGATCAGGTCATATCCCATCTCAGCGGCCAGTTCCTTTTGCTTCTGCTTTAATAATGCGCCAAGACCCTTATCCTGATGGTCAGGATGAATGCCGAGCATATGAGAGCATAAATATCCTTTTCCCTTGTTGAAACCAGGAAAACCGTAGCTGAACCCCACCAGTTCTTCTTCTATAAATGCCCCGAGGAGAAGCCCGCCGTTCTGGGCAGCTGTAATGGTTTGATGAACCGGCAGGGGAGCCATGTTCCAGATTGTCTCCTCCAGCTTTTGAATAAGAGACATATCGCTTGCTGTCTTTAATACCCGCAAATCAATTGTTACAGCAGCCATCATCACTCCTCCTTTTCCAAAGTGGCCATTACCGCCCTGGCCAGTATTTCCACTCCTCTGTAAATCGCTTCCCGATTGAACGTCATGTCCGGATGATGCAGCCCCGGCTGCAGGTCACAGCCCAATCCGAGCATCGTCGCCTTAATATTCGGCTTTTTCAGGGTATAAAAATGGAAGTCTTCCCCGCCGGAAGTCACGATAGGCTCCCTTAACTGGCCGGCTCCGAGAACATCGATTATGGCCTTTTCAAGTAAATACTGCGCTTCTTCATCTACTTCAGCTGCTGCCACATTCGCTTTCGTCTCAAGTGTAATCCTGACTCCATAGAGGTTGGATAAATACTCCGTGATCGTTTCAATTTTTTCAGACAGTGCGTTGATCACTTCATTGGTTTGAGCTCTCAGGTCTAAACTGAAGGAAGCTTTTCCTGGTATGATATTGCCTGAGTCACTGCCCGCATGAAACTTTGTCATCTTAGCCGTATGGGGAACCATTGGATCCAAATGAATATTTTTGATTTCATGAATAAAGGAAGCGCCAATCTCGATGGCATTCTGGCCAAGATGCGGACGTGCGCCATGGGCGTCTTCCCCGATAATTTCCCCGGTCAGAAATCTTGCGGCACCATGGTAAATGGCTCCCGATGCTTCCCCGTCTCTAATTTCCTGGATGGGTCTAAGATGTACACCATACAGGTAATCCACATCATCCAGCACGCCATGCTCAATCATTTTCAGAGCACCGGCGCCCTTTTCTTCAGCCGGCTGAAAGATGAATTTCAACTTTCCTTTTTTAGGGAATCCTGTTTTTTGAAGCAGCAGCATCGCCCCGACCCCCATCGTCATGTGGGCATCATGGCCGCAGGAATGATTCGCCTGAAACTTGCCGTCCACCTCCTGCCAAAGTGCGTCCATATCCGCTCTCAGCGCAACACACGGACTCCCTTCCCCCACTTCAACAACTAAACCGGGGCAATCCCCAAACAGCTGAACTTTGAATCCCCGGCACTCCAGAAATTTCTGCAGGTATTCGGTTGTCTTATATTCCCTCCAGCTGACTTCCGGATGTTTGTGAAGATGAGTAAATACCATCTCTAATGCGGGTCTAAACTCTTCAATCATTTCCTTCAATCCAACTTCCCTCCCGGCTGAATAAAAAAATGCTCACTGTCCAGCTTTTCATATTGTTCTTTCCTTGCTTGGAATCGGTCACGATCTTGAATGGACACCCCTGCAATTACTGCATTCAGAAAGGAAAATAAGGCTGGTGCCGCATCAATCGTCGATTTTTCCGATGAATGGATCTGAAAAAGCAAATCGGCATGCTCTTTAATTGGCGCGATTGCTGAATCGGTAAAGCCAATCACAAAAGCTCCCTGCTTTTTCGCCAATTCGGCCATTTTGATCGTATCCTTCATATAACGGTCGAATGAAATGGCAATAAACGTCGCATCTTGATCCATTTCAGTGACCGTCAACAGCAGATCATCTGTATCCGGCCGGATCAGCTTCGCATTTCCCCTGACTACACCAAGGGTAAAAGAAAGCCAGCTCGCTGCCGCAAAAGAAGACCGCAATCCTGTAACATAGACCGTTTTCGTCTTGATCAAACGTTTCACTAAAACATCAAAATCATCCTGGCTTATGTTCTCAAGCGTTTCCCTGATATGGAGACAATCCTTCTCCATCACACTTGCCAGGAACTCCGGCTTTTCGGCCAGTTCCACCTTACTCGTAAAATACTGCCCCAGTGTGCTATTCGCCTTCAAAAGCTGTTCCCTTACCATCTTCTGAAGCTCAGAAAAGCCGGAAAGCTGAATGGAATAACAGAAACGGATGACTGTCGTTTCACTGACCCCGATTCTTTTGCCGATCTCACCCGCAGACTTTACGGCAAAATCCTTCGGATAGTCCAGCAAATACTTCGCTGCCTTCTGCTGGCCCTTGGAGAGATTATTAAATTCTTTTTCTATTGTTTCTTTTAATATCATTGGGATCACCTTAAAATAATGAAGTTTATGCTGTATTCTTAATTTTTTGAAGTCTGTACTTCGTTTTAACTAAATTATCATATATTTCTTCGGAAAACAATAATAATTCTGAAAATTTCATAATAAAAATGACACCCTAATCGGATGCCAATTTTACCAATCTTATATTGAAAACTCTATCTATAATTAGATCATTTCTGGGCGTTATTCAAAGGTTCCTTTCACAACAGCCTTACCATCTTCAACCATTTTTCTTCCCATGGAAAAAACGGTTTCAATTGCCAGTGTTTCTTTATTCAAAAGCACAAGGTCTGCATCTTTCCCTTCCTCAATCTTGCCTTTTTGGTGAAGCTTGAGGATAGACGCTGGATTTTCGGTAATGACAGACAGTGCATTTTCCATGGAGACCCCTTCTTGAAGGATCGCATCCCGCACTTCGGAAAAAAGTGTGGAAACTTTGCCGATTTGCAGGCCAATTAGTTCTCCCTGTTCATTGAAATCAGGCAGGCTGGCCTGTCCGTCTGAAGTAAACGTTATTTGTCCAGCAGGAACCCCTTCGTCCAGCATGATCCTGAGGGCCTTGCTGCATTTTACTTCCCCTTCTTCGAGAAACTTTGGTATGGAGCTTGTCGTGAAATCGACATAGCCCCCTTTTTTGGCATAACGTATGCCAGCTTCAAATAAATGCGGATTTCGGTTAATATGTGTCGGGTAGAATTGTTTGATTGGTATATCCGTGTTCTCCGCAATGTCTTCCAGGAGCTTTAAATGATCATAACTATCACCCACATGGACATTTACAATTCCCGCTTTACCTGAAAGCATGCCGCCCACTCGTGCAGCTGAAGCAATTTTGGCCATCTCTTCAACCGTTGGCTGGGAAGAACGGTGATCTGCGATCGCAATTTCTCCGACACCGATAATCTTGTCAATCAGAATGAGATCATCTTCAATTTTTCCAGTCAGCGTTTTTACCGGCACCTGATAAGAACCCGTCTGGACATAACAGGTAATTCCTTCTTCTTCAAGTGCCCGGGCTTTTGCAATAAGACTAGCCATGGTCCGAGTTGTTCCGTCTGTACCAATGACACCCACCAGGGTAGTGATGCCAGACAGTGTAGCATCTGTCAGCTGGATTTCCGGTGTCCGGGTTTTATAGCTCCCCTCACCGCCGCCTCCGATGATATGAACATGTGAATCGATAAAACCCGGAACAGCTATTTTCCCTTCGGCTTCAATAACTTCAATATCCGCAAATGAAAGATCAGGCAGTTCAATGGAATCGCGGATATAGCCTATTTTATTATGAACGAGTAACATATCATTTTTCCCAAGAAAATGCGGAGAATAAATTTCTGCGTTTTTTATAAGAGTTAACAAGGATAAACCCCTTTCTGTCTAACTTATGATGTCTGGTTAAAAACCGATTAATACTGCGCCAATCACGAATATTGATGAAACCCCCATGAGGAGCAGCAAAAATTTGATGATGAATTTTGCCCATGTTCCCCAGTCCAGCCTTGCTGCTCCAAGGGCCCCCAGAAGAGCTGCAGAAGTAGGAACAAAAATATTTGTCAAACCATCTCCAAGCTGGAAAGCAAGCACCGCAACCTGCCTTGATACACCTGCAATATCAGCCAGCGGCGCCATCAGCGGCATCGTAAGAGCTGCCTGGCCTGATCCGGAAACAACAAAGAAATTAAAGACGGATTGGAAAAGATACATAAACCACGCCGACAAGGCTGCAGGGAAGTCTCCTATTACCTGGCCTGCTCCAAAGAGCATTGTATTCAGTACAGATGGCGCATCCGGGCTGTCACCGCCTAATATAATGACAATTCCTTTTGCCATCCCTACAACTAATGCTGCAGGCAGAAGATCTTTTGCCCCTTCAATGAATCCTTCAGCAATATCATCTACCTTCATATTATTAAGCTTGAAGAAGACAGCAATTAGTCCCGCTGCCAATCCGATCGTAAAAAATTGCGAGGCTATTTCCGGGATATAATATGCATGTTTCACAACACCCCATACAATCCAGGCGATTCCGGCTGCTATGGTTAATAGAACAAGACCATGTCCAAGAGTAAATCGGACCTTCAGCTCCCCCGTTTTCATTTCTTTTCTGAAATAGCTGTCTGATTCATAGCTTACTGATTTTAATGGATCCTTTTTAATTCCAGCTGCATATCTCCATGTATAGATAATGCCTATTAACGTAAAAACAGCCCACATGCCTATGCGAAACGATGCGCCAGACATAACAGGAACTCCCGAAACCCCCTGGGCAATGGCCACACTGAAAGGGTTCATCCAAGAGGTGGCAAACCCAATTTGAGTTGCCACATAGGTGATCATCACACCTGTGATCGCATCATAGCCAAGTGCAACCATAAGAGGAACAAGGATCATTGCAAACGCAATAGCTTCCTCTCCCATGCCAAAAACGGCTCCTCCAAGTGAGAACAGGAAAAACATAATCGGAATGATTAAGATTTCTTTGCCTTTTGTCTTGTCAATTACACTTAAAATGCCTTCTTCAATAGCACGGGTTTTCATTATAATTCCGAATGCTCCGCCAATGATTAATATGAATGCTACTACTCCTACTGCGGATCCCCATTTATCTCCTGATACAAGTCCTTCAAAAACATAATTTAAAAACCCGGCTTCTCCCCCAGACTCAAACAGGCTTGTCCCCTGGCGGACAGGATTTCCTTCTTCATCTTTCACTATTTCAAAGCTGTCGGGAACCAATACTGTCTTTGTAGACTCTTCCCCGTTTTGCGTATAAGTTACTTCTTCCGTCTGGAATTGTCCAACTGGAACCAAATATGTAACAATGGCTGCCAGAAGGACAACAAAGAAAACGATGACAAACGTGTGAGGCACTTTCCAGGCTCTGTTTTTTTCTTTCATTCTATTTCCCCCTTTATCTGTAGATGTAAATACCTAATGCAATTTGTATGCCAAGTTGAAGATTCTGAATAAATGGATAAAAGAATAGAAACTGGTTTATTAACGGGTGTTTTAATTGGTATAATAATAACCATTAATCAACCATTAAAGGAGTTTACTATAAAAATGAATTAGTTCTGCTTGCCGGAACAAAGGAGACATGCAAAGCTCTCACAGAACAGCTAAAAGGGATGCTTGGACAGTACATCCGAATAAAAAGCTTTGCTTCAGAAGAATACTTGCCTCCACTCATAGAAGATGCCTTAATCGTGTATTCTTCTTACCTGATTCATGATGAAGTAAAGCATGTTATTGCTCCTTCCTGTGAAGTGATCACTGCTCACAGAACCGTAAATTATCAATATATCGATTA
Organism: Cytobacillus sp. FSL H8-0458; assembly: GCF_038002165.1. Taxonomy (NCBI): domain Bacteria; kingdom Bacillati; phylum Bacillota; class Bacilli; order Caryophanales; family Bacillaceae; genus Cytobacillus; species Cytobacillus sp. FSL H8-0458. Next base: position 1,553,936 of record NZ_JBBOBR010000001.1, on the reverse strand, counting down.
CCTTTTTGAAATACCAAATGACACAAATGTCCTTTTTGTAAATGACTTTCCACAGAGCACCATAGACTCTATTGAAACCCTGAACAGACTCGGAATCAGCCATCTCCGATATATTCCCTATTCACCAGGCGGAGAAGTTCCAGATTCAATTGAGATTGCCGTTACTCCAGGAGAAATGGATCTAATCCCTTCTTCTATCTCAAAGAAACTTAATCTCGGTGTACGGCTTATTGATATCCACACGATTATGACTATTATAGATTATTTTGAACTGCCGGAAGCTCTCAGAATAAATATCACCGATAAATACACCGGAAAAATAATAGAACTGAGCAAGAAACTATCATCTTTGAAACAGGAAGCAGTTAAACTCAATCAATATTTAAAAAGGGTCGTGGATGGAGTAAATGATGGGATTTTGGCATTTGACAGATCCGGTTCGATTTCAGTCTTCAACAAAGAGCTTGAGAAAATGATAGGAATATCACCTGAATATGCGTTTAAAAAGAAAATCGGCCAGGTATTCAGAAACAGCGAACTTCTGGAATTTTTATTAAATGATGAATCAGGCGATCAGGAAGCTTTTACGGTTAGACAAACAAACTTGCTGGTGCACCGCTTTCCAATGAAGAATGATAACACGATTGTTGCCACATTCAAAAATATGGATGAAACGATCGAAATGGAAAGAAGGGTTAAACTGGAGCTTCAAAAAAAAGGGTTTGTTTCCAAATATACTTTCCAGAGCATTTTGGGTGAGAGCCCTATCCTTCAGGAAACCATTCGGATTGCCAGGAAACTTTCATTATCCGACCTTCCTATCTTGATTCAGGGGGAAAGCGGCACGGGAAAAGAACTGTTCGCCGGAGCCATCCATTCGGAATCATGCAGGAGAAATGCACCTTTTTTAGGGATTAACTGCAACGCTCTTCCTGAAGAATTGCTTGAAAGTGAATTATTCGGATATGAGGATGGGGCGTTCACCGGGGCACGAAAAGGCGGAAAAAAAGGACTGTTTGAGCAGGCTGACCAAGGGACTTTATTTTTGGATGAGATTGGGGATATCAGCATGAAACTGCAGGCCAGACTATTGCGAGTTCTCGAAGAATGGGAAATCCGCAGAATAGGAGGAAATAAGATTATTCCTATTAATGTCAGAATCATTGCGGCGACGAACCGGAACTTAAAGACTATGATCGATGAAGGAAAATTCCGTGAAGATCTATACCATCGTTTAAAAGTTCTGTCCTTGTCCCTTCCTTCTTTAAGGCAGAGACGAAAAGATATTCCAATTTTAATAAAATCCTTCATAAGACAGAGCCACAAACCTGGTGCTGACATAACAGAGGAAACTTTAGAGCTATTGTCAAAGATGGAATGGAAGGGAAATATTAGAGAATTGAAGAATGTTGTTCAGTACATGCTGGCGGTATCGGAGCATAATGAGCTGACAGCTTCAGATTTACCTGCAGACCTATCTCCGGCAAATGCTCCTTTGATTCCGGGGACCCTCTCAAACTTAAAAGACGAGCATCATTTTTTACTGAAATACATTGCCGAACTAAATAAAAGCGGAATGCCAGCAAGCAGAAAAAAACTGTCATCTCTAACCCGGAACACAAATTCGCCCCTCACTGAACAGCAGGTAAGACTCAGACTCAAGGAGTTAGAGCAGCTGGGCTATGTCATGATCCGCCAGGGGAGATCCGGTACACATATTACAGAGAAGGGACTGGAAACTATGGTTTAAAGATAAATAGGATATATAAAAAAGATTGAGCACAATCCGGTATGATTGTGCTCAATCTCTTTAAATAAGTATGGCAGCTTAGTCATTTTACTCCGAACCAGCCTTACTTCCGCACCAGCTCTGCTGATGAATGATCATATTTTTTACTTAGTCTCACGGTGCAAAGTACGTTTTTTTAAACGTGGTGAATACTTCATTAATTCAATCCTATCAGGGTTGTTCCGTTTGTTTTTGGTGGTAATATAATTTCTGTCCCCGGTTTCTGTACAAGCAAGTGTGATGTTAACTCTCATTTTAAACGCCTCCTGTAATTTTTTTAAACACTTCTGACGATTCTTTCTGCCGCCTGGCGCGCACCGGAGATATTTCGGGCAATTGGCCCAATCTCCAGTTCTGCTAACGGACCCATGACATATAAGTGCGGACACCATTCCAGTGATTGGCTGACGATCGGGTATCCGCACTTCGCACACGGCAGAGCAAACTTTTTAATGGCACTCTCCAGCCAGCTTCCGCCAGGTCTGGATGTTCTGAACCCGGTCGCCAAAACAATTGAATGCGCTTTGACTTCCTGCGTGTCCACTGAAAGGATCAGCTCTTTGTTTTCGCTCTCCTTTACGGAGGTGATTTCCCCATCTGTAATCTTCAGCTTTTTGTCATTTTCGAGCTTCCGAAGTTTATGAAATAATTCAGACGGCAGTGATCCCCGGTTTCTTGCCTTCTTGATGACCTCCCTTCGCTCTGAGTAATCCTGAATTCGCTGATAGTTTTTTTGATACTTGGGTCCCAGCCAGCCCGGATCACTGTCAAAATCACACACTCTAAACGGATGTCTTTTTATTAAAGTGACTTGACCAGGATAAAGTGCTGAAAGCTTAATGGCAGTATGCGCGGCTGTAATGCCTCCTCCAACAACGGAAATCGGAAGCTGCAATGCAGAAAAATCGGCAGCTTCATCAAAAATGTGAAACAGCTGATTCTGCTCATGCATAATAGAATCTGCCCATTCGGGGAAATATAGCTGATCGTTTATGCCTAACGCCAGAACGACATTTTTGGATTTTAGACGATCTCCTTCGTCCACGCTTATATTCCAATCATCGTTTTCCCTGTCGATGCCGGTTACATATCCCTGATGCCAGCTCTCCCCCAGCCCGAGATCCTGGAAAAGTGATTGACTATGCTCATTAAAGATCTCAAGCGAAGGCCTTTTATACATCCCATAGAACTCACTTTTTTTCCATTGGTGATTCGCTGCAAAATTTCTTAAGCTAAACGGATCGACATCGAGATGATGGACAAATGGAGAGCGAAGAAATTTCATGCCAATCTTTTCTGTATTTTTAGTCCACTGAAATAATGGCATTTTATGCGGGTCTATAATGCGCAGCTTACCTGGTGATACCTTATTATTCTTAACTAAGAAGGCTGCAATGGCAGTCCCTTGAATGCCGCCTCCTACTACGATCCAATCATAGACCATATTAGCCTCCTGCTGTATTAATACGAAATCATTACGATTTACTGAGTAAAATTTTTTACAATTGACTTTCGTTTAGTGAGAAATAATAGTATTTGACTTTATTCCTCTTCTTCTTTGTTTGGACACTGTCAGTTAATTCGACCCATGTTACATTTCTTAATTTCTCCTCAAGCTGACTGGTTATCATGTCCTCAATTTCGTGCATGGTCATCATTAGCTTGCCAAATGAAAGGTTAAAATGGTTTGCGGCCTGCCTATGAGGTGAATGCTTCACGAGAAGAGCCATAAATTCTTCAGATGTCGAAGCCTCCTGAGCCAATTCATCTTCAAGCCCAACGACAAATTCATAAATCTCCTTTTGCTTTGGAGGAAGTGATTTTACGACCTCTCTTGAAATAATTTCCATCAAATGTGAATTCATCTCTTTCACCTCACTTGACTCGTGGCTATCTTACTTTTCTTTCATATTGTATCTCTTCATAAATCGTTCTGTACGCCCGCCGCGATCAGTAAATTTCTGAACTCCGGTGTAAAACGGGTGTGTATCTGAGCTTACTTCCACCTTGATCAATGGGTAGGTGTTTCCATCTTCCCACTGTATTGTTTCATTTGCTGTTTTTGTTGATCCTGTCAAAAATTTAAAGCCGCTGTTACTATCCATGAATACCACTTTATGATAATCCGGATGAATACTTCCCTTCATTCTCATTACCTCCAATTTCATTACCAGCTTGATTTTTTAACTCCCGGAACCTGTCCTTTATGAGCAAATTCCCTGAATGCGATCCGGGACATTTTAAATTTGCGGAGATATCCCCGAGGTCTTCCGGTCACCTGGCAGCGATTTTTCAGGCGTGTCGGTGATGAGTCTCTTGGAAGCTTCCTTAACGCATCATAGTCACCCTTCTCCTTGAGTTCCCTTCGTAATTCAGCATATTTTAAGACAAGCTCCTGCCGTTTAATCTCCTTGGCCACTTTTGATTTTTTTGCCAATGCATTCACTCCTTTATTATGTAAACCGTAATAATTACGATTTATTTTTCAATAACGTTATTAAATCATAAATAATTTATTTACGCAACATCCGTGTCTGGAGAAAAAAAAGATTAGCATTAAAATCCTAAGCCGTTCACTTTTGGAGTATCCGCATAGGAATAAGACATATTGAATATATAGTAGGTGAACATGTTTTCGGGAGTTTTTCGGGTCCCATTCTGAGTATGTATTCTTTTATTACAGGAATGCCGCCCCGTTAGCACAACAGAAAGGCTGCCAAAGTGGCAACCCGGATTTACTGTGCTTGCTTCTCATCTACATATCTAATAAAATCCTGAGCCTTCAGAAATTTTGTTTGAAGATTTGGGGGCAGGTTTCCACCTTTACCGGACCTTTACTAGGATTTGTTTCGCCATTACTTTGATTTTCAGCTCAGGTCCAGGCACAAACTCTTTCCCTTTCTCTTGTAAAGACTCTATTAATCGGTGTTCAAGATTCATTTAACTAAAGCTCACATTGGTGAAGATTAATTATTATGTATCGGATAAAATTACTCCAGACCATTCACAATCAGAACATTCAATCCCCCAACATCGTTAAATTCCTTCCCGCAATTCGGGCAAAATTTTGGTTTCATCCACTCAACTCCATCGATTTAAGCTAACGCACACTATTTATAAGTACATTTATTCACAAACTTATTACAGGAATGCTCTCCCGTAGTATAATAATTTTAGTTCATTTTTCGAATCTAACTAAGGTTTTTTCTGGAATTTCAATTTGGTTAATATCAAAATTATTGATTTGTAGGATGATCTCACCCTCTCGCTTTTCAGCTTCTTCTCCAACCCAACAACTGTACAGTTCAAAAAAATCTCCTTTTTCAAGGTAACTGTTCATAATATTACATAGTTCCATTACCTTCTCTTTCGATTCGGAACAGACTTCTGGAGTCGTAAATTTTGAAATACTAATGCCCCAATGACTAGATACTTCATAGACAAAAGGGGTAGTAAGTTGATGTTTCTTTATATTTAGCAGTTCATACTCACCTGCAAAACAACTGCCAATATAAAAAAACTCCTCTATATCTTCTTCATCATTATTCTGTATTTCTACATTACAGCCAATATAAGAAGCCAAACTTATTTCTACTCACTCCTTGTTATTGCTTTTAACCTATTCTGCCCCTTTAGTCGAATAACAAGAGCTGCCGATCCGTACTTTATAAACTGCCTATATGCTTCACTATAAGGTCTTGAGCAAAAAATAAGACTAGCCACGCTGCGATTCCCAGACCTAATGAAGCAAATATATGAATGGAATGCTTTAATGCTATTCCTATGATTAGCAACATCACTACCGTTCCAGGAAGCCCCCACACTACACCAATAGCAAACTTACTTATTTTGTCCATTTGTTCACCCTGAGTATATAGCCATAAAATACTTAGAAGGCTGACAATGGGTAAAGCGGCAATGACTCCACCTTGTTGAGGATATCTTCGGGAGAATTCTGTAATAATGCCAATGATAATGGCTGAAATAAGGATTTTAACTATTGCGAACATCTTTTGCTCTCTCCTTTAATAACGTAAATGCCTCTAAAATTCTTTCCCTTTCTTCAGCACTCATTTGTTTGAATAAGACTTGTTGCAGCTTTTCTTCATCGAGACTGGAATGACGGTGCAATACATCACTTCCCAAATCGGTAAGCCTTAAAATGACCTTTCGCTCATCTTCTATGCTGCGGGTTTTAAATACATATTTTTTTTCAACTAAGCGTTTAATATGCTCTGAAGCTGTATTGTGAGACACCTTAATAGATTCGGCAATCTCTTTAATTCCTACTTCTTCCTCTTTTTGTATAACTTGTAGAATTCGTATGCTTTGATGAGGAATTCTTTCTTGGTGGTTATAACGTAATTGGTAGTAAATGTCCGTCCAAAGATGATTTAAAAGTGCAATTTCTTTAACCATTAAATCTCTCCTTATATCGTTATTTAAGAATATATCTTATAATACGATACAAGTTAATATATAGCAACTGTTCTTTTACTAACTGCCTTGTTACTTGAATAGAAAAAAGCTGCCTGATTCAGCAGCTAGTTTTGAGCGTAAGCATATATTTATTTTAGCCAGGCTGGACTTCGACATTCGTTGTCAAAAAAGTACTTCATAATCTTATGAAAGTGTGATTTTTATTTCCACATATCTTCCATATAAGCAGCAGAACCATCTTGCGTCAAGTAGCCCATACTTGAATCAAAATGGTTCCATAACAAGTAAAGAATGTGTCAGTTCACGGACATGTATTATTTAAACTTCTTTGAATATATGAATTCTGTAATCGGAAGTGTAACGAAAGTGAGACCAACCACAATTAGTAGAGGATAATTTTCAATATCATTCAAATTAACTACACCCTCAGATATGAATAGAATTAAACCTGCTAATATTATTAATACAAAATATCCTATCTTAGCACTTTGGGTTTCAATATGCTTGTCTAATTCGTCTTTATCGCCACCACCTTCGTGATTACCCCAATTAAGCCAATTAAAAAAATAGGATAAGGCAATAAAACTAAAGAATACTGCTCCTCCATCAATAATTCCAAACCGCAAATATTTGTATAACGCGAATCCAACTAATATACCAAATACAATAAAGGCTAAAAAAGCAATGATTTTTCTTGATTTATCCATTCTTTTTTCCTCCCTTTTCTGATTGTATAAATAAATCCTCCATTATCACTCCTAAATTTCTTGCTATATCAAATGCTAACTGTAAACTTGGGTCATATTTGTTATTCTCAATAGCGTTAATCGTTTGCCTGCTTACATTACATAATTCGGCTAATTTCCCTTGTGAAAGACTGTTTTTCTCTCTATACTCCTTGATTCGATTCTCCATTTCATATGCCTCCAGATTCACAAGGTGTAAAAAACCTTTTACACTTATATATTAAAACAAGGCAAAGGATGTGTCAAATATGTTTGACACATCCTTTGCCTTGAACGTCTATATTTTCCTCTAGTATTATTAAGAACCTTAACTTAAGGCGGTTCCAGGCACTTGAATTTATACAGCGTGTTCAAATGGAATAAAACGAATCCTTCTGATTGGTCAAAACTTCCTATATAACCTAATATTCCATGACCTTCCTCTTATATACAGTATAAATATAGATTGGTATATTCTAATTATTCCGAAAAACGAAAGGAGTTTCAAATGGAAAAGTGGCATAACAAATTTATAGTTTTCTTCACTGCTCTAGTAATGGCATTGGGTATGTATGCAGCTCCAGCAGGTGCTGTTTCTAATTCAGCGAGCCCCGTCGCTGAAAGAGTTTTATCTGTTGAGATTGAAGAAGCGACGATATTTGAATTACAGCATGCGATGCAGAAGGGGGGGTTAACCTCTGAGGAATTGGTTCAGTTCTATCTCAATAAAATTGAGGAGTACGATGACAGCATTAACTCCATAATTACAGTTGACGAAAATATTTTAGAAGAAGCGAAACAACTAGATACAGAGCGCAAAGCGGGCAAAGTTCGCGGTCCCTTGCATGGAATTCCGGTTATATTAAAAGACAACTATGATACATACGATATGCAAACTACTGCAGGATCCCTGTCACTTGAAGGTTCCATCCCTCTAAAGGATGCCTATCAAACAAAAAGATTAAGAGATCAAGGTGCAATCATCTTAGGGAAAGCGAACCTGCATGAATTTGCTTTCGGTTTTCAAACAATTAGTTCTCTTGGTGGACAAACCTATAATCCATATGACTTAACAAGATACCCAGGTGGTTCAAGCGGTGGTACGGCAGCAGCGGTAGCTTCCAACTTTGCCGCTGTAGGATTAGGGACAGACACTGGCGGATCCATCCGAATACCTTCATCCTTTAATAACCTGGTTGGACTTCGCCCTACTATGGGACTTGCCAGCCGCGATGGAATCATTCCACTTGCACTCTCACAGGATGTTGGCGGACCGATGGGACGTACCGTTGAAGATGTGGCTGTCGTGCTCGATGCAATTGCTGGCTATGACCCGGCAGATCCAATTACTGAAGCCAGTATCGGAAAAGTACCAAAAACCTATACTCATTATCTTAAGAAAAATGGATTAAAAAAAGCTCGGATAGGCGTTATTCGCGACCTGTTTGGGAATGACCCTGAAGTCAATAAAGTGATGGATCAAGTGATTGCGGACATGGAGGCGCTTGGAGCAGAAGTGTTCGAGGTAACAGTTCCCAGCCTTCGTCCAATTCTTTCTTATCCAAGCTTAAGCGGATACGAATTTAAATTTCAGTTAAATGATTATTTGGCTGGCCTTGGGCCGGATGCACCAGTAAGAACATTATCAGATATTATAGATAGCGGGAAATTCCATCCAAGCTTGGAAAGTGGATTAAAATCCCGAAATGAAAGAGAATCCTTGGAAAATGATGAGGAATACCAAGACATTGTTACCAATCGTCCTAAAATGGCAAGGGAAAGCTTAATGGCAACGTTTAATGAACATGACCTTGATGCACTGCTCTATCCAACTTCGAGTGCTTTACCGGCACAGGTGGGCAATAGCCAAGGTGCAGGGAATGCTAATCGCTTAAGTCCTTATTCAGGATTCCCGGCAATCTCGGTCCCTGCTGGCTTCAGTGACAACGGCCTTCCAATAGGGCTCGAGCTGCTGGGAAAAGAATTTGACGAGCCAACATTGATTAAACTAGCCTACGCTTATCAAGAAGGAACTAACCATCGAAAAGCGCCCGAACTAAAATAAGAACCTTCTTAAACCATTAGCACCCGTTACAATAGCAAAGTGTAAAGCTTAATAAAGATATCAAGAAATTTCTTATCCTTGAATCTCTTTTCAGGAAGAATGACGCTTTTCCTTATTTAAGAAGAGCACCCTTTAGTTAAAAAGGACGATCACCATTTTTGTGGAAATCGTCCTTTTATATTTCCTGCTGAACAGGAAGAGCAAGCTTTAGATATGTTCCATGATTAAATTGCACACCTCTTAGCTCTCAACAGCTGCATCTATAAGCATTTTTGTATAGGGATGTCTGTCTTCTGTAAAAAATTCATGGGAGTGAAACACATCAACAAGGTCGCCTTTTTGCAGCACCGCCACCCTTTCACACATATACTTTACAACTGCCATATCGTGAGAAATGAACAAGAAAGACATTTGAAACTCTTCTTTTAAACTTTTTAGCAATTGTAATATTTGTGCCTGTACAGATACATCTAAGCTGGATGTAGGCTCATCGCATATGAGCAAATTAGGCTGAAGGCTAATCCCCCGGGCAATTGCCACCCTTTGTCTCTGCCCTCCGCTTAACTGATGTGGATATCTTTCTAACAGGTCTCCATGTAAACCAACTTTCTCAAAAAGAATGCTGCCCATTTTCTTTTTATCCCCCCTCACTTCTTTTAAAAAAGGAGGTGATACTTCAGGATAATTTTCAAGCGGCTCAATAACAGACTTCCAGACAGGCAGTTTTGGGTTTAGAGAGGCAGTTGGATCCTGAAAAACAACTTGAATATTTCGTCTTGCTTCTCTCAGCTCTTTTCTATTCAAATTTTGGAGGTTTATTCCATTAAAGGTAATTGTCCCTGAATCAATCCTTTCAAGGCCAAGGATACATTTTGTAATGGTGCTTTTCCCACTGCCGCTTTCCCCGATGAGGCCCAGGCACTCACCTTTATTTACTTCAAAAGAAACATCATTTACTATCTTATTTTTTCCATAGAACTTAGAAACATCGTCAACTAAAAGGATAATAATCCCCTCCCGTCTGGGCCGTCAATCTTGGTTCCAGATCTTCGGCATCTTTAGTTAATCGCGGCCTTGCCCAAATAAGCAACTTTGTGTAGGGATGCACTGGATGCTCCCTGACAAAGTCTGTTGGTCCCTCTTCTACAAGCTGGCCGCGAAACATGACAGCCATACGATTTGTTCTTTTTATTACATGCTTTATATCATGTGTAATCAGCAATACACCACAATTCACTTCTCTTTGCAGCTCTGCAAGCAAGTCCAGAATATTCTCTCCTGTTAAAACATCCAGTGCAGTTGTTGGTTCATCCGCAATAATTAAGGAAGGCTTAAACATAAGAGCTGCTGCCAGAGAAGCCCGCTGAAGCTGACCGCCGCTGAGCTGGTGCGGGTAACTTTCAAAAACTCTTTCAGAAGGAAGCTCTACTCGCTCTAACCAGTGTAAGGCGGTTTGTCTGGCCTGAATCTTGTCAAAGTGCTGATGACTTTGAAGTGTTTCAATCAATTGTTTTCCTACTCTGCTAAAAGGAGTAAAGCTGCCTTGGTAGTTTTGGAAAAGAAAAGAAATCTCCTTTCCCCGCAATCTTCTCATCTCTTTCTTAGTAGCATTAATTAACTCTTTCCCCTGAAACAGTATTTGACCTTCTGAAACGTTTAGTGATTGTGGAAGCAATCCTAAAATTGCCGCAGCAGTCACACTTTTACCACTTCCGCTTTCCCCCGCAAGCCCGAGCATTTCCCCCTGGTGAATCGCAAAGCTCACGTTTTTAACTAACTGTTTGCTCTCCTGCTGGAAAGCACTCCCTAGTGAAATTGATAATTTCTTCACTTCAAGGACAGGGGCAGCTTTCTTTTTACTTTTTATGTCCTTGACGTCGCCGGTCCTTGCAGGAATGTCCGTTACTGTAGACATTTTATACCTCCTATAATCAAAGTCCCTTCCTATCCAAAGTATCTCTTAGCCCTTCACCAATTAAATTGCATGACAGTACTACAAGAAAGATGGCCAGGCCTGGGTAGATCATTAATTGGGGCAGAGTCTGAAAATACGGTCTTCCGTCATTTAACATTGCTCCCCACTCTGGATTAGGCGGCTGTGCTCCAAGACCAAGATAAGACAGGGAAGATATAATTAAGATGACTTTGCCCACATCAAGGGATGCGAGCACAAGGACCGGTGAAAGGATCTGCGGAAGCAGGTGTCTAAAGAGAATCTTCCAGGTTGGACTGCCGCCGACCTTTGCTGCCAATACATACTCTTTTTCCCGTTCTGACAAGATAATTCCCCGGACAACTCTCGTATAGTTAATCCACTTTACGAGTACAACAGCTAACATTAAAATGGTTAAGCTTGGCCCTAAAAATCCTGCAATTGCAATCGCTAATATAAACTCTGGAAGAGCAGTTAATCCATCTGCGAGACGCATAACAAACGAATCAAATCGCCCTCCTATGTAGCCTGAAATTAATCCGAGCGGTATGCCAATAACAATAACTGTTGCTATCACAACCGCTGTAATTCCAAGCGTTACCTGAGAGCCAACAACAAGCCGGGAAAATATGCACCTTCCCATATGATCCGTCCCCAGAGGATAGGTTAAGCTTGGAGCTGCTAATCGCTCAGCCATATTTGCTGTTAATGGGGCATTAGGAACCAGGAAAGGACCAATAATTGTAAGAAGTACGATAAAGGAAAGCAGGAGTAATCCAAGCAGTGTAAATGGCTTGAACCTGGTGTTTCTACTGAAAGAAAAGCTTAGCTTTTGTATTGCCCGTTCCATTTTCAAGCCGCCTCCCCTCTTCCTTCTTTAATCCGCGGATCAATTAGATAATAGGACAAATCCACGAGTAAATTAACAGTTACGACAAACACACCTGTTAATAAAATATACCCTTGTATCACCGGGTAATCACGGCTGAATATGGCATCAACGGCCATACTGCCAAGACCCGGCCATGAGAACAATATTTCAACCACAACTGCTCCACCCAGGAGGCTCCCCAGGCTTAACCCAAACACCGTAATGACCGGTAAAAGAGCTGCCCGAAACGCATGAAACCATAAAATTCTCCATTCTCTCACACCTCTTGCTCTTGCTGCTCTGATATAATCCTCAGAGTAGCTTGCCAGCAGGCCTGCTCTCAGTAATCTGGCATAAACAGAAGCCAGAGAAAATCCCAGAGCAAAGGATGGCAAGATACTTTGTGAAAAACTTCCCACTCCAGAAGAAGGCAAGATTTGCAGTTTAAAAGCAAAAAGGTATATAAGCATTAGCGCAAGCCAGAAGCTTGGGATCGAAGCCCCGACCAGGGCTAGTATTCTGCTTATTTGGTCAGGCCATTTTCCCGGAAACCGGGCTGAAATCAGGCCGAGAGGAACAGAAATACCTATCATCACAAGAAGACCGCCCGCTGCAAGCTGAAGGGTGATCGGCAGACGCTGCATCATTTCATCCCAGACAGGCTTTCCAGTCATATAGGATTTTCCTAAATCCAGTTGAACAACACCCAGCATCCACTTGCCATACTGAACGTAGAAAGGCTGATTAAAGCCAAGCTCTTCCCGGAGCTTAGCCTGATCAGCTTCAGTTACCATCATTTCGTCTGCATTTAAAATCGTCAAAACAGGATCACCCGGGGCAAGTTTCATTAAACCAAACGTGAAAATAGACAATAAAAACACAACAATTACTAATTGCACAAGGCGCTTTTTAACGACCGCTAACAATTTATTTCACATCCATTGTATGTGTTAAAATATAATACTCCTCAGCTGCAGGCTCCCAGTCTTGTATACGTGAATGAACTCCCACAAGAATATTAGGATAAACCGCATAGCTATGTGCCCTTTCTTTATTGATCACATGTGCTGCTTCTTTTGTTAGTTCTGTTCTTTTTTCCATGTCACTTGTTGTATTCAATGTGTTGATTAACTCATTCAACTCAGGAATATTTATTTTACCAACGTTTAGTGCTCCTGTTTCCGTAAAAGCAGTATTAAGGAAATAGCTTCCATCTCCACGCGGAGAGGTGTTATTGCTATAGGTAGCTAAATCCCAATCCTTATTTTCAACTAAGTGTGTATCAGCGTTCTCAACATTTTTTATTTCAACCTGCACACCCGCTTTTGCTGCATCGGATTGAAACAGTTGAGCAATCAACGGCAGTTCCGGCCGAGCTTTGTATGTAATTAACTCCAGTTTTAACGGCTTTCCGTCCTTTTCCATTTTACCGCTGCTATTTTCTACGTATCCTGCCTCATTAAGGAGTGTTTTTGCCTTATCAACGTCAAGCTCTTCCACTTCGTCACTAATTCCAAATGGCAGATTGCTATTAAAAGGACCATTAGCTGCAACAGCATGACCAAGCATAATATCGTCTGCCATACTCTTACGGTCAATTAGCAAATTTATTGCTTCTCTAACTTTTATATCAGATACGTTTGAGCTTTGCTGATTATACAGGAAGAAGTGTGCGCGAAGACCTGGTACAGAATTAACAATCAATTCTTTATCCTTTTCAATTGCCCCTAACCCTTCAGCCGGAAGATTGTACACAATATCTGCTTCTTTTGATTGAAGTGCCATAGCTCTTACATTTGCGTCTTCATTAAACTTAATAATGGCTGAATCAATTTTCGGTTCTCCAGCCCAATAATTCGTGTTTTTCTCAACCTGTACTTCCTGGTTGGGAGTAAAACTTTTCACCTTAAAAGGCCCTGTCCCGACTGGAGCATTTCGAAACCCCTCTTCTCCTATCTCTTTTTCTGCTGCCACATTAACAATTGATGTATATGGATTGACTAATTCAGACGGCAGTGCCGGGTATGGCTCAGTAGTTGTAATAGTAAGCTCCTGCCCATCGGCTTGCATTTCTTTGATTTTTAAGGAGCCTCCTAATGATTCATTTGCTGCAATGCTTCTCTCAAGGGAAGCCTTAGCAGCTGCCGCATCAAACTTTGCACCGTCCTGAAACGTCACATCGTCTCGCAAAGTAAAATTCCATGTAACATTGTCCGCGGTTTCCCACGATTCAGCAAGCCAGCCTTCTATAGTAGAATTTTCATCAAGCTTTAACAGCGTTTCGGTTATCCCCGTGCGAATTGGTGTAAAGCCAGTATGCGGATCTAAATTAGCCGATTTAAAACTAAAGATCATCGTTACCTTTTTTTCCTGCTCATTCTTTTCTTCCTTTGCAGCTGTATTGCTTTCTTTTGAAGAGCAGGCAGTAGTTAATAGAAGGACTAACCCGGTAATTATTAAAAGAAGACATCGTGAACACATGATTTTTTTCATTGTTTTTCATCCTTTTATCTTTTAATTATTGAATTTTTATTGCGTTTACCAAGATGGAAGCAATGTTAATGCTCTGAATGCAGGCCATGTAACACTCCATTCATGGCCAATGTAGGATTGTTGTTAAATAGGATTCATTACGATTTAAAAAGCAGAAATATTCAACGATCGTTAGTGTAGAAATATATGTATTTAACTAAATAATTTCTCTGGAACTTTCTTTAACTTGACCCTGTTACAATAATTAGTTTCTTCTCAAGCTGCCTGTTCTTTCGCTATTTTTTTTATTCCAATAAATTCACTCCTTTTTGTTAAAACGTAATAATTACGATTTAAATAAGAATAAAACTATTAAATCACAAATATTTTAGTTATGCAATCCCCTTGTCAATAGACATGAGCATTAATGAAAGTTTTTGTGAGTGCAGCTATTACTGCTTTAATAATGTGGTAAATATCCCTCTTTGCGCCGAACATTTTTCAAGCAATAAAATAATCTTCAAAATGTAAGTAATATCTTTGAAACTCCTATACATATAGTTTAATTTCAAAAATAAGCTGTAATCATTACGATTTAAAACAAGAACGAGAGAATACAATTAAAGATTCCTGGAGTTATAATTAGCGGATTCTAGGTAGCGGAAAAACCTCATTCCTGCAGAATAGTTTTAAACGAATTAAGTGAAGAGAGTGTATGAATCCTTAGGTTAACAGCAATCCATTATATGAAATTTTAGGAGGATGTATTTGCTTGAAATGTTCACTAAAAAGTGTTTTCTAGGAGGCTTTTGATCAAGCAAGCTCGATCACGAATAGATATCTTGTTTATTGAAGGAACAAAAATAACATCTCAACAATAAGGAGCTATTCCATATAAAAAGATTGGGATAGCTCCTATATTTTATATATAACAATAATCCATCTTATTAACTGACTTCAGATGCAGAGGTGATAGATCACGATTGTATTAAAGTTTCTAATTTATGAGCTGCAATACAATAGCATAATACCTCCACTAACTTACTGCTCAATATCCCGCTTATTAAATCCTATAAACCCGGCTAGCGTCAGCACAGCGGCAGCCACACATAATAACAGCAGCGGGACAATTGAAAATTCCTCAATCGGTGTCTGCGGAACATGGCCAAAAGGAGAAATGCTGCCGATCCATTCAGAGAATTGGAATAAACCTCCTAAATAGAGCGCAATAAATGAATATAAAACATAAAGCCAAATGAAACCAGAGAATTTCGGCAGGAATCCAATCAGAAAGACGGCAAGGCTGATCATGACCAGCATGGCTGGATAATAGGACAGTGCTGCCCCAAAAATCATTCCAAAGGATAACCCGCCTTCAACCACAGAAGTCCCGGCAGACCATAGTCCGAGTGCTGCCAGTGAGATCATGAGAAATCCATTAATGACAGAAATAACGAAATAGCTGCCTAGCAGTTTGGTCCGGGAAACCGCTCTGCTCAAAAGATGAACAATTCGTTCTTTCTTCTCTTCACCTCGAAGTTTATTCATGGCCATCACTGGAGGAATCGTTGCCATAAGTGAAATAACAATCATCAGCATGGGAATGAATTGTTCCACCAATGTTACTCCTTCTGTTGGCTTAAGGAGCTGCTTCATGGCTTCATTATCGGAGAAAAATGATTCCAGATCCCCTAATACTGAACCGTAGGAAGCCCCGAGCACAAACATCCCGATTGCCCAAGAAATGATTCCGGTCCGCTGCAATCTTAACGCATGGCCGATCGGACTCTGCAAAAAGCGGGATGCATATTGTTTTCCGGGCCTGGATGGAAGAAATCCGCGATCCAGATCCCGAATAGCATTCAAATAATTCGCAAAGGCAAATAGAACTATGGCTGCAGCAATCATCAATACAATTGGCCACCAATTATTAGAATCATAGACTTCTGCTTTGGTTACCCAAGCGAGCGGCGAAAGCCAGGATAATGATTCATTGCTGATGTCTGTGATTGCTCTAAAAAGATAAGAAATAAGAAGGATGGCTATCGAATACCCAATTGTCCCCCGTGAACTATCTGAAGCCTGAGCAAATACGGCTGTTACACCTGCGAAAAATAGACCCGCCGCCCCTAATGCAGCACCATAAAGCAATGACCCTTCCAGATCCATGCTTTCAATTCCAAGGGCATAAAGGCCGAATCCATTAATCAAAGCCAATCCGATGCAAGCTGCCGATACTGTAAGCAGTGATGCATTTAAATAGGATAGACGCCCTACAGGCAGCGATCGGAGCAATTCCAGGCGTCCATCCTCTTCATCAGCCCTGGTATGCCGCGTTACAAGCAGGATGCTCATTAAACCAGTCACAGCTGCTGTCATTAAAAGCATTTGATGGGCTGTCATGACACCAATTGTATAGTTGCTTAAATCCGCGGGACCAGTCATGGCAGTCATCGCCGGGTTGGCCATCGTTTGTGCCATAGCATCCCTTTCCTGCTGGGAATTGTATAATCCCTGAAAGGCTGTTGGAACGATTATCGTAAAAAAGGTAAGTGCCAGCACCCACATTGGGATCCGCAAACGGTCCAGCCGGAAAATAAATTTTGAAAGGAAAGCAGTTTTTGCCAAATGATTGCCTGCCATCAGCGGACACCTCCTATATCCTTTTCCCCTTCATAATGGCGCATAAATAAATCCTCTAGGGTTGGCGGGGCACTTTCCAGCCTGCTGATGCCAAATTGGCTAATATGCCTGATAACTTCATCTATTTGCATCGTATCCACTTGAAATGTCATCCCATGTTCACTTTCTTCAATGTCATGAATGCCTTTCATTTCATTCAAACCTGTAATCGGCAGCTTCGTGTCCACGAGCATTTGAGTCCGGGTTAAATGGCGAAGTTCACTTAAAGTTCCCGACTCAATAATCTTGCCTTGACGGATAATGCTTACCCGGTCGCACAGCTTTTCTACCTCTGATAAGATATGACTGGACAGGAGAACGCTCTTCCCTTGTCTTTTAACATCTAATACACATTCCTGAAAAACCTTTTCCATCAAGGGATCGAGTCCTGATGTCGGCTCATCCAGAATCAACAGGTCAGCATCAGAGGAAAAGGCTGCAACCAGAGCCACCTTTTGCCTGTTTCCTTTAGAGTAGGTACGGCACTTCTTGGATGGATCCAAATCAAACTTCTCTATTAACTCCTCACGTTTTGTCTTATTTGCAGCACCATTTAATTTTATGAATAAATCAATGACCTCACCCCCTGTTAAGTTCGGCCATAAATTCACGTCACCAGGCACATAGGCAACCCTTTTATGAATGTCGACTGCATCCTGCCAGGCATCCTTGTTAAAAAGCTTTACTTCCCCATCCGTTGCCTTTAAAATCCCCAATAATACCCGAATAGTGGTTGACTTGCCTGCTCCATTTGGGCCAATGAACCCCAGTACCTCACCTGCGTTTAACTCAAGATTTACCCCATCCAATGCCGTAAACTTGCCGAATTTTTTTGTAAGATTGGTTACTTTTAAAAGTCTCATGCTCATTCCCCCCCATTTTTATAAAGTGAAACTTCAATCAGTGGGGGTTTTCTTTATCCCCCACTGATTGTTAGTCGCGTTCTAGTGTCGCTAAGATCTCCGCTAGCGCTTCGATCAATCGACACTACGAACCCGATTGGTTCAACTAAGCCTCTGCCTGCGCGTCGGCAAGTTTCACTGTATCTCACCAATCGGGCCTTTACGGGCAGTTTGACCCCCACTTATCATCCTTTGATTCCTCTGAGTCTTGAAGTGGGGTCTTACTGCCCGTTAGACTGCGATAAAAACAGCTCTTTAAAATTTCTTTATAGCTGTCCCATTCGTTAAACACCTCGGTACCGATATCCTCAAATGACTTAATTTTGGCGATTTGCAGTTCCGCAAAACCAGTCATGGTCCAATTCAGGATATTCATTGCCTTTTCAGGTTCTATATCCTCCCGAAGCTTTGACCAGTCGATGTTTTCGTAGATTCTTTTGAAGCCATCTTTTTGAATGTTTGCCAGGAGCTGATTTTTTTCAGATTTTACATCCTGCGCATCTTCTTCAAGCAGGGATTTCAAGAAATTAAATACAAGGGGATACTTCTTTTGAATGTTTAATTTAATAAACCCTATCTGGCTGATCCTTTCAAAAATGTCCCTTTCATTCATGTCTATTTCAACATAGATTTGTTCAATGATGTTTAGTGCATTCTGAATTAAAAATAAGTACAAATCCTTTTTATTGCTGAAATAGTTAAACAATGAGCCTTTACTTATTTGTGCATCCTTTACCATTTCATTTGTAGATGCCTTTTCAAAGCCGCTCTTTACAAATTCCTTCATGGCCGCATTGATAATCCGTTTCTGTTTATCGGGTTTTAAGCTGTAAAAAGTAGTATTAATTATATTGCACTCCTTTCACAATAATGACCAATGTGGTCATTTTAAAAATAACAAAATTGACCACATTGGTCAATATTTTTCCGTCAATTTTTTTGACAAAATTTATCAATTTGTTATTCTTAGTTTTATTTGAAAATAGAGGGGATACATGCTAATAAGGGGGTGATCAAATTGACTTTGCTTTTCTATAAAGCAATGGAGGCTTTCAAAAAGGATGCTGAAAATCAGAAAAAAGAGAAACAGCAAAATGAAATGTTGAATGTACAAAAGAAATAATGACACGAATCAGCTCTTTCATCCTTTTGGATGATTTTTTTTTGAGTAACAAGTCTCTCCTCCAGAACAGAGAGAAACTTGACTATCCGAAAAAGTTACTGATATCCTTATTCCGTTGCACAGGTCTTCTATTTTTACACTTATGGAGGTTTATTTTGAAAAACACCCCTATTAATAAGGTCTATTTTTATATCATATTGGCAATATGCATAGCTGCCTCCATACTGTTTGTCCAAAACAATGATTCTTTCTATGAACGCACAATAGCTGAAGTAAAGGAAGTCAAACTTGTTCACTCTGAAGAAGTTACGGATATTTACGATAATGAAGACCGTGTATATGAACAGCGGATTATAGCAGAAATAACAAATGGAAAGGCAAAAGGACAGTATATTCTCATAACAAATCAGTATTCAAAGTCCAAAGCGTATGATTATGAAATTCAAAGCAGCCAAAAACTATTTGTGTCCATAAAGGAGAAAAAAGAAGGTACTGCAGAATTAAGCGGAGATATCCTTGATCTGAAGCGGGATCATTACATACTATTAACAGGATGGATTTTTATCCTGATACTGCTCTTTGTCGGTAAAAAGCAAGGTTTCTTTTCCATCATCAGCCTGACAGTAAATGCTGTGCTGCTTTCCTATGCATTGGATGTTTATCTGAAGAATCCGGAAATAAGCCTGCTGCTGATATGCAGCGCAGCAGTCATCTTATTTACCGTTACCTCCCTTTTACTTGTAAACGGCTTTAATGAAAAGACGTATGCTGCGATTATTGCAACGCTTGCGGCTACATTCTTGTCGTTGTTGATCACTTATTTGGTCATATGGTTTACTGGCGGGAAGGGGCTAAGATACGAAGAGCTCCAGTTTATAACCAGGCCCTATCAGATGGTGTTCTTAGCCGGATTATTTATCGGCTCGTTAGGAGCGGTTATGGATGTAGCCATTACCATGTCATCTTCCCTATTCAGCTTATATGAAAAGAATAACAGCATTCCCTTGCAGGCTCTTAAACGCTCTGGAATGGAAGTGGGCAAAGACATTATGGGCACCATGACGAATATTTTATTTTTCGCCTATATCAGCGGTTCCCTTCCGATGCTTATTTTGTATATAAAAAATGACTCACCGCTTGGGTTCAGCCTATCCATGAACCTTTCACTGGAATTAGCCCGGGCACTTGCCGGAGGAATTGGAATCGTAATCACCATTCCGATTGGCTTGTATACTGCCATATATTTCATTAATAGAAAGAGGGCACGAAAATGAATGCAATACTAGTGCTGGCAGCCATATTATTTATTCTGATGACCCTTATAGGCGGCAAAAAAGGAGCCAGATCATTTTTTGCGATCTTCCTCAACTTTGGAGTGATCATTTTCGTGCTTTTCTTTATGAACGATCCAAACATCAATCCGATAGCCGTTACATTAATTGCCTGTGCCTTTATTGGCTGCGTCAATCTATTTTTTATAAATGAAGTGAACATTAAGACGATAACCGCCTTTCTGGCTTCAATCATGACTACGATCGTTCTCATTGTGTTCATTGTCATCATTGCAGAAAAAGCCATGATTCAGGGATTTGGTGAAGAGGAAATAGAAGAGTTGAGCATATTTTCCCTTTATATTGGGGTTGATTTTGTTAAAGTGGCTGCGTCTGTCATCATCATGAGTACAATTGGCGCCATTACGGATGCTGCTATGGCCATATCTTCCCCAATGAGGGAAATTCATTATCATCACCCGGACATTAGCAGAAAGGAATTATTTCAAGCCGGCATCAGCATCGGCAAGGATATTCTCGGAACAAGCACCAACACATTATTTTTCGCCTTCTTCGGCGGATATTTAGCACTCCTGATATGGTTTAAAGACCTATCCTATTCACCGGGTGAAATTATCAATTCAAAGATTTTCAGCGGGGAGATGATTACAATCTTCTGTGCAGGAATTGGGGTAACAATGGTGATTCCCATTACTTCCTGGATTACCGCACTGTATTTGGTGAAAAGAGGAAATTCGGCTGATACCGCTGAATAGCTTCCTCACAGCATGAGAAGGATGAATTACTTATTTTTATAGGTTTAACCTTCATCCTTCATCAAGCCTGACATAGATAACTTGCGACACTGGCATGGCTGAAGCCGCTATACAAAGGAACTCCAAACACTTTAGAAAAATCCTCCTTCGGATATACCCTGAGCCCAGCTGTATTTTCATATTTAATGAAGTTAAAGCTTCGTTTTTACTTACTGAGCACACATCCCAAGGTAAAAAAGGAAAATTATAAAAATGATATATTAAAAATGACACCCGTAAGGATGTCATCATTTTTCTGGTCATAGATTTAGCTTTGTGGAAAATATATATTCTCCACTTCGCGCGGATACGCTATTTGAAGCAGGCCTCCACTTTGAATCTCTGTACGCATGTATTGAGGATCGGCTGGTTCCGGAAGTTCAATCGTCCTTTGGAAATCCCCATAAGTTCTTTCTCTTTTAACTACTATTTGATCGGGATAGAATCGTTTTACATGTCCCGAGATTTTCAGCTGCTTGCTTGAAATTAAATTCAGGGAAATTTCGGATGGATCTAAACCAGGAATTTCGAAAATAACAAAGTTATAGCTTTCATTCTGATAAATATCACATTTCGGAAAAGCTTCCTCCCGATGCCGGCTCTCATTAACATATTTGTTCTGCAGGACACTAGTCCAAAAATGACTATTTTGATATTCATTCGTAATCTCAAGCCACTTTCTGATTTTTTCTATATCCATCCCTGTACTCCTTTATATTTGATTCGTGATCGGTGCAGATGGATTAGCTATTTGATCCTGGTCGCTGACATCAGGGTCAACGTTTCCGGAATTTAACACTGCCGTGGTTGGTGAAAAATCACCCATAGAAAAATTTGCTCCAATAAACTTGCTATTAGCGGTATGACTGTTATGCACCGTAGGTCCAATATCAATATTTCCATTTTGTGTAGCACCATTTACCTTTATATTTAGGATATTTATTTGATAAGGCATACTTTACCTCCTCTTAATAAACTGGCGGCATAGGCGGTCTTGGCTGATTCACATAAGAATTATCGCTTGTGCCGATTTCTGTCTGATCATTCACATCAGGATCAATATAGATATTCTCCATCATTCCTTCCGTCGGAGACAAATCTCCATAAGAGGAATTCAGCCCTTGTAATTTATTTTTGGAAGAGTGGCTATTATGGGTGGCCTCACCGACTGTAATGGAACCATTACCGGAGATACTGTTAACCTTTAGATAATACAGATTTATGACAATAGACATTTAAAACACCCTTCTGTCCTTAATCCTGGTGAATCCTAATGGCCCCCTAAATTCTTCAACTGGAATTGACTGAATTCCTTTATTCAATTGGGTATGCATTTTTTCTCCTCCCTAGACTTTTTCCCTAACAGTCTATTCTAAATCTGGGAATTGGAATAGGCTTCTACCTATTGAGAAAGCCAGCTTTCCCCTTTCATAGCTAGATGAAAACTGTCAGAGCTTAATATTCGTTAAGAACCAGAAGAGTGATTAATAATTTATCTAACCAGGAAGAGCCAAAGGTTATAATAAAAAAGATCGGTGGAGTGATAAAATCAGAGGATATTCGGAGTGAATTTGCCTGAAATGGTCCAATCAAAAAAAGGACTGCTCCTGCAATCCCTGTAAATAACAGTATTTATATTAATATATCTTCCAAGACAAGCCTATTATAATGCGATCTATATAAAAGGTTATTATTTTTAAAGTTTAATCTTCAATAAGCTCTGTAAAGCCTTTTGAAGACTTGTGGCCACATCAATGTGAGAAATATTGATTCCCAGGTGAGTCAATGTTTGAGCAATTTCAGGTCTGATTCCTGTTAATGTAGCTTTAACACCCAAAAGAGTTAAAGATTCTACAACCCTTATGATTCGGTCTGCCACCATGGTATCCACAACAGGAACACCTGATAAGTCTATAATGATATGCTCCAAAGAGAACTCATTGCTTTTTGTAAGAGCTTTCTCCATTAATTCCTGGGCTCTTTGAGTATCAATATCTCCTATCAAAGGCAGGATTCCAATTTTCGAAGTAATTTTAATTACTGGAATCGATAATTCTAATGCAGCAGCTTCTGCTAAATTAATACGTGTGTAGAATTTCTTTGAATATGAAATACTCAGCCAATGAACGGCTCGATCCACCACAGAATCAAAGTCTGAAATTATTTCATAAAACTGTTCTATTGTCAGTTCCAGCTGGGATGCATCGTCCCTGATAATATGGCCAATGAGGTTTCGATAATCCCTGACTTCCTTTAGTGCTATATCTATTGGGAGATTATAATTCACCAATGTGTCTACAGCTTCATCTCCCCATTCTTTAAGAACCTGATAAGTTGTCTCTATATCACTTGCGATTGATTGTGCATATATCCCGACAAGATTTTCACGCCATTGAAGTAATCTGGAAGCCATTGATTCAGAAATCTGGTTGGATTTTAAATCTATTTTTTGCCTGATTAATTCATGCTTTTTGCTGAGTATGTCTTCAGATATTTTCTTCTTATAATCAACCTCTGTTTGATTGATCAGATTATTCCCCTCCCATATGTTATGGCCTGTGAGCTTAATATATCATATTAGACTGCACAAAAAAAACATTTTGTTACTTTTAAAAACCTTTCAGGCCGAATAGGAAATAGCGATCAATCCTTAATTGGATTTAGGATTTTATCCAAATGGTAAAACTTCAGATTCAGATCAGATGCTAGCTGAATATCTCTACTGCAGTTTCAGACCGATTGCTTGTTCTGCCGAATTCTTCCCCTTCACTTGCTTGAGTGTCGCAACTATAAGAAAGCTGACAATTACCAATAAGAGCCAGGAGCTCACTTTTCCCAGATGAACAAGACTCCAGGCCTCCGCCTGATTGGGATATTCCCACGCTCCAAAGAATGTGGCAATATTCTCAGCTACCCATATAAAGAACCCGATGAGCACAAAGGAAAGTGAAATAGGCATTCGGTAAGCCTTTCCGCCGACCTCATAACGGACCCAGGATTTCCAAAACATAATGATCACCAAACCGGACAGCCACCAGCGGATATCGATCCAATAATGATGGGTGAAAAAATTCAAATAAATGGCAGCGGCGAGAGGCACTACTGTCAGGAATGGCGGCCAATTGATCAGATCAACCTTCAGCCTCCTCCACGCCTGGCAAAGATAACTTGCTACACTGGCATACATGAAGCCGCTGTACAAAGGAACCCCAAAAACTTTGGAATACCCCTCCTCCGGATATGCCCATGAGCCCATATGTACCTTAAACAGTTCCAGTGCAAGCCCAATTATGTGGAACATCGTGATAACCTTCAATTCATCCTTCGTTTCTAAGCCAGATCGCACCATCACCCATTGCATCAGAAGACAGATGATCAGCAGCCAGTCATACCGCGGCAGAAAAGGCATCGGTATGACGTTGGTCAAAGCCAAAGAAGCAAAAATGACAACAGGAAACACACAGGACAAAGCCTGCTCCCAGCCGAAACGAAACAACTGTTTCAGTGACCTCAACGGCTGAACTTCCATTTTTCGAATAGTCATTTGCATTTGAAATCCCCCTTTCATTGGGACAAAGGGGAAAGGTTATTGTCCCAACCGGGACGATGAACCTGTCCCCCCATCCCCTTATTCATCACTGCGATACTCCAGGATATCTCCCGGCTGACAATCCAGGGCTTTGCAGATGGCCTCCAAAGTGGAAAACCGGATCGCTTTTGCTTTTCCATTTTTCAATATAGAAAGGTTTGCCATGGTGATTCCTACCCTCTCTGAAAGTTCTGTTACACTCATTTTCCTTTTTGCCAGCATTACATCAACATTGATTATAATCGCCATGTTCTCACCTCAAACCGTTAAATCATTTTCTGATTTTATCTCGATTGCCTCTTGCAGCAGCTTTTGGAGAACAGCCGCAAACACTGCGATAACCATCGATGCAAAAGGAACCACCATTCCGACGAAGATGACACCTGGGGCATCGTCTATCTCTGCAAAAAGATAGAAGACCGGCAGTACAACCACATGCAAACCGGCGATGATGATGGCGCAATATTTTATCTTCTTCAAAGCTATGACAGATAAATCAGAGAAAGCTTCATTCTTGTCAATATAGCGCAAAAGCCTGAATGCCTGATATAACGCAAAGTAAAAGGGAATCGTCGAGCCATAAAATACGATGTATACCAGATATTTGATAAACGCAAACTCAGGCAGCAATTCACCTGCAACATTCCCCAGTTCAGGCACAAGAACAATGCACAAAACTAAAATAGGGACTCCTAATAGAATAACGGCTATTTTTAAAAACAACGTTGTTACCTTTTCCATAAAAAGCACCTCACTTCTTATTTTCATTTTGATTTTAATCTATTATTTATTGTTTTTCAATAAATATTTAATGTTTTTTGTTATTTTTTTATTGAATCAGAAGTAAGGAACATTTAAATAAAGGGATTTTCTTTTACAGTGCTTTATTTCTTAAATCACTGATTTGCCAGCATACCATAAAAAAACCCGGCCTCTTTTTAGCCAGGTTTTAACGTTCCTACTGGAAGCAGGAGAAAATCTTATATAATAGAGCAGATGTTTTAATCACCGGGTGAATTCTCAGGAATCAGTATCTGACCGGCTTTCCCCACCTTAAGCAGTGTCTGCATAATGGCCATCGACAGGCTTCCCGCCTGGTAAGGCTTTATTAGGTATTCATG
This sequence comes from Cytobacillus sp. FSL H8-0458, assembly GCF_038002165.1. NCBI lineage: Bacteria > Bacillati > Bacillota > Bacilli > Caryophanales > Bacillaceae > Cytobacillus > Cytobacillus sp. FSL H8-0458. The sequence continues at coordinate 1,528,138 of NZ_JBBOBR010000001.1, read as the reverse complement.
AGCTCCCAGTGACAGGCCTTTCTCTTTTTCATCCAGTGCAGTTGAAATAATAATTGGAATGTGACTTAACACTTCATTTCGTTTTAATATCTTCATAACACTCCATCCATCAAGCCCTTCATCAAGCATGATATCCAAAACAATCGCATCAGGCAGGTGATTTTCCAAATAAGCCAGGACATCCCTTCCGTTATTGAAATGCTTCGCATGCAAATTGTTTTCCGTAAGCTCCTGAATAAACAGTTCTGCCAGACTTTGATCATCTTCAATGACCAGCACTTCATAGCGTGTGCCGCTTTGATGAATGTTCTCATCCAGTCCATGGGAAGGCTTATAGACAGCTGGAAAGGATACAGTGAAGGTACTTCCTTCGCCGTATTTTGATTTGACGCTTATATTTCCATCATGAGCCTTTACTATTTCCTGAACAATGGAAAGCCCAAGCCCAGTTCCGCCAATTCGGCGTCGATCTGAATTGTCCACTCTATAAAATTTGTTAAAAATATCCGCAGCTGCATTTTCCGGAATTCCCAGTCCTTGATCTTGCACTTCTATAAGAAGCAGGCTGTTTTCCTCGTATAACCTTATATTTACTGTGCCTCCAGATGGAGAATACTTGATGGCATTACTTATCAAATTGGAAAAAACCTGTTCGATTTTGCAGGAATCACCAAGAATGACATCATTTCCACTAAATGGTTCCAATGTAATATTGTGAACATCCGTCTGCACCTGCTGATTATCTATTACTTTCTCAATCATAGGGAGAAGCTCTATATATTTTTTTTCGTACGTTTGCTTGCCGGATTCCATCCGCTGAACATCAAGAAAATCATTGATCAGGGAAGTAAGCCTCTTGGCTTCATTTAATATTGTCATCATATATTTCTTCTGCTTTTCCGCCTTGAGCTCCCTGTTCAGCAGCAGCTCCGAGAAACCTAAAATGCTGGCAAGCGGTGTTCTCAATTCATGGCTGACGGTGCTGACAAACTCGGATTTCACTTCATCTACTTTAAATTCTTTTGTAATATCCCTGTGCACCAATACAGTTCCAACACACTCATTATTCTGATAAAGATCTTCACAGTACATCTGGAAGACATTCCCACTATCCTTTGTTTTGTAAACAAACGTTTCCCCGCTGGATGTTTCACCATTAAAGGCCCGCCAGATAAATTCGGTAAAACCATCTTCATCCTCTACCTGCTGTTTTAGAAGTACGCTCCATTTATCCCAGGTCAGTCCAACAATCCCTTCAAACCCACCCTCGCAGTGGAACATTTCGCAAAGCTGTTTGTTGACCTGCAGGATGCAGCCGTCCCTGTCAACATACTGCAGACCTTCCTTTACAGTGTTGAGGATATCCTGGTTTAATTTTCTATTAGCTTCAGAGTTTTCATAAGAACTGATTTTATCGAGCGACAGCCCAATCTGTTTTGATAGTGCCGAATATTCATCCATATGCGTCTGTGCAAAAGGAAACCCGTATCTGGTGAACACCATGACAGCCGTAACCTCTTGATTTGAAGAAATAACCGGCAAATAAAGGTCATAGCCGAAAACGGTTCTTACATGGTAGCCCTTCTCTTCTTGAAGCAATTGTCTCTTAACAGCAAAACCTTCTTTTGTTTGTTTCAGCCTCTCAATTAATCCGCTTCTCAAATGATTCTTGAACTGTTCTACTCCCAAAGATGAAATGCCAAATGAAGCAGATTCATCATTTTCAAGCATCACAATGATCCCGCAATCCGCTTCAATGACATTGGACATATTCATCACAATGCTCTCCAGCACTTCCTGTTTTTGCAGCGAATTGGAGATGCCATTAATCAATTCATTCCGGCGCTCAAGTTTTATCTCATTTGATTGCATGGTTCCAAGGGCATCTTCCAATTCTTCCCTCTGTGCTTGAAGTTCGTCCTGCTGAGCAAGAAGCTCCTCATTTTGAGCAAGCAAATCCTGCTCTTTTTCCTGCAGGGTCACCACCATTTTTTGAAAGGCAACAGACAAGACTGCTAATTCATCCATACGATCCTGCCCTACATTCAGTTCCGCCTTTCCTCCCTTGGCAATTTCTTCTGCAGCATTGGCAAACTGAGTAAGCGGCTGTCCTACCTGCTTGAACATAATGCGGATCATCCGAAACAGGATCACCAGAATGGCAACAAGAAAAAGAAAAAAACCTGTTTGAATATAAGATTGTTTTTGGATTAAATCCTGTACCCTGCCGTTCAGCTCATCATTCAAATTTTGCAGATAAACCTGAATATCTTCCTGAAAGGAATTAATCCTTGCAGTAGCACCGGAATCTGCCATTTTAATGATTTCTTCCATACGGCCTGCTTCAAAATATTCGATGGAAACGGGAAGCCTTTCAATGAAATAATAATCCGCAAATTCATCCATTTCCTTCCCAAAGGCTTTGTCTTCATTGGTTGAAGCAATGCCATTGTATTCACTGATAAGTTTTCTGATCTGCGGCCTTAAGGCAGCAGCCTGGTTTTTTAATTCAGAATTCCCAAAGGCGAAGTAGCCTCTGACATCAAAAAAGACGAGATTGAAGTTATGATCAATTTGCTGAACAATTTCTTCTTTTTTTACAAGCTTTTCGCGTTCTTTGTAATAAGAGCTGTTTATTTGCTCTTGCAGCAAAATTAAAATACTGGTTCCCGCCAGAAAGAGAAGGGCGAATACTCCCATAAGCGCAACAATCTGCCTGGTCAGGCTCTTTTTTATAAAATGATTAAGCTTCATCTACTATTTTTCCAACCTTCTCAAATAAATGAAGAGGGCTGAATGGTTTAACCATGAAATAATCGGCCCCTGCCTTTAAAACCTCTTCCTGTTCATTTTGCTGGCTTTTGGCAGATAACATTAATATTTTCACATCTTTGTTAAGAGCCTGCTCACCCCGGATTTTCCTGATGACATCAAGACCGGTAAGTCCAGGCATCATATAATCCAGGATGACCAAATCATATTCCTTTTTTTCCAGCAGCTTCAGGGCTTCTTCTCCATCTTCAGCTTCATCGACTTCAAAGTCCCCATCTTCCAGAGTGTCAGCAATAAGCATGCGCAGAATTTCTTCATCCTCAGCAATCAATATCTTTTTCATTTACTTCTCTCCCAACTCTACGGAGTCAAATAATTTTTTCATAATATGATAGGACTTTTTAAGCCTTTCATGGTAATCTGGCTCCTCCCACAGTTCCCAAGAATAATAGGCAGAATCTTTTCCTTGGAGCACTCCATCCTGCATCTTTGGAAAAGAATCCAAGATACCTTCTCTGTCCGTCGACACTGCACTAATTCTTAATCCCTCAATTTTTTGGCTGCCTGTGAGACCTTCTCTCCATACATCCCCAACTATCTCTTTCTGGCTTGGATCCTTAATATTAAGCAATGCCCACGGAAGTCTGATCTCCATTACTTTTTTATTCTTGCTAATGCTTATATCGGTTAATGAATTGAAGTTTTCATGAGCAGGATTTGCATTACCAAACTGTAAATTACCTGTCTCATAGGATTTGAACGGTTTCGTTTCCCCAGTTGATGGAATAGTTAATTCCTTATTCAGTGCCAGCCTGATAGGATGAAAGACTCCATTATCCTTTTTAATGGCATAGCTTTCATTCGGAATCATATTCAGCATGTGGCTATAATGATAGTAGAATGTATCATAATAGCTATCTATTAAAAGCCTGGATTTATCCTTTCCGCCTATTTCTGCCATAAAATCAACTCCGAAGTCCGTTTTGACCTTTCCGGTCAGAATCGGAATATTAGTCTGTCCCTGCTCTGCAATGGTATCGATCAGCAAACGGGTGGCCTCATTCTCCAGGTCAATAGGACGATTATAATCCAGCCGGATAAATAAGTGTTCCTCATCAGAACGAACATACATATCCTTCAAGTAAGAATTCTTACTGCCAGAACTGTAGACAGGTTTCTCATTCAGCTTTTTCCAATCACCTGTAATGCCATCCACATATATTTCAGCTTCATTTTTACCTGGTTCAAAGCTCAGCAGACCGAAATGCTGTTCATTTGTTTGCCTGTTCGACCAGTATGGACGCCTGTCAGGATTATCATAATCCATCGTATTCCAGGTTCGCTTGAACCATTCATCCTGCCAGGAAAACACAAGACCGCCGGCATAGCCTTCAGAAACGATGGACTCATACAGCCGGCTGTTTATTTTTCCTTGTTCTTCCTCGGAGTGAAATCCCTGATTCATGCCCCCAGCGTTCTCATGGGTCATCCCCCTGGACGAAGGGACTCCGAACTCAGCAATCACAACTGGCATGTTGTGCTCAGCGATTAAATCATGAAGATAGCCTGCATAATTATTCCTTTCCCCTTTTGAATCGATATAATTGACATACTTCTCTTCATAGTTAAGGAAATCAGGGTAATATGGATATACATGATAAGAGGCAAAAAGGCCAGCGTGAAACTTATCTGTCCTCTGGATATGATTAGGGTTTACAGAAACCATATTTTCCTTAACAGACGGCTCTGAAGGATGTTCCAGAAAATCAGTTGTTACCCAGTTGGTAAAACTCATCGAATGCTGCCATTCGTAGCTCGTGGTTTCATAATTCACGGCATAGTCCATCATTTCAGCAAGCCAGATTTCAAACGGACTGGCATCAGCTGTCTGGAAATATTCTCCGGAAAATTGCTGAAGTCCCTTATGTTTATCATTCGTGCCTTTGACAACCTCCGGATCCCACTCAATACCAACCATAAAGCCAAGCACATATGGTGAGATATCAAATGTATATTCACCTGAAGCATGCCCTGGCCTCTCCTCAATGACAGCTTTACCGTGAATAATATCAATCATTTTCATCATTTCACTTTTAAAATCATCGGTTACAGCATCTGAAAAAGCATCCTGCTCCTTTACCAGTGTTTCTTCGTTGACCCAGACACCATGGAATAAAAATAATGGTTTTTCCGAGATCTGATTATATTTATGAAATGCTTCATAAAACGCCGGGGGATGCAATGTGTATATCCTGATAGCATTGGCATTCATATCGCCAATTGCTTTAAACCAGCGAAAATACTCAGCTTCAGTAATTCCTGTTTCCCCCGGGAATTTGCCAGGCTTGGCTATTCCCATATTGACCCCTTTTATAAGCAAATCTTTCCAGGTGCCATTTTTCATTATTTGTATATAATCTTCACTTGTATGGCTATTGAATTGAATTCCATTGTTCTCATCTATTTCAGGGGTGTGTTTGCTATTCGCCAGCTTCGGCTTTTCCTGCAGCACCTTTTTCATCATTGGGACGTACGCTTCCCAGTAAAAAGAATCATTGGCTCTAAAATGTTCTTTCCATTTGGCCAGTCCTCTCGTCTGATAAATAGCTGGCACTTCTGCTTCATCTGCATAATCGCCTGCAAAATAATAGGAAGAATAGGCAGCGCTGCTGTGCTGAATAACAGCTGGGAAGGTGTCAGGAATTCCAGCATTCTGCAGCTTGCTTTTTCCTGTTTTAGTAAGAGGCAATGAATACTCAGCCAGTATTTCATCCGCATTTCTAGCGTCGATCACATCGAACCAATATCGATAGGGCGCTCCTCCCTTCTTTCCGAAGAAATCCTCGCCCTTATTAGTAAAGCGGAACTCAACCCCTTTACCTTCCAGTTCACTCTCCTCGACAACAACAACGTAATCATTCGAGTTCACAAATACGAGACCGGGACCTTTAAGACCCCAATTTCCGTCTCCATAGTTTTCCTTTACCCATATAGGAACCTCACTGCCCGATAGGTCAGGGAAATACCTCCCAATCCACCCGCTCCAGCTGATATTCAATAAATTGGTCAATCGGTGCCGGGCCTCATCTGATGAAGGACTTGCAAACGTATTGAATTCTGCAATGAGTGTTTTCCCTTTGGAGGAAACTAACGTTTCCTCCAGCTGGATAACCTCCTCCTCCTGCAGCCCGCCATATAGATTAGAAGACCTTTCTCCCAATGGATTGCTTCCATAGAATTCTTCCTCATAAACCCCATACGTATCTGCAAGGTAAAGAACCTGATATTTTTCGAGATCGTCCGGTAATGGCTTAATATTATATTCATTTTTCATTCCTGGTTTAAAGCCGCTGTAATCAGCCTCAATACTGTATCGATCCCCATCTGATTTGATATATTTTTCATTATTTAAAATCCATATAAGTCCCTTATGCTCCCGATAAGAGTCATCCGGCACTGTTTTGTCCAAAATAAACACATTCAGTTTTTGATCCTGCTTTAGCCACCATGACCAGAAAGGACTGGAAACAACGGTCAGCACGGCAAAAACAAACAGAAAAACGGCTGTTTGCCCTTTGATAAATTGTCTCATCCGGAAACACCTTTTCTTTTCATTTCTCCCCAGCTTGTATCGCCTTTGACCAGCTGCCATATTCCTTCACATCTCCAAAAAACCGTCAATGGCCGGTACCATAACGTTTCAGTCAATGAATAGAAAAACAGTTTGATTAAATCAGAGATTTTTGGAAATTTCCTCAAGCTCCATTCCTCAAGCAAAACGGCGGCCATGGAAAAAAGTGAACCATATAAACACGATAGCAGAAAAATCAGGATGGCAAACTCAAGATAGATACCACCCAAAAATAGGGAGATAACCACATAAATGTATCCCAATAATTCAACTATCGGGCCTAAAAACTCTACGATCCAAAAGTATGGAAAGGATATAAACCCTATAGGGCCGTATCTTGGATTAAAGGTCATCTTCCTGTGTGTCCACAGACTTTCAAATAATCCGCGATGCCACCTACGCCTTTGTCTTCTAAGGTATGTCGTGCTTTCCGGAACTTCTGTCCAGCAAACAGGGTCAGGGACGTAGACGATTTTTTTCTTTTGCTTTTTGTCTCTGATAAGTCTATGGAGCCTTACTACGAGCTCCATATCCTCGCCAACTGTATTGGTTTTATAGCCTCCCGCATCAATGACCCATTGCTTGGAAAAAACACCGAAGGCTCCAGAGACAATCAGAAGTAAATTATGCCGGCTTAACCCAATCCTTCCCATTAAAAAGGCCCTTAAATATTCGATTATTTGCATGATGACCAAAGGCTCCCTGGCTAAGCCAACCTTTAAAATATTGCCGTCCTGTATTTCACAGCCATTTGCAATGCGGATGCTTCCGCTCGAAGCAATCACTTCCCCATCAGAATCCAATATAGGCTTCATTACCTTTAAGAAAGCATCCCTTTCCAGTACAGAATCTCCATCCAATGAACAGAAATAAGGAAAATGGGAAAAGTTAATTCCTGCGTTCAATGCATCAGCTTTTCCTCCATTCTCTTTGTCTATTAAATATAGATTTGGAAGAGAAATGGACTGGTAAACTTTTTTCACAGACTTTGTTTGAACCTGCTTCCTGACGGCTGGATTAATTTCCTTCATTTGATAATGAGTAATCATTTTTTCTATAGTGTCATCTTTTGAACCGTCATTGACAACGATAATCTCAAAAGAAGGATAATCTATACTCAAAAGGGATCTCACACTGGCAACAATGCCTGCTTCTTCGTTATATGCTGGTACAATGATGGAAACCGGTTTTGCGAAAGATTCATTCATATACTCGTCAAATGTCTGGTTTCGGTTCAGCAAATATTCCTTTCTTAACTGAAAAACTGAGATTAATAAAATAATTGAATAGAAACTGATGACCAGCACCATAAAGACTGCTATAAATGCAGCAAATCCGACCAATATATTTCCCCACATTAGAGCCATAATCAACCAAATTCTCCTTTATTCATCCATTCCCAGGCCATGTCCCTTGCATACGAATCATCCGAGGTATCCAGTACAATCTGCAATTCTTCCTTTCCGCGAGGGAACATCATAATGGATTGCCCAGCCTGAGATCTTACCCACCAGGAACGATCATGGAGAAGGTCTAGCAAATATGGCATGAGTTCAGGTTCCCTTAGTGAACCGAAGAGTTTCGCAGCCATCATTCTTTCCTTCCAATCCTCGGAATGACGCAAGTCCAGATAGGGTATTATATCCTCAACCATCCCTAATGAAGAAAGTGCCTTTACTGCTCTTAAACGAGGCTCCCCATCATAGCTGGCATAAACTGACTCAATGAAATGTAAATATTTAAATTCTTTTCTTATTCCAGCAGAATCAATTATGGCATATTTCAACGGGTTTTTAGCCCTATGAAAATCTGTAATGAAATGACTGAACAAGTCTTCATTCAGCCGGAGGATGATATTCCTTAATTCACCGTCCGATAGGTTTTCACTATTATACAAAAGAAGCTCAAAGATTCCCTCGAATTGAAATACCGCAAGTATTCTCAAGGATTGTACTTTTTCATCGTGTGATATTCTCTCTTTTATGGCTGCCTCTAAAACTTGAGGCTGTAACTCAATGAAATGCAGATCTTCGATAGTGTAGAGTGCATTCATTCTGGTACTCCACCTTCTGCTTTTTAACTGTCTCTTGAAGTAATTTCTCAGATTCCTGTCAGCAAACTCCCTAAGTTTTCTCGTTTCCCCTTCTCCTGTTAAATTGGCTGCGAATTTACTCAGAACCTCTTCTGCGGCCTTCCTTTTTATATCATTATCCAAATGGAAGTGCCTGCTTGCCTCTCCCCCAGTAATATAGGCAAAGATGAGCGGGCTAAGGGCTTCAATGCATTCATTAATATTTCTGCGCTCTCGATCTTCCAGCCATTTTCTTATGACAAGGTACAACAGAATGAGAAGCAGCAATCCGGAAATGACAGCAGTTAATAGACCGAGGAAGAATATTTCATTCTTCAGCATTTAGATAAGCCTCTTAATTAAACGCTGAATTCTAGCTTCCAGTTCTGTAAGACTAAATGGCTTTGTCACGTAATCTTCAGCTCCAAGTTTCAATGCACGTGCTATATCCTGCTCACTTTTTCGCCCTGTCAGCATAAGAACATGAATGTCCTTGGCTCTCTTCGACTGTTTCATTTCCTGCATAACCTCAAGGCCATCCATTACAGGCATTATCCCATCAAGAACGAGAAAATGCGGCCCCTTTTCTTCTATTCGATTCGAATGCAGAAATTTCCGCCCGTCTTCAAATGCCTGGATATCCAGGTCTGCATGATCGAACTCCATATTGCTGAGAACCTTTGTCAGCATCATTCTAATAATCGAGTCATCGTCAATAACGGAGACATAAAGCTTTTTCTTATGCTGTGCAATAGGATCGGCTTTACCGCTTTCCACTCTTGCTCTTCCCTTTTGTTTCGCTTCATATAAAGCCTGGTCAGCAGCCCTTACAATCGTTTCTTTCTCTATCCCCGGCTGATCGGCCATAAAAACTCCTGCAGAAAAAGTAACGCTAAATGAATTGCCGCACTGTTCAAACCTCTTTTCCGAAAACCCTTGTAAAATCTTTTCAAGAGCTATTTTGATTTCGCTATCTGTAGCGCCAGAGAATAAGATGACAAATTCCTCGCCGCCATATCGGAACACATAATCTGTTTGCCGGACATTTTCTTTTAAGTACTTTGCAAATTCAGCAAGGACTGTATCACCTGCCGGATGGCCATATGTATCATTAATATGTTTGAAAAAATCAAGATCGAGAATTGCCAGTGAAAATGTCCGATGATTTCTGGATAGTTCATTCATAAATACTGCTAAACTATCTTCAAAAAACCTTCTATTATATACTCGGGTTAATTCATCTATCATTACAGATTGATCAAATAATTTCTTATTTGCTAAGTGCCTGTCTATCTTCAATAGAAATTCTTCTAAGTCAATTGGCTTGGAAATAAAATCATCTGCCCCCATTTTATATGAGTCTAATCTTGTTTCCCGATCATTGTTTACACTAATCATAATCTTTGGAACATACTTATTTCGGGTATGTTTCTGTAAATTCTCCAAAAAATTAAAACCACTTTCCCCTTCCAAATTAATATCTATTATTAAACAATCTGGACGATGATCATAATACTGCTCTGCTGCAACCTCCACATCAGTACTGGCAATAACCATCCAGCCCCTGCTTTCGAGAGCATCTTTCAGGAGAATCAGCATGGAAATATCATCATCAATCAGCTGAATAAGAGGGGCATTTTCCACTCTTATCGGAGCCTGCTGCTTTAATGTGCTTTGGAAATGCTCATACTCATAGCTCATTTCAATCAAATCGAAAAGATAATTTCGTAAAGCTTCCTTATCCCAATCCTCTTTTTCATCCATACCCTCAATATCCGATATCAGATTATCTGCCAGCTGATGGAGCCCGGTGAGCTGCAGTGTTCCAGCAGTACCCTTTATGGAATGCAGGAACCTGTATACCTCTTCTTTTTTTATTTTCTGAGACAAATTATTTTCAAACCAGTCTGTAATCTGCGTTTTTATCTTCTCAAATAATAGAACTTTATATTTTTTCAGCTCCATTACGTACACCTCGTTTATAAAAGTAGCTAGTGGTCAAAAGTACTTTTTCTATTTTTAAATAAGACTACTAAACCAAAAATAACAAAAATCTTCCATATCATTAGTCTAAAGCATTAATAATAGGCTTTCAAACCTGGATTATTTTATATGTCCTTCTCTTCCTCATGAAAAGCAATAATAGGATTATTTGTTAAAAGCCTGTTGAGAAAAATTGGATTCAATATACTATAGAGGATAATGATATTGATTGTAAATAAGCTGTTACATTTTTTAATGTCTTTTTTCTGCCCGCTTAAGATACTTATGAATGGCAGGAAAATCTTTGACAGATTTTTGGTCCTGCCCAGAGTAAAAACCCAATTCTGACATGAATTGTGTTTTTACATTTTTGGAGCACCTGGAGCGTAATAATACGGAGGCACCTTCAGCCATCCCCGCTTCCTCATTAGTGTTTTTAAAGTAGCTCCGAAAATTGTCCATTCTAAAAAGAATTCAGTCCACATATTGCCTGCATCATTACGGACAGAGTCTGCTTGTCCTTTAGCACAGGCGGTTGAACATGTAACTAACTTGAAGGCAACCCCATTGGTAATTTCATCATCAGTCAGCTTAACGCCTAAAGGAATCTCATTTGGAGCTGAATGAGGTTTTGCTGAGGTTACATCAGGTAAAGGAATTCCTTCTTTTCTCATAAACGAGCTTAGTCTCTTGACCTGTGACTCACATATTTTTACTACATCGGTAAGCATTTCTTTCACTTCGTCATCTGCAGTCGTGTTCAATCCAATCTCTTCGTAGCGTATGAACTCCTCCACCAATGTTAAATACGTCCACATGTCCCCAACTTCAATGACATGCAAGGGTGATTTAGGTTCATTGGTATTATCAATCGCAATTCTGAGCATATTAAAAATTGCTTCTAAAGGATTAGGCATCTTTTTTACCTCCTATACTGTATATGTTGTCTACAGAATGAGAAAAAATGCATAGCTTTCGTCAGATTCTCAGCTTAATTAGCATAGGTGAAGCGGCGTGGAGAGCCTTTGTAAATACGAATGAATGATCTGGAAACTAAACTAGAGAGAATAGGTGATTGGACATGGCGTTTGAAAAAGGACTGGCCAAGTCTGAACAGGCATACGAACAATTTACGGATTTAAGCTCTGTATTCGCGAATATAGTGAAGAATGATTTTATTACTACGTGGCAATGGTGGGCCGGACTTGCTTTGTTTATCATTCCCTGGCTGATATGGTTAAAGTATAGGAAGAAAGACAGCACCGGACGTCTTCTCATGGCTGGATTAGCAGTCATCATTTTATCCCTGACAATAGATCTGGCAGCACTATCTTTGGGGTTATGGTCCTACCCTGTGATTATTATACCCCTGGCACCTTTTTTATTTTTGCCGTATCACTTCTCATTGGCTCCAGTCGGGGTAATGTTTGCCCTTCAAATAAAGCCTAAGATGAATAGCTTTTTTAAAGGAATACTCTTCTCTGCTATTGGAGCATTTGGAGGGATGAATTTCTTTGATGCCATCGATTTTTATAACCCCAAAAACTGGTCTACTTTATATGATTTTGTCATCTTTCTCACTCTTTATTACATCGGGTACTGGATAACGAGAGTGGAGAGTTTTCAAGGTCTGGAAAAGGAAACAGGAAAAAAATAAAGACTTTCCTTTTTATCAGAAAGTCTTTTTTGCTATTGGTTCAGGTATGGCTGCCGTATCCTCTGCCAATTCCCCAATAGAGGCAAGGCTTTTGGCAATCAGGAATTGGGCAGAGTAATAAGTGGCCATGATAAACACATCTGAATAGACAATATCTGAAACAAACATATTCCATGAAAGGATGGAATCAGAGATTACAAATAAAATGCTTCCCGCAATGGCCCGCTTGTTCCCTGTTAGGATGGCTGATAACGCCATTACTGAAATAACCAGCATGTAGGCAATAACCGGAATAACTAATGCATCATTTTCTGCTTCGGATAAGGAAGCAATCAGCTGGCTGCCAATGATCAAAGAGTACAAGCCCATCGGGATGATGGCTGCCAGGCGGAACTTTGTCATCTGAGACATTTTTAAAAATCCGGTCAAATAAAATAAGTGACCAACAAGAAAAGCTCCAAGCCCCGATACAAACGATACAGCAATGAATCCATCACCAAGCATGCAGAAAAACAGGCCAATAACGACTAAACGCAATGCGGGCGCAGGTCTGGCAGGGAGTCTTTGCAATGCATAAAGAATAATGAGCACCATAGGAATCAGCTTAAAGGTAACTTTGATTGTGAGAGGTTCAGAAGGAACAATGAAAATATATAGGATAGCCATCAATCCAATTAACATTGGAACCAGCCGGTTATTCAAATGTAATCTGCCTCCCTGTCTACTGGACTCTCCATCTTTTCATCCCGCATTCTATCACACAGCCTTCCTGTTTAATTTCCCTGTCTGTTTCATATTCAAGATAGCCGTAAATAATCCTTCCGCATAAACATTAAACCCATTAATAACGGGATAAGCCTTCAAAGGGATTATATTGGTTCTCTTCTTTGTATAAATAATATATAATATTTGTATAATAAATGATAAGGAGATTTCGATGACCTTTGACAATGTCTTATTTCGTATTTTTCTATTTTGGTATATTTGCGGAGTGTTTCTGCTCAGCTTTGATCTGCTGCCTGTCTGGCTTGAATGGGCGAATGCTGTTTTTCTCATTTTAAGCGGCCTTCTGGCAATTGTTTATTTCACTAAATTCTTTGGACGAACAGGGTATCTGATCAGCATGGTTATTTTCCTATTTTCCTATCTTGCAGAATTCATAGGAGCATCTTATGGAATATTATTTGGCGAGTATCATTACACAGATCGGTTTGCCCCCAATTTATTCGGCGTTCCGATTGCCATTGGATTTGCCTGGCTGATGGTAATGGGAACCTCTCATGCATTGGCTGCGGCCATCACAGGCACAAAGCTTCTTCAGCCTGTGATCGGTGCCAGTATTGCTGTGATCATCGATTTAATCATTGATCCGGTCGCCTTTAAGCTTAAGAAATATTGGATTTGGGAAGAAGCCGGCGTCTATTATGACATTCCGTTCAGCAATTTTTTGGGATGGTTTCTTGTCGCATTTGTTCTGCATCTGTTTATCTTATTCTTTACTCCAAACACGAATGCACTATGGGAAAAGCGGATGTTCCTGCTGTTTGCCCTCACCATTGCCATGTTTGTTCTGCTTGCCATTACAGGCGGACTTTGGCCGGCAGGCATCCTGACAGCGTCACTGGCAGGAGTGACAATAGTTACGGCTTTAAAAAGGAAACAGGCATGATTGAAGCAAAAAAAGACGTTATATTTGATAAACTGTTTTCCATTTTCCATAAGAGGCTGATGTCCTTTTCCTTTGACAAAGTGTATTGGCAGAACACCGGGGTCCAGCCAGCCTCCCCTTCCATTTTTGTCTGCAACCACTCATCCTGGTGGGATGGGCTCATCTACTATCATCTGACAAAGACCGTAATACAGCAGGATTTGTATATCATGATGCATGAACAAGGGCTGAAGCAGTTCCCATATTTCAAAAAACTTGGAGCCTTCTCAATCAACAGCTCAAGCCCAAAAGAAACCATAAAAACAATGAAGTTTGCTGAGAAGCTGCTGAAAAACGGGAGCAGTATATGGATTTTTCCACAGGGCGATGAATTCCACCTGGAAAAACGGCCGCTGCATTTTCAGCAGGGACCTTTATATCTGCAGGAGAAGCTTCCAGAGATCCCCTTTATCCCTGTCGCTTTCTATTATTCTTTTTCACATAAACGAAAGCCTGAAGTATGGATAAACGCAGGCAGCCCATTGTATAGCACAGGCCTGCCGGGAAGCTCCAGGCGTGAAAAAACAGCATCTCTGGAAGAGACATGCACGAACCTTCTGGATGGTTTGAAATCCGAAGTGATCAGTGAAAATAAGAAGATTTTCATTAACTTACTTTAAGGGGGGTGAAAGAATGCTCATATTTTTAATCATAAGTCTCACCCTGTTTATGCTGTGGACACTCTGGAATATGAGCGGACTGCCCGGCCTGCCTGCTCCTGATTTAAATGAATCCTCTCGGCCGCTGGTTTCCATCCTGGTGCCCTTAAGGAACGAAGAGCGGAACGTAAGCAGACTGATCAGCAGTCTAAAATCCCTAACGTATCCAAATGTGGAAATCATTCTCCTGGATGATGGATCGACAGACCGGACACTGTCACTGCTGAGGGACCACACCGCCGGAGACAGCCGCTTTAAGATATTAATAGGAACAGAACTTCCTTCAGGCTGGGCTGGCAAGGTGCATGCCTGTCATCAGCTCCAGCTGGAAGCAAAAGGAGATTACTTCCTATTCCTTGATGCAGATGTCCGGTTATCCCCTACAGTAATTGAAAAGGGGCTTGCACTCTTAATGAAAAAAGGCAGCAAGCTGCTAACCGGATTCCCTTCTTTTGATGTCCCGGTTCTTTTAAGCAAGCTGCTGATTCCCATGATGCACTTTGTTGTCCTGTTCCACCTTCCTATCCGCATGGCAAACAAGGGGAAGATGCCATCCGCAACGGCTGCCAACGGGGCATTCATGCTTTTTGAAAGAAAAGCTTACCAGGAAATGGGCGGGCACTATTCCGTCCAATCTTCTATCGTGGAGGATGTTCAGCTGGCCAAAAACATGAAAACATCAGGCTTCAGCGTCTGTCTGGCCGATATAAGTGCTGACGTTTCGTGCCGGATGTATGAAAAGAATAGCGAGGTATGGGAAGGGTTTGTAAAAAATATTTTTGCAGGCCTTGGCCGTTCTGTCACAATGGTCATTCTCCTAAGCCTGTTTTATGCATGTTTTTATGTACTGCCCGGACTGCTGCTGGTGTATGGGCTATGGACGCTGCAGCCGGTTTATGCCCTCCCCTGTCTCCTGACTGTCCTGCAGCGCATGGCCGTGGACTGGAAAGCAAATCAGCTTCTTTCTCTATCTTTCTTCATGCCGTTATCAGCAGCCGCACTAATCACAATTATGAATGTCTCGATGTGTAGATCGTTGAGGAAAAAGCCTTATAGCTGGAAAGGAAGGCACTATACATGAAGAAAAAAGTAATCATTATCGGTGGCGGGCTGGCGGGGCTATCAGCAGCTGTAACACTTGCCAGCAATGGATTTCAAGTAGAATTGTTTGAGAAAAACAAGCATTTTGGCGGGAAATTAATGCCTGTGACATTGGGGGATTATACATTTGATTTCGGACCGAATACGATCACCATGCCGGAAGTATTCCGGAAAGTGATAGAGCAGACAGGCGAAAGAGCAGAGAATTATTTCCAAATGATTAAGCTTGAGAATCATACAAGAAACGTCTTTTCAGATGGCAGCATCTTTGACTTTTCAAGCAGTAGAGATCATATGATAGACCAGCTGAATCGGATCGATCCAGCGCATAAATACGATGATTTCTTAAAAGAGATTACAAGATTATATAAGTTATCAGAGGCACACTTCCTGCCGAAAACATTCAGCTCCTTTAGGGACTATTTATCGCCGTCTATCGGGGCAGCCCTTTTGCGGGTGAGGCCGGCACAAAGCCTGGACAGCTTTTTCCGGAACTATTTTTCCAGCTCACATGTGATTCAGGCTTTTAATCGCTATTCCACGTACATCGGTTCTTCTCCCTTTAAGACCCCTGCGACTTTTGCCATGATTGCTTACCTTGAAATGATTGGCGGAGTTTATTATGTGCAGGGCGGAAACACGAAAATCGCCGAAGCCTATGCATCGTTAGCCCGAAAACTCGGTGCCGGGCTTCACCGTGAAACACCTGTAAAGAAAATCTGCGTTAAAAACAAAAGAGCCATTGGGATTGAACTTGATAATGGTGAGAAGATATACGGGGATTATGTCATTCTGAATGCAGATTTGCTGAGAGCTTTTCCTGAATTGGTGGATGAAAGTCACCGCCCCTCCTTCACGAATTCTAAAGCAGAGAAAATGGAGCCTTCCACTTCCGCTTTTGTCGTGCTTGCAGGGGTCAATAAGCAGTTTACTCAGCTCAGGCACCATAACGTCTTCTTTTCAGATGACTATGAGCAGGAATACACAGACTTATTCAAACACAAAAGGTACAGCAAAGAGCCCACCATTTATATCAGCAGCTCTTCCTTTACAGATCCCGCCCAGTCGCCTGGAGGGAGCAATCTGTTTATCCTTGCGAATGCACCTGCACTGCCTGCTGACGGGAAGATGCAGGCAGATCCGGAAGAATATAAAGAGCTTATCTATCATAAGCTTGCTTCATTCGGACTTTCTTTAAAACCGCATATCGCAGAGGAAAAGGTTTATACTCCCGCGGACATCGCATCCCAATTCGGCGCTTTCCGCGGGGCGCTGTACGGACCGTCCTCCAACCGGAAAAGAGATGCTTTTCTGCGTCCCCGGAACGCAAGCAAAGATATCGCCAATCTTTATTTCGCCGGGGGCAGCACACACCCCGGCGGCGGGTCGCCGATCGTGACCTTAAGCGGCATGAATACAGCCAAATTAGTTATCAAGGCAGAAAGATAGCATATAAAAAAGGGCAAGAGAAGCACATCATTCGCTCCTCTTGCCCTTTTTTATATTGTTAAATACTGGTCAGAATCGCCTTCTTGGCTTCCTCTTTTACAAAATGCTTTTCGTGGAATACCTTGTATTGTTTTGCCCGGATCGTGGGCAATATTTCACGGTATAGGAAAGCTGCTCCTTTAACGGCAAATCTGGAATGATTCGGGTATTCATCGATCGTCTGGAAGGTTTTTTGATAGAATTCCTCCGCGTAGTCTGCGAGCTGCTCCCATGTATTCCTGAATGCATCGGATGTACTGTCTCCTGTAAGAAGCATCCCCTCAGTTAATCCATTTCTCTTCATGATGTCCCCCGGAAGATAAATGCGATTTCTCTCAAGATCTTCACCAATATCCCTTAGTATATTCGTCAATTGCATCCCAAGCCCCAGAGCGATGGCACCTTCCCTGAGAACATTAATTTTTTTCGGAGCAAGGATCGGCAGGAGCATTAATCCCACTGTGCTCGCAACCCGGTAGCAATACTCCAGAAGTTCATGAAGCGATTCATACCGATTAATCGAAAGATCCATTTCCTGCCCTTTCAGTAGATCACGGAACGCCATTTCATCCATCTGATAGCGGCTGAAAACGTCGTTTAATGCCGTCCAGATCGGATTTTCCGGATTATATTCCCCTCTTAAGAACAGTTCAAATTCCTGCTTAAATACGGTTAGCTCTGCTTCAGGATTGTCACCTTCATCCACAATATCATCAGCCCTTCGGCAAAAAGCATAAATAGCCCAAACGGCTTTAAAATCTTCCTTCTCAAGCATCGAGAATGCTTTGTAAAAGGTCTTGGAATGATGGGCAATGATCTTTTCACAATGATTGTACGCCTCTTCTACACTAAGCATGGACATTCACTCCTTTTCCGGATCGGTCTTGAAGCAGCTGTTCTGCCATCAGCCTGGCTCCCTGCATTACGATCGGAATGCCGCCTCCGGGATGAATCGAAGCGCCGACCGCATACAGGTTTTCGAGAGGATATGGCTTTACCTGTGGACGAAAAACACCTGACTGGAATAAGGAAGGGGCAATGCCAAAGCTGCCTCCCTTAAATAAACCGAACGTTTCGGCATCCCCCGGTGACCTGATTTCCATCCATTCAATCGTTTCTCTTAGCCCAGGGAAAGCATCCTGTTCCAATCTGGTGATTAATTGGTCTATCCAGTCCCTTTGGTTTTTCCAGTCTATCGATGTATCAGAAGGAACAGGAATTAACGTGTATAGAACACCTTTCCCCGCAGGTGCCAGGCTGTCATCTATGACCGAAGGATGGAACGCATATATGGCAGGGTCTTCCGGCACCTGCTTTCGTTCAAAAACATCCTTCATGTTGCCTGCGAAATTTCCGCCCATCAGGAATTGGTGGACATTCGCCTCTTTGTATACACGATTCAGCCCAAAATAAAGCAGGACACAGCCCGATGAAGGAACAAAGGAACGCTTGACTGGCTGGTCCAGGATACTGGTTAAGTGCGGAAAATCCCCATTAAAAATAACCGCATCATAGTGCTGTTCACCCTCTGCTGTTTCCACCCCTGTCACCCTCTGCCCTGTTTTTATGATTTTCGCAACGTTAGAGTTTAATTGAATGCTAATCCCTCTCCGTTCAAGCTCCCGTTCCAGGACCTTAACCAGACTCGCATACCCGCCTTTTAAGTAGAACACACCATGCTCATGTTCACTGAAAGGGACCAGTGAATACATGGCCGGCGCATGAAAAGGATCTCCTCCGATATAAAGGGTCTGCAGCGAATAAGCGGCTTGCAGCCTTTCATCCCGAAAATAGGCTGACATCAGCTTTTGAACAGATTGATAAGGTTTCAGTTTTAATAGTTTCCTTAAGTTATTGCGGGTCCAAAACTCTCTGGGATTGGAGAATTCCTGTTCCAGAAAAGCCTGTTTCCCGATCTCAAAGCGCATCTTCCCTTCCTTCATGAAACGTTTAAAACCCTCTGCTTCATTGGGAAACACACGTTGAATTTCTTCCATTTGCCTATTTAAATCAGGATACTTCGTATAAGTTAAACCATCTCGATAGTGTATGGAATAAAGAGGATCACATGCGGTCAGCTCGTAATCATGCCTGCTGATTCCCGCTTCATCAAGCATCTGCTGCAGCATTTCCGGCAGAAGCACGATGGTCGGACCCTCATCTATTCTGAACCCTCCTCTTTCAATAAATGAAAGTCTTCCGCCAAGACGGTTCTCTTTTTCATAAATCGTGACATCTATACCCTGCCTGGAGAGAAACAGGGCACCCATCATGCCGCCAATGCCTCCACCAATTATGGCTGCTTTCATAGGAAACCCTCCACAGCCGGCAGTGGAGCAACACTTACCGTTTGCTGCCCGTTCTGCCCGAGAATGCCATTTACCGTAATCCTCGCTGATTCCAGAATCGTCGGCAGCCCGCTTCCCGGATGGGTTCCCCCGCCGACAAGCCAGCAGTTATCCAGCTCTTCGAATTGGTTATGCGGCCTGAAAACAACCATTTGGGAAAGCTGATGGCCCAGGTTGAAGGTTGCGCCTTTATAAACCAAAATATCTTTCTCCCATTGCGCAGGGGTGATGATTCTTTCTTCCTCAATATAGTCCTCGAGATTCTTAAACCCTGTTTTTTCTTCCAGTGTTTTCAAAATAAGCTTTCTCACGCGCTTCTTTTCCTTCTCCCAGTTGATGGCACTAAAGTTATTGGGCACCGGCGCGAGGATATACAATGCTGATTTGCCTTCAGGTGCAAGTGTAGGATCTGTAACACTTGCATTCTGGATATAAATGGAAGGATCATCTGAAATCAGTTGTGTCTTTGTTATTTCTTCAACATTTTTCTTATAATCTTTTGCAAACACGATTGTATGATGAGGCAGATCAAACTGTTTGTTTACTCCGAGATAGATCATAAACGTAGAACAGGAATATTTCTTTCGCTCAAGCTTTGCCTGGGAGTATTTTTTCAGCGTTCCTTTCTCAACTAAATTAGTCATGACGTGGGCAAAATCTCCATTAATGATGACCTCATCGGCTTCCTTGCGCTCTCCATTTTCCAAAAGAACGCCTTTAACGGCTTTTCCTTCTAACCAGAGCCTTTTCACTCCGCAGCCTGTATGAATGCCTCCGCCGTATTCTTTGATTACCTTTGCCATTGCCTCTGATAACTGATTCACTCCTCCAATGGGATGGAATACTCCGTATGCGTGTTCCATATAGGAAAGAATCGAAAAGGCGCCCGGACATTCCCACGGTGACATCCCGAGGTACTTGGACTGGAATGTGAATGCAAGCTTCAGTTCTTCTTCTGTAAAATAGCGTGAAAGCACATCATAGAGAGTGCTGGTCACTTCAAGCTGGGGCAGCGCTCTGATAACTTTCGGCTGAAACAGGTGCCTGAAACGGTCCATCCTGGATTGAAGAATCGGTGTTAAAGCTTCCATCTTTTTGGCCGTTTCTCTCATAAATCGTTCGTAGCCTTCACCATTCCCAGGATAGTGCTCTTCAATTTGTGCCTTCATTTTTTTCGCATCACGTGTCATCAGAAGTTTTTTATTTTCAAATATAAGCTCATACATGGGATCAAGTTCAACAGCCTGTATATAGTCATGCATGTTTCTGCCTGATGCCTGGAAGAGCTCCTCTGCTATATGGAGCATGCTCAAAAAGGTTGGCCCCATATCAAACTTGTATTCTCCCAGCCGGATCTGTGAATTGCGTCCTCCTATATAAGTCTGCTTCTCATAGACCTCCACTTCAAAACCATTGCTGGCCAGCATCATACCTGCAGCCAGTCCTCCAGGCCCCGCTCCGATCACGATCATTTTTTTCGGCAACTTCATGAGCCTCCTTGTATAATATCTTTATACAAATAATGTACAATTATTATACAATCTTTATATACTCATTGCTACACTTTTACTTGATTGAATGTGCTCCTTTAGCGGAAAAATAAAAAAACCGCTTCGCAGAGCGGTTTTAGACTGAATATACACCATTTTATTTTAATCCAAAAATCATCGTGATGAGGTTCCCTACCATGACAGATGCAAATTAGAAAGAGCTATGCTATGCTTCATTGCCCCTAATTTGATCCAATTTTTTAATAAACCCAACAAACCCTCTTATCGTGAATAAAGTGAAATTCACACTCCCAAAAGTGTGGAAAATGGACCATTTCCTCCACTTGAACAGTCTTGTGTTTTTCTCAAAATACCATTGAGCGATGCTCATTGGGACACTGAATATCAAGCTTTTGAGAAAGATATCTCTTAGATTGTCATTGTAAGAAATCTTAACCCAAATCACACTTAAAAGCGGGAAAAACAAAATATCATAAATCAGGTTGGTTTTAAAAATCCTCGAAAAGGGGCGGACCGGATATTCTACTCTTTTCGTTCCAACAACATAGGCATCAATCAGTGTAGCCAGAACGCCTTTCGAGAAAAAAACAACTAAAGTCTCCCTCATTTTTTTCCCTTTAAACAAAAATGGAACAGAAAAAATGCACAATCCGAGAAGCAGGTTTAATAATTTTTTC
Source organism: Cytobacillus sp. FSL H8-0458 (assembly GCF_038002165.1). Classification (NCBI taxonomy): domain Bacteria; kingdom Bacillati; phylum Bacillota; class Bacilli; order Caryophanales; family Bacillaceae; genus Cytobacillus; species Cytobacillus sp. FSL H8-0458. The sequence goes on along the minus strand of NZ_JBBOBR010000001.1, from coordinate 1,506,532 downwards.
TCCATATATGATCAGCCTTTCCTATTACAGATATTACTAAATTCACCCACTTTGAATGTATTTATTCCTAGAGCATTGCACCTAAACACTTCTTATCAAAAAAGGCTGCCAATTGGCAGCCGGAATAATAATCATATAGGAATTATTCATTTTAATGATGGTGATGATGTTCATAGCCATGTTCTTCCGCATACTTACGGAAATTTTCCAGGTCCTGCATTCCTGTTGAAGTGCCATCGAGGGCCTGGTTCATTCGCTCTAGCAGGACGGTTCTCAGCTTTGGATGGTAGCCGAAGTATTCTGCAATATCTATGGATATATGAGTATAGCTTTCTTTAAACTGTTCGGCCATTTTGTTCATTCTTTCCATTAAAATGCCGGTAAATAAGAAATAGGGCAGCATGATGATTCGTTTGGCACCCAGTTTAATGCAGCGGTTCATACCATCCTTGACGGTTGGCGCTGTGACCCCCATGAAGGCACATTCAACGGATGATACATTTAACTTTTCCCACAGCAATCTGCTTATCTTATAAAAATCTGCATTGGCATAGGGATCGCTGCCGCCTCGTCCGATTAATAAAATGGCTGTATCTTCATGTGTTTGATTTACATCAAAGCCGGTTTCAGCAAGTCTTGTTTTTAATATTTCAAGAACTTCCTCATGAACCCCTATGGTCTGGCCATAGGTAAATTGAATATCAGGGAAGTGCTCTTTGGCATGTTCAATTTCTGCCGGTATGTGCAGCTTGGAGTGTCCGGCATGTAATAAGATGATGGGAATGACATGGATTTCATCTGCCCCTTTTTCAGCACAAAGCTGAATGCCATCTTCAATATTGGGGGATGCAAATTCTAAGAAGCAGGTTTCTACCAGAAGAGCTGGGTCAATGTCGTTTCTCATTTGATCGATGAATCGGCGGACTTCGTTATTCCCTGCCTCCATCCTGCTTCCATGGCCGACAAATAAGACAGCTTTTTTCATTGGCCCTTTTCCTTTTTTGTATTTATCAATTCCTTTAATGCGGTTTTCATTGCGTTTGCGTTCCCCGTGTTCCATTGAATAGATGATTGACTCTTCTTTCACTGCTTCATGAACGATGCTGCGGGCTGTTTCTTCCTGCTGGACTGAATACCAGGTTCCTTTTGGGTAATCAATGACGACGCATTTGTCTTTGCAGCGGCCGTTACAGCGGGTCCGGGATGTATGAATATGCTCGTCCCAACGGTTTTTCCGAATTTCATCGCGTATTTGCTGTGTGACTTCTTCTGCGCCTGCTCCCATACAGGTTGCGCCGTTGCAGATGAGCAGGTGACGCTGCATTTGGGTTAGATTCCAGGTTGTCATTTGGTGTCCTCCCTCTATAAAATTTCAGTTAAAAATGGTCCGTTGATTTCCGCTCCAGACACTTGCTTTCGTGGGGCGTGCGGTGAGCCTCCTCGGCGCCTGCGCCTGTGGGGTCTCACCTGTCCCGCTGCTCTAACTGGAGTCAAGTGCCCTCCGCTCCAATCAACTCAGCGGTTAAACTAAGGTTCTACTCCAACAAAATGTAAAAAAACAACCTAGTTTTTAAAAACCTCCGGATAAAATCCTTTTGCCAAAACCTCAAGCGCTTCCCCAACTCGAACTCCTTCAGATGCTGCTGATAAAGGCAGGATGACAAAGCGTTCGTTTTGTACGGCTGGTGTCTGGCTTAAGGCCGGGTCCTTTTTAAGGAATTCTATTTTTTGTTCGGCAGTTGTTGAGCCATAATCTATCACTACTATGACATCAGGCTGGCGTTCTACTGCGTCTTCTTTTGAGACGGTAGCCCAGTTTCCTTTTACATCCCCGAAGACATTATGGCCTCCTGCCATTGTGACAAGGGTATTCATGAAGTTTTGTGTGGCTGTGAATACATCTGTTTCACCGCTATCGTAAACCAGGACCTTCAGCGGCTCTTTTACTTCCGGCAATTGTGATGTAATGGCTTCAATTTCTTGATTCATTTGATCAATTAGTTTTTCCCCGCGTTCTTCAACCCGGAAAATTTTTGAAATGCTGCGGATGTCACTATAGACATCTTCCAGGGTGGGTGCCACTTTCACTGATGATGATTGTAAGTAGCTGTTAATACCTAATTCCTTTAGTTCTTCACGTGTTGCAATATTTTTCTCATTGAAGGCACTTTCCCAGCCGCCATATAGAAAGTCTGCTTCTTCTGATATGACTTGCTCTTTTGATGGATATTGATCTGCCAGTACTGGAACTTTGTCGTATGCCTCCTGTAAGGGATCATAAATCTCGTTATCCAAAAATGCCGTACCGGCCATTGAATCTTCTAAGCTAAGCGCCAGCATAATTTCGGTCACATGCTGATTCAATGATATAGCACGCTTGGGCGCTTCTTCGTATTCATTCACAAATCCTTCATTTTCAATAACCACTTTCTCGGTTTGCTCCGCTTGCTCACTTTTCACCTTTGCTGTATTTGCTTCTTCTGCTGAGCATGCCGCCAATAATAATGCGGACGCTAAGACCAGTAAAGCCCAAATTCTGCTGATTTTCATGTTCATAGGTACCTCAATTCCATTTAATCGTTTGTGTAAAAAAATAAATGAAGTTTTTTGGTAAATGGGTTTTTCGAAACACCTGCTTGCATATGGAAGACTTCTCTTAATGTCTCTTCTGTCAGGACTTGCTCGGGTGTCCCCGCCATATAAAGAGCTCCATCGTTCATGACAAGGAGTTCATCGCAATACCCGGCTGCCAGGTTTAAATCATGGAGGGCTGCCACAATCGTGATTGGCAGATCCTTCACTAAATCCATTAATTGATATTGATGTTCAATATCCAGGTGATTGGTCGGTTCATCCAGAATTAATAGATTTGCCTGCTGCGCAAGGGCGCGAGCAAGCATCACCCTTTTTTTCTCGCCGCCGGATAATTGGCTGAACGTGCGGTTTTCCAAGTAAAGCACATTTGCGAGCCTCATGCTTTCTTCCACAATGGCAAAGTCTTCCCTGTTGTCAGCGGCAAGCCATTTTTTGTATGGCGTCCGCCCCATCATGACTAAGTCTTTTACCGTAAAATCAAAAAGCACTGGTGTTTCCTGACTGACAACAGCTAACTCCTGAGCAAGCTTTTTCTGTGAGATATCGAGAATATCTTTTTCATATAACGTTACTAAACCGCTCGTTTGTTTTAAATGACGATAAATAACTTTTAGCATCGTAGATTTTCCGCTGCCATTCGGTCCAATGATGCCAACGAATCTCCCTTGTTCAACTGTAAAATTGATATTGTTTAAGATTTGCTTGTCCGGCACTGAAAGGGACACATTTTTGACCTGGATCATCCTTATTCACCGTCCCCAAAAGAATAACGCTTTCGCCTAAGCATCCAAATAAAGAATGGGCTTCCGCAAATAGCGGTAATAATCCCGATTGGCATTTCTTCAGGCGCCAGCACCATACGTGCTGCCATATCCGCCCAAACTAAGAAAGTGGCCCCGATTAGGGCGCTTATCGGGAGAACCATTTTGTAATTAGATCCCACCATCATCCGCACGATGTGAGGGATGATCAGACCGACGAAGCCAATGCTTCCGCTGACCGCGACGACCACACCGGTCAGAAGAGATACAAAGAGAATGATAAAGATTCGAAACCGGTCCAGATTAACGCCAAGTGTCGCTGCCGTTTCCTCTCCAAGCAATAAAGCATTAAGCTGCCGATAATTCATGAGCAGCAGAATAAAAACCAGCAGCAGTGAAAAAAATGGGAAGCCAAGATTGGACCATTTCGCGCCTGCCAGACTGCCGAGCATCCAATGCATGACCGCTTGAATGCCGCCCTGCTGCTTGGACATCATCAGCATAAAGTTGGTAATGGCGGATAATACCATCGAAACCGCAATCCCCGCCAAAAGCAGACGAATGACCGATATGCGTCCATTGACACGTGCTAAAAAAAACACAGTCATGACCGCAAAAATGGCACCTAAAAATGCGGCAAGGGATATGGCATAGACCCCCAAAACGCTGAATGCACCAAGTAAAATGACAGATGCCGCTCCAACGGATGCTCCTGAAGATACTCCGAGAATGTAAGGATCTGCTATCGAATTTTTCACTAATGCTTGAATGGCCGCCCCGCAAATGGCCAGTGCGGCACCTACAATGGCTGCAAGTACGATACGAGGGAATCGTATATCCCAAATAATAACTGTCTGTGCCTTAGAAGCATCTGTTTCTATGAATATACCCAGCTTGGAGAATAGCACTGCCCAAATAAGGCTCGGGGTAATGTCCACAGATCCTACCATCACGGCAAAGGTCATGGAAGCAAGCAGCCCTGCGGCCAGTGCAGCTATCAGTAAAGTAAATCGTGCATTGGTCATATATGCTTCTTAGGCTCCCAGCTGATGATTGCTGCATGGAAAGGGTAACGGTACACATATTGGCCATCCTCTTTGGAAATAAATTGTTCCAAGGAGGCACCCACATGTGCTTGTTCAAACCGGGGAGATAAGATTTTCTTGCTCCCGGCATCAATTAACTGCTGCAATGTATCATAACGATGCTCCCGCTCAAGCTTTATCATTTCACAATCTGCATAAATGCCTAACTGGTACAGCATGTTGACGATCATGATGTAATCCCGGCGCGGGTAATTAATGTCATAGCCAAACTGCTCATCCAATAGGACGTAATGAGGCTGAATAGGCCCTGTTGTTAAGCCGATAATGGCACGCTTTTTGGCCAGCCTGTTCATTTTCTTCAGCGCTTCATTCATTTCATACATCCGATAAAAGCAGTTCACACCAACCACGACATCATGCGGCTCCAAATGCACTTCTTCCCATTTGCTGTGTACAAACTGGATAGGGGCATCCTCTTCAAAGTACTGCTTTAAGTAAGCGAGCACACTCTTTGAACCATCCACAAGCGTTAAACTTCTGACATCCTGGCTGAGCGGAAAGGTATAGTTGCCCCATCCCGGACCGAATTCAATACAGGTAGAGTCTTCCGGGATATGCGCCTTCATTTTTTCGTAGATCTTTTTGGCATACTCATCTGTTTCCTTGTATCTTTTTTTCTTTATGGACTGCATCCAAAAAGCTTCTTCAAGCTCATCATCAATCATTCGCTCCGGCATCCTGCCATGCCAATCCAGCATGCCTTCCTTCCAGAGCTTCTCATAATCGTATTGCATAGGGGATTCTTTTAACATTGAATTTCACCTCAATTTTCAAAACCTAAAAAGATACAGGGTACTAAATACTTGGGCAGGCTGCTTAAAACTCCAGCCCCTTCATGGCTTTAACATCCTGTTCGGCATAATAATGTTTAGTGGCATCGATGGTAGACACTAAATCGGCTATATCAAGAATGGCTGGATGTGCAGAACGCCCTGTGATGACTAGATGCATTTTTTTTGGACGGTTTTGAATGGCGTCTAACACCTCAGCTAATGGCAGCACATCGTCAATTGGAAACCGTGTGATAGCCAGGGCATTATTCAGTTCGTCCAGCACCAATACATCTGTTGTTTCATCTTTTAATTCTTCTTTTACCGTCTGCCAGGCTTTTGCAAGTGCTTCACGGTGTTCATCCGGTGTTTTCGTCCATGTAAACCCGATTCCCAGCTGCACGGTTTCAACACCCAGTTTCCTGAGCGCCAGCTGTTCACCATATGTACGTTCCGGTGATTTAATAAATTGAAAGTATTTCACCTTCATGCCCCGGCCAATTGCCCTTAATGCGACACCAAGCGAGGCGGTTGTTTTTCCTTTGCCATTGCCTGTATAAACCAGCAGCATCCCTTTTTGTGCCATAAACCATTCCTCCTTACAGCCAAGTTGTCTTTTCAGCAAATGGTGTACGCTTTTTCTCGGAAGCAATTTCTTCTGCCGGGTAGCCGATGCATAGCGTCCCCACTAATTGCTCCTGGCCGGATGCACCGATAAAATCATGCAGTGCGGTATCATGCACCAAGCCAACGCCTCTTGTTCGCCATACCATGCCTAATCCCAGCTGTTCGGCCATCAGCCACATGGACATGATGGCACTGCTTACGGCAAAGACATTATCTTTTGTCGCCCCTTCATCGCCTTCAACAATGGCGGATGTCACGACGATGATCAGGGGTGTGTTCGTGATGGCTTTCATGGAGCTTTTCACTAAATGCGGCTTCACCGGAAAGCGTTTTTGCAGGTAATCAAGTGCCACCTGCTCGTAGTGCTTTAAACTTTCTCCCTGCAATACATAGAAATGCCACGGCTCACGCATGCGGTCATTTGGTGCATATGTGGCTGCTGCTAGTAATGTTTCGATTTTGTCCCGTTCTACTTCGCGCGATTCAAAGTTTCGAATCGCACGGCGTTTTTTCAAGGCTTCTAACATAATTCATGCTCCTTTTCTATAAACCAGGCAATTTGATCCCGTATTCCAACCACATCTCCAACCAAAATCATCGATGGATTCGAGATGCCATGAACCTGGATATCCTCTGCAATATTTTCGAGCGTTCCTGTAATCGTCCGCTGGTTGGAGGTTGTGCCCCATTCAATTACAGCGGCAGGGGTTGTTCGGCTTTTGCCATTGGCTATTAAGCTTGTCGTAATGTGAGCAATATTGCCAATGCTCATATAAAAGGCGACCGTGTCAATTTGAGCAAGCGCAGACCACTTTAGAAAATCCTGCTCCTTTTCAGCGCGGCCATGGCCTGTCACAATCGCAAAACTTGCCGCATGATCACGGTGTGTCACAGGAATCCCGGCATAAGCAGGCGCAGCAATCCCGGCGGTTATACCAGGCACAATTTCAAAGGGAATACCTGCTTCCCGCAAGATTGCCGCTTCTTCTGCACCTCTTCCAAATACAAAAGGGTCACCGCCCTTTAAGCGCAGTACCTGCCTGCCCAGGTTTGCCTGATCCACCAGCACCCGATGGATTTCATCCTGAATCAAGCCATGCCTGCCCGGCTCTTTCCCGCAATAAATCAGCTCTGCATCCGCTTTTGCATGTGTTAATAACTCTCTATTCACCAGACGGTCATATAAAATCACATCAGCCTGCTGGATGCACTCCAATCCGCGAATGGTGAGCAGTTTGGGGTCACCTGGGCCAGCTCCAACAATATAGACAAATCCGCTCATTGCTTTTCTCCTATCCGCTGCTGCAGCCAATCTTCACACTTCTGAACATTGCCCTGCTCCATCCACTCCAATAGTTGAGGTTCCAAAAGCTCTGCCAATAGCTGCTTTTTCTCATCCCCGGTAAACTTCTCTAAGATTCGCTGACGGGCTTCCTTTAAAAAACGTACATACTGGGCGTATTGCTCTCCATATTGCTCTGCTAATTCTGACTTCACTTTGCGGGTCAGACCCGGGCTTGCGCCAGATGTAGATACGGTCAAGACGAATTCACCGCGGCGGACAACTGCGGGATTAATGAAATCAACACGGCCCTTTGCATCTGCACGGCTAAGCAGCTGCCAATGCTGGGCTGCTTCTTCCACTGCGTTGTTGACTTCTTCGTCGTTTGTGACAGCGAATATCAGTGCTGCATCATCTAAATCAGCCGGTTCGAAGGATTTTTCTTTCCATATCACCAGTCCTTCATGGATATACTGCTGTAATTTTTCATTAACCTCCGGGCTGATCACAGTAACTTTCGCTTTCGTTGGCAGGAGTGCTTCTGCCTTCTGGCGTGCCACATGTCCACCCCCGACAATGACCACCTTTTTATAGTCAAGATTCATTAATAACGGGAAATAATTCATGTTCTGCCTCCAAACAAGCTGCCAGCCAATTTTTCACAAGCTGTGGATTCGATGCAAAATGAAAGTGTGTATAGCCGGCTGCAAGATTATCAGTTAAATAGCCCTCCTTCTGAGAGCGGAAACGGCCCTTGCTGAAATAGGCCGGTGAAGAATGATTCCCTTCGAATACCGAGTAATGGAATTCATGCCCTTTTGCCTGCTCTCCTTCATTCATCAGGAAGTTGCCAGGAACACCTGTAATTTCCCGATACCCGAGTGCAGCCAATTTATCCTGCATCCTGACCCTGCCCGGAATCACACCGATCATTGGGAATGCCTGTCCTTTTCGATCCACGATTTCTTCTGTTAAATACATAAAGCCGCCGCATTCTGCCAATGTCGGCAGCCCCCGTTCCAGCGCTGATTTTATAGATAGCTTGGCTGCCTCATTATTTGCCAAAGCTTCAGCAAACTCTTCCGGGAAGCCGCCGCCGATATAAAGCCCCTGTGCTCTTTCAGGAACTTCCTCATTGTTGAGTGGAGAGAAGAAATGCAATGTGGCACCATGGGCACGCAGCAATTCTAAGTTTTCTTCATAGTAAAAGTTAAAGGCCGCATCTCTGGCAACCGCAATATGTACTTCCTGCCTTTCTGGCTGTGCATCAAAAATCGAAGAGGAAACCTCCAGGACTTGTGCTTTCGTTAGTTCCAGAAGCTGATCAATATCGACTGTTTCTTCAATCGCTTCTGCCAGACTTTCAAAATAGGAATCTAAATCACCGCGTTCAATGGCCGGCACCAAGCCCAGATGACGGCTTGGCATCTTACCTACAGCTCCTTTTGAGAGATAGCCAATGACAGGAATTCCGCATTCTTGTTCAATCGCTGATTTAACAATTTCAAAATGACTTTTGCTTCCTAATTGATTGGCAAGGACCCCAACAATATGGGAGCTTTCATCAAGCATTTGAAAACCTTTGACTATCGCCGCCGCACTTCTTGCCATACTTGCCGCATTGACTATTAGAATGACGGGACTTTTTGTAATCCCGCTAATATGGGCAGCAGATCCTTCATTGGATAATGGTGATTTGCCGTCATAAAAGCCCATTACTCCCTCAATAACTGATACGTCAGTATCGCGGCTTGCTCTTGCGATAATGGCACGTACGGTATCATGGGACATCATGAAACTATCAATATTTCGGGAAGGGCGGTTGGTGACAGCTGTATGATACGTTGGGTCAATGTAATCAGGACCGCATTTAAAGCCCTGTACGGTTAACCCGCGCTTCATCAGCGCACGCATAATGCCGATTGTGAAGGTTGTTTTTCCGACACCGCTTCCAGTTCCGGCCAGAACAAATCGATTCATCCTCTTCCCTCCTCAAAGTTGACGCGCGTTATGCTGATGGTCACATTGCCGCTTTTCTTTTTTTCCAGCAGCAATTCCTTCGCATTCGCATATCTCATGGACGCCGGCTCACTGACACCGTACGCGCCGGTATATTTAAAGACGGTGTCCGACGGATTCTGCATCGGAATCTCATTCAGCTCCTCAGGTGTGTATGTAACAAACGGCCAGTTATATTTAGCTGTTAATTCCAGCAGGCCAGCTTCGTTTTTCTTTAGATTTATAGACGCAACGGCTTTCACACTTTTTTTGCTCAATTTCATTTCCGCCAATGTTTCATCGATGACTCCTTCAAGCTCAGCCATTGAGGTTCCGCGGTTGCAGCCAATACCGAGAACAATTGATTTCGGCCGATACAAGACTCCGTTGTCGAGCAGAACCTCTTCATGCGGTTCCATGATGCGATCTGTAATAAGCAATGCCGCTTGGGGCTTCGCCTTAATTGCTTCCTCTATAGATTGATAAATTTTTAGATTGTCCGGCATTTTCCGGTCGTACATCCACCAATTTTTCTCACCGGTTTCCTGCACGATCGCCACATGCTCTTCATTGACAACCGATGCGCTGACAGGGGTTAATTTTTCTTCACTATCCCACATCCACCCATATTGGGCTCCAAATAAATCGACGGGAATGGTTTTTTGAACATCTGATGCGGTGGTCACAACGGGTGCCGCCCCAATCGCATGGGCAAATTCTTGTGTTAAAGCATTGGCGCCGCCAATATGGCCGGATAAAACGCTGACAACATACTGGCCTTTATCATCAACCACCAGCACGGCAGGGTCTGTCTTTTTATCAATCAAAAGCGGGGCAATCATGCGGACGACAGCACCAAGGGAAATGATGCAGATAATCCCTTTATACTGCTGGAATAAAGCGGGCAATAATAGGCGGACTGTGCCATCAAATAACTGAATTTGCCGCGCCTCTTCATCGCCCTGTTCGAATTTTTTCATATAATACAGGTCTGCATACGGGAATGTTTCCGCATAGCTTCTTGCATGCGCCACCCCATGCTTTGTAATGGCCACAAGCGCATAGGGTTTGCGCTTTTCGATTACGGGCATTTCACCTTCGCGCAAATTAATCATTCGCCGTCACACCTTTGCGGAAGCCATGTGTGAACGTTTTGTCATATAGCTTCGAGCGGTATTCTTTTTCATGAATATGCGGGTCCAATGCCCAGCCTGCCAGAATCATTGCATGCTTGCGGATGCCGTTGACACGCATCGCTTCGTCCAGCTCAGACAGTGTAGTGCGGACAATTTTCTGATCCGGCCATGAAGCACGCTGCACAACCGCAACGGGTGTATTGTCTGCCCAGCCTGCTGCCTGCAATTCTTTTGTGATTTTCTTTGTCAAGGTTGCACTTAGAAACATCGCGATTGTACAGTGATGGCTGGCCAATGTCTGTAATTTTTCACGCTCCGGCACTGGTGTCCGCCCTTCAGCCCTCGTTAATATAAGCGTTTGCGTTAAATCCGGAATCGTCAGCTCTGCCCCTACTGCAGCTGCGGAGGCAAAAACAGAACTGACGCCCGGTACAACTTCACAGCTTATATCGTGCTGTTTCAATAGTGCCACTTGCTCCATCGTTGCCCCGTACATGGCCGGGTCGCCTGTATGTAAACGTACAACTGTTTTGCCGGCATGGACACGCTCGACGATGCAATCCACCATCTCTTCAAGATGCATCCCGGCTGTGCGGATAATCTCTGCCGACTCCTTGGCTTCCGCCACTAATGTCTCGCTGACAAGAGAGTCGGTATACATTACAACATCTGCATCTTTTAAAAGCTTTAAGCCTTTTACCGTAATTAAATCAGGATCTCCAGGACCTGCTCCGATAATCCAAATCTTTTTCATTTGCGCACCACCATACATGACAAGTAATTTAATTCAGCTCCCCGGAGCTCATGGACATTCCATATGACCTCTTCGTCAGATGTAACTTTTGTTACAACATGTGTTTTGTCCAATAAATCCATTTCCTCCAATAGATTCAGCATATCGTCCAATACTTTCGCTACTTTAATGAAGACAATCGCATCATGAGTTTCAATCACCCGCCGCATTTCCTTCATATTCTCGGTTGCCGGAATCATCGCGACATGGTCGTCGCCATCAGCCAGGGCAATTCCTAAGCGATTAACAGAACCATTAAAGGATGAGATGCCAGCTACCGTTTCAATCGGAACATCAGGATGCATTGTCTGCATCAGCTTCATTAAATGGATAAATGTGCTGAACAGCATCGGATCCCCTTCCGTCACGAATGCGACATCTTTACCCTGAGAAAGAAAGCCATAAATGGTTTCAGCGGATTTTGTCCACTCAGCCCTTAGTGTCTCTTCATCTTTTGTCATTGGAAAAACTAAACCGAGCATCTCTTTTTCTTCGGGATTTATATACATGTCTACAATGCGATGGGCGTAGGATTTACTGCCTCTTAATTTTTTGGGATAAGCTATGACCGGGCTTTCCTGCAATTTGCGGAATGCTTTTACCGTAATTAATTCCGGATCTCCCGGCCCGACTCCTAATCCATATAAAGTTCCGATTCTCATTTAGTTCTTTCCTTTCTTTGCAGTCACAATAAAAATGGGATTTAACGGTTCGAAGCGTGTTAAATGCAGGATTGGCTTACTTTTTGAAATCTGTGCCTGCAATATGGATACTTCGCAGCCCAGATTTTTCAAATGCTGCATCGCTTCTGCGAGATTTTCGATTGTGGCAATATTCATAACGAGCCGGCCATTTGGCTGCAGCCGTGAAAGGCAAGCCTCTAATAAAAGCTCCATATTGCCGCCATTTCCGCCAATAAAAATCGCATGCGGATCAGGAAATTCATCCAGCCTCTCAGGCGCCTTTCCAAGGACGGCCGTGAAATCTGTCCGATGTTTTAATTGATTTTCCAGGCAGTTTTCCAGATCTCCCTCATTCTTTTCAATCGCATACACGGCACCTTCCCGGGCTATTTTCGCTGCTTCAATCGCAACGGAGCCTGTGCAGGTTCCAATATCCCAGACGATGCTGTTTTCTTTTAGCTCCAACTCCTGTATACAAAGAGTCCTGATCTCCTTTTTCGTAATTAAACCTTTATCCGGCTTTCTCTGTACGAAGCTATCATCCGAAATTCCCAATGAGGCACGCTCCACTGCCTCACGCTGCTTTAAAATCACCACATTCAATGGTAAAAAAGACGATTGCTCCATTTCGTCCAAGGTGAAAAAGCGGCAGCGCTCATCTTCCCCCTGCATATTTTCAGCAACAAAGGCATCATACTCCGTCATGCCGAACTTCTTTAAATACTTGGCGATGGCCTGCGGAGAATTTTTTTCATCTGTTAAAATAGCAATCTTTTTCCGTCCGTCGATTCTTTGGGCAAAGCCTTGAATAGAACGGCCGTGCAGGCTGACAATATACGCATCCTGCCAGCTTTCCTGCATTTTGGAAAAAGCGAGCTGAACAGAGCTTGTATAAGGATAAATTTCCAATGGAAGCTTTTTTGCCAATACACTGCCGAGCCCATAAAACAGAGGATCACCCGACACCAAAATAACCGTATTGCGTGTTTCCTGCTGCAAATCAGCTGTTAACGCCGACAAGCCGCCTTTGATTACTTTTTTCTCTCCAGTAAATTCCGGGAAAAATTGCAAATGACGCTCCCCGCCGACCAGGACATCACATTCATGAATCCAGTCTATGTATGGGGGGAGCAATCCTTCTGCGCCATTATCCCCGATACCAATCATCTTCATCCAATTTGTCAATATTCTCAGCCTTTCCTAAACAGCTTCCGTTCATGGCATACAGAGTTGTCGATACTCTGGTCTTTTCGTTCATATGATTCAGTGCATAATAGCAGCAATTTCGGCAAAGCGCTTCAAAGAATGCTTCATTTCCATGAAGGATTTCACCAACCTGTGAAGCCGTATTTGCCTGTAATATGTCCTGCTGAATTTCCTCACTGACTCCCACTTTATTGGCCATACCTGCTAAAAACTCGAAACTGACTGGTGCACTTTTCGAGTGCACCATCATAACGCCCTGTGCAACCTTTGAGAATTTCCCCATCATCCCTACAAGAGAGACTTTGGGAATCTTCTTCCTTGCCATATTCTTTAAAGTAAAACCGACAAAGTCGCCCATTTCGATAAAAGCTTCTTCAGGCAAATGCGGATACTGCTTCATGGCAAATTTTTCACTGCGGCCGCCTGTTGTAATGACTAAATGCTCACATCCTGCTTCTTTTGCTACATTGATTGCCTGAGCGATACTGGCCATATAGGCGGAGCTGGAAAATGGCACCACGGTTCCCCGTGTACCTAAAATCGAGATGCCTCCTATAATCCCTAATCGGCTATTCAATGTTTTTTCAGCTATTTCTACACCATCCGGTACCGAAATGACCACTTCAATGCCCCGATTTACTTTATATTTATCCATTGCTTCCTGGACAACACCATGAATCATTTTACGCGGCACAGGGTTGATCGCTGCCTGCCCCACCGCTACTGGCAGCCCTGCTTTCGTGACTCGTCCCACACCGATTCCGCCATCTAAATGGATACCTTCTTTTTCGGCATATGTGACTGTACTTTGAATTCGTGCCTGATGTGTGGCGTCCGGGTCGTCCCCTGCATCTTTGATCGTTTCGCACATGACCCGGCCATCTGACCTATCAAAAGCCGTCACTTTAAAAGTGGCATACTGGCCAACCGGCAGATAAATCGTAACTTCATTTGGCACCTCTCCGGTCACAAGTGCCTGCAGTGCTGCCTTTGTCATGGCTGCGGCACATGCACCTGTTGTATAGCCGTGCCGCATTTGGGATGGATCTTTTTTATTTCGCTGCTTTTGCCCGTTCATCCGCCATAATCGAAATGGCATTCAGCGCAGCGACCGTCACTGTACTGCCACCCTTTCTCCCTGCATTTGTAATAAATGGGATCCCTTCCAGCACGGCCAGCTCGGCTTTTGACTCTGCCGCTGATACAAAGCCAACTGGCATGCCAATAATTAAGTCTGGTTTTGCGAGCCCTTCTTTCACTAAACGAATCAATTCCAGCAGCGCGGTTGGCGCATTGCCGATTGCATAGATTCCTCCTTCATGCAGACTTGTTGCTTTTTGCATGGAAATAATCGCACGTGTTGTTCCTTGAGCCTTCGCTTCCTTTGAAACGTCTTCATCCGCAATATAACAATGCAGGTCCCCGCCATGCTTCTGGAATCGCTTGCGTCCTGACCCGCTTTCAATCATCTGTACATCTGCCACGACATGACGGCCCGCTAAAATGGATTGAACCCCTGCTTCAATGGCATCTGGAGTAAAAATCATGCTTCTGCCCAGCTCGAAATCTGCCGAGGCATGGATGACACGCCGTACCACCAGCCATTGCTCGTCTGTAAATGGATGCTCGCCCATCTCCTCTTTAATAATCGCGAAGCTGTGGTCATAAATTTTATCCGGATCTACCGTTACCGGTACAAATGTCGTATTAAAGTTCATGTTTGCCATGTATAAAGCCCTCCCAATCTTTGAGTCACTTCTTTAAAAGAAGTGCAGAAGTTTTCATATACAAGCTGCGGCCGCTTGATTAAAATAACAGGAATCCCCAATTCCAGGGCAGCGGTCATTTTTTCATCCACCGATCCCACTTTGCCGCTTTCTTTAGTAATCATCAGGGTCACTTCATACTGCTCACAAAGAGCTTTGTTTAATGATTCGGAAAATGGTCCCTGGATCGCAATAATGTCCTTTTGTTTAATGCCAAGCTTATGGCATTTTTCCATGTTTCCCATGTTTGGCAGCATCCTGCATACAAGCCGGATCTCATCACGCATCAAATATTTTGTGAAGATTTCCAGCGTTTTGCTGCCAGTTGTCAGCATGATTGTCCCTTTATGTGATTGAGCCAATTTTGCTGCTTCCTCATAACTTTCGGCTTCAGTTATGAGCGGTGAGGTAAACTGTTCATTTGGCCTTTCGTAACGTATGTAAGGAATGCTGCATGCTTTGGCTGCTGCCATGGCCGTTTTTGACGCTTCGTCCGCATAGGGATGACTGGCATCAATCACAGTGGTCATCTCTTGCATCTGAATTAGTCCAATCATGTCATTTTCTGACAGCCGTCCCACTTTATAAGAAATGCCTTCAGCTTTCAAACTGTCAGCTGCCGATTCTGTGACAACGGTTGCCAGTAAGGGATAACCTTGATTTTTCAATTGAACGGCTAATGCTCTAGCATCACTTGTGCCTGCTAAAAATAGAATCATAAGATCCCCCTAATCCCCGCATGGTGCCGGCTCGACTTCGATCTTGGAGCTCATATCCTGATAGGTAAAATACTGAATTTTTTTCACTCGCTTAAAATATTTAAAAAGCCGTTCATTTGGATGCGCATTTTCTTTGTATTCTTCAATAATGTCCTTCAATAACGGCAGAAGCTGGTCGGGCTCCATTCCTTCTGCTACAGGCTGTGCAGCATGGGCTGTACGGCCAACCGGCTTTGCCCCGATAAATAGATCAAACTTCTTCTTGCGGTAAACGATGCCGATATCATCAAATACCGCCCGATAACAGGCCATACCGCAGCCATTAAAGCCAATATGCAGTTCCTTTGGAAGCTTTAAGCCACCCAGTTCAGCTGCAATTTCCTCTGCATATGGAATGGATTCTGCCTTCTCCCCGTAGCAAAAATCGCACGCTTTTACATTTAGCACATCGCCCACTGGCATGACAGTCAGATCGTGCTGTTCGAGTTTTTCCACAATCGACTGAGGCCGTCCGGTTGGAATTTTGATTAAAAATCGGTGATCCGGTGTATATTCCATGGTGCCCTTCTCGCCAACAGCTTCTGCCAATACGCGCATTTGGTCAGCTGTAATAAATTTATTGGCAACACCAGGCGAAACCGCAAATTCAAATATATCTTCGATTGGCTGCTGCACTAAATGTGTTTGGTCTATCTCGGATTTAGTCACCAGCGATAATGCCTTAAAAGCCATATCCAGTGAGCTGGTTTCCTGTTTTTTTCTCTGGATCTGCTCGTAGCCGGCCTGTGCTTCCCCGGTTTCCTGATTTAATGCCCATGGCTCCGCTTCCTTTTTTAAACGCTGATGCGGCTTTAAGCTTTGCTTCTCATCACCAAGCGTATACTTTCTCTGATATCCGCGAGGCGTAATGATTTTATTGTCATAAAAGAAAGTGGAAGAATTCCCGATCACAACTGTTGTCAGCATGCCTATATCGTGATCAAGCATTTCCGCCAGTGTAGTCAGAATGACATTCTGATTCTCGCGGTAAGCACTTTTCACCAGCCCCACAGGCGTTTCAGGAGAACGATATTTTAATAGAATCCTTTGTGCCTCGACAATCTGTCGTGTCCTTCTGCCGCTTTTCGGGTTATATAAAGCGATGACAAAATCCGCCATCCCGGCTGCTTCAATGCGCTTCTCGATCACCGTCCAGGGTGTTAAATGATCACTCAGACTAATGGTGCAGGAATCATGCATGACAGGTGCACCCAGTAAACTCGCACATGAATTAATCGCAGAGATGCCCGGAACAATTTCCACTTCGATTCCTTCTTCTTCCGTCCAGCCCATTTCGATCAGCACTTCATACACTAAGCCAGCCATGCCGTATACACCCGAGTCACCGCTCGATATCACGGATACAATATGGCCAGCTTCCGCTCTTTTCACTGCATCCTGCGCACGGGATACCTCCTCAGTCATCCCAGTACTGACAATAGAACTTGCTGTAACGAATGGCATGATCAGATCTACGTAAGTTTTGTAGCCAATAATGCAATCACTCTGCTGCAGCGCATCCACAGCCCGTTTGGTTATATGCTCACGATCACCCGGGCCAAAGCCGACAACAAAGATTTTCCCCTTTTTCATAGGCTTACCTCCAATTAATAAAAGAACATGCGCCTAGCCTGCTGCCGTGCTGCTCGACAGGCGTCCCGCGCCAGATCATTCTCAAAGTTCAATGCTTTTTGCCAAATAAAAAATGCCTGCACTCCTTTTCAAAGGAATACAGGCATATGAAATGACAGTATAAAAATAAGCATACTGAAACCCAAAAACAATTGATCAAAATTGTCCCGCCTATACTTCTCCCTCCGAAAAGCAAGTGTCGTTTAAATAAGCAGGTTTCCTGACTTAAGCTTCTTCTTACTCTTACACCTTCCCGATTTCTCAGTGGCATTGTAATTTCATCAGCTCTTACAGTAGCGGGGGCTGTACCAGACTTTCACTGGTTTCCCTTTTACCTCACAAAGTGAGCACTTATTTAAATTGATATATTAATTTTTTACTAATATAACATATAATGACCAATTTTGACATATTATTTTTTTCATAATTTTTTAAATACAGTTTTAATGGCTTTATCTTTGATGATACTTTAGAAATATGATCAGCATCAATGTCGCCATTTTTTGTTTTAAAGTGAATCTCCTCTAGCAAGCTTGGAGGTATGTTCAGCAGCACGTTACCTCTATTATTTTTTCCAGGCAATATCTTTTTCCATGCAGAACATTGATATGAGCATTTTCATTAGTGTAGGTAATATCATTGGATGGCTCCCCGAAAAAACTTTTTTCACCTTGGTATTTTTCGTCTATCCGACTTCCAGTTAAAACACCCTCATTTGTTTCATTCGATCTTGACTGGTGAAAATAATAGAGAAAAAATGTTGAAGAAAACCGTTAAAAATATGATCAAACACCAATTTTAAATATTTTTTTATTTATAAATAAGCAATTCTAACCAGATTTTACTTCAACCATTTGTACCTTTACATTTCAATAATAAGTACCTAGAATGATTTATGTACTTGAAAAAACATTAAATAATATAAGCATTATCTGGGAAAAGTTCATGTTTTTTCTTTTTCTGATCCGGTTAAATATTATTCATATTGGGACGTAATTGCTCAATTTGAAATAAAAGCAACTTAAAATAAAGGAGAGAAAACACATGAAAACATTCGTACTCACAACAGCAAGCACACTACTTCTAACAAGCTTTGGCATTGGTTACGCAGTTCATGCAAATGCTGACACGACACAGGTACCAGGGAAAAATGATGCAGCAAATTATCAAAAATATAAAATCCTGACAGAAGACATTCAAAATTTTCCTGAATACGACATACTTGATGATATAGTTGATGCTGAAGACTTCAATGCACAAGTCGTGGAAAACAATAATCATAAACGTATTATTTTCTTAAAAGATGACAGCGCTAAGCTGCAGTTCAAAAGCGTCTTTATTAAAGACACAAACCGATTGCAAGTGATTGACCTAAAAGGCGGATTGATATTCAGTCAAATTATTGGTGATGCGGAAGAAAATGTTGACTCAGTAGACAACGGGACTGAAAACGAAGACAGTGTCAATGAAACTATTGAAGAAGATAGCCAGGATAAGGGCACTATAGAACAAGGTCTTGAAGGGTTAAAAGAATACTCTACACTTGTCAATTTCGTTAATGTAGAAGACTTCAATACACAAGTCGTGGAGAACAATAATCACAAACGTGTCATCCTTTTAAAAGATAACCAGGGACAACCACAATTCAAAAGTATTTACGTTAAAGACACAAACAGGTTAAAAATCATTAACCTCCGCGGAGGCATTGTATATAATGGAATCATCCAATAAATAAATAAATAATGGATGAGCCTTTTTATTGCATACTTGCAACATTATTAAGCTCAAGTGAAAATCCATATTTGCGGGTATTTATGAAGCAATGAAAAAGCCTAATTCTTCAATTCGAATACTGAAGAATTAGGCTTTTTAATATTGATCCCTTTTACTGCAAATACTTATATTTCTTCTTGGCCATTCTTATTTGATCTGAATATAAAAGTAGCCAGGCAAGAACGTACCTGCAGCATTTCACCTTGATCTTCTTCACTCTTTTTTTAAAATATGTATACTCAAAAGATAGGACCAATATTTTTTAAACTATTTATTTTAATATTCAAATCTTTAATAGTTTTAAAAGCATAAGGGCTCAAAAGTTTTATTTACTTGAACTACCTTTCTATTTACCAGAGATTAAATATATTATTTTAAGGAGGAGAACGATGTATAAAAGCCTAGAAGAATTAACTAAACACCCTGTATTTCATTATTTTGTTGAGATATCCAAAATTCCCCGCTGTTCAGGGAATGAAAAGTTAATAAGCGACTATTTAGTTCGCTTTGCTCAAGAGCGCAAACTCGAAGTTATTCAAGACCGAGCATTAAATGTAATAATAAAAAAAGCCGCCACTCCCGGATACGAAAAAGTGCCTGCTGTAATCATTCAGGGGCATATGGATATGGTCTGTGAAAAAAACAAAGGGAACCCTCACAATTTTGATAAAGATCCTTTGCAGTTAAGAATCATAGGGGACATGCTTTATGCGACAGACACCACATTAGGTGCAGATAATGGAATAGCCCTAGCCTACGCCTTGGCATTATTGGATTCGCATAACATTCCCCATCCTTCTCTTGAAGTACTTATTACCGCTGAGGAAGAAACAACTATGCTCGGCGCTCATTCGGTTGACCCGGCTCATTTAAATGGGAAAATTCTTATCAATATTGATTCAGAAGAAGATAGAAAGTTATTGGTAAGCAGTGCAGGCGGTGTCATTGTCACCCACATGCTGCCAGTAGATTGGGAAGCATCCCCAAAACGCGCTATAACGTACTTAATTAGTGTCGGAGGCCTGCATGGAGGACATTCCGGCATATCGATTAATAAAGGAAGAGGAAACGCAAACAAAATATTAGGAAGAATCTTATATGAATTATCATTTGAAATACCTTACTTTATACAGACCATTTCTGGTGGCTTAAAAGTAAATGCTATTCCCCGGGAAGCCGAAGCAATTATCCAGCTTCCTTCAGAAACCGGTGGAAAATTACAAGCAAAAATTGAAGAATGGAATAAAAGGCTAAAAAATGAATTTCAGGATTCAGACCCTTATGTAACGATTAAAGTTGAACAGATAAAAGATATATCTGGAAAAGTATTTTCTAATACAACCAAGACCAAAGCAATTGCAGCCCTCATGCTCATTCCAAATGGTGTACAAAGCATGAGTAATGAGTTAAGAGGACTGGTGGAGAGTTCAACAAATTTAGGGGTTATTACTACAACTGATGCTGCAATTAAATTTAAAAGTGAAACAAGAAGTGCGATTAAGAGCCTAAAGTATAATATTGTCAAACAATTAAAGTCGATCTCTGATATACTTGAATGTCAATTATTGACTGAATCAGATTATCCCGAGTGGCCTTATAATTCCGAATCGATGTTAAGAAAATTATTCGAGGAATCATATAAAGAAAAATATAGTGCAGATATTGAAATTATTGCTGTACATGCTGGAATTGAGTGTGGAATTCTCATCGAAAAGATTCCGGGCTTAGATGCCATTTCGATTGGTCCTGATATGTATCATGTACATACACCGAACGAGCATTTAAGTATCCCTTCAACCAAAGAAAATTGGGAGTACTTGCTATACACCTTGAAAAAAACAAGGAATTTTTATTGTCAATAAATTAAATTCCCAAATCTCGGTTTCAACCCAAATGTTATTAATTCAGATGAATTAATAAACTAGGTTTCAGACTTTAAGATGAATCAGGAAAAATATTCACATTCCCCTTTTCAATGAACTTTCATTCTAAAGGGGAATATCTCCGCTCCTAAGGCGGCTTAGGCTAGTTTTTTCTCGTTCTAATGCGCTGGCGGAGCTCATCCTTGTTCTCTTTAATATGTTGATTTCGTTCATTGACTGTTACTAAATCGACTCTAGTGCCTTTATTTTTATAGACAAGGAAGTAATTTTCATTTGTACTTTGGTTCCTTAAAATCTGTCTTAAAATTTCCCTACTATGGCTTCCGCTGACTTCTTGCGACTAACCTTTTTTCGACTGTACTGCTGTACATACGCAAAACCTCCCCGGGCAAGACAACTATCTTTCCTATTTATTCTCCTGATTTACGCCATGCATGTCACACATAGAAAAAGCTGCCCTTGTTAGGCAGCTATAAAAGTATACTTATGCTGTTATAGTAAAGTTGTTTGGAATGCCTCAATTAACATAGAATCAAAGCTATCATATGTTTGAATTAACGTTCCTGAGGGTGTATCCAGTTAAAGAAAAGCTTCCTTTTGCATGTCTAAACTTTACTGCAGTCTGTAAAGCAGTCCATGTAGCTTCTGTATAACCTTCAGCTCTTAATTGTTTAGCTTCTACGATTACACCAACTAATAAATCTTTATTTACTTGTCTTTCTTCTTAACTGAGGAAATACCTATTTCATGAAGTGTTGGTGCAACTTCATCCCATTCAATTTTGATTTCAAATACATTCTTAGATTTAGCTGTGCTAAATACATTCTCAGATTCAGCTAGCGTACCCACTTGAAACCAGCCATTATCAGTTCTTACTGAAACAACTGCATCTGAAATAGTTGATGGGCTTTGAATTACAGTAAACCTAGTGATATCAGTTCTATCAGAAATTTTGTATACAAGGCTGCCACTCTTAGGAGCATTTACACCCGGTTTAAATGCTGTGTTTAATTTACCGTCGATTAAGTTAGCTGCTTCAAATCTAGCTTCTGCAGCTGGTCTAACCTCAAATGTAACATCCTTATTGGAATATTCTACTTCTAAATTTGTAATATCAAATGTGACTGCATCTTTTGTGTTGTTAATCACTCGAACATAACGTGCATTTGTAATTTTTGCTAAGTCTGTTACTTCTGACCATTCAACACCATTGATTGATGCTTCTAAAGTTAACTTATCATTGTTTGTAACATCAGCAATAATAGTTGTTAGTTCTCTAATTTTGTTTAGTTTGATACCAACATATTGACCTTTAGCTAATGTAATACCTTTTACATCTGCGAGTGTCGCGTTAGTTGGGAAGATATCTACTTTGTTTGCTGCTAATGCATCAACGTTTGTATATATATCTCTCTTAATGTGACCTGCATCATCCTTGTTGATTGATAATTCACGGACAGAAATCCAGTTGCTCTTAAGTTCACCTGTGGGAATTACTCTTATATGTTTAGCCTTTACATTCAAGTCTTCGATAACAATTTTTTGCGTATGTGGACCATACTCTTTTCCATCTATATCTTTCCATTTTTTTCCGTCCATGGAATATTGGAATTTTACAAAGTTAAATGAATCACCGGCACCTGGCTCACCGTGTTCAAAAATAATGCTGGTAACGTCTGTTACTTCACTTAATTCTACCGCAACATAGTCGTCTGCCTTTGCACCGCGTCTTACCCACATAGTTGATAATCGATCAGTACCACCATCCACGATATTTTGAATATGTCCCCAATATAAATTAGGACCCATGTTTGTGTAAGGGAAAAGTACTAATCTATTAGTATCTGGATTAATTTTTTGAGTAAACTTTTCGCTTATTAATCTTGATAAATCATTTATAAACGGTACTAAATATTTTGTACCTGGTTCTGGTCTAGTTTGACCATTGATTGCTGGAACTCTATGAGATCTTGAAGCAGTATATTCATCTCCACCTTGAACATAGAACTTCATTGCTTCATCATAATTACCCTGTTCGAAAGCAACTGCTGCATTTATATATGCAATAGTTGATTCAGCTTCATCTCTTAAAGAATCAACCCAGCCTTTAATTTCTGTCTTCAATAGTTCATTTTTTGATTTATGTGCGAAACTATTTGTAGCATCTATAATCTTTTTATATTCTTTTAAAAGAAACTTGCTATCTTTTTCAATAGTCTTTCCAGCAAATAATTTATTTGTAAAATCTTCTATATAAGGAGCTAACTCTTCTGACTCTTCTAAAGCTAAACCATGCCAGTTTGGAGTTGGATCACTCATATGTTTTGCAAATGTGTGCATCTCTTCTGCTGCATCTGGTTCAATGAAATGGAATGAATCCGACCAGCTCTTGTCCATATTGAAACCTTCTCTATTCCAGCTATAGTCTGCAATTGCAAATAGAGCTACTTTTGAAGCTTGAGCTTCTTGCATTGGGTTCGTTACAATACCACGAAAGTTTGTAACAGAAGGATCTAGCATTTCCCCTTTACCCATTAATAATCTCTTATTGTTGATATCATTAACCGGCCAATTTAACCACATGAATGCTTCGCGACCAACTGCTTCTTTAAAGAATTCGAAAGTTTCATTATTTACATCACCAAGCACTACGTCACCTGTCCACATAATTTCAGTAGATTCAGGCATTTGTCCTATTGTATTTAAATATTCGTTATTAACATCGCCGCCTGCAGACTCTTTTGTATATACCTTAGGAACGAAAATAAAGCTATATACATCGCCTTTTGATACGCGCCACTCTTCTAAATCGTTCATTAATCTTACCTGATCTGCAGCTTCTCCTTCTGCTGCATCATCGCCAAGTACACCAAATTGACGCACACCAACATCATATAACTGTTCAAATTTTGTAATGATTGTTGCTAAATCTTCTTGATATTTTGCTTCGTCATCAAATTGTATGGCATTGTGCAGGAATGGATGAATTGTCCAAATAAATTTGTTCTTTGAAGCAGCTCCAACTTCAACCATTTCTTTAATTTCAGTCAACTTTTCAGCTGGGTATGGTTCTCTCCATTTGAGGCTGTGATACTCATCATCTTTTGGTGCAAAGATGTAAGTATTCATCTTAAAGTCACCGCCAAATTCCATTAAGCTCATGCGGTTTTCATTGGTCCAGGGAATACCATAATATCCTTCAATAAATCCGCGCCAATGACCATCTGAATAATCTTTAATTAATAGATTTCTGATTTCAGAACCTTCTAATTGCTTAAAGATTAACTTTAACGATGTAATCCCGTAGAATGCTGAATCTGTATCTTTACCTAAAACAGCGATTACATTATCTTTTACAGAAATGATATGAGAATCGTTTTTTGTGAAATGACCCTCATCATCTAACCCTTTTGCATTAAAGTACTTATCAGCGATTTCGCCTGAATTGTTAATTCCAACAATAACGTTTGTTTTTCCTTCTTGAATATTTGAACCTACTGTATGTTTAATATTTTTAATTGCTAACACTTCTATTAAACGGTTTTTTGTTGCATCATCTAATCCACTTTCAAAGACAACATTTATATTAGATCCAATCTTAAGGCTGCCTCCGCTGTATACGATGCTTTGAGGAATCGGATAAATTTGGTAGCTTTTATCGTCATTTACCGAATTGATAGCTTTCTCAAGGTTAGCGATTGCCTGATCTACCTCTTCCTTAGTTGCTGATTTGTTTCGAAGAACCGCTTTTGCTTCTTTTAATGCTTTTTTAAACACTGTCCAACTATCAGATGTATAATCATTCTTGTCCCTCTTCTTAGCATCTGAAATTAACTGTTTTAAGGCTGATTTGTCAAATGGTTCTTCTTTCCCAACAGGTAAAAAAGGTTTTACTTTAGGCAATTCACTGCCTTTTGCAAATCCAGCAACATTACCTAGCTTTTGATAATTTTCTTTAAATTTATCAATATCAGCAATGTCATTACTTCTAGTGTTCCAGGATTTTGATGCTAAAGATCGCAATTCTTTTGCAATATCAGCCGTAATGATGTCTTCTCCAACTAAGTCTGGCTTATCATTCCATATAGCTAATGATGCTCCCTTTATAAAATCTGAATCATCAGGGACGGTATTTTCTTGGAATTTTCCAGGTGTCCATTCATTATAAATTCTGACATCTTGATTTAAGTAGTCAAATGAATGCTGCTTTCGTCCATCATCAGGCATACTTGGTCTTAATACATAATAAAAGAAACTTGCGTTAATATTATAAATATCTTTATGCCCCTTTTCTACAAACGTATCAAGTCTGGCAATGCTCCTATTCCAGCTCATTTGTGACCAGAAGTCTATTCCAATATACTCATGCATTTTTATTTTCTGCTTTGGTTCCTCTGGCTCCCACGAATTTTTATTAGTTTCCCCATAGTAGATGCCGTCATTCCAAATTCTAGGTTTAAAACCAGCTTGATACACATGGGCTGCTATTTCATTAATATAATTTGCCATAGTATCTTTCCATGTATATCCTTCACCTAATGTTTTAACAGCATAATCATTTAATACTTTCTTATACTTCGTTGTAAATGGCGGTCTATCAAACTCCATATATTCATCTGCACCTATATGGAAATCAGCAGAACCTTTGAAGAGTTCCAAGTACTCACTATATAGTCCTTTTATATAGTTTACTGCCTCTGGATTTGTTACGTCTAAAGCAACTTTACTCTTTTCTCCATTAATATCTATTTGCCCATATTCTGGATGAACTTTCAGGATATGTTCCACGTGCCCAGGAGTATCTAAAGAAGGTATGACATTAACTCCGTATTTCTTTGCTTCGGCTAGAATTTCCTTGACTTCAGACTTCTTCAAATATCCATCCTGTGAAACTATTTTTGGGTCAAAATCACTTTCGATTCTAAATCCTAAATTTTCCGAAAAATGAAGCTGTATCGTATTCATTTTAAAGTAGGATAATTCCCTGATATGTTGAATAATCCAATCCTTTGTAATATATTTTCTAGCCATATCGACATGAACACGGCGTTCTGCCAGATCTGGGTAATCAATTATTGTTCCATACACTAAATTATTATTGTTCGTAATCATTAGATGCTGTATTGTACGTAATGCATATAAGGCAGCATTTTCGGATGCTGCAACTATTTTTACACCATCAGACCCAATTGTAATCTTATAGGCTTCTTTACTATTACTTTTTTTGGTGATTTTATTGTTTTTTGCTAAAGTAACAACTATATCTTTAGGTGATATTTTAGACTCTTCAGCATATACTTTTTTAATTTCTTTCTTAGCAGGAATTTCTTTTTCTAAAAATTCAGCTGATATTAATTCTACAACTTCTTTAAGTCTTGAATTATTTAAGTACTCCTCCGTAGCCGGAATAACAAATCTAGTTGATTTTTTCATTGTCCACTTTCCGGATTTTGAATCAGTCTCATATGATTGAACAATTGGCAATACTGAACTAGATAATTCTTCATCCGGTAATTTTACATCACGTTCTTCATGTGCAGCATAAACTGAACTTGAGAGCGTTGATAAAATCAAAAAAACTGACAAAATATTCACTAAAAATTTTCTCATAGTTATCTCCTTAACTCCTCTCTATTACTGAATGATTCTTTTACCTCGTAATGCTTCTCCGGGAAAAACAATATGTTTCTTTTCCCTTGGTGCCGTGCTTAAAGTCAACAATTTAACCCCCTTTTTGGTCATTTACATGTTATCAAGGACAGTGTGCTGCTGAATCCTTTTCAGCTCATTCGGTTCAGAGAACCCCAGCCAAATGATGACAGACACATGAAGCATGGGATTTTGATATTACACTCCAAAACCTCCGTTAGTCCTGCCTCCTTCAGCGATTGCTCCTATTCAGCGCTGGACGATTCGTGCCTGTTTCTGTGACCAAGCTTTTGAATTAAGCAGAATGCCTTTGTCTTTTAGTTCTAACGATTTCAGGACGGGGGAAACAGACATTTCGCAGGTTTCACTTGGTTTTTGCGTTCCCGATTTTTGGGATATCCAGTGAAATCCACACAAAAAAAGCAGGTCAACACCCAGCAAGAAGATAATCCCCCTTACAAAGTGCCGCCCTGCCTGATCGAGTCAGTAACATGCGAATTGAATATATGTCCTATACTCGATATTATAGACAATAGAGTATAAGGTTCATAGAGCTGATAATCCTATTTTGGTTAAATAGACGATTATACAAAAAGTCACTCTTTTATTCTTTTTGGCAGAGAATTCAAGGTAAATAGACTCAATTTTCAAAATTAATTGACTACTCTTGCTCTCTATGATATCTTATTTATAATTTCATATGTGTCACATGTTACTAATTTGATTAGGCATGGTGGTAGATTAAAAGGATTCATTGTCCTTAAGTCACCCCATGTCTTTTTTGTTTTCAGCGCAAATTTCGGATGAAATATTTGACCAGCATAATAATTGGCTCCATTTGTAGGTTTAACTATGGTCCACAGTGGTGGAGTTTATTTGAGGAGGTGTTGAAAGCGTATCAAAACATTTTTAAAAATAATTACTATTCACCTAAAAAAAGAAAGGGAGTTTTATCTATGTGGAAAAAGATAGCCTGCTCATTTATGTCTTTAGGAATGATATGCAGCTTAACGATTGGCAGCCAATCTGAGGTTGATGCAAAAATTGAATCTCCCGCAAAAACTGTGAGCAATAAGCTGGTTCCAATGCCTCAGAACGTGGATGTTAAAAAGGGATCCTTACAATTAAGCAGCCGTGTAAATATTCTGGGAGAAGAAGCTGCCGATCAAGATGCAATCACGATTTTAACTGAATTTTTAAGAATAAACAGTATTGAAATCAATGAGGAATTTGATAGTAAGTCCACCACGATTGCTATAGGGGAAGAAGAGAATCTCGACCCAGAGCTAATTAAATTGGAAAATCAGCTCGGACTGCCAAATATTACAGAATTAAAAGCTGAGGGTTACACATTGGCTGTTAACTCTGAAGAAAATGAAATAAGTAAAGGAGGCGCTATCTTTGTCAAAGGAAAAGATGAGGATGGCACTTTTTACGGTGTAAAAACCCTCATACAGCTTGCTGAAAAAGAGGATCACACCCTTAAGTTTGAAAATGTAAATATTACAGATGAATCATCAATGAGTGTCAGAGGGATTGTAGAAGGTTTTTATGGTAAACCCTGGAGCCACAATGACCGTCTAGATCAAATCAAGTTTTATGGTGATTATAAACTGAATACTTACATTTATGCCCCAAAGGACGATCCATATCATCGTGAAAAGTGGCGTGTTCCTTATCCGGAAAATGAGATGAAACGTATGGAAGAATTAATTACTGCCGCTAAGAGAAACAAAGTTGATTTTGTATTCGCTCTTTCCCCAGGTATTGATATTCGATTCGATGGTCAAAGTGGTGAGGAAGATTTTAAAGCATTGTTGGAGAAAAGCGAATCATTATATAACATGGGGGTGCGGAGCTTCGCCATTCTGTATGATGATATTGGCAATAAACAAGGGTCTAAGCAGGCAAACCTATTAAATCGTTTTAACGAAGAATTTATTAAAACAAAGAAAGATGTAAAGCCTCTTATCACCGTTCCCACAGAGTATAATACCCATGCAATGGGTGCCATCGAAAATTTAAGTACTTATACGAAAGCATTCTCTGAGACACTCAGCAAGGATATTAAGGTCATGTGGACGGGGCAGGCTGTTGTATCAGAAGCACTTCCCTTAGAAAATGTTGAATTTATGCGCGAGGTATACGGTGATCGGATTGGAGTTTGGTGGAATTATCCGGTTTCCGATTATTTAAGATCCAAGCTCGCCCTTGGTCCTATCGTTAATATCGATAATAGCCTTGAAGGAAAACTTGATTTCTTTACCATGAACCCAATGGAACATGCAAATCTGTCGAAAATCAGCTTGGCAACAGGAGCTGATTATTCATGGAACACTTCAAACTATGACTCTGATCGATCATGGAATCGTTCCATCGAACTGCTATTTGGTGATCTTGCCCCAGAGATGAAAACATTCGCTAATCATTCATCACGTATGACCGGTTCTTGGAGTATTGGACGTGGAGATGCTATAAATGTAAGAAATACGATGGATCAATTTTGGTTAAAATTAGCAAAAAGACAAGATACTACACAAGAAATAACTATTTTAACAAAAGAGTTTACTGATATGATCCAGTCATCAGACACGTTGAAAGAAGAATTAACACAAGAGATTCTTAGCGAAGCTATGGCAAGTATAAACAAACTAAAACTCTTGGGGGAATACGATCAATTAGCTTTGGAGATGGTTTTAGCTAAGAGAAACACAGAGACTGAAAAGTTTAATGAATTAAAAAATAAAATTGAAGCCAACTTACCTGCACTTAATGAGGGCAATCGAGTCTCTGAAGAAACGGCTCTCGCATTTATTCAAGAAGCCCTTAAATATGACCCGTTACCCGTCGCCTCTTTTGAAGTTTCTAAAACGTTCGTTGCTCCGGGAGAAGACTTAAGGTTTAAAAATACCAGTTCTATGACTGCCGAAGAAATAGAATGGACGTTTGAAGGGGCTACGGTCGAGAAAAGTACAGAACAAAACCCTACTGTTGTTTATGAAAAAGAGGGGCTTTATACCGTAAAACTTGTGGGGAAAAATCCCCTTGGTCAAGATGAAATGATCAAAGAAAGTTTGATAACCGTTTCCCATCTTGCGGGAAAAGATAGAACCAATCTCGCCCTTGGTAAAACCTCTGCGGCTTCTAGTTCTTGTGCTCCAACGGAACAGCCTCAATATGCTGTTGATGGGAAATTGAATACAAAATGGTGTGGTAATGGTTATGGTACACACCAATTAACGGTTGATTTGGGGGGAATTAATTTAATTAGTGAGATAGTTATGAAACATGCTGAAGAAGGCGGGGAGCCCTCAGGTAGTAATACGTCCGCTTACCGCGTTCAAATCAGTAAAGATGGTGTGAATTTTAATGAGGCAGTTAAGGTAACTGGCAATAAAAGCGGGATTACCAAAGACCAAATCCCGGCAACAAAAGGACGTTATGTTCGCCTAATTGTAGACAAACCAACCCAAGGTGACGATAGGGCCGCACGAATTTATGAGTTTGAAGTGATAGGACTTGAGGGTGATGTTGCATTACCACCGAAATATGAAAAGCCACAGGTAGATAAAACTGCCTTAGAAAAGGCAGCAGCAGATGCAACGGAGAAAGCAGCGACAGACTATACGGCTAAAAGCTGGGGTTCATTAGTTCAAGCTGTAGAAAAGGCAATGGATGTTCTTGCCGATGATAAAGCAACGCAGGATCAAGTAAATGTGGCAAGCGAAAACCTGGTAAAAGCCCTAGAAGCCCTTGTATTAAAAGAAGTATTTATTGAAACAGCAATAAACGGCTTGGATGAGGACCTACAAAGAGCTTATGAGCAAGGCCATATTACAAATCAGGGAATATTGCACAGTTTGCTTGCCAAAACAGACCTGATCCAGAAACATCAAGTCGATAAACAGAAATTAGTTGTTGGATTAAATGCTCTTGGAAACCAAATTGAGGCACAATCCGGTAAAAAGATAACCCAAGAGTATGCTGAAGAGCTATTAAGCAGAATTGTAGAATTAAAAAATGAAATAGCTGCATTAAACTAGGAACAGGTAACTTACTTTAGCTTAATTAGCCAATTATAATAGCCGCAGAAAAAACCACCCGTGATGGGGGTCTCTGCGGCTGAAAGCATTTGTTACTGACACAAAATGTCGAATTTATAAAGTGTCTATTTATTGGGGGCTTAACCACAGCCCCATCAGATACTTTGGAAAATGAATTTTTTCTTGGCATCTGCTGCCTATCCGCAAAATGACTAAATACTGCGCTTTCACAAATCGGCATTTCTGGCCAGTCATGAAATTCTAAATTTGGAACCCTGTTTCTACTTTCCCTCTCTTGGAAAATTCGGCATTATTCCTGCTTAAGCGCTTTGCTGGGCTGTCAACTAAACTCACTTTGTCCCACTCCTCTCATCCAATAATTCACCCATGAATTTGTTCTCCTATTCCCGTTTCATTCAATTTACGCAATGAGACCCTGTTGAGCAGGCTTTTTTCACATGTCTACTCGACAGGGTACAATTTAATTAATCCTTTTTGTTTTTATTTTTTGGTATTTGGGTGCCTGGTTCTGCTTTATCCCCGGGAGTCTCTAATACAGTAAACGTACCAAAGTGGCTGGTTTCCACTGAAACCTTACTATCACGGGGAACAGCGCCAGGTACCAGTTCCCATTCTTTTACTTGCTCATTAAAGTGATAAACTTTCAAATTTTTCCAGTTTTTTACTTTCCTGCCATCTAGAGTGAATATAATATTAATTGTTTCTTCAAATTTATAAATTTCCTTTCCATCAATTAATAATGTAAAGTCGTAAGCGGGGCTTTTCGCTTTATTTATATCTTTCAAACGGTCTTTGGTCAGCTCAAAACCTTCCTTAGAGACAATGGCAGATGGGATTAAAAGTTCGATCTCATCATTAATTATTTTTAAAGGAATCCCATATTCCTTCGAGAGCTGTGCTTGTTCTTTTGTTAATGACACTGTTGCAGAATATACTTTTCCAAGGTCGATTGAAAGGATAAGTTGAGTTTTAGCAGCATTAAGACCCTCACTTGCAGTATCTAAATCAGATTGAGTAGCTTGGGTATTGTTGTACACTTCCTTTGCCTTTTCATAAGCTGTTTTATAGATCTTATAGGTCTCCTGTGTAAATTGAAATTCATCGAGTGTTTCTGATAATAGTCCTTTTAAAACGGAACGATTAGGTAACAATTCTTTATTGGTTGAAGTATTTAACTCATAAATAACTGGTTGGACATTTCCCCAAGTCAACTTAATTTCAAAAATATGATCATAGGCTGGATTATAGAATGTATTTAAACTTTTATCCAGGACCCCCAGTTCAACCCATTCGTCTTTACCAACTCTGGCACTTACGGCAGCTTTTGAAATAGAATTTGAACCTTGCACGATTGTTATCACTGATACATCTGTTTTTTCGGAAAGGCGGTATGTTAATGATCCATTTGTTTCACCAGTCATATTTGGCCTAAATGCTGTTGTCAGATCACCATCCAATAGACGGTTAGGACCAAATCCCTCTTCCTCAATTGGATCTGCAAAATAGGTTGGGTTATTCTCAGTTTTAACATATTCGCCATCGTTAATGATAAATTCATTAATATGAGCAAATCTTGTTAAATAATTTGCTGTAAAGAGAATTCTTATAAATTTGGCTTTAATGCCGCCTATATTATCATTTCCATAATAATAGTTTCCTGGGTTAGAAGAATCATGTGTGTAGCCATCTGCAATCATATCTGAGTAATCCGCTTTACCACCTGCAAGATTGTCCACACCATCGCCTAATGTAATGACGTCTGTCCAATTTTCATTGTCCATCGACAATTGTACTTTAGCGTCCCGGATATAATTAATATTATTTTCTTCATTATAAACACGCAGGCTATTAAAGATTCTAGGCTCCCCAACTGAATAAGTGATTGACTGTCCTTTTCTCTGGTAGTCAGTAAAAATAGCTCTCGTGCCGAACTTTTTATCGAACGGAGCCAGCAGCGTGCCTTCATTTCTTGAATCACTATCTGCATAGGCAGAAGAGATTCCCATATCCGTTCCGACAAAACTTGGTCCATAGATTTCCTTAGATAAAACGCTAAATTCATTCAGGTCAAAAGTGATTTCTTCATCAGTATTATTAAGTAATCTTACATATCGAGCAATGGTTCCCTCATCAGGGACTTTCCATTCTACCTCATTTGCAGAGGCCTGTAAGGTTAATTTATCATTAGTTGTATTTACCTTCACATCATCTAGTTCTTTGATACGTTCTAATTTTACCCCTAAGTATTCTTGTGGCTTCAGTGTAATATTTGCTGTCTCAGCTAAACTTGTATTATCTAGTGAATGCTGGGACACAATTTTCTTATAGTTTGTGTTATTTGTATAGGTATACTCAGCAGAATTTTTTGGCAGCTCAATTCGAATTTCACTGAACTTAATCCAAACGTTGACATTTTTCAGGTTTTTCAGGCGGACATACCTGGCTTTAATACCAGTTAGATCTTCCTCAATTTTATCCATTCCTGAAGCTTTACCTGTATATTTCTTGAATAATGTGTAATTCACGTTATCAGATGAATATTCGAGCTGGTACTCTGTCCACTTGTCACCATTATCTCTGCCTACAGAGAAAGAAACTTTGTCCAGATCAGTGACCTTTTGTAAATCTACACCAATATAATCTCCAGCAACAGACGTATCTTTAATTAATCCTGAAGGGTTATACCAGATAAAAGTACTGTCATTCCCATCAAATAAATTTTCTGCGTTTCCTTGATACACCTTAAAGTGTTCAGGAACCATCAACTGATATTGTGGAGTTTCATTTTCATATATAGTATCGTTAGTAACGATATCTTTAATCCCCAGCCAAGTATTCGTGCGATCTTTCGTTGCGATTAAACGAATGCCTCTAGCTTTTAGATTTAAATTCTCTAATTCTACTTTACTGACATGTCCATACAGCGCACCTTCAATATCAATCCAATTGTCTCCATCAACGGTGTATTGTGCCTTGCTTTCTGTAAACGTGTCATTGACATTGCCGGCATGTCCTAATTCAAAGCGCACTGTATTAAGGGTGAGAGGTTTTTCATATAGTACTCCAATATATGTGCCTGCTGAAATGGAGTTAGGATTTTTAAAGATCACTTCGGTGCTCAGTTTGTTATCTAACAGGTTATCCAAGTTACCTGCAGGAGTATCTGTCCGATTTGTAATAATTCTAGCTGCATTGCTATCAGGATTTACAATGGATTGAACCTTAAGCGATACATCTTTTAATAATGTATTGATAAATGGTACGATATGCTGCACACCTACTTCCGCATATTCATAATGGTCAATATATCGGAAAGGATGATTTTTTGAAGCAGCGAAAGAAGCTTGACCTTGACTGTAGTTTTCCCATACTTCAGACTTATTGCCCTGTTCATGAGCAACTTCTGCATTTAATAAGAAAATAGCTGCATTCGCAGTGTCCACAGCACTATCCAGCCAATAAATAATCTGATCTCTTGTTCTTTCATTACCTGGATCAGCTTTGTAAGTTAATGCTGCATCACGGATAACTTCGAACTCTTTAATTAACGCTTGTGCTTTTTCGGTAATTTGCTCTTTACCTAAGGCTGCTTTAAACTCATTTAGCTTCGGAGCCAATTCCACTGATTCTTCTAATTTAGCTACACGGTTATCCATATTTTGATTGATCATATGCTTGGACAACTCTCTTAGTGCATTGGAAGCAGGAGTTTCATTAATGTTTAGGTGATCCATATAAGCAAACGAGTCATTCCAATTCTTCTTTGCCTGATCTGCATTATCCCAAATATTCCATGCATAATCCGCATTAGCAAAAATAGCTGATTTGCTCGCTTCGGATTGCTGCATAGGATTTAACACAATCCCTTCAATATTTTCAGGGTTAACATTAGGCTGTAGGAAAGTTTCATTTCCACCCATAATTAAGTGTTTTTTAGAGTTATCCGTACAAGGCCAGTTGATCCATAAGAATGGTCCTCTGCCGGCATTATTCGTAAATGATTGTGTAAAGTTATTTGAAACCTCTCCCCAAACTTTGCCGCCGGTTTGAACAATACTAACAGACTTTGGCAATTGTTTTAACGACTGGATTTGAGAACTTGTTCCCCATCCCATATAATCATTTGGACAGAAAATCATATCTGTTACTAAACCGGGATACTTTGCCTGCTGCTCAATTAACCAATCGGTCAAATCGGTCATCAATCTCACATACGTTTGGGCTCCTTGTGAAGGAACACCCGCATCATCAGCAAGAATTCCAAATTTACGAACTCCTGCATCGAGTAATTGGGTGAATTTCTCTTTAATCTTATTTAAGTCTGTTTGATAATTTTCTTCGGAATTAAAACGAATGGCATTATTCATGAATGGATGAAGCGTATATACGAATCTGGTTTTACTGGCATTACCAGCTTCAGCCAGTTTGCTAATGTTCTCGAGCTCTTCTGTTGTATATAAATCTCTCCACTTGCCATTATGTTTAGGATCATCTTTTGGTGCATAGATATAAGAATTCATTTTGAATTCTCCGCCATAGGTCATTAATTCGGCACGATCTTCATTTGACCATGGTTCTCCATAATACCCTTCAATGAAACCTCTGCCTTTAACATCAGCATAATCTTTAATGATCAATGGCTGGATGGTACGTTCCTTCATCTGCTTGAAAATATGTTTTACAGTTGTTACTCCATAAAACGCAGAATCGGTATCTTTTCCAAGTACAGCGATAACATTTTTATCAACAGAAACAATATTTGCATCTAACTTTGCAAATAATCCATCATCACTTAATTGAAGTGACTCAAAATACTGATCTACATATTCCTTTGACTGGTATACACCCACTAAAAAGTTCGTTTTATCTGCAGCCATTTCACTCGATGTTGTAAAATTAATATTTTTACTCGCCAATATTTCTTCTACTCTTTTTCTAGTATAAGAATCAATTTTAGATTCATATACAATATTAATCGTATTACTTATATCAAATTGTCCATCTTGATAGTGAATTTCGTGAGGGTTCGGATAAATTTGATATTTCACTGTTTCTGCATCAGCTTGCACCGGTGCTGAAAATCCACTTAGAGTACTAAAAAGTACAGAAAATATGATAATTAGATTTAAGAAAAAACCTTTTTTCAAATACTCCCCCTACTTTCTTTAATGAATGAAAATAAACCCTTCTTTGCCTTTATCGCCCACACTGGAATCCTTTACACGCGGAAATGCCTCGTCAATTGAAATATTTCATATAATGTGAAGATAATGTGTTTTTTACTGATAGAGTGTCCGATACTTCAAATGTCCCTGCTGATTTTATCAATATTTGGCAGTTTTGGCTGTCCTAATTAATTCCAAAAAACAATTATTTATTACGGATTTTTTCAATTTCATCTGCTATAAATTGGACTTCCGTTCCAACAATCACTTGAATGCTATGCTTTCCAACGACATTAATTCCAGGTACACCTGTATCTTTAATCCTTTTCTGGTCGACTGCCTTCATGTCTTTTACTTCAATTCTTAAGCGTGTTACGCAATTGTCAACTGAAGTCACATTAGCATCCCCACCTAAGGCATCATAAATCTTAGCTGCAATGACAGCGAATTTATTACCTGCTGGTGCTTGATCGTTACTTTCCGTGTCCAATGCTCCACCTTCAACCTTGTCATTCTCCCTGCCAGGAGTTGATAGATTAAATTTAATAATCAAGAATCGGAATAGTACATAATAAATAACAGCAACTACAAGACCTTGGAGAAGCAGCATATATGGTTGATTAGCCAAAGGCAGCCTTGAACTTAAAACAAAGTCTACTAATCCTGCACTAAAGCCAAACCCTGCTGTCCAATTGAAAAACGCTGCTACAGCTAATGAAATACCTGTTAAGGCAGCATGAACCACATAAAGAGCAGGAGCTAAAAACATGAACGAAAATTCAAGAGGTTCTGTAACCCCAGTGAAGAATGAAGCAAAACCTGCAGCTAACATCAAAGATGCCGCTTGCTTTTTTCTTTTCGTTCTTGCTGTATGATACATCGCAAGTGCTGCTGCTGGTAAACCAAACATCATGATTGGGAAGAATCCTGCCTGATACATACCTGTAACACCTTTTGTTCCAGTACCCGCCCAAAAATTACCAATATCATTGATTCCAGCTACATCAAACCAGAACACTGAGTTTAAAGCATGGTGTAATCCTATTGGGATTAATAAACGGTTAAAGAATCCATATAATCCTGCACCAATAAACTCTAATTTACTAATCGCTGTACCAAATGAAACTAATCCTGTAAAAATTACTGGCCAAGCAAAGAACAATACAACTGAAACTAGCAGCATTGAAACAGCTGCCATAATTGGAACTAGTCGTTTACCGCTAAAGAAAGCTAATGCAGCCGGTAATTGTACATGACTAAAGCGATTATACATAATGGATGCTAGAATCCCAGAAAGTATCCCAATAAATTGATTTCCTATTTTTTCAAAGGCTGCATTTACATTTTCCGGATCCACCCCTTGCAGCATCGCTACTGAATCTGTTGAAAGTAAAGTTGTCACTACTAGATAGGCAACTAATCCACTCAATGCAGCAGAACCGTCTTTATTTTTGGACATTCCCAGTGCTACCCCAACCGCAAATAAAATGGACATATTATCAATAATAGAAGATCCTGCCTTGATTAAAAATGCAGCTACAGGATTTCCAGCACCCCAGCCTGAAGGATCTATCCAATAACCAATTCCCATTAAAATAGCTGCAGCCGGCAGTACTGCTACTGGCAGCATCAATGAGCGGCCTATTTTCTGTAAATATTGCATCATTTTAAAACTACCTCCCTAATAAAATAAATATCTCTTTTCTAAGACATAAGCTTTCTCTTTAGCAGCATCTTCTCTTATTTCATGTGTTTTTCTTCCAAATTATCTGCCCCCCTACTATTTTTGCTTTGATATATTTAAAAAAGCATATGCTTTTTCCCCCATTTCACTTCTTCTCTTATTTCTTCCATCGTTGTTTTAATCTTTCAATATGGAGCGATATAAATCCAATCTCTGAGTCTGGAATTCCCATTTCATAGGTGTCTTTTAATACTTTGACTACTTCCTTAGAGCATTGATAGGAAATCGGAAACTTCTTTTTAATCATTTCTAGCATTTCTTCATCCATAGTATGGAGTTCAAAATGCTTTATTCTTGAGATGGAGTAACGAAGATGTATAATTAAACGTTGATAAGAAATATCATCTTGATCTATTGTAATATTCAAAAATTTTGTTATTGTTTGGATAAGATCACTGATAATAGCTGTCTGCCTTACTGTTGTCTGCATATCTCCACTTTTTGGTTTCGCTGTATGAATATAAAGTGCAATATAGCCCGCTTCATCTATCGGCATTTCAATTTCAAATCTCTTTTTAATATGTTGAATAGCCCACATACCAATTTCAAATTCAACTTGATAGAGTACTTTAATTTCTTGGAGAAGCTTATTCTGCAAATGAATTCCTTCTTGCTCCCTTTCAATTGCAAAGGATAAATGATCAGTAAGGACAATATGGATATGGTCACTTAATTTCATCCCCAGCTTTTCTTCTGCATAGGAAATGATTTCCTCTGATATTTCGAAATGATTTTCAGGAATCCTCAATATCAGTTGCTGCAGCTTACTCGATTCCTCCATTACAAAAAGCTTTTCAATTTCTTGTTGCTTGATAATATCATTTTTCCCCTTATTAAAGGCGATGCCTGTTCCAATCGCTATTTTCTCGGTTTCTCCATCTTTAACTACTACCGCGTTGTTATTTAATATTTTTTTTATTTTCAACTAAAGGTTCCCCCTCATCCACATAGTACGAGAAAGTTTTATTTGTTAGTCACCTTCATGGCAACAGTTTCCCCTGCCATTACAGTTTTTTTGAACCATAATTTTTTTGTATCTGTTAGATGTTAGACTATTTGTAATAACCATAATCGACATCTCGCTTTTTTATGAAACTGTTTCTAGCCCAACATGAATCAAGATTTCAGTACCACTATCAGCTGCATTCCAAGCTTTGTTGGAGTTATTTATATAACCTTCCCTTCAACTGGTGACGCTGCTTTACTATCAATCGGAGAATGACCATTTTTTGACTAAAAACAGGATTTGGTATCCTTCTATTAAAAACGCAAAAAAAGGCAAGGAGGTATCTAATCAAAAGAACTGACATTCTTTTAACTGAACCACCCTGCCTGATCTGATCAGTAACATGTGATCGATATGAAATATTATTTATAACATAGCACTCATAATAAGAAAATACAATCTAAATTTTAAAAATTCAAAATAGTCAACTTTTATTTAGCGGAAACGGTAAAAAAAGCTTAGTTATACCTTTCAATCCGGAGTCACACTATTCCCAATGACTTCTAGCAAAAAATTTATCATTTCACATTCCATATCAAATTGGAAAAAGGACTTACAGGCACATTGAATACGAACCATTTTACTTTTCACCGTTTGCTTTCTTACAAAGGAAAGCATAATGATTTTCCAATTTCTATTGGCGAACTTTCTGCAGTCGAAAATGATTTTAAAATTACATTGAATCGGAAGTCCTTACAATTCAGGTGATAGGGTCTCGTTAAATCCGGGCCACAGCTGGCAGACCCAAGTCCATGTTGTCCGTAATCAAGGTGAAAGGTAATTTCCTCTTGGTTTAGTAAATCGTACGTATGCTGGGCTTGATCCAGATTTTCTGTTGTATAATAATGTGTGCTGAAATCAAGAGATGGCTTGCCTGCAGATACAAATCCTATGCCGTTGCCGTTTGTAACAGATACCCACCGAACCTCATGCCGATTGCCATTTTCCTGCGGGTAGATATAAGGAGTAAAAAGCTCCTGT
Organism: Cytobacillus sp. FSL H8-0458; assembly: GCF_038002165.1. Classification (NCBI taxonomy): domain Bacteria; kingdom Bacillati; phylum Bacillota; class Bacilli; order Caryophanales; family Bacillaceae; genus Cytobacillus; species Cytobacillus sp. FSL H8-0458. The sequence goes on along the minus strand of NZ_JBBOBR010000001.1, from coordinate 1,467,154 downwards.
ACTTTCTTAGCATATACACCAATCCGGTTTGCCTGTTTGCTGTCACTATAGGCTTCTCCAGGACCTCGACCATACCAAGTCACATTATCAAGATACACCGGAAGCTTCATTTGCAGACCAATCCGAGGCATTGTCTCCGGTCCATTTCCTTGTATTGTGCCATCTACTTCTATAGATACCTCACCGCTGTTATAAATAGTATACGTGTAGACCGCGCGAATTCCCCAAGCAAGGATTGGCGGAGCAATACGTACGATTGATGTAATCACTACCCTTTCTTTGTCTTCTGTTTGCTTCCACTCTACAGCATCTACACGGTGCTGCAGCCAGTGCAAACCAAATTGCTTCCAGCTGATAGCGGAGCGGTGATCATTATCGATTAATGCACGCCAGAAGTGCATCTTCGGACCATCCTTTAGAATCGGGAGCCCCTGATAGGTCCATGAATCTATCGTTCCGTAAACAAGATGAAATTCAATCGTGAAATCTTCACCCTTAATCATTAAATTGTTATCATCCTCCATGCATTCCAGCGGAGCAAAAAGCGGCTTGCCTGCTTCATTAAGACAAGTACTTTTAACAGGCAATTCAAACTGTGCCCACGCTATTTCATAGCCTGCTTTCGCCCATAGCATATCTGCAGCAAGTGTAAATTGGAGGTTTAGCCAATAATCCGTATTGGGTTTAATATTGGGAGCAAGCTGAAATGGAATAAAAAGCTGTGTATTTTCACCTGGTTCTGTAGATGGTACCGACATTACACCTTGGTCTATCGGCTTACCATCTGCCTCAATTGACCATGATAGGTTCAAATGTTCTAATGATATAAAATCATAACGATTGGTGATCCTCACTTCTCCCGTTTCTAAATCCACTGCTTCAACATGAACCGGTTCAATCACTTTCTTATATTCTGCCAAACCCGGGGAAGGCGTTCGGTCTGGCCTAACGAGTCCATCAATAACAAAGTTGCAGTCATTCGGACTATCACCGAAATCACCGCCGTAGGCAAAGTATTCCTCACCCTCTTCTGTAAATTGACGGATACCATGATCACACCACTCCCAGACAAAGCCCCCCTGCAATCGCCTGTATTTATAAATAAGGTCCCAATATTCCTTTATCTCCCCAGGACCATTTCCCATTGCATGGGCATATTCACAAAGAATATGGGGCTTCTGTAAGTCGGTTCTTTTTCCCCATTGTTCCAGGATTTCTAAAGATGTATACATGGATGTATGTACATCAGAAACGGATGGGTCTCGGTTAGGATTATTATCGTCCTCCCGCAAGATGTCCGCCGACTCCCCTTCGTAGTGAACGAGACGCGTTGGGTCATTTTCTTTAATCCATCTCCCCATCGAAACATGGTTGCAGCCAAACCCTGATTCATTTCCTAATGACCACATAATAATTGATGGATGATTCTTATCACGGGCCACCATCCTTTTTGCCCTATCTACATACGCTTCTTCCCATTCTGGATCATTGCTTAACAGATTAGCTGAACCGATATGTTCGACCCCGTGGGTTTCCAAGTCTGTTTCATCAATGACATATAGGCCAAACACATCACAAAGGTCATAAAACTTTGGATCATTTGGATAATGGGCTGTTCTGACAGCATTTATGTTATGCTGTTTCATTAAAAGAACGTCCTGCTCCATGGCAGCAAGCGGTACAGCACGGCCAAAATCCGGATGCCAGTCATGACGGTTGACACCTTTTAGCTTGATGGCGACGCCATTTACAAGGAAAACACCATTTTTTTGCTCAATGGACCTAAATCCAGTTTTGTTAGGCACTATTTCTATAGTCTTCCCATCCCCATCTTTTAATGTAATCAGCAAATGATATAAATATGGATGTTCAGCAGACCACTTTTCAGGATTTTTCACAGCTGTTTTGAAATTAACCTTAACGTTTTTTCCGTTAGAAAGGGCCACCTGTTGTGATTCCGCCAAAATTGTGTCTCCTTTTTGATCGAGCAGGCAGTATTCAAGCTGATAGTTTTCTAAAGGCAGTTGACTTCTATTTTCAATCAAGGTAGTTAGTGTAAGAATGGCATTTTCATAGTTTTCATCAAGATCGGTAATAACAAAAAAGTCTTGAATATGAATTTTGTCTCTTGCAAATAGATACACATCACGGAAAATGCCGCTTAACCACCACATATCCTGGTCTTCTAAATAACTGCCGTCAGACCACTGATATACCCTGACGGCTATTGTATTATAGCCTTCACGAATATAGGACGAGACATCAAATTCGGACGGTAAACGGCTTCCTTGGCTGTAACCAACCTCCCTGCCATTCACCCAAATATGGAAGGCGCTGTCCACACCCTCAAAACGCAGGATAATCTCTTGCTGCAGCCATTCTGCCGGTATATAAAAACTCCTTCTATAGGAACCTGTTGGATTTTCAGTAGATACTCGCGGCGGGTCTATTGGAAATGGGTACTGAACATTAGTATAATGCGGTTTTCCATATCCATTCATCTGCCAGTTAGATGGAACCATAAGATCATCCCAATCACTCGCATCAAAATCATCTTGGTAAAATAGGCTGGGTGCCTGGGAAGGATTTTCAGCATAATTAAATTTCCACATTCCAGTCAGCAGCTTAAAGCCCTTAGAAAGCCCCCTATCATACGTTAGTGCAGAAAGCTTATCTGCATAGGAAAAGAAGTAAGCACGCTCATTCAGTCTCCCTCTTTCAAGCACAGACACGTTTTCCCAATCATGTTTCATTTTCTGAACCATTCGAAAATACCCTCCCAAATTCTTTATAATTATACCTGGCAAGATTTCTAGATGGATGTTGAAATGGCAGAATGATTGATTGATTCATTATATAGATTTAATGCTGTATTGCATCTGCATAAGCCTGATGTGCCAGTAAAAGTGAGCCCGTTATTCCTGCATCATCGCCTAAACCCGGGCTAACAATATATTCCGAAAGTTCCGGCAATGTAACATAACCATTATCCAGCTTAGGCAAGTACTTATAAATAGAAGAAAGCACTTGCTTCTGGTGCATTACCCCGCCGCCAAGAATGATCTTCTTTGGTGACAGAATCAGTATATACTGCATTAGGGCTTGGGCAATGTAGTACCCTTCTAAATCCCATACTTCTTGTTGGTCTACTAAGTCGATCCCTTTTCTCCCCCAGCGATCCTCAATCGCAGGTCCCGCTGCAAGACCTTCTAAGCAGTCTCCATGGTAGGGGCATTTCCCTTGATACCCATCTTGCGGATGACGCCTTACAAGAATATGTCCCATTTCAGGATGTGAAAGTCCTTGAAGCAATTGTCCCTGTACCACGGCACCTGCCCCAATTCCCGTTCCAACTGTAATATACAAGCAGCTTTCCAAGCCTTTAGCTGCACCATTTACGGCTTCTCCTAGAGCCGCCGCATTTACATCGGTATTGAACCCAATCGGCACAGAAAACGCATCCTTCATTGCTTGGACAATCGAATAATTCCTCCACGCTAATTTCGGTGTAGAAGTAATCATTCCATAGGCTTCACTTTCAGGATTTACATCAACCGGACCAAATGAGCCGATTCCAATCGCAGTCAGTTCATATTTTTTAAAGAAGGAAATAACCTCTGCCATCGTTTCCTCTGGAACAGTGGTTGGAATTTTGATCCGATCCATGATCTTGCCTGACTCGTTTCCTACTGCACAAACGAATTTTGTTCCTCCTGCTTCAATCGCACCATACATTTCAGCTTCCTCCAAATATTTAGTTGCTTTTACTTCAAGCGTGAGCCCGTAAGAAATGAAACAAGGCGCCAATCAGGTTTGCATCATTGTCAAATTCGCACGCTTCAACTTCTATATGTAAACTTGAAATATCATCCTTCAATAACCTTAATTCACGGTTAATCCCTTCTATGACTTCCCGGCGCTTGCTAATTCCCCCGCCTATAAGAATCTTTTCAGGGTCTAAAGCATATTTCAAATTATAAATGCCGATGGCTATTTTTTTGTAAAATCGCTCTAAAGCTTCTAGTGCAGCTGGGTCTCCCATTTCTGCCAGTCGAAATACTTCCTCCCCATTTAACAGCCCCTGCGTCAGAGACTTTTTTCTTTCGACCTCCCTGACAAGGGCATTTGTTGAGGCAGTTAGACTCCAAGTGGATTGAAGCGGACTTATACCATTTTGGTAAGATTCGCCCATTATCATATACCCGAACTCGCCGCCATGGAGTGATGCCCCTCGTAAAATGGAATGATTTATGACAATACTGCCGCCAATCCCCGTTCCAATTACAATACAAATATAGTAATCTGCGTCCTTAGCCGCCCCCAGCCAGCCTTCCGCCAAAGCGGCACAATTGGCATCATTTTCAATCGATGCCTTAAGACCTGTCCGCTCCTTTAAAAGGTTTGTCATCGATCCTCCATGTATATAAGGGATAGCACTTGCACCGCCAATCATCCCTGTTTTCACATCGACAGCACCAGGGGAGCTTATAGCAATTCCTTCGAGTTCATAGGATTTTTTATATTTTTCTACCATATCGCCAATAAGTTGCAGAAAAGTCTCTAGTCCTTCCTTAGGAGTTGGAAACTTCCCGCTTTTTTTTTTATTTGCCTCTCTGTCCATAACAGCATACTTTATATAGGTGCCGCCAATATCAATTACCATATAAGCTTTCATCACTGGTTTCACCCGCTTTTGAGATTTCTGGATTTCCAGGTATATGATTAAAAACCGTTGTTTGCAGATAACTGCTTATACCATCTGCCTGATTTTTTAATCGTACGGTTTAAATCATTTTTTAAATCTACTTCAACTAATCCATAGCGATTCTTATAGGCATTTGCCCATGACCAGTTATCCATAAAAGTCCAAAGATGATAGCCTAGACAATTCGCCCCTTCCCCCAGGCCTTTATGTACCCACTTTAAATGCTCCTGGATAAACTCAATCCGGTAATCATCCTCAATGAATCCTTCAGAATTGCGGAATTTCTCTTCCCCCTCTACACCCATTCCATTCTCAGAAATAAAGAATGGGATATTGCCATAATTGTCCCGAATATCCATCATGATGTCATAGATAACTTCCTCACATATTTCCCAGCCGCGATGTGGATTGATTTTCCGGTCCGGCTTAATATAGGGATCAAACAGATGTTCCGGCATGAATGGAGCCCCCGCTGGCTCTGGCTTTGTCTTTGCTTTGACACGGCGAGGCTGATAGTAGTTTACTCCTAAAATATCAATCCGATTCTGACGGATAACCTGTAAATCTTCTGGTTCTACTGCTGGAAGAAGCTCTCTTTCTTTTAAAATTCCTATAAGTTCCTTTGGATACTCGCCTTTTGTGACAGGATCCAGGAAACTGCGATTAAAGAACAGATCGGCAACATGAGCTGCCTGCACATCCTCCAGATTTTCGCTCCTTGGGTAAGAAGGTGTTAAATTCAGGATGATTCCTATCTTCCCCTTTACATTTAATTTTTTAAAGATTTCTACTGCTTTTGCATGGGCAACAATGGTATTGTGGGCCACCTGCGCTCCGCGCTTGAAGTCCACTATTTTTGGATAATGCAAGTTATATAGATAGCCGGCTTCAACAGGAACAATCGGTTCATTAAAGGTAAACCAATATTTCACCCGGTCCCCAAATAACCGAAAACAGGTTTCTGCAAATTTTACATAGGCATTAATCACTTCCCTGCTTTCCCAGCCGCCTTTTTCCTGCATGCACATAGGCATATCAAAGTGATAAAGGTTCATAAATGGTTCAATATCGTTAGCAATCAGTTCATCAATCACACGATTGTAAAAATTAACTGCCTGCAGATTGACTTTTCCGTCACCTTTAGGTATTAAGCGCGACCACTGAATCGAGGTCCGGAATGAATTATGTCCCACTTCCTTCATTAACTGTATATCTTGTTTGTAACGGTGGTAGAAATCAGAAGTATGCTCCGGCCCAACTTTATTATGAAAGCTCTCTGGCTCAATGCTGTACCAGTAGTCATAAATGTTTGGTTTTTTTCCGTCACTTTGTGCTGCTCCTTCTGTTTGCGGACCAGATGCTGCACTGCCCCACCAAAAATTTTTCGGAAACCGATAGGTAAGGTTAGTGTTTTTTAATGTGTGATCCAACATTCCCTCTCCTTTTAAAACTAATATTTTCAAATTCTATCGTGACTTATATTCTATATATAACCGATTTTAAATATGTCGATTAAACCATTAGTCAAACGCTTACATTTGACATATAACTCGAATACCCTTTAAGTGAAAAGATGTCTATACTGCTGGCTAATCAAATTTTCCTCCACTCGCTCGGCGTGGTTCCAACAGTTTTCTTAAATTGTTTATAGAAATATGTCGTATCTGAATAGCCTACCATCTTGCCAATTTCACCTGCACGATAATGAGTGGTTCTCAGCAATTCCTTTGCTTTTTCCAGCCGGAAACGATTTAGGTATTCGGAAAAGACCACCCCTAGCTCTTTTTGAAACAACTGGCCTAAATAAATGGCATTGACATGGAACTGCTGGCCTAATGTTTTTAACGAAACCCCTTGATCATAGTGGGCATGAATATAGTCAAGCACGTTCTGGACAATAGGACTGCGCTTACTTGCCTCCTGATTAATGGCAAGCCGCAGTTCCCTGCAGTATTCCTTTAAAACTGCCTTCAGCTGATGGATATCATGGCTGTAAACCATTCTTTCCACAGAAGCTGTATAATAGGAAAGATCGTCTGGCTGCAAATAGTAATGTATATAAGAGATTAGATCAAATGTATATTTTTTGACAGCTTGCGGGGAAATATAATTTGAATGCTTTATTAAATCCTTAAAGAACAAATCTATTACCTTGAGCGAATCTTCTTTCCCCGCCTGCAAAAGCTGTTTGACAATATTCTCCTTAAACTCTTGCTGTTTTTTCAATTCTTCCTGCTTATCCACCACGAAACGCTTTGAAAGAAGGACATTAGGATTCGAATATAATTGGAGTAAACTATACTCTCTTGCCAGGTTAAAACTTTTTTCCAGCTCTTCTATCGTCTTGACGGGATTTCCCATTGCTAAATAAAATAACCCTGAACTGCTTCTGTCACTTTTTAAGTAGTCGGTCAGTTTTTGATTGTACTGAATTAACTCCTCTTCACTTGTCCCCTCAAAGATCATCAGTAATTCCTGATTTGGGCTGAAGAGGCAGGTAACTGGATAATGTTCTTCTATATAGTTCCTATTTTCCTTGGCTATTTCCGCATTGCTGCCATTTTCATAACTTAAAATAGACACATTATACAATGGCCGGTTAAACTCCAAATTGTATAAGGATAATTTTTCAAGACATTCCTTTTTTTCAATATCACCATTTAAAAATTGCCAAAGTGTGTTATCCATAAGGGTATTTGACTCTTGCTTCTGACCTTCACCCGAAATGGCTTTCAATTTTTGAGCAACATTTCGGATGGTTGAAACTAATTCATCCTCATCAACTGGTTTCACTAAATAGTTTTCTATTCCCAATAGCAAGCCCTGTTTAATAAACTCGAACTCCTGATAACCTGTCAGCACTATACTTTTAACCTTCGGCTGGACTTTTTTCACTTCTTTAATTAACTCTAAGCCAGTCATTTCTTCCATTAATATGTCCGTAACGAGCAGATCAATAGGGTTTTGTTTAAGGAACTGGAGCGCCTCTTCACCGCTCTCCGCTGTTGAAACTATTTCAAATCCATAGTCCTCCCAATCTAGTAAAGCCTGGAGCCCCATCGTAATAATTGATTCATCATCGACTAAAAGCACCTTAAACATGATATATCTCCCTTGCAGGAATCAACAATGTCACCATCATTCCTTTATCATTTGTACTCTGCAGTGTTAGACCATACGATTCCCCATATTTCAGTTTTAATCGCTGATTAATATTTCTTAATCCAATCGATCTCATCTCATCACCCTCTTTACGATTGATATGATGGACAAGCTTCGCAAGCTCATCTTCCATCATCCCCCTGCCATTATCCTCTACACTAATTTCGATTTTATCTCGATGATGAACAGCACGAATTATTAACTCATTGTCAGACCGGGCCTTTTTAAAACCATGGACAAAGTAGTTTTCAATAATCGGCTGCAAAATGAGCTTTTGCACTGGTATCTGTTCAACATCACCTGAGATATCGAAATGAACTTGCAGTCTATTCGGATATTTAAATTGCATGAGTTTTAAGTATTGCTTCACATATTCCAATTCTGTATATAAAGGGACTGTATCTTTCTCCTCAAGCGAATAGCGAAACAATTTTGATAAATGAAAGATCATTTTGCTGGATGTCTTTGAACCCTCCATAACAGCGACCATTCGAATTGCTTCAAGCGTATTGAATAAAAAATGAGGATCAATTTGTGCCTGAAGGGCTTTTAATTCTGCCTGCTGCTGCTTTAAATTCAGCATGTAAAATTCTTCAATATAACTATTTAATTCATCTAACATGGAATTGATGTTAATGGCAATCTTTGATAATTCATCTTCACGCTTGGATATTGGAATTCTTGCATCCAGGTTTCCTTTTTCAACCTGACGAATAATCGCCACAATTTTATTAATTCGCCGTGAATAGTTGTGTGTAAAAGAATAGGAAAACAAGATCGAGGCTATAATGAAAAAAATAATTACTACCCACATGGTCCATCTTACAATAGTAAGCTTTTGCCAACCCCTATCAGGAATCACACTGATATAAGTATAATCTCCTTTATTGGCTATCGTATTTATATAAAAATGGTCTTTATTCCACTTTAATTTCGTTTCATTTGTTTCCGGCTTGATTTGTTTGATTATTTCTAATGGTATATGAGCCTTATTAACCGAATAAATGATCTTGCCATCAGCATCCATTAAAAAAAAGGAAGCGAGAATCCGATCATGTTTTTTCACAATTTTATCTAAGCGGTCGGTGGAATAATAGATGGTGATTTCACCCAGTCTTTTTAAGGTCACCGGATTATTAATAACCATTTTTTTTGTAATGGTATTTTTATATTTTTGGTCATTTGTCTGACTTTCTGGATTGATCGCAGGTATTTCTCCTGAAAGGAAGGAGCTTGAATCGATAGGATATTCTATCATACTCCTATTCCATCTCAGCCAATTGTAAATAAACATATATTCAATCGAAGGATTCTCTAATGAACGCATTCGAATCGCATTGATATCACTATCTTGACCTAAATAGGCATTAAAATAAGTATCTATATTATTCGGAATCGACGTGCGGCTTTCGGAATATTTATCTAATCGATATTCCAGATATTTCTCATATCCGTTCTGAAGGGCGAAGTTGACATCATCAATTACATTCCCATTTGTATAAAAGTCCTGCTTAGCCCGATTAATATCTGCTTCTTTAGTGGAAAAGTAATCTTCTACTCTTTCCATTGTTCTTGTATTAATATTTACTTCCTTCTGGATTATCACATCCGAATAGTAATTGGTTATGGTCACAATTAAGATAATCACGGTGACGATAATCGTCAGTGAAGAAATTAGAAAGAGTTTATTAAAAATATTTTGTTTAAAACGCTTTTTTCTCCTGATATCCATGGTTTCTTCCCTATTAATCAAATTATTTTCTTTAGTTTAACAATAAAAGAAGATGAAATAAAATCAAGCTGAGAAATTTACACTCAGCTTGATTTTTCGCATAGACAGAACCTTGCTATTAGGCACAATAGCAACTCCACCTTTGCTTTCGCCCTAACCAGCTCGCCGGCAGGCGAGTTTTAATTTTATTTTTGTTCTTCCTTCCATTCGTCGTATTGCTTTTGAATTTCTTTTATTACTTTATCAAGACCAGCTTCTTTTAACTTCTTATTAAATTTTGGAAGATATTCTTCCGGGTTAACAGATCCTGTTGCCAATGCTGGATAGAATTCTTTAGAGATATTCGTAATCGCTGCAAGCTCAGATCTTACCGGGTCACTGTTAAAGTGGAAACCAAGTGTCGGCGCTGCTTTAGCAGAATCGTTGAACTCCTTAAATTTCTCCCACTTATCTTCCGGATCATTTTGGTATAGATATAAGATGAAGTGGTTTCCTAAAGAGTAAGTTGGCAAGTTATAGCTATCAATGCGTGCTGGTAAATCTTCAATTGCTCCATCACTATTCTTGTTATAGTGGACGCCTTCAATCCCTTTATCAACCAGGTTGCGAAGGTATGGATCAGTGTTAAGTAATGTTAAGAATTCCATAGCTTTCTCAGGATTCTTTGATGTTGCAGAGATAGCCTGAATAGAACCAGAAACAGAATCATTAATTGTAACTGGCTGTTCCGCCGGTACAGAAACTACCTCATATTTAGCTGCACGAGACCAGATTAAATCTGCATATGGCTGGGAATCACCCATACGCACAAACCAGTTTTCCACATCCATTGGCCAGCTGTCTTTACTTGTCGCAGCATCTTCTTTAAGATATCCAGCTTTATAATAGGAATGCATAGTTTTGTATGCTTGCATAGCTAAATCAGTTTCAAATGGATTTACAACTTGGTCTCTATCACCTTCAAAAGGTATGCCAAATGGCATTTCATTATTAAAGATATAGTCAAATGGCAGATACGCTTTAAATGTTGCCATTGGTGTGATTTTTGGCTCATTCTCTTTAATAACCTTTAACATTGGCTCAAGATCTTCCAGTGATTTCACTTTCGAAATATCAAATTTATATTTATCTACAAGACTCTTATTAAATGTGTAAACGGATTGTCTCGCAGCTTCTTTATTCGTAGGAACTCCATAAATTTTCCCGTCAATCTTAATGCCTTCTAAAAGTGCAGGGTCAATAACATTCTTAAGCTCTTTGCCTTCCTTATCCAACAGATCATCAACCGCAAGGAAAGCACCTTTTTGTGCGTTTTGGACATAATCAGTTCCATTTGTGAAAATAATGTCAAATGGTTCTCCAGAATTAATCATTACTTGTGATTTTTGTGCCCAATCACCCCAGTCAATTTGGGTCATTTTAACTGTGGCATTGATTTCTTTCTTAAGATATTTATTAACTTCAGCAAAAACTTTTTCAGTATCTTTTTGAGGGGTTCCAATGGTATACCATTTAATTTCATAGGGCTGTCCATCTTTGCCGCTATTATCTTCCGTGGAACTGTCCTTGCTGCTGCAAGCAGAAAGAAAGGTTCCGATAAGCAGAACTAATGCAAGTAAAAGGCCTAAATTCTTCTTCATTTCTTTTCTCCTCTTTTCCGTTGTTTATTCTTTAACGCCGCCAATAGTAAGCCCGCTGATAAAGTACTTCTGGAAGAACGGATATGAAATTGCTATTGGTAAGGTGGCGATAACAACCATGGCCATTTTTGCTGATTCTTGCGGGATGGTATCAAACAAGCTCATTTGCATGCTGGCAACATCCATATTTTGCCTCATGAATTCAAGATTTGCCTCTATCTTCATGAGTAATGACTGAAGTGGCACTAAATTAGGATTATCAATATACAGTAACGCCGTAAACCAATCATTCCAATAGCCAAGTGTGCTAAATAGAGCAATCGTGGCTATTCCCGGCAGAGAAAGCGGGAAGATGATTTGAAAAAAAATCCGAAGCTCACTTGCCCCGTCTATCCTTGCTGATTCTAAGATCGACTCAGAAACAGACTTTAGGAAAAATGTTCTCATAATAATGATATAAAAAGCGTTCATTGATAGTGGTAAAATTAAAGCCCAAATCGTGTCTTTCAAGTGCAGGAACTGAGTAACTACAATATAAGTAGGAACCAGTCCGCCGCTGAATAGCATTGTAAAGAACGCCAGGAAGGTGAAAAACCTTCTATACTTAAATTGCGGTCTTGAAATCGCATAGGAATAAAAGGTAATCATAAGCACACTGATGACCGTACCGACAATGGTAACAAATATAGTTACACCGTAAGAGCGGAAAAGCTGCTCCTTCATGCCCCATAGATACTGATAAGCGTCAGTACTCCAATCTTTTGGAACTAATTGAAAGCCATTTCGGACAATACTTTCTTCACTGGTAAAAGAGATGATAATTACATATATGAAAGGAAAAATACACGCAAACGCTAAAATCCCCAGTATTATACTTATAATTTTATTAACGATTGGGTTCAATGCTTGGGGATCGCGATACTTTTTCTTCCGTTTTTTTACCTCACCCCCTTTCATTCCTTCCACTGTACTAGTTATATCAATTCTTGATTGATTTTGTTCTAGTTCTGGCATATTGCTAAAAAACCTCCCTCCCTGAAGAAATGAGATTAAAACAAGGCACTTTCCTCATCAACTTTTCTGACAATGTAGTTGGTAATAATGACAAGAATAAATCCTACTGCTGACTGATAAAGACCTGCCGCTGTACTCATACCAATATCACCCAGGTTCATAAGGCCGCGGTACACGAATGTATCTATAACGTTTGTAACCGAATACAATGCACCTGAATCCCTTGGAACTTGATAAAACAATCCAAAATCGGAATTGAAAATTCTTCCGATATTCATAATTGTCAAGATAATCATTAAAGGCTTAAGCATGGGCAGGGTAACATGCTTAATCTGCTTCCATTTTGAGGCACCGTCGATCATCGCAGCCTCATAATAGGTTCGATCAATCCCAACGATGGAAGCTAAATAAACAATACTTCCATAACCCACACCTTTCCACAGACTCATAAACACAAGGATAAATGGCCAATATTTTGGTTCGCTATACCATGAAACGGGATCAATGCCGAGCCATCCGAGAATATGATTGAGCAAACCATAATCCGTACTTAAGAACGTAAAAACAAAGTAACTCCCGATAACCCAGGAAATAAAATGCGGGAATAGAATGGAAGTTTGATAGACTTTAGATAATCTCTTATTCATTAACTCACTTAGCAGGATAGCTGTCCCTACCGCAGCTACAAGCCCTACTACAATAAAGATAATATTATAAACAAGAGTATTTCTCGTTATGATCCATGCATCACTTGTGCTAAACAAATATTCAAAGTTATCCAATCCAACCCATTCACTATTCACAACACTTGCAAAGAATCCATCAGGGTCAATTCGGAATTTCTTAAAAGCCAAGACCTGTCCAAACATTGGCAAATAGGAGAATAGCAGCAGCCAAATGGTTCCAGGCAATACCATAAGGAGCCAGATCCGATTTTTATATATATCACGTGCTAACTTTTTCATGTTTTTCCTCCCCTCGTTTTATGTAAGCACTTCCATAGCTATATTTTATAGTTAATAGGTCCAAATTTATAGTTGACTAATTTGGGATTAACTGCAAAAATCTTAGAAAAATATCCTGCGAGTTCAATAATATGAACAGTATTGATGGACAAATTCATTTAGCTAAAGCAGACTTTTTTACAATTCTGACATTAAACTGTTCCCTGGCAATCTCGGCCTATAATGAGATAGGATCGGAAAGATTTTGATAGTTTTGGAAGCCTCTAAAACAAAAAAGGCGTTGGCATTCATGAATGCCAATGCCTTAAAGTTTGTGATTTACCCTTTTGCACTTTTAGCGAAAGCCGTTGTCAAAGCTAGTTCTCTTCTTTATTAAAGAATTCTGATTGTCTTAATCTCATAAGGTTTGATGTCCAACTCAATAGGTCCTGTAAATTCTCCTCCAAGCGGATCTTCCATTAAATTGGTCTCCACCCAGGATGTGATGTCTTTCCGAATGTTCAATAATACTTTACCTCTGCGTCCCTCATATTCATGGAACCGGACAATCATTCCGTTACCATCATTTGCTGGCTTAACGGCATCGATCCAAACATGGTCCGAATCCGTATCCAGGAAGGATTCTTCCATAGCCCATTTCCCTTCAACAGTGAAAGCCGGGTCATTTAGTTCCCAAGCCTTTTCCACTGTTTTTGCTTCCCGCCAATCGCCTATATGCGGATATAGCGAATAAGTAAAAGAATGCTGCCCCTGATCCGCTTGCGGATCAGGATGAATAGCCGATTTCAATAAGGTTAAGCGCATGAAGTTTTCCTTGATGTCATATCCATATTTCGAATCATTCAGCAAACTAACCCCGTAATCTGGTTCAGACAAGTCGGCCCACTGGTGTGCAACGGTTTCAAATTTCGCCATTTCCCAGCTTGTGTTCCAGTGTGTCGGGCGTTTCACATTACCGAATTGAATGTCATAAGTGGCTTCTGTTGACCGAATATCCACAGGGAATGATGCTTTTAGCAATTTCCTCTTTTCATGCCAGTCTACATTTGTTTCAAAGTCAATCCTACGGTCATTATGATAAAAGATAATCCGCTGAGAAATTTCCGAATTATGATAATTCCATGTCACAAGAATACTGAAGGATAGCCCGCCGTTTTCCATTACTTCAAATGTCTTAAGATCACGGATTTCTTCCATCTTTTCTTGATAGAACAAATCAATATCCCAGGCATCATGAGCAAGCGGTTTATCTTCAAAAATTTGCAGCACATTTCCGTTTTGACCTTCCGCAAAAACCGGGCGCTGTGCTTCCTTATCATAAATCTGCTTCAACTGTCCAAACTCATTCCACTCGACAAGATAATGCGCTGTCTCTAATTTTCGATCATGATAGACAAAATTCGATTTTATCTGAGCAGCTTCAACCGGCTCAAAATGTAAGGTTGCTGCACCAAAAGATGGAAGGCTGCCAACCTCAACCAGCCAGCCATTCTTATGTTTTTGAGAGCGCAGCACTCGATCGCTGCTGTCTCTCCAAATGCCTGAGGTAAAATCAGCAAACTGGGAAATGAACACATTCCTTTTCCCCGTTTGGTGTGTTGAATTTAATACAACAACAGAACGTTCTGCTGCAGCAATTCCGTTTTGAATAATCTCCTTCTCAACTTGCTGTACAATTTGGAACGCCTCAGTATATTCTTCCTTCGCATCTTCATATACCTCATGAATCGAAGAGCCGGGAATAATATCATGGAATTGGTTTCTCAGAATAATTTTCCAGCCTTTTTTCAGCTCTTCATCCCCCATCCATGCCCCCTTTTCAGACAGCCAAGAGGATAGGATTTCTGCACGGCGATATAAAATCTCAAGCCTGCGATTCATCTTTTTCATGAAGGCTTGGCTCGTGTAGGTACCACGGTGATATTCCAGATACAGCTCTCCGTCCCATTTATGGATATAGCCCGTTGACTTCTCTACATTTTTATGCAGTTTTTCAAAAAATTCACCGGCAGTGGACGTTTTCACCATCGGCATTCCTGGTAATTGATCGAATCTGCGGCGCATTTCGAGCATATGGCGATTAACGCCGCCCCCGCCGTCACCATAACCGTAGGAAAGAAGCAGGTCTTTGGATAAGTCCTTATCACGATAGCCCTCCCAAGCCCCTTTCACCGTCTTCGCGGTAATGTAACCGTTATAGGTATAGAACCAGGAATCAGGACCGTTCCATGGTTCTGGTGTGGTGATAAAGTGCGTTAGAATCTCTGAACCGTCAATTCCCTTCCAGTAGAAGGTGTCATGCGGCATCCTGTTATATTGATTCCAGCTGATCTTTGTGGTCATCATCGTATTGATGCCAGACTTTTTCAATATCTGCGGCAAGGCCCAGCTGTACCCAAAAACATCCGGCAGCCATAGATATTGACAGTCGACTTCAAACTCTTCCTTGAAAAAGTTCTTCCCGTACAAGATTTGCCGAACAAGCGACTCACCGCTTGGGATATTACAATCTGCTTCGAGCCACATCGCACCGCCTGCTTCCCACTGGCCTTTTGATATTTTCTCTTTCATTTGTTCGTAAATGGCCGGATAGTCAGTCTTGATATAATCGTACAGCTGCGGTTGTGTCTGCAGGAACAGATATTCCGGGAACTGCTTCATTAGATGTAAAACAGTTGAGAAGGAACGGGCTGATTTCTCTCTGGTATTCCTTAAACGCCATAGCCAGGCAACATCAATATGGGTATGACCGACCGCATGAATTGTAATATCCGTTGTTTTCTCAACAGCTTGAAGCGCTTTTGTTAAGCTCTCTTCTGCTTCATAACACGATTTATAAAATTCGATGCTTCCAGGTTCAGTCCACTTAATTTGCAGCAAGGTCATGTCTATCATTTGTTTTAAATTAGTATAAATGGAATCATTTTCATTGGTTTCTTTTAACACTTCGTAAGCTGCTAAAAGCGTAAAGTATAAATTGTCAACACGTGTATCGAGCCAGCCGATTTTCGCCGTTTCCAGTTTAAATTCATTTTCAACAGGAACACCCCCTCCCTCAAGTCCAGACCAGAGCCGAAAATCCAGACGAATCGGTCCATTCGCCGTCTCCTTATCAAAGAGAACCTCTTCATGATTAGAATCGACGCCTTGGTACGGATCTCCGTTGACAAATAATAAGGATTCAAAGCCAGAATTGTTTCCGCCCCCCGTTTTCCCGAATGAGAAAAGCCCTACAGCTTGGCGGCCGCTATTTTGCAAATGGCCTTCCACATCGGCACGCAGCCAAAGATAGCGATCGCGTCCCTTCCAATAGTCGCCGATTTTCATGGTATTTGTTCCATCATATTCAGCTGGAGGATAAGCACCAATTTCCCCATTATCCTCATATGTGAGAAATTGCTTAATTGTGATACAGTCGCGATAACGATACTCTTCTAATTCATTGATGCGCGCTTCAAACTTTCTTTCCGTTAAAAACATGTTTTCACCCCTAATTGTTTTAATAATAAAAAAGGAGATATCTCTGTGTTCACATTAATCCTTTTTACAGGTATAACATTGCTTTACCCCATGGCTTATAATGAAAAATTGCCGGCTGTGACAATTCGATGATAGACATTGCCGCCTACTAAACCGTCCACAATTTCCCATGGACCATCATGGCGTAAACGTTCTTCTTCCAACTCTTCGATACTCGCTATTTTTCCTTCCAGCCACTCATTAATGCGATATTTTACAGAATCTATTCGGGTGATCACGCCTCCATAACGAATATCAACTACCTCCCAGCCAAAAGGTTTATAGGCCGCAAACCAAATGTCCCGGTGCTTCTTCCGCAATTCGTCCACATTGGTTTGAATCCAATCCAGCTTCAGCAGGAATGCTTTCATTTGCTCGTCATCTTTTTGTTCATAGGCTTCCTTCAGCTGAAGGCCTGCTTCCGCCTTCACACTCAGCACTCTGGCCAGCTGCTCATAAAAATCAAATAGGTTTTCCCATTTTGGATTATGCAGTTTCGCTTTTTTAATCTCAGACACCAGACTTCTGTAATGATCTCCAAGCTCCAGTCCCCGAATATTCTCATCATATAAACCGATTAAAATATCTTGATATAACCCCACCTTTGAAGTCATTGAAGTATTCATATTGTCTTTCATGACTCCTGGCGTTTCATCCAAATGCTTTAAAATCATAAAGTCTTGAAAGTGTCCTTTACAGCAAAATTCAAAGCGTTCGGCGACTTGTTCAGACGAAACGTCCTCGTTATATGTATGCTCGGCGAACAATTGCAGGATCGGCTCAGCTGTGGAGAGCGGCGTTTCCGCCCCATTATCGCCCCAAAGCGTAACAAGGACTTCTTTGATGCCTTCCTTTTTACAAGCAGCCATTGCCGCCTCCGTAGTCGCTATGGCTTTGCCATAGTTCGGAACCATTCCATTCCAGGTCCATGCCCCTCCGGCAAAAATCGGCATCATTCCAAGCTCTTTATGATGCCGAAAATCCTTTTCATAGACTTCCTGCTCTTTGCGGTAATAATTCCAGTACACAAGCTCCACATCAGGAATGCCAAGGAGAATTTCCTCGCAAATCCGGCCATTCTCGTCGCGGTATTTACTGTCTTCTGAAAATAGAGGGAAATACATATCGCTCCAGATCATTGGTTTATAGCCGTATTTTTCGGTAATCGCGACAACTTTTTGCAAATGGCGGTTCATTATTTCGATATGATTTTCGTACCCGTGTTTTTCCAAATATTTTCCTAGACCCAGCTGGAACGTTTCATCCATTCCGATATGGATACGTTTTGTCTTAAAAGCCTCTGAGACTGAAATAATGCATTTTTCCAGAAATTCATAGGTTTTTGGCTCGTCAACCAACAAAATATCATCAGTATCTTTAAAATCGGAAGCATAATTCCACTTAAGCGCTTCCCTCATGTGCCCCAATGTTTGAATACAAGGAATCATTTCAATCCCTAATGAACTTGCATACTCATCACATGTCCTTAATTCCTCTGCCGTATATCTTCCCCGCATATACCCGAAGTACGGTTGTTCCTTTATTTCGTAGGTATCTTCCGTATATAACATCAAACTATCCAATCCCATGACAGCCATTTTCCGCAGCAGCTTTTCGATATATGCAACAGTTGGGACTGCATTTCTAGATGCATCAAGCATCACACCGGTCATGCTAAACTGCGGAACCTCTGATAAAGCGAATTCCTTTTTCTTCTGATAATTTTCCACCCATAACCCAAAAGCTCGGAAGAAATGAATTGGTTTTTCGAATACAATTTCTCCTTTTCCCTTTTGGTTGATAGCTTTTAACGGACCTTTTCCATTTTTCACATGTATCGGGTGACCATCCATGGAAAGTTCAATATTTAAATGCCGAGATATTATTTCAAGCCCCTCTTCTACCGATGATAGATCTCCCTTGACATACAGTTTCATAATAACCCCCCCTGAAGTTCCACATTTCAGCAGCTATTAAAGCTGCTGTGCACGTCTTTCTAAAGCAGTAAAGCGGCTTAGACAGACTCTCATTATCCAAAATGCAGGCGCAACTGCAGAAATAAATGCTAAAAGGCCCGGATACTGATTAATTAAATAGCCAATTATCGTAAGACCGATCAAGATTAATATCGTAGATGGCAGGCTGGTCAGTGCATATAGGAATGACTGTTTGATATATTCCTTATTTGACAGTTCATAATGAGCATAAATAGCAAAGAAGTAGCTTACTGCAATTAATAGAACAAATACGAGAATAGATAAGAAGATATAGAGAAAGTTACCCAAAAACCCTGTCATGAATTGATCTATAATCCTGAGATCAATAAACAGGAAAAAACCTATGACATAAAAAACAAGACCAATGACATTGGTTCTTTTCCATTCTTTAAAATACGCATCCTTAAAAGTCCTAAAGACAATTACTTCCCCATCGTTCCTCATCCATTTTCGGACAACGGCAAACAGGGCAGCAGACGCTGGGAAAAAGCCCAAAACCCCTAAGCCTAAGACCGTAAAGGCAAACCAGCACCAATTGACTAATATGACTCTCCAGATCCATTCACAAACAACAATCATCCATGGTACTTTTTTCATTGCGTCATCCCCCTTAAGACCGAAATTCCCTATGCTTCAATACTTTTGTTTTTATTTAATTGCTGATAAAGCGGACTGCCCTTAACGGCCCTTCCCGCTAAACTTAAAACAAATTCACTGAACATCGTGTTTGCCCACGCAAACCAATCCCTTGTGAACTCTTCCGGGCGATCAGCGTCAAAGCCTTCGTGCATAAAACCTGTTCCGCCATCTGTGTTTTTAAAATATGCTAAAATTTGCTGTTTCTCAGCTTCATCTGTTGTCGTCATTCCTTGAATCGCCAGCGCAATATGCCAAATATAGTGGTCAGGCGTATGAGGGCTTCCGATTCCATTTGCAAATTTTCCTTCATAATAATAAGGGTTATCCCTGCTTAACAAAAATTGACGTGTATTGGCGTATACTGCATCATCATATGGCAGGTAGCCCATATAAGGAGCAGCCAAAAGGCTTGGCACATTGGCATCATCCATTAAATTGACCGAGCCATCTCCGTCTGTTTCATATACATACATATCACCATGAATCGGATGATCAAGCTTGGCATATTGCTCAATCCCTTTTTTAATTTCCGCTCGGAGCTTCAAGCATTCCTCTTTCAATAATTGCTGGTTGAGCACTTGATCGCTCATTTCTGCTGCATAACCTAAAACAACTGCTGCAAACATATTTGCCGGTACCAGATAGCCGTAGGTGCAGGCATCATCACTTGGGCGGAAGGCGCTCCATGTCATCCCGGTTGGTACAACTCGCCCTCCTTTTCCGTCACGGATTAATGTATCTGACTGCCGGCAATCAGAACGCTCAAAACGGTAGGCAGAATTGGCCTCATGATCCTGCTCTGTCCGCCAAACATGAATAATCGTTTCAATGACCTGCTGAAATGTTTCTTCTATAAAAGCAGTCCGTCCTGTTGACTTCCAAAACAGGTAAGCAAGCTGGATAGGATAGCATAATGAATCAATTTCATATTTACGTTCCCAAATATGTGGTGTCATCTTTGTCTCGTCGGTTTGATGCCCTTTTCCATTGGCACTTTCATTGAAGGCATTTGCATACGGATCATGCAGGATAAAAGCAAACTGCTGGCGGATTACTCCTTCGAGTAATTCAGCTAATTCTTCATCCTCCTCGGCAGCCATTAAATATGGGCGTACCTGTGCTGCAGAATCACGTAGCCACATCGCAGGAATATCCCCGGTAATGACAAATGTTTTCCCATCCTCCTGCTTTTTCAATGTTGTTGTATACGTATTAACAAAACATTGCTCAAACATTTGCTGCAATTTTTCATCCTCAGGAAAGTATTCCTTCACATGGTTGATCAGCTTTTGCATTGATTCGGGAATTGTAACTGTCATTCTTCCCCACTCCTAATTAATTATTTATAAAATCCAAGTGTAATAATTTCATATTTTTCTGCTTCATATTGATCTTCTCTTTGGTCAGTTCTAACTTCTAAAATAGTACTCTTATAAGATTGATAGTCCTTTATGGAAGCATTTAGGCTCTTTTTTTGTTCGGTTGGATTAAACCAGCGGACCATCAAATGATCCCGGTCCTCCGCCATTTTCATTGATGACCATGCAAGTCCGTTTGCTTTAGATTTTACGAATTGATTTGTTGTTGGCCATTCCCCTTTATGGATGCTTGGCTGCACCACAACTAGCGATACCTTGTATTGGTATGCATCGACAAAGGCTTGTGATTCCAGAACATCTTTTTCATGCGGCAATACTTGCCACTCTGCAGTTTGGATACCTAAGCATTGCGCTTCAGGTGTCGGGAAGTAGCCCCAGTCCCCAAGCTCAGATGTCGCACGAAGCACAGTTACCGCAATAGTGCCGTCTACCGGAAGGATTTCATATTCTTGCAGACCATCCGTTGCCACCGTTAAGCCCATTCTCTCATCCGCTAAACTGCTAAACCTCTGCTGGTGATGACAAAAACTGGGGTTTTCCCATTCATTCTCCGGCACATTCGGACGGGTAACAATTTCAAAAATACTGTCAGCTTTATGTGTTTCTGTCTTTAAACCGGTAGGGAACAACACCCGCAGACGATGATCGGTTGCTTGATTGTCGATCGTCAGCTTAAAGGCTGGACCTTTCATCCCTTTTGCCAGTGTGACAACAGTTCGAAGATTGATTGCAGTCATTTCACTTGATCTGCCCGCTTCTCTTTCCTTATGCCAAATTAGTTGATTCCGTTCAATGGCTAAGCGGTCATCTGCAGACGCTGGAATCGATAACGTTTGGGTAAACTCAAGAACAGTTCTAAGTGTGCTTTTTTCCAGGATTGTAAATTCGGCTGCAACACCCTTCGTTGTGATGGGGGCATGGCCCTTTGCTTCCTTATACATATATTCGTTTCCAATATCGCCAGTGTCCTCGTAAATACCAAGACGGTGGAAGGACTCACCGGTTTCTTTATGCATTAAGTCAAAACTTCCATCCTCATGGAACTGTATATGGACATATTCATTTTCCATTTCGATACTGCCTGTTTCCGCTTCCATTTCTTCTGGCTCTATCAGTTGCACAGGAGACTCTGCCGGCACAAGGTAGAATGTTTTATATCCAAAAGAAGGGATGCCTTCAGCGAAAAATGAAAGCTTTGCACGCTTAGCGAAAAACGGCTGGCGGAATTTGTCCTCCGGTAAATCATAGCCAAATTCTATAACAGGTTCGTCTTGCTGGAAGAGGACAGTCCTGCCCTGATCATCGATCAGCTTGTAATTTAGTGTTTCTTTTTCCTTTAGGTAACCTGGTATTTTTTCAAAATGCATTTGTGAAAAATACACTCTTTCAAGATCAACTACTTTTGTAATGACGTCATTTTTCTCCCACCCTGTTGTATTAATTACAACAAGCGGAATGCCGCCTTCCGGTGTTTCCGATGTATCGATTTTTTCTGTCAGCTCTATGGCCTGTTCCGTCACAAATACATCAGCCATTTGTGCTACTGTTTCAAAACGGGTGACCATTTCACGGTGTACCTCATCCACACTGCAGCCGCAAATGCTGTCATGCGGATGATTCTTCATCAGTGATTTCCACATGAAGCGTATATACTCACGCGGGTAGATTGTCCCTGTTAAATAATTCATAGCCGCCAGCGGTTCAGTAACTTTTTCCAAAAGCGTTTGACAATAATTATTCCATTGCTTCAAATAAATCCGGCTTGATGCCGTGTTAACAAGTGTGGACCAGCCATCTGTCCGCTGGTTGCGCAATTCACCTTCAATAACTTGAAGCTCTTTTGGAAGAGCCTGCTTTAATGCTTCCGTATATTCATTAAAACTGGAGTGCTTAAATTGAAACTCCGGGTAAAGAGCAGCTGCGGTTTCAATCGCCTCCGGAATCGTCTTTTGCAGCGGCTGATGGTCACAGCCATTCATAAATAAAAGTTGATTCGTGGACGCATATTTCTCCGCGTCTTGGAGCTTTTGATCCCAGAATACCTTTGCTTCTTCTTCATCAACCGGGATTTCATTCCCGTTTGAATACCAATTGGCGAAAAGAATTCCAAGGACGCTTGAACCGTCGGGCGATTGCCATAGCATCTCGGAATAAGGTGATTCAAAGTTTGGCGTGTCCGAAACAGTGTTATTAAAGCCGGTTGGTTTAACGCCGCGCCCAAAGGCTGCTGTATCAATGCCGGCCTGTTTTAAGATTTGCGGCGCCTGGCCGTAAATGCCGAATGTATCAGGGAAGTAGCCGATCTTTGCGGCATGGCCATAGGCTTTCGTATCATTCAGGCCGATCTGCAGGTTGCGGATATTGGCTTCAGAGCTTGTTAAAAAAGCATCCTGCAGGATATACCATGGGCCAATATAAAGCTTTTTTTCTTTGACCAGCTGTTTGACGATTTCACGATTTTCCGGATGAACAGCGAAATAATCCTCTAACAGTACTGTTTGTCCATCGAGGTGAAAAGATTTAAAGTCATTACCTTCCTTTTTAAATTGGTCAACCAAATTGTTCATGAGTTTAATAAAGTAATAGCGATGTTTCTCAAAAGGTAAATACCATTCTCTGTCCCAGTGAGAATGAGATATAATATGGGCGGTCTTCTTCATAAGACTCCCCCTCCTTCGATAATTTATAAATTATAGCGAAAACGCTATCATTTTTTTATAATATACTTCTTCCATTACCTACAATAAAAAAACAAGCCCCATCCCGCAATAGAATGGCGGCAAGTCATAAAGATATTACAGTGGATATAAAATTAGTCCATTGAATTGAGGTGAGGGGCGGACGAGGGGACAGGCTTTCTGTTCCATACAAAAGGGACAAGGAGCCTGTCCCCTTGTCCCTGCAATTACTTCTTCAACTGCTGCATACGCTCCATAGCCTCTAGCAAACGGTCATAATTAGTGACTTGTTTTCTGAGTGTTGGATGCAGTTTGTTGTAAGCCACTTTACATTCATTAACAACATGCTTATCAGCGATAGTTAAGTCGTTAACATCCGGCAAATTATTGATTTTATGAATTACCTCGGTTACCTTCTCATTAAGGTAAGCCGCGCTATACCTTAAGCTTTCTCGCTCATCTTGGGATTGAACAGTATAATAGATTCTTCCAGCTTCTGCAGTCCCGAAATCCAGCTGATCAAATGTGATGGTTCCATCTCTTTCAGCTGTCTTCTCTGCTAAAACATCCTTTGCGGACAAGGATTTATATAAGCGAACCGTTTGGCCTTCCTTAACTCTTTCAATTGTAACCTGATCCCTCGCGCCAGCACGATTTTCTGGTGTCACAAAATGCATCATAATGTTTTCTGTTCGTGGAAGAGCCGCATTTTCAAACAGCTGCCATTCATATATCCGAATCGCACCCCATGGAGAGGTTCCGCTATTGTAAATTTGCAGCTTGAATTCTCTTGCGGTCACCGGCTGATCTAAAACGATATCCGTCACTGCTTTTGTATTACCGGTAATCCTTTTTGCGCTGATCCACTCGCCATTATCATTCTTGTAAAGCAATTCAAAATCCACGGTATTCATGTTGCTTGCTTCCCCGCCATATTCCGCATGCTCCACACGCCAGCGACGGATGGTTTTCTTCTCGCCAATATCGATCGTCATGTAACCAGTTTTGGCATTAACCGCACACCATTTACTGTTACCAATAGCCGTGCCATCTAAAGCTTTCACTGCAGGCTCCGCATCATTCTCCGCTGATACACCTGTTACTTTTGCATGAAGGGCCAGATTCGGTGAAGTAGGATTAACTTCGAACTCTGTTGCATCCGTACCCATACCCCAATCAAACTTAACTTCAGCTGCTTCGCCGCGCACATAATCGTGATTAACCGGGACAACCTTCAGAGTGGTACTGTTATCATTCGATGCGTTTTTCACAGTTCGGGTAATATTTGGAGTATAGAAATAGTTATTCGGCGTTACACCTAAAAGTGTTTCCGCTCCATCGGCATTCTCTTGATACATCTCATAGTACAAGACATTTTCTTGGTCAGCCCAGCTTAGGCGTGCCTCCGCCTCAAATGCTGTCCGAGGCATCTTTTCTAAAACTTTCACATTTGCAGGCTTCGTTAATACCGGTGCCTTTGCATCATAAACGGATAGCTGGCCTAAATGAATGGAATGGTTGTCCAATTTCTCTTCATTGCTTACTTTCAGGCTTAAAGCATACGCTGTTTTTCCAGCATCCTTTCCAAGGTCAACAACTGCTGTCTGCCACCCATCGCCCGATTTAGGCAAGGAATAATATTTCATATTATCCTGTGCATAATCTTTACTATATGCCACACCAAGTGACACATCAGCGTCTGTTGGGTTTTGATAGACCACTCGAATCTTTGTTGAATCATTAACATTCAGTTTTGTACTGTATAACAAAGTGTCATTGACAGAGCCGGCATCAAGTGAACCGCTAAATTTCAGGGAATTTCCGCCATTATAGGCTTTATCAAAGTCATAAGATACATTGATTCGGCTTCCTGCATGACGGGTCCACCAGCGCCAAGTCGGCATGATGTCCTGGATGGAGCGGTTATTCCACTGTAGTTCACTTGCAATTTTTCCATTTATAAAATATTGTTTTCCATGTCCGCTATTAAAATTGGTGGTAAAAGGCATTTTCTCAATGACAGATGAATCGGTCACAAACCGTGCCATTCCTTTCCAATTGGCGGAATCATCTGCAAGTGATGGATCCCCCTGCGGTCCTGTCCATAACGTTTTCTCTTTTTCATGAAAATCAGCAGGATCCTTGGCCAATCCCATTGTTGAGTTTGGTGTATAAAGTGCGATGGAAACCTTCGGCTGCTTGTTCTCATCCAGCAGGGCATCTGTATTAACCTTTGTATTATACGAATTGGCCTGCAGTTCAAACCCCGCATAAGCATCAAAAGGACTGCGGTTATGTCCCTTCATGGTCTCGACGGTCGTATTAATCTTATCGGGTGTCCAGTTATAGTTTAAAAAGAACTCATCAACTGCATAGACTCCATCTTCCGCTGGTTTTACATACATGTCATTCTTGCTATTGATGGAATCCTGGTAGTTAATATCACCATTATTATCTTGAGCATCGTACCAGCTGACATTCAGTTTGGAATTTCGCTTAATATAGCGCATCATTTCATTCATGAGTTCCGCCGTTTCCTTGCTGACACCATATGTTTCCTGATTGAAGAAGTACCCGTCAAAACCGTAATATTCTGCAATTTCAATCATCTTGTCTGCCACAGGGAAACTTCCATCTGGCTCCTGTTTGGTAAACTTCTCAACTTCGGCAACCCCATCAGCTGACCGGCCCCATGGGAAACCGAGCGTCGCATAGACGGGAACACCATTGCGATGAGCGGCATCCACAATGTCCGGTGTTGGGATGGCAAAGATTCCTTCATTCGTTCCAGCCCAATAAATATAGGAATCCAGCAATTGCCAGTTGTCAAAAGCGTAGACATTGAATTCATTGCTTCCGACAGAACTTGCCTCATCGTGGTTCCAAGTAGTAATCCCAGCATTAGTAATACCTGCCTTTGGACTGGCCAGCGGGTTTATCTGGGCACCTTTAAAACGGTCTCTATTGAGGGGGACGCTGGCTCTGTTTAACTCTGCATCCGGATCATTTTCAGGTGACCACTTCAGCAAGGTTTCTACTCTAAAGGCCGGCGCCAGCGGTTTTAGACTGAGATGGTCCGCATAATTCTCATTCACTGCATCAGTCCCGTCCCCATTAACATCAGCCTTTACCCCAGGAGCCCCCATTGAACTAAGTAACATGAAGGCAGCGGATGCAGATAACATCCGAGTATAAAACTTATTTCTTGTTCTCCTCATAGTATCCTCCCTTTTCAAAATTTCACTTCCATTTTTGGAAGCCCTTTCAATTATTATAAAATTCAAACCTCTTATTAAATAGTGGACTATTAATAGATTTACTGTGAAAATTAAAGGACAAATCATCTATCAAAAAATCAGAGAATGTTCCCGCCCTCCTATTTACCTGCACTTTAAATCCATTATAGTAACATTTAACTAAAACAGATGCTTACATTGTCACCTGGAATGATTAAACGTCTAATTTTACAAACTGTTACAGGTGATCAGTTTAAAATCGGAACTATTACAAAAGGGGCCAACTCTCCCCTGCATAGAGCTGTAGAGAGTTGGCCCCTTTGATTTCATGCCAGTATTAAAAAAGTATCGTCAAATACATATTATGGAGATGGAAATCCATGAACCTCAAATTCATAAATTCTTGCGGCCTGATCGCCGCCTTGGGTTGGTTTATCAATCCATAATCGCACATAGCGTGCCGTAGTTAACGATATGCTTTGCTCGGAAACAGCTGCGGTATTGTCCATTACTTTCACAGCTTCAGTCCAGGTTTCACCGTCCCTACTTACCTCAATTCGGAATGCCCGGGTATTAAAGGCCTGCGGCTCCCCGCCTGCTTGTGCGTGCCGAATAAGGAATTTAGAAATAGCATATTGGTCACCAAGATCGACCTTTACCCAATGAGGTGCATCTCCTAATGCGCACCATTTACTGTTAACGGTTCCGTCAAAAGCATATTTGGCCGCTTCCGACGGTGCGCACTGCCCGCTGGAAACTGCCGTCTTATTCAAAGCCACATTTTTAAGATTCTTAGCAGCTTCAGAAATGGTAATCATCGCTTCTTTCGTCAGGACACTTTCACCCTCGCTATTTTTCGCGATTAAGGTAACAGCGTAGACTCCTTCTTGATCATAGCTGACAACCGGATTATCTTCTTGACTGTTAGACGGTGTTCCGCCTTCAAAATGCCATTCCACTTCTTCCGTTACTTCTGAAGAGGCATTGAAAAATTGAATTTTCTCCCCAGGTGCTGCTACGGTTTTATCCGCACGGAATTCCGCTTCAGGCTTTGGATATGGCGGCCATTCGAACGCTGCAGTTTCTGGGTCGCTTCGTTTGAACTCTTTATTAACGGCAACAATTTCTAATTCGGTACTGCTTTCTTTCCCATTTCGTCTTAGATTGGAAAGGTAATATACATGGTTAGGTGTCGCACCGACAAACTCTTTATCATTGTTTGGCAGCTTGCGGTAAATTTCATAATGGCTCACATTGGAATCTGAAGCAGGCTCCCAGGCAAGGGCTGCATCAGCATAGATTCCTTTGGCAAACTCTTTTTGGCTTACCTTTGCCTGCTTGGGAGGATGGATCGCATTGTGTTTCGCCTGCTTGTTATATACTTTGATTTCACCAATGTTTGTCGTGAAATCCTTAACTTCGCTTTCACTTTCCAATAATAAAGAAATGGCTGCAATCTTTTGACCGCTATATTTTTTCAGCTTAAAAGAATCGGTGACCCATTGCTGATGACTTTGTTTTTTTACATCGAAAAAGACAAAGTCATCAGGATTGTCGCTGAAGCTGACTCCAAGCTTCATGTTTAGCTTTTTCAAATCAGATTTGTATGTTAGAGCGATCTCAGTATCTTTTTGAATCGGCAAGTTTGTTTTATAGAGCTTTAGGTGGGTTGGGTTTCGTTCATCAATTGTGCCGGAAAGCTTCAATGAGCTTCCGCCATAAAAGGCAGTATCCCAATCGAATTCAACGTCAACAGCCTGTCCGCCCTCTTTCAGCCAGCGCCAAGTCGGCAGGATATTCTGCATACTGCGGTTATTCCAAGATTCCCCGCTTACCTTTTGACCATCGACAGCGAAAAATTTTCCGCTCCCTGTATTAAAATGAGTGACAAAGGGCAGTTCATCAATAGCTGTTTTAGCTGTGAAATAATGGGCCATTCCTTTCCATGTGCCGTTCTCAGTTGTTGCCGCAGGATTTCCTGAGTTTCCTACCCAGAATTCATTTTCCTTTTGATAAAACTGTTCCATAGTTTCTGCTGTTTTAAAAGCCCAATCGGGACGATAAATTCCTAAAGAAGTTAGAGGGGCTTTGCCCTCAGGGAAGATTCCTTGCCACGGAATATTCGTACTCGTACCTCTGGCCTCTACATCAATGCCAGTCAACAGATCATAAGGACTTCTGCCAAGTTCCTGCGCTTTGCTGGAGGAGGACTGCTGATCGCGCCACCAGAAGTTTAAAAACATGCTGTCTGAAACCCTTGTCTTCCCGTCTTGTAAAAAGCTGCTGTTTTTATCTGTCAAGGCATTCTGCCAATTGATGCGTCCATCATTTGTCATCGAGTCGTACCACATGATGTGCATATCCTTAGGTTTATGTTTCTGAAGATACACCAGGAATTGCTGCATTTTTTTCGCAGTTTCAGCATCTCCGCCTTCGGTTTCCTGGTTAATGAACCAGCCGTCAAACCCAAAGTAATTAGCCGCTTCGAGCAACTTGTCTGCTGCAGGGAAGGATCCATCCTCACGCTGGGTCAGCATTTGGTTTATCCATTCAACCTTCCCCCCATATACAGTCGGAGGAAAGAAAACATTTCCTAAAATGGGCACTCCGTTTTTATGTGCTGCGTCAATCACATCAGCACTTGGCGGGACAATAATCCCCTCACCAGCAGAACCTGCCCAATACACCATCAGGTCAACATATTGCCAATAACTGAATGTATTGGCAAAGAAGTCCTTCCCTCCTTGAGAAGGTACACCGCTTGTATTTGGATTAAGAGCGGACAAAGCAACCAACTTTGCTTCTGACTGTGCACTATCATTGACCCCGTATAACACTTCCCGTTTGGCTAATGGAATTTGGCTGCGATTAAACAAAGCATTGTGATCCTTCTCCGGGGACCATTTCAATAGCTGCTCAGGGTACCAATAAGATGATTCTGGCTGTTTAGCCAAACTTATATTTGGCGTTAACAGAATCAAACACAAGCCGAAAAAAACCGCCATCAAAAAATAGCTCTTTTTCAAAAAAAACATTGTTTCACCTTCCCGTTTCAGTTTTTTATAATGAAGCTTTTAAAAGCCGGCTTCCACTTACTCACAATCCTTCATAGCAGAGAAAGAAAGCGCTGTCAAAATTGTCGTTACACAGGTGTCATTTTGCCAATCATTTCTTTTACCATATCCGGGAGCCATTTCTTAAGTCAATAAACTATAAGCAGGTTGTAAAGTTTTTCAACTATTTCTAAAATTTATCCAAATAAATTCAACTACTTAAACATGGAATCGTTACTTGCTCTGTCTCCTCTAATAAAAAGCAGCTGTATTCTGGAGAATAAAAAATTAAAACCGAGTGAAGCAGACACTATGACATTTTCCGTCAATAGCCCCTATTCACTCGGCTTCTTGAATTTAATTCACTTTAAAGGATGTAATTTGCCTGGCCCTATCCAACCTCTTATAATGGGACGCTGCCCCCTGTTTGAATATAAACTCACAGGTCGCTAGTTGGTGTTTTCTGTGGATATAACCAATACGACGTCGTTTTCGATTTGAATCGTGGTGCCAATCTCAGTATTATCTCGCAGCCAGTCATTCGCATGGATGCTTAGGACATAGCCGTTTTTCGGGATGGCAGAATTATTCCCACCTCTTTTTATGACCTTACCATCTTCTGCCGTAATTTCATACCCCCAAGGGTTTGTTCTTGTGGTTGCTCCGTATGCTGGAGTATACTGAATCAATTGGCCAGCTCCACGAGATTTATTCACACCATCTAATAAGCGATAATCGACCACATCAAGATTCCGCCACATACTATCAATTAAGAACGGCTTAATAACCTCTTTGCCAATTTCCTGAGGTTGCTGATATGCCTGTATCATTAAGGTTTTTAAGCGCTCTTTATAGGCATTTGCCTCATCGGTCTGCCTGTTTTTTTCCGCCATTAAATAGCTGACAGCCACTTCTCCTGCTTCACCATAGACGTTAAGATTCTGCAGATAATCATCAATGGCCTTTAAAAACTCTTCATCATTAATGTCTTTGCGAGCAGTCTCAGGAATTTGCTGCAGCTTTTTAAATTCAGTGATTAACCGCTCGGCTTCCTGGCTGCTATCCTCGCCATCATAAGCTATACGGAACTGGTCAATCACTGGCTGGAGTGTCAGCTCTAATGGTGGTACCACTAAGGCACTCCTAACTAAGAATGGTTTGATGACACCCTGCCCCACTTTTTGAGGGATTTGCTCAGATTGATTGAATAGGGAAATGAGCTGTTCCCTGTAAGCATCAGCCTGGCCGGTTTGACCATTTTTCTGAGCCATTACATATTGAACAGCCACTTCTCCTGCTTTGCCGTAAACACTTAATTTCTCTAAATAAGGTTCTATTTCCTTTAGAAATTTTTTATTGTCCATCTCCTGCTGAAGTTTAGCCGGAGCCTGCTGCAACTTTTTAAATTCAGCGATTAACTGATCTGCTGCCTGATCGGCATCACCTGCTGCATATGCCTTCCAGAATGCATCGATCAATGGAGTTAAAGTAAGCGACTCTGCCGTATTAATGGGTGAAGAAAACATATTCTCCGCAACCGTTTTTAGCGTTACTGCACCTTCTCCGCCAAAGGCTTTTATACTGCGTTCCCAGGATTCTGCCGGACTATATGCAGCTGGGTTCCACGTATAATCTGCAATCGTATATAAAGGTATCTTGGAGGCTTCAGCCTCGTTCATTGGATTTGCCGTTAACCCGACTACCCCATGACTGGCCAAATTCGAATCACGTCCAACAATCGGACCGAGGAACAAGCTATTCCTGTCAAAGTCGTTGACTGGATAATTATCCCATAATAACATATCATGCTTAAATACTCCGTTAACCTCATCTGCTTCTTCGGCCGTGACCTGTTCTGACACAACCTTTTGACCTGTCCACATCACAACAGTATCGTGGTCGAGTAATTCAGCAAATCGATCACGGTAAGGGGTTGGTCCATTTCCGGTATAGTCTGTCGGAACGGTAATTAAACGCTCAGCTCCTTCATGTGTTTGTATAAATTCCTTCGTAAAACGATTCAGCAAATAAGCGTGAGCGGCCCCCGCTGGATTTGGATCATTTCCAAAAAGATCCTTATCCTGCTGACACTTTAAGCTCATATCAATATCATCCAGAAAAATCGCATAGGAACGCACACCTAAGTCCCACACCGCTTCCATCTTCTTTTTCAGCAAGGCGAAATCCTGATCACCCGAATAGCAGATGGATTGACCAGGTGAAACCGAGAAGGTGAATTTCACATGATTCTCTTTGGCCTTATCAATGAGCTCCTTAATTCTTGCTAATTCCTCCTTCGGATATGGATCCCGCCAGTTCTCACGGTGATAAGGATCGTCCTTCGGTGCATAGATATAAGTATTTAGTTTATTCTCACCGTAAAATTCCAGCTGGCTGAGTCTGTCTTCATGGGTCCATGGAGGACCATAAAATCCTTCAATGGAACCGCGAATCGGCATTTCCGGCCAGTCTCGGATTTCTACCTGGGGAAACCAATCCCTGCCTTTTTGTTCCTGAATCAATTTCGAAAAGGTCTTTGCTGCATAATAGGTTCCAGTCTGATCTTTTCCAGCGAGGACTATTTGTTTTTTACCATTGGTGCTGGATGCCAGGACATACCCTTCCTTCTTCAATTCTTCCGGGCCATCAACACTCATTTGTTCCAGCACGTCCACGGCTGACTGGTTTTCAGCAGGGCCGCCAATCCAAATCGTAACAGGCGTTGTGACACTTGTATGATCGTTATACCGGATAACCTGCTTTACTTCAGCAGCTTCCAGGGCCTGAACTACCTCTCTAATCGCATGTTCATCGGTATTTTCCCCTGTGACAATTCCCACTTTTGGTGTGAGAGGAAAACCATTGCCTGTCATTTTAGCCTCCTGGGGAGTCGGATTAATAGATTTAGTGACATCGCTAGCTGCTGATGCAGTATTAGCACCTTCTATTATAGAATAACTTAACAATAGACTAGTAGTAATCGCCAGCGCCTTTTTCCAAAAAGTGGATCCATTCATTCTTTTTGAATTCCTCCTTTTATAGTATTTGTTTAGTATTCTCTGTTCCAAAGATAATCGTGGCTGGATTTGTTTTTGCCGCAACCCTCCTTCATTTATTGGCTTTACTAGATTTCTTCCAGGAGAATAAAAATGGCATGGAAAACAGGCAGGAGAATGCTCCCGCTTTGTTTCCCATGCCTAGTATGATCTAGTAACATGAAACCCTTATTTATCTCTTATACTAAAACGCATACATGTGTCCGTCAATATATTTTTGAATATTCAGCAAAAAGGACTCACAAAAGAATTTCCACTAGTCAGAAAGACCCGGTGGCGAAATTCAAGTCATACAGCAAGCATCACAAATAAAAAAACATTTTAAGCCGGTTCTGTGACAATCATTGTAAACAGCCCCTATCCACCAAATCAAGGCTCGGCAAAACGGAGTTATGCTGCCTTATTCATGCGAAACAATAACCTCAGCTTTCCCTTCCAATTTAAATTGGCGAACGCCATGAGGCAGAATAAAATGGACACCTTTTTCTAAATCGCAGGAATTTCCCTCCATAGTAATAGCAGCCTTGCCGTCTACAACACTCACCTGTAAGTAATCAGCAGTCATTTCACAATCAGCCTGACCATTCAATTCCCAATGATACACAGTAAAATACTGCTCCTCCACCAATTTCTTTGCAGCCAAACCGCCATTAACAGTTTTTGTCTGCTCAACTGCGGCATCCTGATGCGGAACAGTTGTCACTTGTTTGGAACGTTCAAGATGCAATTCACGCTTGTTGCCGGCATCATCTGTACGGTCATAATCATAAACACGATAGGTAATATCGGAGCTTTGCTGTGTTTCCAGGATGACAATGCCTTTTCCAATGGCATGAATGGTACCGCTTGGCACATAAACAAAATCGCCAGCTTTCACCTTCACTCGGCGTAAAAGTTTGTTCCATTCTCCTTGATCGATCATGGCCGCTAATTCTCCCTCTGTCTTGGCATGATGTCCTAACACAAGCTCGGCCCCTTCTTCGGCACTTAATACGTACCAGCATTCCGTTTTGCCATAAGGCACGCCTTCGACTTCGCGGGCAAATTGATCATCCGGATGAACTTGAACAGATAAATCATCCGCTGCATCCAAAATCTTTACAAGCAACGGATACTCACCTTGATCAGCAGCATTTTTATTAAAAAGTTCCTTATGCTCATTCCAAGCATCAGCCAATGTCTTCCCTGCTAGCGGACCATTGGTGATAATGCTTGGGCCATGCGGATGCGCAGAAATCACCCACGCCTCCCCTGTCTTATCATTCGTAATCTCATAATTAAACTCTCTTCTTAATTTCTGCCCGCCCCAAATCCTCTCTTGAAACACAGGCTGTAAAAAAATCGGCTCATTTTTATACATGTGTACCTCCATTTGCGGAAACATGGGGACGGTTCTTCTGATTCACCTAAGCAAGCAAAACGAAGGAAGCAAGAGAGCCGTCCCCTTGCTTCGAAGTTTATTATTAAATGCTATTTAATAGTTTATAGGCTTATTCCTTTGATGTCACCTGTAAAAGTAGATTTCGTAAGTTTTAATCCATTAACTATTCGTGATAGCTCTATTAATGGGTGCCTCGATGGCTATGATTATGTTAACTTTTATGCAAAGTATGTTAAAAAACAGTAAATTGAATTTTGGAATTGCTGCTGGAAGCCTTGTCGTCTTCTTAACTTCTTTTCAATGCAATCCAAGAGGCCACACTTTTTGCGAACTAAAAATCCTATCCGCCTCAGAAATGAGCACAAGATAAAAAGGATATTGATAAATAACGCGGGAGAGTGAACGCAGTTTTACCACAGCCAGTTACCAAATCATGAAACGGAGTTGTACCAGATACAGGAGCAGCCAATACCAGACAGATTGAAGATATCCCCATTTTTAGTATTTTATTTAATTATGTCCATGCAAATTGGCATTGGGGTTCTTGTCTATCAGAGAGACATCGCAAAGGATGCAGGCTATGATGCCTGGATTTCCATCCTGTTTGCCGGAGGATGCATACATGTCATCCTTTGGATGATTTATAAAATTGCCGAAACGGTTGATGAAGATTCTGTGACAGTCCATAAGTACCTTCTAGGCAATTCAATCGGCAAAGCAATCAGCACCATTTTCATAGGTTACTTTTTTTATATGTCTTACCTATAGCACGAACATTTATCGAATTCATTCAAGTGTGGATATTACACGGTTCCTTTTGAAGAAAAAAAAGTGTCTGGAACATTTTTTCATGGTCCGGACACTTTTTATTTATATGCTCTGATAGTCTATCTGATCAATTTAGCAGCAAGAATATTTAAAAAATGACTTTCGATTTTATTCTTGTACAATTGATTCCTCTTCCGTTAATGTCATTTCAGCAGATTCTTTTTCTCCATTTCTGTAATATATTATTTTCACCGTATCACCAATATCCTTCTCTGTGTACAAGTACTTTCGCAAATCGACTACATTTGAAATTTCTTGATTATCCAGCTTTATGATAACGTCATTTTGTTTAATGCCTGCCTGACCTGCAGGCGCTGCAGGTTCTGTTTTCCTGACAATGACTCCCTCGGTCACTTCTACAGGAAGCTGCAATTCATTCTGATAGTACTGAGATGGGATATCTGCTAAGTTAATCGGAATAATTCCCATGTAAGGCCGTTTGACTTCTCCGAATTTCTCCAGATCCTGAAGGACTGGAAGTGCTGTGTCAATCGGAATGGCGAAACCAATACCTTCTACACCGTCCATAGCTATTTTAGATGAGTTAATGCCAATCAGCTCTCCATTAATATTAATCAATGCTCCCCCGCTGTTTCCAGGGTTGATCGATGCATCTGTTTGAATGACTTCCGAATGCCAATCCACCATGCCATCTTGATTCACATCAACTGGAATCGTGCGATCCGGGGCACTTATGACACCGGTTGTGACAGTCCCCTGCAGAAAGCCAAGCGGGTTTCCTATGGCGATTGCCGTTTGCCCGGGCACTAAATCTCCTGATTTTCCAATATTAATTACATGGTCAATCTTTTCACTATCTACTTGTAATACTGCAAGATCCAGCAGCGGGTCAGATCCAAGCAATTTGGCAGGAAGTCTCTTATCATTATTTAAATTAATTTCTATTTGGCTGGCATCTTTAATAACGTGGTGATTTGTTGCTATATATGCCGACCCATCTTCAATTTTATAAATGACTCCTGAGCCTGATCCAGCACGCTGCGGTTCAGTGCCCTCCCACATATCACCGCCTTGAAAGTTAATTACACTCACCACAGCCTTCATGCTTTTTTCAACTGCTTCTGTAACCGGGTTTGTTTCCTTTCCTTCCGCCGCACTTACATTTGATTGCTTTAGTGGATTTTTATCAAGGGGACTTTTGTCAGCTTTTTCCCCAATCAGGGGAAAGATGATCAAAACAATTAGTAATGCACCCATAACCGCACCTATTAAACCTGCAATTATCCATTTCCTGCTGGATCCTTTTCTTTCATTTTCCTTTTGGTGATCAAAAGGCTCCATATATTAAAACCTGCCTTTCATAGATTGGGATATATTACAACCTTACCCCAAATGTAAAAGGATTAACTTTCAGCTGCAGCTTAATTCTGTCCAAGATATACCTGGATGCATGCAGGCATGGTGTATATTAGCTGACTCAATATATCCTCAATCTTATTGCGGCGGGACGGCATTTTTTTCAATGGAGCTGCAGGCATTAGTGAAGAAGCCAGTACCAGATTAATGCAGCTGACTTATCATTTTTGCCCGTTGTTTTTAATACAATTCTAGGTAAAGAGGTTATGAGTAATGACCAGAGTAGCATATACCAAAGGTGATATTGATTTAATTGCCAGGATGATTCGGGCAGAGGCAGTAGGTGAAGGGAAACTGGGGATGTTTAAGGTTGGGAATGTCATTGTAATTCGAACAGTAGCAGATTGTTGAGACAAGCGCTTATACGTATTAGCGGCCGTTGTTACCCAGACTTTAACTTACGTGGCATATACCAAGTCAAAAAACCTTAGTTTTTTAATCTTAACTTTTCAAGCGTATTGTGTACTAAGCCAGGTTAAGGAGCCAGTAATCCCCATCAATGATACAGGTGGGGATTATGTTAAGTATACTCCGCTTCTGATAATCCTAACCTACAGCGATAATGCCGATTCCCGTTTTCCCGAAACCATGCCTCCTAAACATGCTGCTAAGACAATATTGGACAGTTTCCTCAATCTTTTTCTATCCCTTAAAACTTCTGTATAATTCCCCCTTTTAGAGTTAAAGATACCAATACAAGGTTATTGGAGGGTATTATGTTTTTAAAACGCCATACCGCGAACAGTAGAAACAGAGATGCAAAAAAAGAGGCATCATCTGCTTCCCCTATCTCTCAATCCAAATTTACTTTTATTGATCAAGTGAAAAGCCGATTAAATAATAGTGCAGATTTGATGGTGAAGGAATTCAGCCAAAAGTTAACAGTGGTATACTTTGACACGATGATTGAAAAGTCAATGCTGCACCAGGACATTCTAGCTTCTTTGACTGACGACTTTATTTCTTTAGAACAGATGGTTGCCACACTCAAACAGCGTGTCATTTCTTTAAAAATAGACAGTATTTTGGACAGCTCAATCCTTGCACAGTTAATTGAAGATAATTCTTTGTCTATCTTCCCTCAAATGGTGCTGACTGAACGGCCAGACCGGACAAGTGCATGGCTTCTCAATGGGAAAATAGCAGTTCTTGTTGATGGCAGTGTTCAGGCGATAGGATGCCCGCAATCATTTATAGAGTTCTTCCAAAGCATGGAGGATCAGAATGTCAGATGGCATATTTCAACCTTTCTCCGTATTCTAAGGATGATCGCCATGATGCTCTCCATTTTTTTCACTGCCGTATACGTAGCTTCTCTAACATTCCATTACGAGATCATCCCGCAGGCTTTTCTTGTTCCATTAAGTGAATCAAGATCTCGTGTACCGTTTCCGCCGATTATAGAAGCTTTGCTATTGGAGTTCATCATTGAACTATTGAGAGAGGCTGGCGCGAGACTGCCAACTAAGGTTGGACAGACAATGGGCATTGTTGGGGGTATTGTTATTGGCACCGCAGCCGTACAGGCGGGTTTCACGAGCAATATTCTCATTATCATTGTTGCACTTGGAGCTCTCGCATCTTTTACAACACCAAGCTATATGATGGGTAACGTCATTCGAATCTTGCGCTTTCCTCTCATTATTTTTGCGGGTTTTTGGGGGTTTTATGGCCTGATGGCCGGATTTTGCTTTCTGCTCATTCATCTTTTAAGACAATCTAGCTTAGGAAGTCCTTTTCTTGCTCCATTTTACCCTTTGCGTCTTACCGATTGGCGAGACAGCATCATCCGGCTTCCGCTTTCGTTTACATTTAGAAGGCCGTTTCAGACAAGACCAAAGGATCATATTAAATATAGCCCTTCCAAGGGGAATGAACATGAGTAAAAGTTATGGTGTATCGAAATGAAAATTAACGTACAGCCGAAACCCCAATATTTAATTAATGCTTTCATGGTTTTTTTCATAGTGCACGCCATGCAGGTGGGTGTAGGAGTGCAAGGTTTCCAGCGTGTTATTTACCTGGAATCCAAACATGACGCGTGGATATCTGTCCTCATAGCAGGAGCAGCAGCAAACCTGATTGGCTGGATCATATTTAAAACCCTGTCTATGTATCAATCTGCAGATCTCTTTGGGATTCATTTCGACATTTATGGGAAGTGGCTGGGGAGTCTGCTTAATTTTATTTATATATTCCATTGTTTGGCAGCCTTCTTTGTTATTACCCGAAATTATATTGAAGTGGTTCAGGCCTGGGTTTTTCCTGACCTTCCCACCTGGTTTATTTCTTTAACCATTATGTTATTAGTAATGTACGGCCTTACAGGCGGCTTTCGGACGATTGTCGGATTTTGCTTCTTCAGTATTATCTTTACAGTGTGGATGATTTCACTGCTGGCATTTCCTTTTCAGTTTGCCAATTGGGAATATTTATCTCCGATTTTAGAATCAGATTTAAAAGAAATCCTGAAAGGCGCCCGGCAAATGACATTTACTGTATTGGGATTTGAACTCCTGTACGCCTTCTATCCATATGTAAATGAGAAGGAAAAGATCAATAAATATTTTCAGTATGGTTTGCTTTTTACCACTTTTCTTTATCTCATCATTATGGTCATTTCCCTTGCCTATTTCAGCGGTGGACAGCTTGAAAGGACGATTTGGGGCACCCTTTCTTTGTTCAAGATTGTGCGGCTGCCGTTTATTGAAAGATTTGAATACGTCGCAGTTTCATCATGGATTATCCTTATCTTGCCGAATTTAATGCTTTACTTATGGTCTGCCTCCAGAGGACTAAGCAGAATCTGGAATAGAAGTATGATAAATATCTCTTGGTTATTAGCTTTCTTCCTTTATTTATCTCTGCAGATTTTCTTAACAAGGATCGAAATCAATCTTATTAATGATAACTATGCTAAATACGCATTTTATTTGGTTTTTGTTTACCCCATTTTCCTTTACATTATTGCTTTATTCAAAAAAAGAATTAAAAATCAAAGGGGTGAACCACGGTGAGACGTAATGTTGCTGCTTTTGTATCCATAATCGTTCTTTGGGCTGTTCTCACAGCCTGCACTGACAGCAAAACATTAGAAAAAATGGGCTTAATTACTACAGTAGGCTACGATCTTTCTGAAGATGGCAAGATTTTAACGACCATGGTTCTGCTGCAAATTGATCCGGAAGCACCTAAAAATACTGGTTTTATAACGGGTGAGTCGATTACCAGCAAAGGAGCCCGGATTGCAGCAGATTTAAAGAGCCCGAAAAAGCTGCAATCCGGCCAGCTTCGAGTTGCCCTATACGGAGAAGAAGTTGCAGAGGATGGAATTATTAACCTGGCAGACACACTTTCACGCGACCCCTCAATCAGTGACCTCACCTATTTGGGTATTGTTGAGGGCAGTGCCAATGAAATACTTAAACAGGAAAACCAGCAATTTACTGATATAGGACAATTTATATATAAAGAACTTGACCAGAACATTAAAGGGGAATTAATCCCATCTTCAACACTTCAGGAATTCACACATGATTTTTACGCAGCTGGAGTGGACCCTTCCCTCCCAACCTTAAAAGCAGAAAATGGAATGGTTAGGATAACAGGCATGGCACTTATGAATGATGATAAAATGGTGGGTAAAATTTCTGCAGCAGAGTCCTTTTACTTAAAATTAATAAATGATCGATATGAGGCAGGAAACCTCGAACTCATAATCAGCAAAAATGGTTTCCAAAACATTAAGCTAAATGAAGAAAAAGAGCTTGCTGTGGTATTGGATACCATCAGAAGCAACAGTAAAATGGAACTGCAGGACAAAGAGAATCTCACCTTTAAGCTAACCATTAACATTGACTCCCGCCTATTGGAAATTAACCAATCCATTGATTTAAAAAACCCGAAAAATATTCAAATTCTGGAAAAAACGATCAGTAATACAATTAAAAAGAATGCAGAAGATTTGCTTGCCTATGCCAAGGCCCATGACTCAGATGTATTCGGTTTCGGAGAGGTTTATAGAAGTTCAGTATATAGGTCGGGACTTACTAAGGAAAAATGGCATGAAATGTATAAAAACATACGTGTAAACGTGAAGGTAAATTTTCAAATTGTCAGAACCGGTGTAGTGGAATAACTTTCATATTTTAGATCCTTAACTATCTTTAAGGATAGAAAGCCTGCCGCGTGAAAATTGGGCAGGCTTTAACATGGATTTTATAAGAATGAACATTGCTGCATCCTGTGGCTATATATTTTCGCTGTTATGGATCCTGGCCCGTTTTTTTCCATTGTCTCTTGGAACGGTAAAGGCTTGGTCTGCATACTGTACAAGGTCCTTTTCAGTAAATAGATCATCTGGAATTAAGGTTGAAACCCTATGCTCATTGATACAAAAGGATCCTTTTAGAAATTTTCAGGTAAAAACGGTGCCTGGATTTCCGGCAGACCGCTTTTTAAGCCCATTTTCTAAAATAATTGGCTTCCCCTGTTTCAAATCTTCACCTGCATGGACCTCGCCAATATTAATCAAATAAATCGTTTGCTCGAATTGGCCATTTTCCATAGTACAGATAATTTTGTACTGATTTCTGTTAGCCCTAACAATACTCCCATATTCACAATCCAGCAGAAGAACAATCTCTTCTAACGCTCTCTGATAAATAACTCCAAGTTTCCTGCTATCCAATAGAATGAACAAGCGCATTGGAGGCAACATTAAGTTTTATTTTATCTTAAAGGGCTGATTATTCCCTTCATAAGTTTTCCAAATCCGGAAATAATAAGCTTATTGACGAATGTATGCTAAAGTGCGCTTGTGGGTTACTTTCATAGCCGCTTTAAATGATGAAAATATGAAAGCAGTATACTGCAGCCAGTAATAAAATCATGAAACGGAGGTGAACCAGATAAAGGAGCAGCCAATACCAGACAGATTGAAGATATCCCCATTTCTAGTGTTTTATTTAATTATGTCCATGCAAATTGGCATTGGGGTTCTTAGTTATCAGAGAGACATCGCAAAGGATGCAGGCTATGATGCCTGGATTTCCATCCTGTTTGCGGGGGGATGCATACATGTCATCCTTTGGATGAACTATAAAATTGCCGAAACGGTTGATGGTGATTTTGTGACAGTCCATAAGTACCTTCTGGGCAATTTTATCGGCAAAGCAATCAGTTCCATTTTCATAGGTTACTTTTTTTTGTATGTCTTAGCTATAGCACGAACATTTATCGAAATCATTCAAGTGTGGATGTTTCCGGATCTGAGCACTTTCTGGTTCTCCTTTGGCTTCATGATACTTTGTACTTATATCATTTTTGGAGGATTCAGAACCGTAGTCGGTATAGCCTTTTTCGGCCTGGTATTGCCGGCTTATCTCCTTCTCACATTTGGCTGGGCCATTAAATTTTCAAATTTCTATAATCTCCTCCCAATTTGGGACCATTCTGTTAAGGAACTTCTCATCGGTTCCTACAAGATGTCGCTTACCTTCATCGGATTTGAGATTATTCTGTTCATTTATCCTTTTATAAAGGAACCAAATAAATCCAAAAAGTGGGCACACCTTGCTGTTTTTACCACTACCTTGATCTATACTATTTTAGCAGTCATTACGTTTGCCTATTATTCGGAAGATCTTCTTGC
The DNA here is from genome assembly GCF_038002165.1 of Cytobacillus sp. FSL H8-0458. Lineage (NCBI taxonomy): Bacteria > Bacillati > Bacillota > Bacilli > Caryophanales > Bacillaceae > Cytobacillus > Cytobacillus sp. FSL H8-0458. Next base: position 1,425,140 of record NZ_JBBOBR010000001.1, on the reverse strand, counting down.
TAAACAAGTCTGGCCCACTTTGACCATGTGGAAAATTGTAGAAATGCCTTTTGTGGAGCGTTTCGAATATATAGGAATTGCAAACTGGAACTTAATTATGCTTCCAAATGTGTGTATTGCCATCTGGATTTCTTCCAGACTTATCAAGAGAATCTTTAATATTAGACAAAAGGTTGGAGTGTTTTTTGTTGTCAGTGCTTTGTTAATAATGATTCCCTTTATTAATACGCACGAAAGGATTAGTATGGTTAATGACTTTTTTGGGAAAATAGGGTTTGGCTTTACGTTCATTTATATTCCTTTACTCTTTGTCGCCGTCATGATTGCCAAGAGGGTAAAAAAGAAGGCTAAAAAGAAATGAAAAGCTTATCTAAATAGGGATGGTTCTGCTGCTTGCCGGATGTATTTTCTTTTGGCTTTAACCGGCAAGCATAATAAATTGCTGAATATATTTGTATTCGCTTAAGTACCTTACTTCTGCAAATATCTTTGGTTATTTCGGAATAACAAGAGGATTCAGACTCCATTCCCCTGAAATCCGGACACGTGCCACATTCTTTAATTTCTCATTATTCACTTCTTTAATTGTTTTAACTGCCTGTTTCCACTAGCAAACACCAATAAAAATCGGATACTCACTTACTCCAATACCTCGATTGTCACCTTTAAATGGGATATCCATTGATTATTCAGTTTATTCATTTTTGTGTAATGGCCAAATGCAACTAAAATAAGGAATAAATTGCATGATTTCATCACTTCTAATTTTTAAAGGATAATAAGCGAATCTGAATGCATGCTTTACTTCTTCTAGTTCCACCAAAATCTATATCATTTTTTGTGTTACAATGAATATAAAATTTTTTTCTGAACAAAGCATAGATTTAGACTCTTAGCGTCTTAAACCTTTATTCTCAGACATTAACTGATAATTGAGGTTCCCAAAAAAAGTGGTTTGTGACCTAATAACGATATTAAGTATAATTGATGAACAGCTTTTTCTTCTATTGTAATTGAAGGAGCGTGGGCGGAAAACATGTACACTGTTCTTACATATTTTGTTTCCCTTTTTGTCATTGTGATATCTGTATTTTCTACACTTTTTATCAAAAATGAACTAGAGCGAATGTTCCGGGAAAAAAATAATATGATCCCTTTTCATATATCTAATGTGCTTCTCACCTTAATGGTTTCTTTTGCAGCACATGCTGTATTTACGATTTATGTCATTGGAGATGAATTCAATTGGTTACTGCAATTGGTAATCCTCATTTTCATTATCTTACCAATTTATATTTTTGGGCACTTGGCATTCGAAAAATATAAATCTGTGTATAAAAAATACATACCCGCTGAGAACGGGAAGATTTTAGTACTTAATGAAAAGTACTTAAAGAAGAAAAAATGGCCTTCAAAGTTGAAAAATTATAATGACTTTTATAAGGAAAAATAAGTTAAGAAATTTAAAAATAGGAGTCTTACTTTAGTTAAGCAAACTTAAGTAACTTTTTTGATATTTATTTGTACAGGGCATGGAACATTTAAAATGAAGAATAAATATTATTGAGTTTCGAAGTTTGGATTAACTCCTCATCCAGAAGGAGGATATTATAAAAGAACGTTTGAATCAGAGGAATGTTATGGTGGCAGATATATTCTCCGAACAAAGAGGACACTTACTAATAAAAAAGGACGCTTTCTATACTCAGGAAAAGCGCCCGCTTACTGAATTAGTATGAAGGATCTTAAAAGTCTCTACTGAAATGTTAGTTGCTGAATAGGCGGATTAAAAAACCATCTTCTTCAACATGCGGCATAAAATAGGTGATTCCATAACTTGAAGCTACAGCCATAATAACTGTCCAAAGGAATAAACTGGTCAACATCCAGCCGGTTACCCTTTTTCTTGCCGAACCAAAGCTCATTCCCATAAACGCGGAAATATGAGATCCAACGAAAAAGGGGCCAATGATCGCTAAGCCAGGTAAGCCATACTTATCAAAAAGTGCCCGAGCTCGTTTCCCTTTTTTCGACTCTTCCATGCCTTCAGCATCAGCTTGTGCTGCCGCAACTTCTTCCACATGCATAATATCTTGCATACGTTTTTTTTGTTTTCGCTTTCCCATCCATTTCTTCACTTGATCCACAAAAACAATTAACAGAACCACTGTCAGAGCATTCCCCAAAAAAGCAAGTATCGCTGTCAGAACTGGAGATAGACCTCCGATGATAGCCAATGGAATCACAGCAACAAGTTCAAATAACGGAATTGCTGCCAGAAGAAATACAAAAATATACGACAAAAACATATCCTTCATCCTCCCTTTTATTCATAAAGTTTTTTAACTTCCGACCAAAAAATAAAATACTGCCCAATGCCAAGTACAGTCAAAGCGATGACAGGGAGCAACTCGGCTTCTCTAAACAGCGCAACTGCAACAATGGCTGCCGGAATCGCAAAATAGTAATAAATATACACCTTTCGGCAGGCCCGATACGTAATATATTGATGCCCTTCATCTTCTTCTTTCAGCTCATAAGGGATGAAGGTAAAAATACGAATCTTCCGATCTGGGTATTTACGGTTAAAATAAACCATTGTTCCGAAATAAATGATGACAAAAATAGCATAAACAATAAAAATAGCCGTCGTCATGTAATTCCGCTGCTCCAATACGATGCTCACCGAATAAATTACCGCAAGCCCAATCAGAAACACGCTCATTGTAAAAGGCGAACGCAAAAACCTTTCCATGATCACTCATCCTCTCCTTCTATCCAAAACACTTCCTCTAAATCGACACGTAATGCTTTAGCAATTTTCAATGCTAACACTACAGACGGAGCATAGTCACCTTTTTCAATCATGCCAATGGTTTGGCGGGTAACTCCAACCAATTGACCTAAATCAGATTGAGTATAATTATGCCTCGCTCTTAATTCCTTCACTTTATTTCTCAGCATACTTAACATCCCCTATTACCATTTCCTGCCTCTTCATTGTAAAGAATACTTAACATTAGGTCAAGGATATTTTCCATTTTGTTAAGAATATACACCATTTAACTTAGTTGCTCATAATTTAAAGCCTGAGGTTATAGTAGATCTCCAACCAAACGAAATTATCCATGAAAAGCAAAAAAAGAACCTCCAAATTTGTAATGGAAGCCCTCGTGCTCATGATTATGTTTAAAGTTCCTGTGGAATATAAGGCTTTTATTCGATGACTTCGCCGCCTTGCAACTGATGGTACAAGTTTTCATCAATTGTTTATTGGAGCTTATCTCTTTATATAGGCAGCAAACTGATTAAAGCTGAACATTTGCCCTTCTCGCTTTGAAGCTGGAATAGTCCCCGATTGATCAATCATCTTCAAATAATTTTTCCCCTCGGTGGAGGCGCATGGCAATTTGTGCTGTATGTGGCATTTCTCTGGCAGTTGGGGCATGGCCTGCCAGATAACGTGTTACGGCGAGGATCAATGTTTCCTGTGCATATTTAGCAAGCTCGGAATCCTCTTTTTCCCAATGATCATGTTCGATCATTGCTGCTTCATACATTTGAAAGGAATGAAACTCTGCATCCTCTCTTAATAAAGCGTGACCAAGCGTATTGAAGAGTTCACTTTTATCACCGCCGTGTGCCAGGTAATTCACTACCCATCTTGCTGATTCTGCCACCTGCTGCTGCTGATTCATCATCTTCAATAATTCTGAAGGACTCTGAGGTTCAGTTTCCGAATCCTTCGGTTCAGGCCTTCTTGCAGATGGTGTATTGAGAAAACGATCGAGATACACACTCATTGCTCCATGGAAAACAGCTCGGATCAATTCAGGTGTAGCAGAGCGGCGTAACGATTCATGTACCGCATGTGCGTGAGTAAATGTATGAAGTACAGTAATCCAGTCCCTGAAATCATTTTGTACATGGAAACGGGTAATTCGATCAGCAGCCGCTAAAGCTACGAGCTGGGCCAAACGGGAAGGGTTGACTCCGCTTTTAAGTGCATCCAGCATCGTATTTACCGTTTTTATAGGATCATCAGATAAAATTTGTTCAACCAATACTGCTTCATCGATATCAGCGTCGCCTCGTAATGAGACATTAGCAAGGATATCAGGTAAATCCTGGAACGCCTCCATTAATAGTTTGACCAGGTTCACAGGTGATTGCCAGCTATGGGATTCTTCACTGCGGGATACATCACCGATAGCAGGCAGCAAGGATGATAATACATAGGACCGGTGCTCAATACCAATCTGATTTAAAATTTCAAATGCTTTATTATGAAAATCAAGAGTATGACCTGTATCTATATAAAAATGATCCGTGATAGCTGTCATCATCATTTCAGCAAGCTGCTCGTCCGAGAATCCCAATTCTATCGCGGTCAATAGCACCCGCTCAGCTCCCTGTGAATCCCGGACCTCCACACAATGACGATACCATTCCGATAATTGTTCATATGATTGGGTATTCTTTTCATTAGATACAGGAAGGGATCCAAGTAAAAAGCGTGTTCCCATTCCGGAACTTTCCCGTGCAACATGAACAAGGCCTTGGAACAGCGCTAAAACCTGCCCAGTTTTATCCAATTTGGGCAATACATTTGTCATGGCTGTTAAAATCGTTAATCCCGATCCCCATCCACTCCTCCGATGTGTTGTTCCGAATTCTACGCCGATTTTTGCAATCTCTGTCGCTGGAAAACCCGCTTCCATCAATCCGACAACTGATTTGGCAATGACAAGACTAATATTTTGCTCAAGGCCGTCACGTAATCGCTGCCTCCATTTTTCGATTGTCACCTTATTAAATGGAACCGGCTGAACCCAAACCTCATCTTCCTTGATCTCGACAGGATAAGTAGGGACATCATCTGCCCAAGGATCCAAGGTTCCTCCGCTTTTTATATCAAAGCGGGCATGATGCCAGTGACACGTCAAAATCCCATCACACAGGCTTCCTGTATGGAGGGGAAAGCCCATATGCGGACAGCGGTTGTCCACCGCATAGACTTGTTTTTCGTAAACAAATACTGCAATTGCATGACTCCCACCTTTAATAACCTTTGCACCTTCATCTTCAAGCGTCTTTAATGAACCTGCATAAATCAATTCTGACAATGGTATCACTCCCATAAATGAAATTTCAGCTGCCCTCAAGATAAGGATAGAGGGCATACAAAAATGGCTATCTACTACTTTATATTATTGATGGAATACAGGAATCCTTCATAAGTGTGGACTTTTCTCATTCAAAAGGCTGATAGATAAACAAGAAATTTACTCATTTGCACTCATATAGCTGTCTTGATAGTTATAAAATCAACACAAAAATAAGCGTTAATCCATCTAGGATCAACGCCATGTTAAATAAAATATTTCCAATAAAAGTTGCCTACTGTATGCTAAATTTCGTTATTTGATTTCGTTCAAATGTTCTTCGAGACGATTCCAAGTATCTGTTATGCCCTGCAGCATACCCATTTCCATTACAGACTGGAGCGCCTCTGCAGATACATATTCTCCACGGTTAATTAATTTGGTTTTACCGTCCACATCCACAAATTCCAGAGTCACTTCAGTAGAGGGCATATCCTCATTAATAGTCCCTTCAGCATCGGAAAAATAGTCAGTATAGCTGATCCTCTCCGGCTCGCTGATCTCCTTGTATATCCCCTTGCCCCAGGACTCCATGCCATAAAATTGGCCCTGATTCCGGTCAACACACTTCATGCAATAATGCCATACTCCACCAGGTCTGAAGTCAACGCTGCAAACAGGGAGCTCCCACCCTCTCGGACCCCACCAATGTTTCAGGTGTTCCGGCTCTTTAAACATTTTAAAGACAAGCTCGCGCGGTGCATCGAATACGCGTTCCAATACCAGCACACGTTCATCTTCAACTCTTGAAAGCATTGCATTATTTGACATTATTACTCCTCCATTAGAAGCTGTATTTGAAAAACCGTCTGCAATTCTTGAGACAAACCTTATCTAAGCTTATTCATCAATTCAAAGGTTTTTTGCCCTGCAATACGTTAAGGTAATCATCCAGCCTATCCATCCTGCCTTCCCATAATCGGCGATAGGAATCAAGCCACCTATCCAGTTCTTGAAACGGTTCAGGCCTGATTTTATAAATCCGTCGGTTGGCGATCGGCTGAACCTCCACGAGGCCAGCGTCACAAAGAACCCGAAGATGCTTTGAGGTTTGAGGCTGGTTCAACTCAAGTTTTTTTGCGATATCCCCTACCGGAAGCGCTCCCTCCAGCAGCAGGTCAATGATATCCAGGCGGTTGGGCTCAGCCAGTGCACTGAAAATTTGCCCGTTCATGTTGAATCATCTCCCAGCGTGGTTTTGTTCACTTTTTCCATTTCTATTGCAGATTCCACCCCCGCTTCCTTATTTTAACTTTCCTTGTTAATAATATACACTATCAGGAATATTCCTGTAAAGGAATATTATAATAATATGAAAATCGGGCTATACGAACCCATATAGACCTTCTTAATCAACAAAAAAGGATTATAGTCTTGAATATTTCTTCCTGGAATAGAATTAAAAGATATAATTTTAAACCTATTCGTTACCTGGAAAATTAGGAGGGATTTTTTCTGAAAGCAATCGTGTATCAAAAATACGGTTCGCCAGAGAATCTTAGATTGACAGATCTAGTTAAACCACTGCCCAAGAATCATGAGGTACTCGTCAAGGTTCACGCAGCATCTGTGAATTATGGAAATCTTGTCCTTTTAAAAGGAAGACCATACCTGGCACGCTTTGCCTACGGTCTTTTCAAACCAAAACACACGGTACCAGGAGGTGACATCGCCGGTCAGGTGGAAGCAGTCGGCAAAGACGTCACGCAGTTTCAGCCAGGCGATAATGTGTACGGAGACCTTTCAGGCTGCGGCTGGGGCGGTTTTGCTGAATATGTATCTGTCCCTGAAAAGGCCCTGGCCATAAAACCAGCCAATCTTTCCTTCAAGGAGGCAGCCGCAGTACCTATGGCGGGAGTCACAGCACTGCAGGCCTTAAGGAATAAAGGAAACATTCAAACAGGACAGAAGGTCTTGATTTATGGGGCTTCAGGCGGTGTGGGAACTTTCGCTGTACAAATTGCCAAATCACTTGGTGCTGAGGTTACCGGTATATGCAGTACAAGAAATTTAGAAATTTTACGTACTCTTGGAGCAGACCATGCCATCGATTATAAAAAAGAGGATTTCGCCAAAAGGACAGAGAAGTATGACCTGATTCTCGCTGTTAACGGATATCAGCCCATTTCAGCTTATAAGCGGGCTTTAAAATCGAATGGAACTTATGTGCTTTCCGGTGGTTCAGGAGCACAATACATACAGGCGATGGTCATGGGGCCGTGGATTTCATTAACAGGGTTTAAGAAAATGAGCAGCATGCTGCAGAGGCAAAATCAGGAAGACCTGATTTACATGAGCGAACTTATTGAAGCCGGAAAAGTAAAGCCCGTCATTGATCGGTCATTTAAATTAAGTGAGGTGGACAAAGCTTTCAGATACTTTGAAGAAGGTCATGCTCAAGGAAAAGTGGTCATTACGATTACAGAAGATTACTAGAGGGTTAAATTTCATTGTATGTTCAGTGCCGGGGAGAAGAAGAAGCCCTTTACCCTCTCCCTCTTATGCTGGGACCAGCCCTTAATTCTTAATTTTTTGAACAAAATCAATTTTTAATGTGTTAAATTATATTTAATATTTGATATTTTATTTTAACACATGGGCAAGGAGTGAAAAAAATGAATGATTTCTTTACGTTTTTAATTCTTTCTTTGTTTGTGGTCATGAGTCCCGGAATTGATACTGCCCTTATAACAAAAAGGACGATTTCAGACGGAAGGGCAGATGGCTATAAAATGGGGCTGGGCATCACAGCAGGGTCTTTAGTCCATACCTTTGCGGCTGCTTTTGGACTTTCAGCCATCTTAATGCAGTCCGCTGCTGCTTTTGAAATCATAAAATATGCCGGTGCGATTTATTTGATTTACCTTGGGCTCTCTTCATTCATCTCTTTGAAAAAGAAGAAGAAAGCTGATTTAGAAACTGAGGTGAAAACCGATATAAAAAAGTCTGCGTTTAAACAAGGACTCCTTTCAAACGTACTCAATCCTAAGGTTGCGATGTTCTTTTTAACCTTTCTGCCGCAATTTGTGAAGGCAGGCGAAAACGCGCAGCAGCAGCTGATCATCATGGGAATTATATACACACTGCTGAGCATATCCTGGTTTTTCATATACGTATTCTTCATTAATTACCTGCGGGAATGGCTCATGTCCCCAAAGGTTCAAAGAGTTATGGATAAAGCTACAGGTGTTGTGCTAATTGGTTTCGGATTAAAGCTGGCGCTGGGTAAGCAGCATTAAAACATTGGGATTCAGCCAATGTTTTTTTGTTTGTTGTTTTTATCACATCCATACTGTATGATACATAGTATAAACCATATAGTGTATGACATATAGTATATGGAGCGAGGTGATTGAATGAGCACGCTGCTGAATTCGTTAACAACTGAACTGCGCAGAGGGACATTGACGCTGGCTGTGCTGAGCCAGCTTCGGACACCGCAATACGGGTATTCACTGGTTCAGTTATTGGAGGACTCCGGCATAAATATTGACCAGAGCACATTATATCCATTGCTGCGGCGTCTGGAAAAACAGGAGCTTGTTACGAGCAGCTGGGATCATACGGAGAGCCGGCCGCGCAAGTATTATGTTTTAAGCGAACTGGGTCTGGAGACATTTCTGCAACTGAGAGAAGAATGGATAAAGAATTCCAAACAGCTATATGGGCTGTTAAAGGGGGATGAGGAAGATGAATTTAATTGAAGTATATATACAGGAAGTGACCCGGAGGCTGCCTGAAAAAAGCCAAGCGGATATCGCACTCGAGCTGCAGTCAACGATCGGGGATATGCTTCCGGATGATTACAACAAGGAAGATGTAAAGGATGTCCTCAGCAAATTGGGCAGTCCCGCAGCCCTGGCGGCAGGATACCGGGATCAGCCGATGCATCTGATCGGGCCGCGCTATTTCGATGTATATGTATCATTGCTAAAAATGATCCTGCCAATTGCCGCAGCGATTTCATTGATTTCAATTGCTGCAGAGTTTATATTTAATTTTAACCGGGACGAAACGATCATCAATGCCATGCTCGAACTAACGGGCTACGGAATTTGGAGACTCATGGAAGTGGCCGTCCAGGTATTCTTCTGGCTGACCATTGTATTCGCCATTATTGAGAGGATGGATAAAGGAAAAGAGCAGCATCCTTTGTCACCAAGCTTAAAACCGTGGACTCCGGACGATTTGAAAAGCATCACGTATATTCCAAAGAAAAAAGCCATAACCAAGTTTGAGGTTTTCGGAAGCCTAATGTGGACTGCCATTTGGGCAACCCTTTACTTTTATGCCGACCGGCTGATGGGTATCTACAGAGGCGGAGGTGAAGGACTGGAGTTTAAAATTCCCGCCGTGAACCAGGATGTGCTGCTCGGATATTGGCCGATCGTAGTGATCATCATTGCGCTCGAAGCGGGACTCGCTCTTTACAAACTAATCATTGGGCAATGGACGAAAAGAATGTCGATCTTCAACACCGTCCTTGAACTGTTTGCCACCATCGTATTCATCTCCATCCTGCTGAACCCGAATTTGCTCCAGGCGGAATTTATAGCATACATGACCGATTTATTTTCAATATCTGCTGCCCAATTGAAGAGCTGGCTGCTCAGCAGCATCACCATCATTTTCATCATCTATGCAGGAATCAGTATTTATGATGGGATCCGCAAATCAAGAATTACCTCTTAAACAGTAACAGACACACTGATTGTTCAGTGTGTCTGTTTTTTTATAAATCAAAAATAATCCCCATAATCGAGTAAATAATCACCGTCGAAAAAAGAACTGTCATATGGACTAGTGAAAAGATAAACAGGGATTTTGCCCATTTTTCCGGATCCATCCGTTTATAGCCGTAGATACTAAGTGCCAGCCAGGCAATCCCTAGGAGCAATGCTACGAGCATAAGACCGGTGCTTAAGGAACCCAGCAGAAAGCTGATCCCGATCAGAACAACTAAATAAACATTCGTCTGAATATATGTCCTTCTGACGCCTTTAACAACAGGCAGCATCGGCACATTCGCCGCTTTATATTCATCATGCTTCCTTATCGCAATCGCATAAAAGTGCGGCATTTGCCAGATGATGGTGATGATGAACAGCCCAAGGATCGCAGGATGCGTGATATCAGGATGGATGGCAGCCCAGCCGATAAGCGGCGGCATCGCACCTGAAATGCTTCCGATCTCCGTGTTATAAATGGTTCTTCTCTTGCTCCACATCGTGTAAGGAACCACATAAAAAAACAGCCCTAAAAATCCAAGCAGCCCCGCTAACGGAGTCGTGAAGGCAAGAGCGAGAATTCCAAACACAGACATGAAGCTTGCAAGCCACAATACCTGCTTAGGCTTGATTTCCCCTGTGACAGTTGGTCTGCTTTGAGTCCGCTTCATGATCGAGTCGATATCACGGTCATATAAATTATTAAACGCCCCTGCTGCCCCCATTACAAGGCTTGAACCTATAAAGGCCAGCAAAATCTCGGGCAGCTTCTCCAGAAGGCCGAAGTCATACGTATATAAGGCCAGTGTTAATCCTGCAAACATCGGGATCAGGTTGGATTTTATAATCCCTGTTTTGACTGTCAGTGCGAGGATCTTTGATAAAGGCCGTCCCTGCGTCTTCAGGGTTTCTTCCTCTTTCATGATCAATTCTTCCCCTTTTAATTATTCTCTCTTTCTCTATACGCCAATACTCATTATACACCTATTATAACAGGAGTTGATGCTCAATGATTTCTGAAAAATCCCAATGCTGGTAAACTCTCTGCAAATAGAAAAGAGAACCTTGCCTGCCGCTTAGTCCTCCCTGTTGATTCTAACATTATTTGCATGGTAATGGGGCTTATAATCGTGACATCTTTGTTTCATTTCAATCAGAAAATAATTCCCCCTGGACCTGACCCAATTTCTTCACGTTTTACCTTCTGGATATAGGATTCCTTTGCAAAGGTATGGATGTACCGGTTTAATTTGTAATAGCCGATATCATTAATCGTATAAAAAATGATTACCGGTTTTCCATTTTTATAGAAAAAATGAGGATTTAGGATATCCGGAATTTCCTTCAGTTCATCCCACGGGTGAACAAAATTCAAGTAGTCTTCTATTCTCGGATCCCGCTCGTCTATATCTGAACGCATCTCTTCTCTGTAATCATCCGTATAAGGCAAAATCCGATCCTGTCCCCATGAACATCCATGCCATATCGCACCAAATTCATGAAGCTCATGGAAAGCAATCGCCGCCTGGAGATAAGATAAAGGTGACCTGTCTCCATCAATCGCACCCATAAAATCCTCCAATGCAAACTGAGGCTTAGGCGGACTGAGGAAAAAGTCATCCAATCGCTCGCAAAGGTCCGGATCCGGAAGCTCCGCTGCAGCCGGAATCGCCCAGACCATACCATTGCCGTTTCCGCCGCTGAAATATTGATAGGCTCTTAGCTTGTATTCATTCTTGATCTTTAATTGAGAGAATCCATGGATGATATCTTCAGGATTCTCGGCTGAGACGCTCCAGCCTGCTGGAGGGTCCATTCGGTCTGATTCATCAGCAAGATTCACGACGATATTTGGCTTTGCGGCTGAAGTGGTGAATATGGTCAGGTTTTTCATGTATGTTTATCTCCCTTTGAGTTATGTCATCATCTTTCTGCATTAATTGTACGACGCAGCCCTGTTAAATTTTCATATAGGTAGATCAGAAAAATGAAAACACCTGTCCTCTTAGTCCAATGCATGAGGTCAGGTGCCTGATTTGGAACAATTTTTGAAGATGAAGATAGTACGAAGTGTTCTTCTGGAGGATTACTGATTGTTCAGCTTATAGATCTGCCGGGAGTGCTCTGAAATCTTCTGATCATAATAAGCAAGGTCATGCTTAGATGCTGATGATTCTCTAAGATCGGCAATTTGTTCAATAGCCTGATCTGCTTTAGCATCAATAACAGACAATTTTTCATTCATTTCATTTATTTTAACATTAGAGCCAGCGACACTATGAATCAATTGCTGGATAAGGTCCTCATGCCGTTTTAAGTCTGCAGTCAGCCTCTTATCCATCGAGCTGACCTTTTGGTCCAGTGCGTCCAGCCTTTTATCCATCGAGCTGACCTTTTGGCCCAGTGCGTCCAGCCTTTTGTCCATGGAATCCACTTTATGATCTAATGATTCAAGCTTGTTCAGGATTAAATTCAGTACTTTTTCCACCTTTCTCACCTCCTTCTCTTATCATTATATCAGGAACTATGTCGAATCAGACAAGAATTTTGGGATCTGAGCTTGGTCAAGAATATGCGTCTGACTCACTAATATCCCGTTTCAGAAAGCGCCTATCCCATTATGCGGGACAGGCACCCATAAGCCGGCAACAGACGCTATCTGCTGCTACTCTTTCTTCCATTCAATAATATAATTCCGCCTTCCTTTTTTAACCGAGTAAGTATCGGTGGTCCTTTCCATAATAAAGCTGAAGGTGTTTTCCTTACGCTTGGATATTCTTGATGCCAGCTTCTCTGTCCGGTCATATTTCATAGAGACCTCTTTTTCAGCCGCATTCAGTTTAAAACAATGACCGCCGCTCACATAAACTTTTGAGGTATTATAGCCCTCTGGCATGATGGCATCCACATGATGAAGCGCAAACCACACACATTCATCGTGCCCGGGTGAAATATGAGGAAACCAATACATGTCCATACCGCCTGGAATTCGAACGGGTGCAGCCCTGCAGGGTCCAAGTATGGTTCTCGAACCGCTTGATGCACCATTCAGATCAAAGCCGTAATAGTTTATGCTCTCATCTATGATCTCAATCGGTTTCTTCTTTACCATAAACGTATAATTCCCTTCCAAAACCAAACTGCAGCATTCTCCTTCTTCGTTATAATGGGCCCTGATTGATTTCGTTTCCGGAATGATTATATACTCCTGTATTAGTAATGCATTCATTGTAATTAATACCCTCCCTTAAACTTCACTATTTAAAAATTATAAATTAAGGAGTATACTAACTTATGAGCTGGTATACTCCATCTCACCGAGACTCTCAGGCTATCGTCGACCAAGACCCGCCTGAGGGTTTTTTTATGCTGTTACATCATGCTCACCTCCTTTGCGCCTCCAGCCAATTGGCGATCTCCTCTATATTTCCCTTGCTTTTATCCAGGTAAAAGAATTCTCCTCTTGCCATTCCGTCAAAGCTTCTCCATTCCGGATTCGTGCTGCTCCAGTTCACTTCCTTTATGCCATCCATCCGCTCAGCCAGACTCTGTGCTTTGGCAGTCAGGGATTGATTTTCCCAGTCTTTCATTGCGTATAACGATACGGCCTGAATGACCGGGAAGCTCGCCAGCATGGTTTCGTGATAGTTTCCGATTCTTGCAGGAGAATCAAAGGAGAAGAGTTTATCGAACCAGGAATTTACGATATCCATATAAGCTTCATCCTCTCCCCCGGCATTCTCCTTCCATTCATCCGATCTGCTTAGAAGCTTGCCTGCCAGAAAATTGGCCACAAGCAAACGCAGCTGGGAAAGTGAGAGAAACTTCTTATTAGCAGGCCGAATAATAGCCCTTTTTTCGGTCTCCACACCTGCTTCTATCAGCTTGGAATTGGATTGAAGAATCCGGTTCGTCATCCCGTTTAAACGGTCTCTCGAATCATAGGCGATTCGCTTGGACAATGCCACCTGTTTCCCTTTTGTGTTTAAATCAATAAAAAGCTGGTTCTCCTCATCCATGGAGAGGCCTTCAAGGACCTGAATGGCGATCTCTGTCTTCTCCAGCAGATATTGAAGATGATAAGCATTCCGGATTTCTTCGTCCTTCTCACTTTTCATACTCATGAAAATTTGATCCTCGAGCTGAAGCAGGGCTTTCATCCGGTGTGAACCATCTACGATTTTTATTCTGCCTGGAGTTTGTCCTCCCAGCATCCCCTCTTCTGCTGATGCAACCAGCGGCGGCATATATATTTCTCCCGCTGCAGCATTCGAGAAGATATACTTTTTAATCCGTCTGACTTGAAGCTGATTCGTGTCCCTTAGAATAAGCCTTTCTTCTTTATGCATCTTGACGAGTTCGGAAACAGGCAGCGCTATAAAAGTCTGCCGCTTAGTAAAAATATCATGAACAATCACGGATTCAGCCCTCCCTGTTCGATTTTCTTTTTGAATTCCAATGAGGTCTGCTGGATTTTTCTCGTGGCAGAATGGCCTTTAATTTTCGAAGTCTGCTTGTCAAACAGGTGCTGGAACATCGGATCATCGTGCTTCCAGCTGCACTCGAATTTCAAGTGTTTGAGTTCGTGTATAGTTTCTTTGTAGGATAAGTTATGAGTCCTGGTCAGCTGATTGGCACAATAGGCAAGAGCTATTTGCACCCCTGAGTAACCACTTACAAACTTAAGTCTGTTAGCACTTTTCTTTGGAAAAATCTGCTGCCATGCCTGAAAAAACTCGACTGCAATCTCTTCGGCTTCCTTCGGGTTGCATCTGTAATAGGGGAGACCTTTTTTCACTGTCAAAATACCTTCAAATAAGGCAATGATGCATCTCTTCATGGTGGCTAATGATGTAAGTGCGGAGTTGTGAATGGAAATTCTGGAAAGGCTTTGTTCTATTTCAAACATAGGCTGAAGCTTCGCTGCAACAGTTCTTGTCAGCTCAGTATATTGGTCACGCTGATCAAAAAGCATAATCTGCCCGATATGTGCATCTCTTCTTTCAGTATTGATATCAGTAAAAAGCTGTTTCTCCTCAGAGGTGGTTAAATCCAGGAATACCTGCATGGCAACGGGATATTCTCTTAATCTCTCAATATAGGTCTGCAGTTTAATTGCTTCATCCAGCCTGCCTGTTTCTTCAGCTGATTCTTTTCTGGATTTAAGGTGGCTTATGGCAGATGATAAACTCGCGCTTCGATGCTGTCCATCAATGATGTAAAGCTTGCTTCCGGGAGTCAGTTCCCATCCATCCTCTGTTTCGCGAATTGCACCTCTGGCTGAAAAAACAAATGGGGAAAAATAAAAGTCCCTGCCACCTTCAAGCGATTGGATGATAAACTCTCTGATCTCCACCCGCCTTTTTGGATCCAGCTTTCTCTGAACTTCCTCATCCACTTCAAAAATCGCTTCCAAAGTTGCATACCGAAGCTGAGTGGCCAGTACTTTTTTACCAAATTGATTGTATGACGATCCCATAATTCTGGTTAATACGCCAATATCTGTCATATTTCTCACCCCGAGATTAATTATAGGCACGTTGTCTGATTATTGTAAAATCATTTTTTAGTAACACACTTGCTACCTTCTTTCTTAGACACATTTTAATAACTTAGCCTGTTTTCTTACTATTGACAGAAGCGGGAAAACAAAATATAATGAGCTGCTTAATTTTCGAACCGTGCATGAGACTTTTATTTGTGATTTATATCACAAGTTACTTCTTTAAAGACTCTTTTCAGTCTTTTTCATAAAATACAGGGTGAAAAAATCAAATTTTTCTCTAATTTCGAACATTTTGTGACAGACCCCTCTCAGCAGGATCATTCTTGAATTAGTGGAAAAGGAGACAAAAAAAGACTGAAACCCCGAGGTAATTTCAGTCTCTTCTCTGAACTATTTCGGCAATAATACCCGGTCAATGACATGGATTACACCATTGGAAGCTGCAATGTCAGGTGTTACCACAGTTGCATCATTGACTTTAACAGGGTTAAGGGAAATTGTCACTTCTTTTTCTGCGAGTGTTTTTGCCTTCATTCCATCCTTCAAATCAGAAGACATGACTTTACCCGGAACCACGTGATAAAGCAAAATATCCTTCAGATCCTTTCTTGCCAATAACTGTTCTGCCGTAATGTTCAATTCCTTCAGAAGCTTGTTGAAAGCCGCATCTGTTGGAGCAAATACAGTGAATGGTCCTTCACCTTTAAGCGTTTCAATCAGCCCTGCTTTCTCCAAAGCAGCCGCCAGGATCTTAAAATCCCCAGCTTGTACAGCAGTATCAACGATGTCTTTCTTAGTACCATTGTTTTCTGCAGCTGATGCCAGTCCAGAGAAGGAAAGCAGCATCATAAAAACCATGGAAATGACAGCTAATTTTTTCATTTGAAAATCCTCCTTTTTCAAAAATGGTTTACACAAATCAACTATGTAAACTCCAAACTTTATTATTTGTTTGATTGTAAGTTTTATCCAGAGTGGAATAATTTTTTATAAAATTAATTTGATTTGTTTCATACAAAATAGGCGTGCCTTTTTTTATTTAAGGCACGCACCATTCATTATGTGTAAGGATTGAGCCTTCCATGGCGACCATTTCATTCGCTCTCCACCCATTTGAGGCTTCATGAACCCTCCATGGCGACCATTTCCTTCGCTCTCCACCCATTTGGGGCTTCATGAGACCTCCATGGCGACCATTTCTTACTCTCTTCAACCAAATCGGGCTTCTATGTTTGCACTTAGACATTTTATAAGTGACGGAGCCATCGGTGCTTTAATGCCTTTTTTGGCTTCAGCAAAGGAGCTTTAGTAATCTTTCACAACAAACAGCTGGCATTAGCACGCTTTCATTCTCACTTTAAAACATTAGATATTATTTCTGGAAATCTCTATCGCTGCTTTAACAGCTTCCTTTATTTCCTGATATCCTGTACACCTGCAAATATTCGACTCCAGCCATTCGGTTATTTCTTCATCAGAGGGATTGGTGCGATTCAGCAATAGGGAATGGCAGTTCATGATGAAGCCGGGAGTGCAGTATCCGCATTGAAAGGCGAAGTGTTCAATAAAGGCTCCCTGGATTGGTTCCTGAATCCCTTCAATAGTGGTAATGTCTTTGCCGATTGTTTCAATGGCCAGAACCAGACATGACTTCTGGGCTATTCCGTCTATATTGACCGTACATGCACCGCAGTCTCCATTTAGGCAGCCTGGTTTTGCACCTGTCAATCCAAGAGTATTGCGCAGCACCCCTAATAGAAGTTCTGCATTTCGAAAGTAAACTCTTTTTTCTTCCCCATTTACAGACAATAGAGCGTTCGTATGCAAGGAGCTAGTATCCTCCAAAGTGCTCTCCTCCTAATTTGTCAGCTATATCCAACAGGATGTTCCTCAGAACAAATAACCGGTATTCAGAAGAACCTTCGGAGTCATCCAGAACCTGCATATTAACAGTACGGATGGCTTCGGCCACTCTTTCTTCCACACCAGTTCCCCTGCTCCCTAGAGCTTCTTCTATTTGGAAAGCTCGGAAAGGAAAATCAGCCAGGCCGCTGATCGCGATTCGGATCCTGCCTTCAGCCTTGACAGCAGCTGCGGTAAGCAGCGGATAGCCCGTATCCCACTGGCGCCTCCTTTTAATGCTTTCAAACGGGACATGTAGATACTTTTTATGTGTTTTCATTCCCACAAGGAATTCTCCGGGCTTTAACAAAAGACGGCCTTTAAAAATATCATGTATCGGAACGTTTCGAATGCCTTTACTATGTGCTATCATCATTTCACTGTCGGTTAAAAGAAATGGCAATACGGCTTCACGGTAAAATGTCTGCCCGCAGATATTTCCTCCTGCCGTTATTTTATTTCTCGCTGTCCGGTCAGCTATTTCACTCACTGTTTTGCTTAAGAGCGGGAAGAGATTGATTTCCTCTATTTCGGTTAATCGGAGGGAGGCACCTGTAAACAAATGATCTCCTTTAAAACCGAAAGTATTGCACTCAGGAATACCTTTAATATCAATAACGGCCCCTGTCTTCATCTCATTTAGCCGGCCAAGTGTAATGATTTCCGTTCCTCCTGCAAAAATGACAGGTTCCTTCCCGGACTCCAGCAGCTCCTTATATAAATTGGTCGCTTCTTTTAAGGCTGCTGGTCTATAATACTCAAAATCAAAAGGAATCAATGCGATTTCGCCTCCTTTACTTTCCAGATATATTCCGGAGTTAAAGGGAGCTGATTTAAATCTATACCTGAAGCAGTGCTTAAACAATTAGCAAGCGCACCGGGCATTCCCAGAAGACCATGTTCACCAACACCCCTTGCTCCATAAGGGGCATCCTTCTGCTGAGTTTCAATGAAGTCTGCAATATATTCGGGGTTTTCCCCATAATGAATTGGCCTGTAAGTCCGCAGCTGCGGATTGATTACCCTTCCCAGTTCATCAAAGATGAAGCTTTCTCTGCCCGCATAGGCAAGACCCATGCTCATAGCGCCCATTACTTGCCCTCTCGCCATTTTAGGATGCAGAACTTTGCCGACATCCACTACAGTAACCGCTTTTATCAGACGATAAGTATAATCCCGTCTATCATACTCAACCTCTATACAGTGTGCCGCGACGGTCCACTCAGGACCTGGCTTCCCCTCACCGGTTTCCGGATTCAGATAGGTCATCCTCCTTAAGGTGTAGGAACCATACCCAATAATCTGTCCCCCAATCGTGTTGCCATTCGGGAAAGTATAACCGTAAACGACGTCCTTAAGATCTAGCCCTGTCTCAGGTTCATCTCTTAGGAACACTCTTCCGTTAGCCACATCAAGCTCTTGCGTGGCAGTAAGCAAAACACATGAAGCAACAGCCTTGATCTGCCGTATTACATCTTCAGCAGCCCGCAACACAGCATTCCCAGCCATAAATACCCCGCGACTTGCGACCGTTTTCCAATGCTCCGGAGTGGAACGGGTATCAATTTCCATTTTCACATGTATTTGATCCATGTTCATTTTCATGCGCTCAGCCAGGATCTGCGCCAGGACAGTTTTGGTGCCTGTTCCGATTTCCACCACACCGGAAATCAGATTAATGCTCCCGTCAGAATTAAAGGTTAATAGAACACCGGAGCTTGCATTCGTATCAATGGTGGAGGTCTTCCAGCTGCAGGATATTCCCTTCACACGCACCCTTCGCTTATTCAGTACCTGTACTGCACCCTCATCCCACTTCACAATCTCCTTCAGGCGTTCGATGCATGCCGGCAAATCCCCGAGATTACTAGTATTTAAGGGAACCTGTGTCGGTGTTGTATGTCCTGGCAATATGGCGTTTCTTTCTCTGAATTCGAGAGGATCGAGCTGCAATTTACGTGCAAGAATATCCATTGTCCGCTCAAATGCAAACAGCACCTCGGAATGGCCAAATCCGCGGTAAGGGCTGCCATACGGATGATTGGTATAGACACACAATGAATTGCACCACACATGTTCAATATGATAGGGCCCAGTGCAGTCTGCCCCTCCGGCACGGCTGACATCAATGGCTTTATCAGAATAAGCTCCGCCATCGAAAAGATAAATCATCTCTGCCGCTTTTAGAATTCCTTCCCTGGTGCATCCTAATTTGATTTTGGCCTCAAGACCGACATGACATGGTGCTGTTATTAAATCTTCTTCTCTGGAGTAGGTAAGCTTCACCTTTTTCCCACCGACTGCCCGGGATGCAATAAAGGCAAGAATTTCCCACTGAACAGCTGCCTTTCCCCCATATCCGCCGCCGACAAAGGGTGTCTCAACGATTATTTTGCCTGTATCCAGCTGAAAGTAAGTACTTAACAATTTCTTGACCATGAAGGGTGCCTGAGAAGAAGTCGTGATATGTACATACCCATCCGGCTTGATTTCTGCGGAGGCGCTGCGTGTCTCCATCGCTGCATGATCAGAAGGAGAAAACCGGAAGGATTCCTCCGCTATGACCTCACTCTGCACCCAGCCATCTTCCATGCTTCCTTTACGGATTTTGGTTATGTGGGAAATATTCGAATTGGGCACTGGGTACGCAGCACCTAATTTATCATATGAACTTAAATTTTCATGTAATAGGGGGGCATTCTTTTTCAGGGCTTGGGAAGGAGAATGGACAACGGGGAGAAGTTCATACGTAACATCAATTAAAGCGGCAGCCTGTTGGGCAATGATGGGCTGATCAGCGACAACCAGGGCGACAGGCTCTCCGTGGCAGCGGACCTTTTCGAACGCAAGTGGCGGACGGTCTCTGATTTCTTCACCAGTTAAAGGCAGATCTTTGCTCCCTATTATAATCGCTCTAACTCCTGGAACCTTTCTCGCTTTAGAAAGATCAATGGAAACAATCCGGGCATGAGCATACTTGCTGATGACCATTTTCACATGAAGTGCATGGTCTCCACGTTCATCTGCCGTATACTTTGCCCTTCCCGTCACCTTGTCGTTTGCTTCCTTGCGAATCACATTTTCTCCGATAATATTCATCAAATTCCACCTCCCGGGAACACCCTTTATCAATATATTGTAGAGATGGAGCTGTTCATTCCTAATTTCTCCGGGAGTTGAATATGATTTTTCAGGAGGTCCGCACAGCTTTTATGTCATAAAAAAAGCAGATATTCATAGTTTCTATATAAAAAAAAAGATAAGGTGGTCATTCAGCGTGAACGGATACCAGACTTTATGCCATCAATACGCCCATATATTAAAGGGAAAAATGAAGCTTGAAAATGGAGTATGCTCTGTGGAGATAAAACGGAAGCTGGACGTTGCCATTCAGGGACGGCCAAGCAAAGGGGAATTGGGGGCCGCGCTTTCGTTTGAGTCTTTGGACCATCAAGGAAATGCACTTAACCTTGGTGAAACAGTTCTTCTGGAAGAGGAAATTCCTCTTTTTACACAGATGTTAGTCAAAAACGGAGTGATCATCAGTGCCCTGCACAACCACTGGCTGTTCGCAAAGCCCCACATCCTTTACATTCACTTTCAATCAGTTGAGCCTCCTTTAGCTTTCGCGCAAAAAGCAGCGGAAGCCTTTCATGCCATTAAGATGTATGGATAGTCTTTTATCATGAATTTGGAGGGAAAATAAATGGCTGCAAATAGATGAGCCAAACTTGCAAATAGACCAGGCAAACTTGCTAATAGATAGGTAAAATGCAAATAGACCAGCCGAACTTGCAAATAGATGAGCAAACTTGCTAATAGACCAGGCAAACTTGCTAATAGATAGGTAAAATGCAAATAGACCAGCCGAACTTGCAAATAGACCCAGGCAAACTTGCTAATAGGTAGGTAAAATGCAAATAGACCAGCCGAACTTGCAAATAGATGAGCAAACTTGCTAATAGACCCGTCAAACTTGCAAATAGACCAGGCAAACTTGCAAATAGGCAGGTAAAATGCAATAGAGTCCCCGAACCTGCGCTTTGGAAAGTTTAAAAAATGAGTGGAAGCAAGCGGCTTCCACTCATTTTTTATTTTTCTGCCATCCCAGGAGCTTTATCTCCAGCAATACTTTTACTTTACTGCATTTTTTGACAGCTCCAGAACATTCTCTTTATTTGGATTACCTTAGTAGATTATCAGCAACCTTAATAATAACAGGCTTGATCCATTTTTTTATAATAGATTTACCTACTCACAATCCTTGTCCATAATAATCAGCGGTCTCATCATGTCATGATCCTCATGTTCAAGAATGTGGCAGTGCCATACATATTCTCCTGTATAGTTTTTAAAGGGAACTATAATTCTCGTTACTTTACCAGGCTCAACTCTTACCGTATCCTTCCATCCTATTTCACTGGGGTCCGGACGATGTTTTTTTCCAAGTTTTATACCTTTTCCATTTTTAATCCATTCTTTTTCATTAAATTTCGTTACGTCAAAATCCTGGCGTTCGAGTATTTGGAATTGGACAAGATGAAGATGAATGGGATGTGTAATGTTTGGCGGAATGCCAAGAGGACTATCAGGATTAAAAGTAGGATGGGCAAACTCCCAAATCTCAACACTATCAATCTCTGGTGTTTCTGTAGCAGCATCCATAAATCCAAGGTGATTGATCGTCAGCTTAAGCCTTCCTAGTCCATCTGGATCTTCAGTCATGACAAATCTTCTTGTTTTTGGTTTTGGATGAATCTTTTTAGGGTCTAATTTTTGAAAATGGCGCAGCTTCTTTGGAATGGCACTTCTATCTTCGCAATCAGCCTCAAGGCCCACTCTGAACTGCATAACATCCTCTTTAAACGTTTCAGGCTTCCCTTGAAGATTCAATTCTTCTGTTCGAAGCGTAATCGTTTGACCAGCAAATTTCGAGAAATCGATGATCACATCTAATCGTTCAGCAGGATCAAGCGGAAATTTTTTCAGGAGCTTTGATTTGCTTATCAGCCCGCCATCCGTGCCTATTTGATAGAAGGGCTGCTCTTTTTGGTGTTTGTCCCAGAGTTTAAAGGTAAAACCGTTTGTATTAGAAGCATTTAACATTCTAAAGCGGTATTTTCTGGGCTCTACGTTAAGATACGGCCATACCTTTCCGTTAACCACCATCGTATTTCCAATAAACGCACGAACGACTGATGGATTTACGGGAGATGGAGGAACAGAGTTTGCAGGATAAAAAAGTGAACCATCTTCCCTAAAGGTTTTATCCTGTATCATCAGCGGTATATCATATTTCCCTTTTGGGAGGTCAAGGCATAGTTCCTGTTCATCGTGAATAAGGTAGAAGCCTGCCAGTCCGGCATAAATATTGAGTCTTGTTACTCCCAAAGCGTGGTCATGATACCAAAGCGTTGTTGCCTGCTGGTCATTTGGATATTCAAATACTCTCGCGTTGTTCCGTATATACCAGTCTTCAGGATGACCATCGCTGTCAGGTGCTACATTCGCGCCATGAAGATGCACGACCGTACGCACCTCAGGATTACCCGCAGAATCGTGAAGCGTTTTATCTACTGGCAAAAAGTGATCCAATGGCAAATTATTGATCCATTTTACCTTTACCGCTTGTCCTCTCATTGTTTCAATCGTAGGGCCAGGATACATCCCCTCATAGCCGTAGATAACGGTTTCATTAAAGTCCCTATGAAACCGGTGCTTTCCACACTTCATTTCAACCTCATAATAGGCTCCATCTTCTCCTTGTGACGTCGGATTGAGTACCGCTGGGATCGAGAGCTCATCAGCAAATTTTTGGATTGTACCTGGCTGCTTAACTGCTACACCTTCTTTATATTCAAGACACTCATTTGTTTCAAGACTCCCCATTTCTTCCTTCATAAAATTCACCTTCCTTTTCTGATAGAGTAGAAGCTAATGCTTCATTAATAGTAAATGAATAAAAAAATAGTTTGTGCCGGCCAATACTGGAAAGGTGTAAAAATGTGTGAATACCAGTCAATAGACATTGTCATTAAAAAAAAGCCGCCAATACCGGCAGCAATAATTAATTAACAACATTGTTTAACAGAGACAAAACCCTTTGCACAAAGCTAAAGAGCATGTAACGGGCTTATATGCCAGTCCGTTTGTAATTTCATCATCTGTTAACTTAAGCCCTAAAGGAGCAGCGTTAGGCTTTGATTTCGGTTTTGAAGAAGTTACGTCATGCAATAATCATACTAACCTGAGAGCAATGATTTTATGACTTTAACCATTAATGGCCAAAAAGTGTATAAATCATATTAAATAAGCATACCTTATGTTTGCTCTTATTCATTCGCTGGGTGGAAAATCATGGAGTGGTATAGCCGCAGTAATCATTCTTTTATCATTCTTTACAATTTAGATTGTTTTTTGTAAAACACAAGGAAGCTATTGATCCCTAAGCTCTATTACCTGGTTCATTTCGAAAGTGGGTGAAAAACGGGGAACGTTTTTCAGCTGAATATTGATCTTGCTAAACAGGAAGAATAGATAACACTAGTAAGTTTTTGCTTGTAGTTTAAAGAAAACAAATATAAATTCCTGAATAAAAATTAAAAAGAAATGAGTGGCAAAGATGAGAACTTTTCTCCCTGTATTGGCTCACGTCCTAGCAGCTTTTCTTACTGCATTTGCAGGAAGAAAATCAGAAAATAAACAAGATAGGAAACTCTACTTCGCCTTAATGGTCGGCGGCTTTGTATGGTCCCAGTTACAGACCGAATATCTTATATGGAGAATAAATAAGAATACCGATCGTTCTTTAAATAAATCAGAGGATTAACTACATTAGCACCAAAGGGAAGAGATTAGAACATTACATTTACGCTAAAAAGCCGCCAGTACTTTTACAGACGGCAGAAAACAATCGTTTAACCGGTTTTCAAATTCAGATTGATGTAAAATGAGCTTCATTTCGAATGTAGTTGCATAAAAATGGGTGGCACCCTACAAGGGCGAACCTCAATATTTTCCCATACCTTTCCGGTTACATAAGGTTCTTCTTTAAGCCATAGGTCCAGTTCCTCTCTTGATGGATACTCCACAACCATCATGGAGCCAATCATTTTTTCTTCATTATCAAGTATCGCTGAAGCATATAAATGCTCTCCTTCTTTACATCTCTTCTCTACACCTCTTAAGTGTTCTTCCCTTGCCTGTAATCTTCTTTCCAAGGCCTTCTCATCAGTGCCATCATAAGCCATAATAATAAATTGCATAAATTTATCCCCTTCTGACTTTTTTTCGATAGTGCAGCGACTGCTTCTATTTCAACTACTTGATATTCATAACCCAAAACAGTGACTCCCGATAAGTTACTGGGAACATAGTGTGGACCAAACGCTTCTCTGGCTGTGTTCCATACAGTCACTAAATCAGAATGATCAGTAAATGCTGCCCACACTTTCGTATAAGCTGCATCCATTAACCAAATAATAACACAATAAAGCGTTTTCTAACGATCAACTCTTAACAGAAAAACTCGTCATTACCCTGGCGAGTTTTTGCTGTTTTATGTCAGCTAACAGTCAGTTCTTTTCTTTTGAATTAGTGTTGGAAGGGGCGGCGCATACATTCATCTGTTCAGCTAAGATTAAAAATATATTTTATTGTTAAGTACACATAGGGTTATTTCTATTAGGAACAGTAAATATGAGTGATTTTTTCTAAAAAGGAGTGCAAATTATGGAAAATGTTGCTAACAACGTCCATATAGGTGAATTAATAGCTGTCTCCAGCATTTTTAAATTAAATACTTTTCAAATGATCACATTACTGGAAAATGGCTTAATGGAAGTATTCGATAACAAGGAAGCTTTTTTTAATAAGTATGGAAATAAGGAAACATATGACGACTTAGATTGGTGCGAGTTAAATAATGGAAGAGTCTTTACTATGACTAAATAGGAATGGAATAAATCCCTGCAACAGAGGGTCAATCAAAAAGAAAAAGCCGCCTGTGCGGTGGCTAATCTCTTCAAAAATGTGTTCTTCTTGGCTTACTGATCTCCTCACTTTTTTTCAAATCCTCTGATAAATGAGTGTTTTATTGTTAATTATAAGTTTGTGTTAAAAATTGAGGAGGGATCTGAATGCAACAGGAGCAACAAGCGAAGAACAATATAATGAAACCTGCCGGAACTGATCCACAAAAAGTAAAACAGGAAATTCAAAAAGATGTAAGCCGGGGGCAAGGTGCAATGACTGCCAGAGAGGCAGGAGCAATGAGAGATTAAAAGACCACTTCGGGTGGTTTTTTCTCTTTATATCTATGATGAAATATTTAGGCCGTAAAAAAAAAAATTACTCCATTACTTAAGACCTTAGGCTGAGTAAAAGAAATGATAAAGAGCAGTCCTGTTATGTATACCTGAGCGCATAAACACGCTCATGGTCAAAATAAGCTGGTTATTCTCCATAGCAGACTTTAACACAAACATAGCCGATGCAATAATACTCACAATTGTCTTCTGAAGTGTCTCCCAGATTACCTCTGGGCACAACTTCAATTTGTGGAAATAATGTTTTAACCTTTCTTCCGGAAGAACAGCTTGACTGATTCTCTTTCGAATCCCCTAACATTTTCATCTCACCTCCTTCATAATAGATTATTCAAACGCAGGGACAGGTGTATAGTTGGTTAGCGCTATTTTAAGCTCTAAAAAAAATTCCTATTAATAGGCAGGCAATTACTTCATCATTTTTTCTGACATTTGACCATTGTAAATTTAAATGGAGGCTTAGTTTCTCTTATTCAATAAGTGGAAAAACAGGGACGGTTCAGGCGTATCAGAGTGAATCGCCAGAACCGTCCTTATGTTTCTTCCTATGTTTATTTTTGAAACCTTCATAGTTATTGGATTAATACACATTTTCCAATTTCTAATAAACTTGTCCCTTTCAACACATGTCATCAAACATACACTGAAGTATCAAACAGCAAAGGGGGTGAATTGAATGGGATCCTATAGAAAAAATAATAATGGTGTTGCGGGTGCTTCAAATAATAAGCTAGAACGTTTGGCAGATCTCTTTGATGAAGATTTCCGAGTGCCTGTTCGTGCATCAATTGATGGAGAAGATTTTTGCAATGCAACACGCCGCTGCTTGATCAACGACCTTGTCAAAGGACTAATGGATGAAGATGATAGACCAAAGAAACGCCGTTGCTAACTATGTATAAACTAAATATCCCGATTGCCGAATGACTCTCGGGATATTTTAGCAGAATGGGCAATGCTGTACAAATTGATTGCCTTTTAGCAATAGCTCCAGCAGCATGATAATAAATCTCTTGTTTTTTAAGACTCATAGAAAAGAACAGCCAAACCCTTTTAAATTTGACTCAATGATAGCGAAAGGAGGAGAAGAGTTGTCTAAAAGAAAATATGACAGAAATGGAAACCAATATTATTATAGAAATTCTGTGTTAGGAGCAAGTGATTCAGAAAAGTTAGCAGGTCTAGTTGAGGAAGGTTTTAATGTGAAAGTAAACGCTTATATCGAAGGCAGAGATTTCTGCAATGCAGTCCGCCGATGTTTGATTAATGACCTAGTCGCAGGAGCAATGGATGAAAACGGGAAAAACAAAGACAAGTAACACTAAATTTTAAAAAAACAAGTTAAAAAAGAAAACCCTGCCAGATGATATACTGTTAATCTGCAGGGATTTTTAATCCTTCAACATAGCCAATCGGAGTTTTTCTAGAGGTTAGGGTATTCTTTTAGCTGAACTGGTTAGAATACAGGAAAAAAGGTAACACAGCATGTCTTTTCTTAGCTGGTTGAATAGTCATTATCTTATCCCTTATTATCGATTTAACTGCATTATATCTGGTTTATGGTCCTGCCCTATAAAACGAATATTCCTCTTACCCCCTTTCTCTTATTGCCGTACCACTTTTCTTGAAAACACAGGGACGGTTTCGGCGTATCTGAGTAAATCGCCAGTACCGCCCCTATGCTTATTCAACTACACCAATAGCTATAAGGAAGACGTCCTAACAGAAAACATAACTTTATTAAAAGTGTTCTATATTAGGAAATAATCCAAAGAATGTTAGTAGCTGGCTTGACTGAATAATATAAAAAGTACTAGCCCTATAATACATTCATACATAAGAGAACCAGTCTAACCCAATATTTTTTGTAAAAGATTAACTTTACCAGATTTCACCATTCCTTTATTACTTTACCCCACCCGTTTTTCTCTGTTGCAAAAAAGTCTCCTTCAGTAAAGCAAGCACCTAAAACATCACCAGTGTCTATTAGGTGCACCGGATTTTCAGTTGGTCCTTCAATTTTTATTGAACCTTTCATCGTTTTGCTCCTGAGTAATTTAAAGTCTGGGGCTGTGTTTCTTTCTATAAGCTGATGCTTCCATACGCCTGGTTTATCCGGATTTGGAATTGTCCTAATGTTAAAGTGAGGTGTGAGAGTGATCTCTCCAAGATCATGCTCTTCTTCCCATTCACCTGCAATCTCAATCATTAATCCGTCTTTTCTCTGGGCTTTGCCAATAATCCGATCACCTTGTTCTTCTAAGGTGATTGATGCATACTTTTTGGGATAACCCCAAAGCTCTCTTCCTGCAGCGATGGCAGCATCATTGTTTTCGTATTCAAACACATACCATCCCCCTTTTTTCCCTTCGTACGATACTGGAACAATAATAGAGAAGTCCATAAAACCCAGTTTATCGCAACTTGAAAAATCAGTGGCTACGACTGCAGCAATTTCCTCTTCTAATTTGTATGGAGTAGTTCTTACCCATTCTTCGAGTATTTTACGATTTGGACGAAAATAAACAGCCAATGATTTCTGCCCCAAGCATTCATAAGGTACAAACGGCGAGGGATACAATGGTGCGTGTAAGGGTGCGTTATTCAAGTAATATCCTCCTTCAGATCATGGACATTTTTTAGCTGCGTCTCTTTCTCTGCTGTTGCTTTGCTTACGAAATAAATTACAATAGCGGCAGACAGCATTCCAGGAATAATTTCATAAATATAGCTGGATAAAGATGCGTTGATCCAAACGATAGTTACAACAGAACCAGTAATCATTCCCCAAAACGCGCCCTGCCGTGTTACCTTATTTGAATACAAGCTGAAAATTAATAATGGGCCAAAACTGGCTGCAAGCCCTGCCCATGCATATAATACAAGATCGAAAACGGCTTTTAGGTTCATTAAAGCAAGTCCGGTTGATAATACTCCCAACAAAATCATAGTTATGCGGCTGATGGTCACATTTTGTTTTGACGTATATTCTTTTTTAGTAATAGACTTTAACAAATCACTTGCAATTGACTGTGTAGCAACCATTAATTGTGATGAAAAAGTGGATTGGATAGCTGCAAAAATAGCTCCAATTACAATTCCTGCTATGATCGGGTGCATGATATCCATAGTGACTTGGGGAAAAATATACTCTGGATCATCTATTACTGGAACAAGGATTCTCCCTATTAATCCCAGCAAATTGGAGCCGGTCATAACAATAATGACCCAAACCATGGCAATAACAGAACCTTGTCGAATCGTTTGATCATCTTTAGCGGATAAAAAACGCTGAATGATATGCGGCTGCCCTGGTTCCCCTAATCCAAACCCTATCAAGCCAAGGATTACACCGAACCCTACAGCACCACTTGTTCCCCCGCCTGCTGATAATAGAACAGGATCGATCATTTCCAATGTCGTGAAAAACTCTCTGAAACCGCCCAGCTGAAAAAGAATCATATAAAGAGGGAATATAACAAGGACCGCCATCATAATCAGACCTTGGGTTACGTCAGTCCAGACGACAGAACGGTAACCCCCAA
This sequence comes from Cytobacillus sp. FSL H8-0458, assembly GCF_038002165.1. NCBI lineage: Bacteria > Bacillati > Bacillota > Bacilli > Caryophanales > Bacillaceae > Cytobacillus > Cytobacillus sp. FSL H8-0458. The sequence goes on along the minus strand of NZ_JBBOBR010000001.1, from coordinate 1,395,968 downwards.
ATATTGAATAGCCGATTACAAACGCTGCAGACAGCACTAATCCCCAGTTATAATCAAATTCAATTATGGCATTTAAAGCCTTGCCGGCTGCAGTCAATTGTGAAGCCATATACGCGATAAAGAAAATAGCAATAATAGCTGCTGCTAATATCTTCAATGAGTTCTTCGGATCATGAAAACGCTTACTAAAATAATCTGGCAAACTCAATGCACCCAATTCTTTTCCCGAACGCCGAAAGCGTGGAGCTACTACAAACCAATTTAATAGATATCCAGCAATAAAACCAGGGAGCATCCACATTGTAGAGATTCCGGCAACATAGGAATACCCGGCAGCTCCAATAAAAATCCATCCGCTTGTATCTGAGGCCCCAGCGGATATTGCAGTTGCCACTGGTCCAAAGTTACGGTCTCCCAAGTAATAGCCTTCCTCACTTTTAGAGATGAAACGCTGTGCTGCAAATCCTACAAAAAATACAAGAATCAAGTATCCAATGAATACAGCAATCATTTCATCTCATCCTTTCGGGAAGCAAACTTATTAAAAACAAAAGTTAATACCAGGCCCAAAATTGGAGAAATAACATAGAAAAACCAAATTAACATCTCATTTTTCATTTCAAACGCCTCCTTTTGATGAAAGTGCAGCTTTCGTCAATGGCAGCCTATCAATGATCTTCCCATAATCTAGTGTAAACCCTCCTCTCACATACTTTCCTCCAAGAACTTCTATTGGTCCGAGAAGCGATAATGGATCCTGAGCGGATTCTTCCCATCGCAATGAAGCTCTTCCAAACCACTCATCTCTTGTAAAAACTTGATGGAATTCGTTTTGAACTACTAAATTCAGATCAATTTCCCCATTTTCAACTCCCGGCATTCTTTTAACCTGAAGTCTTGGAAACAGAACTGGTACTTCAACATCCATATTCTCTTTAACTAGTGTTACGTTAATGATTTCTTTTCCTTTTCTGTAAACTTTCCCTGTAATTGAGGTGCTGCTTTTCTCAAATGTAACCTTTCCAAGCTTTTTGGGATAGCCCCAAATTTCTCTTCCTGCACATAAGGCATCATCTGAATCCACATATTCAAAAGCCATAACAGCGCCTTTTTGATTCTTATATTGGCATGGTATTATGAGTCCCCCTTCAGAATAGGGATCCAATCCTTCAACTTCATTATTCTTCAAAACAAAAACTTCAAAAATATCTCCAGTTAATTCAAACTCTGCTGGCAAAAACGATTTTAGGATTTCCTTCTTTCCTTTTGCATAAATGCTAATTTTTTCATAGTCCTTGTAGACATAAGGCAGACTTGGATAAAGAGGTGCATATTCCGGTAAAATTTCATAAATATTCTTTTTCATTTCATTCCTCTCCCTTCTGCCTATATAGTCTGCAAGAGTTGTGCCAAAATGAATTCAGTTAAGAAATGGCCCTTTCACCAAAACTCTACTCATTTTCGAGTGTTTTTATAGGTAATTACTCAATTTTGGGTATTTAATAACTTCAACTCATAAACATAACTTTGTAAGTCATACTCCTTAATTTTTCTGCTCATTGTCTGCTGAGGAAGCTCTAATCGCCTCGCCGCTTTTGAAACATTTCCATGAGTAAGTTCAAGCTCTTGTTTAATCATACTCTCTTCCACTCTTTTCAACTGTTCTCTGAGAGAAAGACCCAGTGAAAGCTGGAAGTTCTCTGACTGGGTCTCAATTGCCAAATAGGTGTGAGGCTGCAAATCTTTTTTAGTTATCATTGAATCATTAGCGTGATTCATAGCCCGTTCAATCCAATTCCGTAATTCCCTTACATTTCCAGGCCAATTATGATTTTGTAAAGTGACCATTGCTTCGTCTTCAATACCTTGAATATTCTTGGATAGTTCCTCATTGAAGTAAGAAATAAAATGCATGGTCAAAGGCAGGATATCTACTTTTCTGTTTCTAAGAGGCGGAAGCTCAAGATACATAACATGCAGACGATAGTACAAATCACTGCGCATTTTTCCGGACTCTAATAAAGAAGAAGGATGAACATTTGTCGCTGCTATTAATCTAACGTTAATTGAGATCTCTTTCGTATCGCCTAACCGCCGAACCTTCTTCTCTTGAACAACCCGCAGCAGTTTGGCCTGAAGAGTAAGCGGAAGGGAATTGATTTCATCTAGAAATAGAATTCCACCATCCGCTTGTTCAAAAAGACCTTTGCGATCTTCTGCACCTGTAAAACTTCCTTTAGTTGTACCAAATAAAATAGATTCCAAGAGATTCTCCGGTATAGCCGCACAGTTTTGGCTAATTAAGCTGCACCCGCTATCAGTGGCAATCGCATTGACAACAACTTCCTTCCCTGTTCCGGTTTCTCCATATAATAATAATGGTGAAGAAGTTCCAGCCAGCTTAGGGATCGCATGTTTGACATCTCTCATCGCTTTAGACAATCCAATTATATTAGTGTCCATTGTTTCTATTACTTTCGTTGGCTGTTTCCTCTTGGCAATTCCCTTTTCACTTCGTAACGTTTCCAGCTCATCAGCAAGTCGTGTAACAGCTGAAACATCTTCAAACAACTCATAAGCCCCCACAATTTCCCCATCCTGAATGATTGGAAATGTTGATGTCAAAGCTGTCCGCCGTTCGCCCTTACTTGTTACGAAGGTTTGAATTCTGTCTATTACAGATTTTCCTGTCTGAATTACTTTACAAAATGTACTCTCACTCTCTTTTAAATTCGGGAAAACTTCAAAAATTGATAAACCTGTTACAGACAAGGCACTAAGCCCAATTGCAGAAGCACCTTTATTAACAAAAATAATGTTATAGTTACTATCAATCGCCATAATTCCTACACGAATTTTTTCAAGAATATCCGTCTTCCATTGGTCTATAGTCATAGGTATTGAGCTTTAATTAGCTCCTTTCTCTCCCTTCATAATTAATGAACGTTTATCATTCCTTTCGACATGTATATTAAATAGTCCTGTGTTCCAAAATTACTGTTATTGTAGTGATGTCAGATGGAATTCAAGAAAAGTGCCTCCACTTGAAAAGTAAAGTTTTACAGTATCGGAAGAGTTGGAATCATTTCTGAACCCTGCCTGCAACACCCCCTATTACTCTGCTCTTTCCTAATCTGCTTTGTAGCTTTGGGCTTCCCCTTCAAAATGGCAATAATTTCAGTATGCAATCATTGTCGGCCCTTTTCAGAGTCTTGCCTGCTAAACATCTTCTTACGCAGCCTGTTAGACAGTAAGATAAAACACAATGACGGCTCCGGCGTATCAGAGTGAATCGCAAGAATCGTCCCACTGTTTACAGTTATAGAGAGTTACGCTTTGGAGCCATCGTACTGCAGGTAAGTCATGATATCTTTCTCAATAGTTTTACCTCATTACAGTCTAATCTGAGTCAATTCACTAGAATCTTCATCGTATTCCTTTACCCCATTCCACCTAACAGACTGTTAGATTAAAATAATGGTATGCCCGTATAATTTATACGTGGTGGTTAATTTTAACAGATAGTATTGATAAAATAACTAATGACGGATTTTATTACAGGGGAGTTGCCTATGCGGTTTTTAATCGAATATAAAGATTTCAGTTCCAAAGAAGAGAAAAATAAATCTTTAAGTGTATTGGATACATTTTTAAATGAACATCTAATTGGTGATTTTCATGGACGAACTTTTGAAAGCATACTAATTCGTTTTATTAACAATGCTCCACCAAAGAAGAAATTTAAACTTAAATCGCTATATAAAATTATTGCTGAAGTTGAAATTGAGGGAAACTTTACTAATAACACGAAGTTAAACATTATCGACTTTCAACATGGATTATCGAAGGTCGAAGAAGCAATAAATATGGTTCCACAAATAGAGGTAAAAGAAGAGCTGGATTTTAATAAAGATAAGTTATTAAATAGCCTTAAAAAAATGATTAATAATGCTCCACAGACTGATGAGGAATTAAAAAACTACGCAAAAAAAGAAAAAGAAATTAATTATTTGAATACCGTCAAACGTGTTGATAGCTTGATATATTCGTGTAAGATTAATCCTAGACCATTAATGAAACGAATTATTGGTGTTAGATTATATGACCATTTTGAACGGAATACATTAGCACCATACGATTATATATACTCTGAACTCTTTAGTAATTTATTGAGAAAAGCCGAATTAAAGTCACCTGATTATGACGAGATTTATTTCAGTATTGGTGAAACAATGGAACAAGCAAAACAATCAATTGCTATTGACGAATTTTTTAAATACACGTACTCCACATTAAATTTATCTGCGTATAACCAAGCAGATGACAAAGGCAAAGCAAATATAGTGTTTCATTCCATGTGTGAAGGTCTAAGGCTGATTGCTGATTTTGACCATTTAGAAAAAGACAAAATTGAAAGTGTAATTGAGAATATAGCCAAAAACGGAATTGATATGGAACTAATTTATGCTGCTGCCCAAAATAAAGATTATCTTGTGAAAATCGTTTACCATGTTCCACACAGCCATCTTACAAAGGCTGTATTTAAATTGAGATTAACAGAAATAAATACTAATAAGACTGGAATCGCAGATATAGATAAATTAGATATATATTATGCACCCTATAGTTTAGGGAAAATACATATAAAGAAAAATGAAATTATTATTAAAGGCAGAAATAGTCTTAGGGCAGAGGTTTCGCGTGAAATTGATAAATTACCATCGGAATATCGTTTTAATATAAATGAAATTTTATACGGTTATAATTTTAAATGAATTGGTGCTTTATGAAAAAACAGCGGAAAACTGCATTCACCGCTTTTTTTTGCATATGTCAGCTCAGCTATCTTGAGCTTAACATGCCAAAAAGAGGATTCGTGTGTAATAGCTATCATAAATAATTGATGGAGATATAGCAGATATTTTTTCATCCTCGAGCATAAACATCAGTATCGAGCAACAGGAAAGAGGGATAGCCATGTCCTTTATCGGATTTGAACTGATAGCCAAAAGAGCATGGACGATTTTGCCTGGCCACACTTTTTCGATGTCCATTTTATGGAACAAGAAAAAGATCCCTTCCTCCATCGGAAGAGATATCTATCATGAATCTGGACTGATCCTCCCTGATAAAAGAATTGCAGCTACCGGGAGGATCCACCATCTGTCTGATCATACAATAAATCACTATGAACCCTTACAGACAGCACCTTGTAAGCTTATTTGCCGGCCTGACTTTCCCCTGGATGATCTTAAAATTGAACTTCTTGCGCCGATGAAAGGGATTATGGAACCCATTCATCAAACGGCCGTTCTTTTCTTATGGAGCAAGGAAAACAATCTTTTAAGAAAAACAGAACTCCACCTGGATCCCCAATCATTTGAAAGGATCCCTCCAGATCAATATTTAATTGATCTTTCTTTTTTACTGGGTAAAATTTAGACCTTGGCTCTGAATATTAAACTAAGATAGGTGTTAAGAAATAAACAATCAAGAAGGCTGTCAATATACGCATGACGATTCCTAATACAGCCGCTCCCATTGCCTCCTTTTCACTAAGGTCAGAATTAGCTGCCCATATAACCGGAATTTGACCAAAGATTGTAGACAAAGGCAAGCCGGATGAAGCTAATACGAATGATCCGATGACCAAACGCGGATCCAAAGAACCAGCAACTTCCGATAACTGGGCCATGGCCAGCGCCGGACTTGCCAAAATAGAGAGAATTCCGGTCTCAGGATGAATATTTAGAGCTAACAAAACGGCTGACAGTCCGGATTCAAATTTTGACCAAATGCCGATGTAATCCAAAACGCCAATTGCAGCAAACACGACTGCGGCAGCCGGAATAATGAGAAGGAATAAAAGCTCTGCTCCCTCCCTGGCTCCATTAAACAAAGTGGGTAAAAAGCCAGTCTTCGGCGTAAATTGAGGCAGTTTTGCAATTTGGACAGCTTTCGTATCCCGATAAATGGTTTTAGAAAGCAGGAACGGGACCACAATGACGGGCATGAAAACAGCCAGCACGACCACTGCAAAGGCATTGGCCCCTACTGCCGTTAAAGCAACCATGCCTAACATAAATGTAGCAAAAGACTGCTGGGATTGAACCATGGTTGCTACCGCTATTTTCTGCTCTGCTTTTGTTGCTCCCGAACGGATTAAGATCGGTCCGGCAATTTTTCCGGCAGCATTTATGTCACCAAGAATATTATATATACTTGGAATGATAACAGCTGAATTCACTTTCATCAGCTTTGTAACAGGAATGAATATCCGGATCAATGCATCCGTAAATCCCAGCCTTTCCAGCACCCGGCCAATAATGACACTAACAATAATGGAAACTCCTACCGTGCCGGTTAAAAATATCTCTACAATAACCGGGAAAACCTGATCGACAATGGAAGTAAATAACCCTGCTAATGTACCTGGCGTGATTAACAGTACCAGCAGTGAAATAATGACTAAACCAAGACCGACTGCTTCGATTCGTGTCCATTTCCGAGTTAAAGGAATCGGGACACTATTATCTTCTATTTCTATATTTTCTTGTACTAACGATTTAACCTCGCTCATCTGCCTGCACTCCTTTTTTATACTGTTTGGACAGCCGTTTTTTTCAATAGATAACCCTCAGCCATTTCTTCTGCATATTTCTTTAAATGAGGTGATCCCATTTCATTTAGGGATATGCTTGTCACACGTTCCCGAAAAACAACAACTTCAACATCAGGCAGCAGTCTGTCTAAGGCGTAAGCTAAAGGTAAACCATTTTCAAGTATTTCTAACACATGGCAATTTCCGATAATAAAATTTAGTCCTAACTCCTTAGCTGTTTCGATAAGTGGATGTCCATCATAAACACGGCTAATGGAAGCGAGAACTGTGTCTGCCTCCGGGTGTTCCTGGATGGCTTGACGCAAATGTTCAGGAGAAAATCCCGTATGCGGGAAAATGTGCACAATATTGTTCACGGGGCTGGTCTCTTCTCCATGAACAATTCTTCCGCGTGTCACTATACTCGTTTCACACAGAGATGAACTATGGCGTATTTCCTTTTCAGTATGTAACAGTTCCTCTTCATCTCTCAGACCCATAAAATTGTCCAGCCGTGTTAAAATATCCCCCAGCGTTTTCACCTCAGGGAGTACTTTCCCTGCATATAAAATATTTCCGTGTACTCCTCCATAAGAAACCTCTGTCCGGTATACCTGATGGCCATGCAAAAAAGGAATGCCAGGATGTAATCCATGGAAAGCTTCATGCAGTTCAAATGCAGCGACATTATACAAATCCAGATAGTTTTTCAAGATTACTCCACCTGAATTAGCTGCTTCAGCTATGGGATGATGAGCAACAATGGCATCGACACCAGTAGCGCCGGCAAGTTCGATAGATCCTTCTGTCATTGTCATAGCAACTGCTACTTTTTTTACTTCTTTCTTCATTTCACCATAAACAAGACCAGGCGTTTCAATGATCTCTTTCCCGGGAATGTTGGAGGATTTCATGATAACAAAGGGATGCTCACCTCTCGTAATGTCATTTAGAGTTTTAATCACTCTTCCTCCTGTCAGCTCATCCAGCGCAATTAATACATCTTCTACTGTTTTCATAATGTTGCTGCCTCCTCTATTTTTTTTATAAAAAAAACCGTCAGCACAAAACAAACAGACGCTAGTCTGAAAGCTTGTACTGACGGTTTTTATGCACTCTTAAGAGTTCATTGGACCAGTCACCATTATTTAATTACCTGGAAATATAGGCACTTGTATCCCGATCCAGGGTAATGATAGTTCCTGATAGTTCAGTAACGGGATCATAGTCTTTTAATATAGAAAGTACCTTCATCCCATATTTTTCTTCCAGGACATTCCTTAAATGTTCCTTATAACTATCTATGATGGCAATGTCAGTCATACGGGTTACAAAGCGATTAATCTCGTCCAGATGTTTAAGAGATGGAATTCTCTTATGATAGGCGAAAATTAATATCTTATCCCCCAAAAACTCGACTCTTTGACTTTTGACGCCAATGTTAAACAAAAGAAGATTGATATTGTTATAATCTTTGATAAGTTCCTGTTTAAATGGGCCAGCAGTCCAACTCATTCACTTACACCATCTTTTTGAAATTTCAGAATCCTTTGATAAATAGAATTTAACATAGTTAATTCTATCTGTAAAGTGTTTATATTAAAAATCTATTAATGGCGAACAATTAGCGGAAAGCATCATCCATTTTTTATAAAAAGCCTAATTCCCAATTCTGGAAGATTAGGCTTTTAAGAACTGCTGCAAAAATATCCAGCTGAATTAATGGTTTAGTATTGTCCCTGAAAAAATAGCATTCGTTCTTACACCGGGTTTTATTTCCCCATTAATGGAAAAAATATGTTTGTCCATTAATACTAAGCCTGCACCGCATGGAGCATCAAAAGGAATCTTTCCTATCGTTCTCCAAGTGTCTTTTTTGGCATTATAGATTAATATTTCTTTATTCCATTTCAACTCATACGGATCGGCATTAAAGTATTTCATTCTAAACTCTGCCAATGCTTCTCCTGTTAACGTACTTAAATTTTTCACTGCATCATCATATATTTCTTTATTAAATCCGCCAATTACCAGCATCTCATCCTGATTTAATTTTACTGAACTTGCTCCTAACAATGAAATTTCTTTGTCAGCAGCCTTAACTGAAGAAACCTTCGTCCAGGAATTTTTTTTAATATTATATTTATATCCATCTGTATAGGCAGTTGTCCCCCCGCCGCTAAATACATATAGATTTCCATTTAGTAATTGAGCTATACTTTGATTCCTTGAGCCTTCTCCTGGTATAGGGGCTAATTCTTTCGTTTTAGAAGTACTTAAATCATATTCAAATAATTTATTGCTGTCTTTACCATTTTGTTTTCCAAGTCCAATATATAATTTTCCATCCTTTTCAACAGCAATACCGTCGCTTATGGTAAACGGTAAATCACCGATTTTTTTTGTTTTCAATTTTTTATTTTTATCAACCGTCAGGAGTAATATATCGTCGGCATACTCTTTATTTGGACTTCCGCCAATATAATAAACGCCTTTATCTGTCGTAATAGAAGATCCATAGCCTATTTCATGATCAAGTGTTGTATGTTCAACCAGTCTTAACTCATTTTTATCTTTTTCTAACACATAGATATCTGGATAATGTTTCTTCTCTCCTCCATTTAAAACTGTCTCATAAGGAAAATTTGCTCCTCCTCCGACGATGACAAAGTTTTTATAAGAGCCGGATAATACTCCTGCCGTTCCAAGATTCTCTTCAAATCCCTTTTGTGGTTCCAGCTCTCCTCCGTGCTCCCATGTTATTTTATCTGCAGATTTTTTATGGTTATTGTGAGCTTCGGCTTTCGTCCACATATTCCCGCCTGCCACCAGCATAACTGTAAGTGCAAACACTAAAACCTTCTTCTTCATCCGATCTCCTCCATGAATGGTCATTCGCCGCAATAGCATATAGATAGGGAGAACAGCTGCAGGGAAAATGCTCTCCTGCAACTGTTCCGGATCATTATTTAACGATAATTTGATCTGTCAGTGCGTCTTGTTCTGTCCCTTTTGGAAACTTCTTTCCATACACATTGTAAACCGATAAAGAATCATCGAAGTTCAGGCTGATGGTGTAAGTTCCTTTTTTTAGCTTCTCTGGCACTGAGCTTTCAAAAATAAAGCGGTCTGTTCCTTTTTCCTCAACAAGGTCAAAGCTTACATCGAAATCACCAAGTTTACCGTGTAAACGTTTCGCTCCCATAAGCATGGTATATCCATCAAAGCCAACTTCAACTTTAATTTTATCTTTTTTTCGATATTTATCTTTCTGATTTGGAATGACTTCAAAGCTGGTAATCTGTGGATCAGGAGATTCCAAGTACTTGTCCCATTTTAAGAAATCCGTGTTAAATCGAATAAAATCCATATTCGTATTGGAGGTGCCTTCATAAAATAACCCTATATTGCCATCAGACAGCTGCGCTAAGCTGGAGTAACCGTAATGGCCTTCTTTTATAAGCTGCTGATACTTCCAATTAAAGCTGTATTTTGTACGTCCGTTCTCATACTTGCCATTTTCCTCAATTAACCCCACGCGCACCGTTCCATTAATACGGCTGGTGGAATCATTTGCACTGGAGAAAATGACCGCTTCTTTTCCATCAATTTGCCCATTATAACGAATGGCAGACATCTGACTATACGGCGCAACGAGTGCAGTTTCAGTTATCACCTCGGGATGCCATGTTTCTCCGCCGTCAAAGCTTGTTGCAATTTGGGCATATCCTGAAAAATTTCTCATAAATAATTTGAGCTGGCCATCTGGCATTTCAACAACCTGAGATTCCGTTATTTCATGAGCTGAATTTGTAAAAGTCTTTTCATTGATTGTTTGCCCGTTTCCAACATCTCTTCCTTCATTCGGTGATTCCCCGCGTTTCCATGTCTGCCCATGATCATCACTGTAAATAACGGCACTTGCCTGCTTTTTATTTTCATTTAGGAAATAGACAGGGAAAACAAGTCTGCCTGCATGAGGACCATTTTCTAATTGAATCCCATTTCCAGGGCCAGTACCAAGGAAGATCATCCATTCTTCTTTTGTCTCATCATTCAAGTCAATCGGCCCTGTCCAGGATTCACCTTCATCATCACTATAGTAAAGCTCCAAGTAGGATGTTTTATAAGCCTTTAATGGAGAAGTTGAACTAAAATAGTTATCAATCTTTTGCCCGTTTTCGTATAGATTCCTTTTTTCATCTACTGAATAGGCTGTTATTTGGCCAGATGCATCATACACCTTACCATCTTCTCTCACAGTATATTCATTATTTTCTTTATCAAGCAGATACAAGTATTTCTTGCCATCGATTGTTTTAAATCCTGTTCCTTCATAGGCGTTGTTTCCAAAGCCGCCCATCAGTCCTGCTCCATGCGGAAAACCATCTACCAAAGCAAAGATACGGTCATTGGAATGATCTTGAACGAATGACAAATCAATGTTTGAAGCCTGATCCGGATAGTCATTTATCATGATCCCATCCTGCTCCCATGTTTTACCGCTATCGAAACTTCTGCGAATGGCAGCATCGATATTATTAGGTGAATCTCCGCCATGAACAACTCTTCTGTCAATACCAGCAATAAGTGTCCCTTTTTCTGTGCTGTACAGAGCAGGTATACGGTAGTTATTAGAATCCATAAAACCTGGATAGAACAAGCTTTTTGGATCTGAAATAAGAGCTGTTTCAGGTAATGGGTTTACTAAAGGCTCCGCTTTGGTTTCACCAGTAATAGCTGTTAAATATTCATTGGATAATGGTTCACTGTAAATTTTCACAAAGTCGATATTCCCATTGAATGGGTAAGTATTCCCTGAAGCTCTTTCGGTTTGGCCCAGTTGGGCACTATTTGGATTATAGATATTGCTAAGGAATTTTCGGGGTGAAGTGGTATCTTCTTTGATCAGTTTTCCATCAAGGAAATACTTATAACCCTGATCCTTATCAACCACCATGGCAAGAGTGTGTATTTCATTAGCTTTTACCGGAACGGATGCACTGATATGAGTATTACTCTTTGTTTCACCAGGTTTCTCAAATCGGTTCTCACTCCCAACTCCTGAAGGAGACACATAAAGATGAAAATGACCATCATTAACCGTATTATTGCTTAATGAAAACAGGGACATGATGGAAGTGCCCGTCTGCTGGAATCTCACTATAATGGTTCCTTGATCCAGTGTATTTAAGGTATCTGCTTTGTCATTTAAATTAGTGAAGTATCCATTTTCAATTGTTTGATTTTTGACCTCTACTACTGGCTTGAAACTTTCTGCAAATGCTGACTGTCCTGTAAAACAAATTGACAGCAGCATTGCACAAGAAACTACTGCAATCCAGATCTTTTTAACCAAGGAAACCTCTCCTCTTTTCTATATTTCTTTTAACCTGTAAAAATTCTTGCCCTCACTACATCTCATACTAAACTTAGATTTCACCTCCGCTGTTAGAATAATCCGAACTTTTTAATTGGAAGCCTTTTCATGATGTACTGGAAATATTATCATTAAGACAGATAACTATCAATACAATATTAAAAAATGACAGTTTATTGTCATCAAAATGATTCTTAAGTCTGAGGAGTAACGGGAATGGTGTATGTCTAAAGGTTGGTAAATTATGCACTGAGGGACAGGCACTCATTTCCGGCTTGTCAGGGGGCTGGGAAGGAAAATGGAGAATAGGGAGAAGCTCATACATAACATTAACTCTTTTTAAAAAGCCTAATTCTCAGTGTGCGAAAATTAGGCTTTTTTTTAAGAGATGATTTGAGTGATGAATGCAAGATATCTACAAAAGGGTCAAACCTCTGAGGATATTCCTTTTTACCTTATAGCACCAGTTGATTTTATCGTAACGTCTACGGTAACATCAATGTTTGAATCCGCAAGTGCTTCGCCCCAATGCCCTTCAACTTTTTTATATTGTTCATATTGAAAGGCTCTTGCATGAATACCGAGTCCGATTGGATCAATTTTGTTTTCCTGGATTTTCTTAATCACATCCTCAAATCTGGATGTCAATTCATTCTCAATCATCTTCTGCAGCTCCTTTTCCTTTACACTCCCTGCAGGAAATAAACGTTCAATGATATTTACTGCCAATTTAATTTTATAGTTGAAATGAAATTTTCCTTGTTCATAAGATGTTATGACTTTAATGTTTGCCTTTACAACATCCAGACTCAACTCATTCCTGTGAAAAATGCCTGGTTCCTCATTTAGCTTTGTCATTGGCAGCGAGAGGGTCAATTCTTCCTTCTGTTCATCCTTTAATAAAACCAGAAGTGATGAATCTTGAATACTGAGCGTATCAACATACTTCCCTTTTTTATCCAATAATGTTACGCCAGTTAATTTAATATCGCTGTCTTTTTTTATTTCCGACAGTGATGGTGTAATCCCTTTTTCGTACATTTGCCTATGAAGTGTTTGGAGTGTGGCAATGACTGTTCTCGTTCGATCAATATTATTATCGACCACTCCCTTCAAATATAGGGATAACTGCGGTTTATCCTTCGCTTCATAAAACATAACGTTAGACACTGGACCATCCACCACTATGACTCTTGTGTTGATGGAAAAGGCCGGGTTGCGGTATACCGTATCAAGGATTGAAAACCAATCTTCATGTTCCAATATCCGTTTTCCAATCAGCAGGACTTGAATTTTCGCCGCCGTCACCTTTCCGGTTGACAGGGAATCAAAATATCTCCTCGACTCCCGTATGGATTTTGTTTCGGTTTGATAAGTTTCAGCATTTTTTTTAGCCTCCTTATTAAACACGGGACTTGATTCTGAAATGATCAGATTATTTTCCTCATCTAAATCAATACCAAGAATCAAAGCAATCGTTAAATCTTCCAGCGGGATATTTCTTCCGCAGCCTGATAGCATGGCGACAAGAAAAACAATAAGAAGGGGCAGAAACCAGCGGTTCATGAGATTGGCCTCCTTTTAAAAATTCCATGCAGCCAGACATATCCCCATAAGCATAGAGGAAAAACAAAGGCGACGAGTAAACCTGCCATTTCTGACACATGTTTAAGCATTGTATTTCTTTCGAAGCTTGGAGGAAAAAACACCACAAATACAAATTCTATAATCAAAAACCATGCTAAATGTCTCCGATGATCGTGTTTTCCAGCAAGCTGGCTTGTACAATATACGGTCATAAACATGTATGGGAGGACTGTTGTAGACATCACAAATAAATAAAAGGAAAAAAACACAATTTCCAGTCTTTCTATAAATCGAAGCTCGATAACCTTTAACATTTCAAGCATAGGTTCGTTATATATGATAATTTCATCAGGGCTGTAAAAGGCAAACGCTGCCAGGGTTATCATCAAAAAGGCAACCAATGAGAGTGTATTAGCAATCACAATACCCATGGAGGCTCTCTCTTTCTTTTGTAAAAAGGGATAGAGAAAGAATGCAATTTCAAAACCCAAAAATGAAAATACAGCTGTGTTTACACCAGAAATAATGGGCTTTATCCCCTCCTTAAAGACGGGAAGCAAATGGAGCCAGCTGGCATATTTCAAAGGCAATAGATAGATAATGATAGTCCACAATGTCATGAAAAAAACGAACTCACTATACCTGCCTAATATACTGACGTTTTTCCGGACAATCAAATAGCTTGGAACGGATAATAGCAAAATTAACATATACACTTCGGCACCGGGCAGAATCCACGCCTGGATAAAAAGAGCCTCGCGAATAAAAATTACATTGGCTAATAAAGCAAAATACAATGCAAAGAGAATGGTTCCTGCGCTTCCAATCCATTTTCCAAAATAACGTTCTAAAAGATCCAGAATCGTTCCGTCCGGATTTCTCTTCATAATCTGTATGATGATTAAACTGGCCAAAGTCGCAAGGAACCAGCAGACAATGATGGAAATCCAGCCATCCGTCCCAGCCTTTTCAGCTAATTCACGCGGCAGTGTTAATGCTCCAACCCCCATTTGAACACCATGAATCAAAAAAATGTATTGCTTTAAGGTAATTTTATTTTTACTTATCACGTTTCTTCACCTTCCGGGCGGTTGGGATTTGCCTTTTTCAATTGAATGGCTCCTGTATTTAAAGGCCGTTTTTGAATCGACCACTGAGGCAGCCGGATTAATGCATCCTTCCAATCCTGAAAGCTTAAAGGGGCAAAGGGACTTCCATACGGCATCCCCAAAGATTCAAGCGAAATGAAATGCGCAATGATCATCATGAAACCAACTATAATTCCTACAAATCCAAAAAACGAAGCAATAATCATCATGGGGAACCGAATGATCCGAATGGCAGACCCCATTTCATAATTAGGAATAATAAAAGAAGCTATGGCTGTCAAAGCCACAACAATCACCATGATATTGCTGACAATCCCTGCTTCTACTGCTGCTTGGCCAATGACGATACCTCCAACAATGCCAACCGTCTGGCCAATCCGGGCTGGTAGCCGGATCCCCGCTTCCCTAAGCATTTCCAGAGTGAGCTCCATAATAAATGCCTCAATATAAGGCGGAAAGGGAATCCTCTCTCGTGATTCGCCCAGTGACAATAGAAGCTTTAAAGGAATGATATCAACATGAAAAGATATGATTGCGATATAGACTGCCGGCAGAAATATGGCGATAAAGAAACCGAAGTATCTCATCAGCCGAATAAAAGTGGCAACCATCCAGCGCGCACTGTAATCATCAATGGTCTTGAAAAAAGAATCAAATGTTGCCGGGCCGATTATGACACTTGGTGAACGGTCAACAACGGTGACGATTCGTCCCTGTAAAATTTCCGAAGCCGCAAAATCAGGGCGTTCTGTCACTAACAGCTGCGGAAAAGGAGAATAAGGATCATCCTCGATGTATTCTGCCAGCGCACCTGCATTCATTACAGCATCGACATCGATTATCTTGATCCGATCTTCAAGCTCCTTCAACACCTCTTGATTAACCACATCTGCCAGATAAAGGATGGATAGCTTCGATTTTCCCCTTTTTCCAACTGTGATTTCTTTTATCTTTAATTCCCTGTTGTGAATATAATTACGTATTAACGCTACATTATCTCCCACGGCTTCTGTGAATCCCACATGGGCACCCAGCAAGGAAGATTCTATTGGGGATTCTTCAATAGATCTTTTAGGAAAAAGAGGCGTATTATAAATGAAGGCCCTTGTTCCATTTTCAACAAACAGGACGCATTCGCCATTTAGAATCGCACTTTCAATCTCATACATCAGTTTCGATTCTTTTATTTGACCCAGTGATACCCTGAAATCATTTTCGTTATGATTGTTGCCGTTTTCAAATAGAAGTGGTTTTAACACATGATTATAAATCGCCTGACTATCAGTTATTCCACTCAAGTATATGATTGCAGCACGCCTCTGAGATGATTTTATGACGAAATTCCGCACAACCAGGTCAGGTGTCTCACAAAAGATTGACTGAACTTTTTCTATATTTGCCATTAATTCTGAACTAATCAGATTATGATGATTATGCTGCTGAGTTGAATTCGGCTGTTTCATGTATTTCCGAAAGAATTTCATAAGCTGATTCCCGCCTAAAATGATGATAACTTAGTATGTAACGCAGGCTGGAAAAACATGCAATTAGTCCCTCTCTTATCAATTAAATTTAAATGGTTTAACTTACATAAATGAAGAGCTTAAAAGAAGGTGAAATATTTGCGAAGGAAAGAGCTGAAGGTATTTACTTTCATTTCATTTAGGATAGCCATCGTGAATGTCATTATATGGCTAATTTCTTTATTGATATTATCAGTAACATCAGGCGAGAATCTGGATTCTATACTGCGGGTATTTGTTATTCTTGCCTTTCTTGGTTCCGTGTTTGCCATACCATTGAGCATCGTTTCTATGTTCAGTAAAGAACAATTATCTAAAAGGATTTTGGCCTTACTAATTAATTTTTTGCCTATGATCCTAATTGGTTATGCGCTAATGACGGAAATTATAGATGAATTTTTCGGGAATGCACCATAGAAGAAAGGCAGCTCCCTGTGGCGAAAGCTGCCACCGTACGGCTGCCTGTTATTCATCCCCTGCCTCTTTAACCATAACTTCTTAGCAGCAATTCTTACCGTCTGGTTCTCCTCTCACAACAACCATTTCTATGCATTCTAAATTATTTAGGCAATCAACTGGATTTTCCTTAAGCAAAATCAGATTTGCCCTGTATCCCTCTTTAATTTGCCCAACGTTACGTCCTAATATTTTCCCTGCATTAACGGTAGCTGTTTTTAGCACTTTTTTCGCATCAGGAACAATCTCATTCATGGTATACAATTCATCCAGCAGCGCCCGGTGAGAGGTGCATGGTGAACCCGCATCTGAACCGGCTCCAATTAAAATATTCCGGTTAAAATAGGTTTCAAATGCATTTCGGTGAATGCTGACAATTTCCTCAGCTTTGTCTCTTGCATAAGAAGGAATCCCATCCTGTGTTGCAATTTGCTTGTAGACGAACAATGTCGGAATCCAGGCGGTTTTCCGTTCTTCCATTAAGGCAGCCAATTCATCATCCAGAAAATGACCATGCTCAATTGTATCCACACCAGCAAGAACCGAATTAAGTATTCCCTCACGGCCAATCGCATGGGACGCCACTTTAAGTCCAAAACGGTGTGCCTCTTTACAGATGACTTCCTGCTCTTCCAAGCTAAGCTCTGCATGGCCGACCTGTTCACCTTCTATTCTTCCATAGACCCCGCCGGTTGCACTTACTTTAATTACTTCAGCACCCTTAAAAATTTGTTCGCGTACTCCTTTTAATGCCTCATCCTTCCCATCGACAAATCTTGCCCAGAACGGATCATGCCCGCCTGTCATGGTTATTGTTTTTCCGCTGGCAATGACATCAGGTCCTGGAATAAGCCCCCTTTTGATCCCTTTTGCCACATGCAGCGCAATGTCATCAATGGAGCCAATGTCCCTGACAGTTGTTATACCGTGCTGAAGATAGGTTTGACAATTAGCAACGGCCCTTATCAGCATCTGTTCATAGCCTTCTGTTTCAGAGGTTTGAACTGGATTTAATGAACCGTCCCACATCATATGAATATGTAAATCTATTAAGCCTGGAGCGAGAAATCCTCCATTTCCATCGATGACCTTTACGCCGGCTGGCAGTTTGGATTCAGGGAATATATCCTTGATCAAACCATCTTTTATCCAAACAGCTAACCCCTTTTTACAATCCAATTCTTCCCCATACAACAGCTGCACATTCGAAATCACAAACTCCATCGCATGTTCCTCCTATCATTTCAAAAGGAAGAAGTGTGATACTTCTCCCTTTCAAGTTTGATATTTAAGTTAATAAAGCAGGGACTCCATATCACGCGGGTATTCTGTGATTAATCGGCATCCATCAGATGTAATCAGAACAGTATCAGAGTGTCTGAAACCGCCAACCTCCGGTATATAAATCCCAGGTTCGATTGAGAAAGCCATTCCTTCCTCTACCACATCATGATGGTCATAACGCAAAAATGGCTGCTCATGTGCCGATACACCTATTCCATGTCCAGTGCGGTGAATCGCATATTTCTCAAGTCCCGCCCTTTCAAACACTTCACGGGCAACTCCATCTACCTCTGAAAATTTCACACCTGGTTTAATAAAATCAATCGCACGCTGCTGTGCTTCTATTGCAGCTTGAAAGGCCTTTTCCTGTTGGGCTGTTGGCTTTCCGACAATGACGGTTCTCTCTAATTCGGCACGATATCCATTTAGCCCGACTTGCCTGCTGTGAATAATGACATCTCCCGCTTCAATTTTTCTTGTATTGGAGAAGACGTGCGGCATAATGCTTCGTTTTAAGCCGGAAGGTGACATAACCACTACATCAATAACCGAATCCGGATATTGTGCAGCAGTTGCTTCAAACAGTGCCGCATTTCCCGCTGCATCAATTTCCATTTCTGTTATACCCGCTTGAATTTGCGCTAATGACTTGCTTACTGCCAGGTTCACTAATTGTCCTGCCTGCTCCAGCATGTGAATTTCTTCATCATCTTTGATAAATCGCATATGATAAATGAATTGCCCGATGTCAACCACCTGATAGCCTGATTGCTGCAGATAGAGAAGAACCTCACCCGGAATGAAGGCTAAATCCACACCAATTCTTGATGAATCTGGACTTTGTTTTAACAATGCACGTATATGTTCCATATGCGAAGTCTCATCCCTGCCGGCACCAGGATGTTCATAATAGACCAGCACATCATCTGCGTGTGAATGTTCCAATGCATGGGTTTCTTCCAGACCAGGTACAATCATGGCTGTCTTTTCCTGTAAATAAAAGATGATTGGCCGTGAATAAATTAAAGCTTTGAAATTTGTTAAATAAAATTGATGGTCAGGATTAAAGACAAATACGGCAGATATTGCCCGTTCTTTCATATACTCTTGTAATCGATTGATTCGTTTCGCTGAATCCACGCTTTCCAACTCCTTTTTAAAGTCATATTAGCTTGTATGATCAGCAGTGAGGTCTGTTGTGACGTTTTTATTTCTCGTTGCCAAACTGACAATGATGAGGGTTAAAACGGACAATGGCAAGGCAAACAGGACACTATTCCAATCTAAAGGCCGGTCAAGACCGATTTCCCAGATCATCGTTGCAGAACCACCCACAATCATGGAGCTGATTACGCCTGCTTTTGTTGCATTCTTCCATAATACGGTTGCAAGAATGGCAGGAGTTAAAGACGCGCCGTACATTGTATAGGAATACATTTGGATGGCAAGGACGCTTGGGAAGAATTGCCCTAACACATACGCAAGGACCCCTAAAACCACGACTATCACACGGTTGTACCATAGAAGTTTGCTTTCGGACAGCTTGCTTTTACTTGAACGCTGGATTAAGTCACTGACAATATTTCCTGATGCTGATAAAAGGTAAGAAGTAGCTGTTGTAATAATAAAAGCAACCGCTGAACAGAGTATGAGCAACCCGATTACTAAAGGTACACCATCAATCGCTAGCGATAGTATAGCTGTATCAGGCTTGATTTCTGGAAAAAGTACAATCGAGGTAGTTGCTAAGATGATGGTTAAACTAATGACAAACACACTGCCAACAAAAAAGCCGATAGTGGATTTCCGGGCTACGTCCGGATCTTTCGCAGCGGAAAATCGCTGATACATGTTTTGATCACCTAGAACAAGTAAAAACAAAGGCAGGAAGAAGCCAAGAAGCTGAGGAAATGATAAGCCGCCATTCCAGGACTTATTTATTTCAGGCAAAGATAGAGATAATCCTTCAAATCCCCCAACAGCATTCAGTGCAAAGGGAACCCCGAAAAGAAAGCCAATAATAATTAAAATGGCACTAAGTGCATCCGTATACGCAACTGAAAATAGCCCGCCGCTTACCGTTAAGAAGATAACCAGTGCACACATAATGATGGCTCCTATTTCCAGTGGAATGCCTGTGGTTAATTGCAGCACATAGGCTCCGCCTGTAAACTGGTAGGCTGTGATTCCGACAAAGGCAAAGATGATAATAACGGATGATATATAAAGAGCTGCTTTTCCAAAGCGCCGTTCCAAAAGATCTGGTACTGTATAGATTTCAATCTGGCGGATTTTAGAAGCGATAAAATATAAAATAATAGCTCCAACAATTCCGCCTGACAGATTGAAAATAGCGGCAAACGGTCCGTATTGGTAAATAAAGCTTGCTCCGCCGACTACAGTTCCAGATCCAACAAACGTTGCAAGAAGAGTACCCATGACGACGAACAGAGGCAGGCTTCGTCCTGCAACCATGAAATCATCACTGTTTTTCACCGATTTTTTTGCGAAATACACACCAATTAACGCCATGAAAACCAGATAAATCACAACTGCAACTAAATAAATGTTCAATAAGCTCACTCCTTTTACTATTTTTATATAAGGCTGTGTGGAAGCTTAATGCAGATTTAATCTTGAAACAGTGATCCATGTTTCCTAATGAATATTCTTTTAGGAGGCATGTATCCAAGGGAGACTCCACAATCACAGAGCCCCGTTACAGCTTACAGGATCCATGACACTATAGTTGTACGTTAGTTGACCAAAACACCATTTTTCATCACAAGCTTGTCTCCTCGCAAACTATTTAAATCATTCAGCGGATTGCTGTCTGCAATCAGCAAATCCGCGAACTTTCCTGGAGAAATACTGCCGCGCTGATCTTCAATTCCGAGACATTCAGCTGCAACACTCGTTGATGCTTTAATGACTTCCATTTCCGACATTCCCGCTTCATGCATTATCGCTAATTCATCATAATAATAGCGGGGCGGGGTTAATGGAGAGCCACAATCAGTTCCTGTTGCAATCTTCACTCCGATTTGAACAGCCTCCTGCAGCATGGAGAAATGCGGTCCCACAACTTGCTTCGCTTTTTCAAGAGCGTATGCCGGAATGTCCGGGCTGCTTATAAGCTGTCTCATGACAGCCATTGTCGGCACCAAAAAGGTTCCCTGATTTTTCATGATTTCAAGAGCCTGACGATCTGCGTAAATTCCATGCTCGATTGTGTCAATCCCGACCTCTAAACAATTCATGATCCCCTCAATTCCATCTGCATGAGCAGAGACCTTCTTATTTTTCTTTAGAGCCTCTTCTTTTGCAGCACTCAGTTCCTCTATTGTTAATTGAACTGAACCGGGCTCTTCCCCTTTGGTATAAATACCGCCGGTTGCCATGACTTTCACCAGGTCTGCCCCTTCCTTGAGCACCCTTCTTGTATTCTTGCGGACTTCATCCGGCCCATCCGATTCATAGCCTAAATAATAGACATGTCCGCCTGTCATACAAATAGGTGCACCAGCAGCAATAATGGTAGGCCCTGAAAGCAAGCCGGAATCAATGACATTTCTTACATGCAATACGGTTCGATCAGGTGCACCCAAATCCCTGACCGTAGTGACGCCTAATTTCAGAGTATCCAATGCATGCTTGTAGGCTTCCAAAGCGATTCTGTCATTCTCTTCATTCTTTATGAGGGATTGCGGGTCTGCACTGCCATTCCAAACGAGATGCACATGGCAGTCAATCAGACCGGGAAGGATATATTTTCCGGTGCAATCAATGACTTCAAACCCTTCTGTATCACCTGGCTCCCCTTCTTTGACCTCAGTTATTCTTCCGTCTTCAACCTTGATGTACGAATTCTCAACCACCTCATCATTTAGTCCGTCAATAATGCTGCCACCTTTTAAGATCCATTTTGTGTCTGCTGGCATTTCGAAGCCCTCCTATTGTGTGATTATTCAAAATCATAACAATAGAAAGATTATTTATCATTGTATACTACAAACAAAAAAGAGACAGTAATTTGTCCCTTTTAAACAATTCTATTGAAATCGATCTGCTTTTTGTTTAAATCTGTATATGGAAAAGGCCATCATGAGCATTGAATAATGGGATGGATTTTGAATATCCACCTGCATTAATTCGGTTATTTTCTGCAGGCGGTATTTTACCGTGTTTGGATGCACAAATAATTCACTGCTCGACTTTTGGAGATTGAAAAAGTGTTTTAAGTATGTATAAAGTGTCTCGGTTAATGAAGCATTCTTTTCCTGATCATAGGCAATCAATGGACCCAGTAATTCTTCATCAAAGTTTTGAAACAAATGATGGGATTGTAAATTGTAGGCGATTTTTTCAATCCCCATCTCATTCCAAAACACCAATTGCGCATCATGAATTTGGCCATGCAGTAACCCTATTGATGATTGGTCATACATAGCTTTAATTTTACTGCAATGGTTCACCTCCTCTATGGCACTTACGCCGATTCGGATTCCAGGGTAGTCGGTCAGAATAGCCGCTACCCTCTCTCTGTCTAATATCGAATCGATCACCCCGACAATTTTTCTATTATAAATCCATAATCGGGAATTTGTTTCATTTTCTATTAAACTTTCTGAAAGCATTTGAAGTTTTGACTGAAGTGTTTCCGGAGAGGAGGACTGCACCTGGAAAATGCATCTTACTTTCTTAAGGTCCATATAAAAATCAGATAGATTTTTATCATCGGACTCACCTTGAAAAATACCTTCCAGCATTTCTATATCTTTGCTCTTTTGATAGTGAAGCAAAGTATTTTTATTATAGGCTGCTAAGCTTAAAGCACGTATACCATTCTTAATGACCTCATCTGAAAACTTATCCGCTGTTCCATTTTGACAAATGATCAGATAGCCAAGAAAGTTCATCTTAGAAAACAGCGGCGCTACCTTGAAATTCTGATCAGGAGAGCTATCCACCTTCACAGATATATTCGTCTCACGATTGGTGAAGCGCACTTTTAACACGTTCTCTTTATGCTGGTTTATGATTAAATTAATCAGGTGCTTAATCTCATCTCTGGTTTGCTCTTTCGTTTTCCAATATGCCATCAAATCAAAATACGGATCTAACACGCACACAACATTGTTTATATATTCTCCTATCACTTTTACAATTGAATTTAAATCCTTTTCCAGGAGAACAATTTCCATCAGTTTTTCATTTAATCTATGTATTTTCGAAGCCTGTTCATTTTCCTTCTTATTTACCAGCTGATTATATTTCTCGTGGATGCTATAGTATGGGACCTCTTGGGGGATTTCAAAAAGCGGGAAAGAATGGGTATTAGAGTAGTCAACAACTTCCCTCGGAATTATTTTCAATGCTGCTGTATGAAAACCAATTGCACTTATTCCTATTTCCTGCATCCATTCTAAATGGCTTATAATTTGATTCACATCCTTAAAAGCGTGAAACGTGGTCATAACAAAGCCTTTTTCTTTCATGCGGGATGTTTTTTCGGTAAGCTCCATGCTTGTTAGGTAGGCGATTTCTTTATTTATATTTTGGTTGCCGCCTACCAGCAAAATATTATCCCCTTCTAACACATCTGCAAACTCTTTGACTGTAATCATTAGACTCCCCCTTTGGAGAAATACTTATCTATGAATTTCTTATATGTATCCAATAGTTTGTTTATATTATAAAGGCAACTTCTGTTAAATAAAATGAATAAAACTAATGATTTAAACAAGCATGGGGTACAGCTATTGGCTGTACCCCATTATTAAGACATCTACCGAATAAAATACCCCACAAGAACCGACCCGGCACTATACACCAAGAGCAAAGCCATTATGACATTAAACTGATTTCTATACTTCGCCAGGAAGGATTGAAAAATCGATCCAAAAACACTCCAGCAAAAGGTACTCAGGAAACCAACAAATGCCAGGAGGACGGAAAAGAAAATCAGGCTCGTATGTGAGGTGTGGTATGGGAGGATGAAGGTTGATATAACGGTAACCCCATATAAAATCCCCTTTGGATTAATAAATTGCAAAAGCATCCCGATTACAAAGCCGTTATGCTTCCCATCATTATGGTTTGGATCATCCGATTTACTGGTCATAATCTTAAATGCCAAAAACAGCATATAAATGACTCCAATGATGGTCATAATCAATTCAACTCTCGGAATGTATTGATGAAGCAATAGATTAAAATAGCTGCAAAGTATCATAATGACAAAGAAACCGGCGCTTACCCCTAAACAAAAGCGAATAGTGTTTCTTAAACCGAACCGATTAGCGAATACCATGGCCATAATATTGTTTGGACCTGGAGTAAAGCTGGTAACAAAAACATATAAGAAAAAAGATAATAAAGACACAGCTGCTTTCCTCCTTTGTATGTATGTTATAATGTACAAAAAAGACAATAAAGCGATTTACTATATATTGTATATTATGGGCGTTATATTGTACAGACGAAAGGAATGCAGGTATGGAGGAAATCCATTTAATTCTTGCGAAAAATTTAAAAGCATACCGGGAAAATAAAAAATTAAGTTTAGAGAAGGTGGCCGAATTAACGGGAGTAAGCAAAACGATGATCGGCCAAATTGAACGGGGGGACTCAAGCCCTACGATCACAACCATCTGGAAGATTGCAAATGGACTAAAGATCTCTTTTACCTCCCTGATTAATCATCCTCAGCCGGATACTCAAGTTGTTTTAAAGAAGGAAATACAGACATTATCAGAGGATCATGACAGGTATCGGGTATACCCTTACTTTCCTTTCGAAAACGATAAGCGGTTCGAAGTGTATACCGTCGAAATTGACAAAGGAGGATACCTTAGCGCTGAACCGCATATCGATGGAACCGAAGAGCTGATCGTGGTCTTTGACGGAGAAATAACCATACGGGTGAATAACGATGAATATACCTTAAAAAGCGGTGACTCCATCAGATTCAAAGCGGATAGACCGCATACCTATCATAATTCAGGGAAATCATTGGCACGTGTCAGTATGATTTTATTTTATCCGGCAGAATAAATGCATTTCTATGATTGACACTGAAATCTTAAATTGAAAAACCCTTCCACACAAAAAGCAGCCTCCCGGGGCTGCTTTCCTTTTCTCATTCTCACACTGTGTATTTGACCAATAAAGTTTGTATTCTAAGGTTTTTCCAGTAATAGCGCAATTCCTTGCCCACCGCCGATACAAAGTGACGCAAGACCATATTTCACATTCCCTTCATTCATCTCCGTCACCAGAGAATAACTAATTCGGGCTCCACTTGTTCCAACTGGATGTCCCAGAGCGATTGCTCCACCATTCACATTGACGACATCCTGATCCAATTTTAATTCCTTGATTACGGATAATGATGTATAGGAATCGGTTTATGTTCCCCACAGATTTCATCAACCGGCTTAATAAAGAATAGCTTACTGGTTTGCTTAACGTTGTGTAAGTGACATTATAATTGGTTGGATGTAATGTCCTGCCATTTACAAACTATAAATTTATTAATTTCAAACTAAACCTTCGCCGTATATAAAAGAAAACAATAATCAATTTTTCAGTCCATTGACACTCTTAATCTTTCCGGATTTTTGGTATATTAACAGATGAGAATATTTGGAAGGGGAGAAAAGAATGAATGAACTAGTGTTTAAACAGTTTGAGAAGACAAGAGGTTATTTTATCAAAAAGATCGAGTCAGTATCAAAGGATGTAGCAAGTATACAGCCAGACGGTTTTAACAACACGATCCATTGGCATATTGGCCATGTATTAACGGTCTGTGAACAGTTTATTTTCGGCTTTCCCCGCAAAACGACCCATATCCCTGCAAACTATATTGAATTATTTGGGAATGGTACAAAGCCGGCTGATTGGAAAGGTGATATACCTGAAACAGATGAGCTCATTATACAGCTGAAGGATCAATTGGTCCGAATCCAGCAAATTCCAGCTGAACGGTTAAATGAAAAGCTGGCTAAACCATTTTTGGGGCTTGAAACCTTTGGTGAATTAGCTGAATTTGCGTTGTTTCATGAGGCAAACCATTTGGGGCATATTCAAGCGATGGAACGGGTTATTCAGCATACGGGAGTAAAGAACTAAAATAGGAAAGATTATTTTAATTTTAATCTTAAAAGTTACAAAGGGTGCCCATTGATATTACGAACAGCACCATAGGGCATCCTTTCTTATCTATATCTAGTCTCTCGTCCCCAGAACATCTGTATTTGGCGGTTCATACCCCAACTGGCGGGCCATCGCCATAATCTGTCCTTTGTGATGGTATTCGTGAGTGACAGTATGCATGAACAGTTTTCGAGGAGTCATTGAAATCTCCTCAGTTGATTCTCTCCAAGGAATAGGCTGCACGATTGACTCATCCATTTTTCGAGAAAATGACTCAAAAACTTCATACACATAAGCATCTGCTTGTTCAAAAAGTGTCCTGATTTCCTCGATGCCGATTGTCGGAATGTTTTCTCTAGGCGTGATAGGCTTCTTCGTTTTTAATAAAACAAATGATCCTAGCCAGCCATGATAACAATTCGCTACATGAACAAGTATGTCACGCACACTCTGCCAGCCGAATCCCATTTCACACGTAAAATCTTTTGGATCCATTTTACTGCAAAAGTCCAAAAGCACTTCTTGATTCTCTTTGACCCATTCGTATTCCTTCCGCTCCACTGTATCCGTCCTCTTTTCTTTCTACTCTTTACTTTGCCTGGAACCCTGGACTTTTCGAATATAGATGACCTGTCCAATTTGATAAGTGTTATGTCTGATAACTCCCCCCCACCAAAGCGCATCTAAAGGAAAATCGGGGATTTGTTCATGCAATTTTGATTCCGTGGCTGCCTCAATCTCATTTTGCCTCTAAGCTAATCCCTATTCTAATCGTCGTACAAGTTCTTCCCATTACATTTCGGTAAAATCTTCAGCAGTAAACAAAAAACACTTAAAAGGCCTTAGCCCTATGGGATATAGAGCTAAAGCTGCCTAAGGCTTTTTTATTATTTCCACTGTCTACTTGACAGGGGGCAGATCACAAGAAAATACATTACTAAACTGAGGGACAGGCACTCATTACCGCTCCTTTTCCTTAAAAAACAATTGTTTTGTTTTCATGAACAATAATCCGGTCTTCTAAATGCCATTTAACCGCTCTGGCAAGAACACTTCGTTCAATAGAACGTCCGCTCTTTTTTAGATCATCTATATGATCCCGGTGGTCAACACGCTTGATATCTTGTTCAATGATTGGTCCTTCGTCAAGATCGTTTGTAACATAATGAGACGTTGCCCCAATTATTTTTACCCCGCGCTGATGGGCTCGATCATATGGCTTCGCACCAACAAATGCAGGAAGGAAAGAGTGATGAATATTAATGATTTTGAAAGGATGAGCACCAACAAAGGCTGGCGTCAAAATTTGCATATATCTTGCTAAGATGATTAAGTCAATATCAAATTCTTTTAAAAGCTGCAGCTGTCTTTCTTCAACTTCCTCTCTATTTTCTTTACTTGCTGGTATGTAAAAGAATGGAATATGCAAGGATTCTGCAATTTGTCTTGCTTCCTCGTGATTGCTCACAATAAGAGCGATGTCGGTAAGCAAATCACCACTTTGCCATTCCCATAACAGCTCACGTAAACAATGAAGTTCTTTTGATACGAAAATAGCTGTCTTCTTCAATTCATAAACAAATGCTAATTTCCATTCCATTGAAAATGTTTCTGCGATTTCCTTAAATTGACTCTTCAACTTTTCTTCCTTCGACTGTAAACAAGGACATTCAAACTCGATTCGTATAAAAAAGGTGCCACCCTCTGGATTTGTCGAATATTGACTCGATTCAATAATATTAGCATCATGCTGGAACAGAAACTTGGATACAGCAGCCACAATACCCGGTTGATCAGGACAATTGATAAGCAGCCGCCCCCTGTTTTTTTGACTCTCTCTAAATACTTGAAGTTGATCTTGAATAGTTGAATTCATATGAATCTCCTTTTTTAATTTTAATAACTATAATAGACTTATTGTTTTGGATTTAAAAGCATATTTTTATTTTTTATAAAGTTATTTATTTTGGTTTATGGGATAGTTAAACATGGAGTAATGCTGAAATCTTGGTGCCAGCCCTTTCAATGGAATGGCCAGACAGACACTTCTTCAAGTGGAATGTATACGAGAAAGAGCTACTCGAATAAGCGGCAGCTCTTTTTTGAAGTTGGCTCTTTGCTAAAAGATTGTTGTTTTTTATGATCCTGTGATTTTTTAAAAAAAGAGTGATGAGAGGTTGATTTCCGCTCCAGGATGCTTAGCGAACCGCGGGGCGGGCGGTGAGCCTCCCGCTGGAGTCTCGCACCTTACGTTCCAATCAACCAACCTTATTTTTTTTGAAAAAAAAGATACAGATAATAACTGCCTGTCTCCTAGCATGGTAAAGCTTTACTGAACATGGGGACAGGCACTCAGTTTGATTTCTTCAGAAGCAGGCTTCAAATACAAAAAAGACTCGCCTTTTTTTAGCTGGTAAAAAACAATTGGGACGGTTCCGGCGTATCAGGTTGAATCGCCAGAACCGTCCCTATGTTTATTTTCATTACACTATTGAATATTTAAATAATTTCATCTATCTTTGGCTTTATTTCACAATATCTAACCGGCTTTGCTATTTTACTTAAAGAAGATAGACTAATTGTTTTTTGAGTCGGAAAACGCTCATCTAAGATTGTAGTCGGGACAATATAAAACTCCCAATGACTCACATTCAATGGATCTAGAGTATCAATATCTTGTTCCTTCAATAAACAAAAGATGTAAACGTCAGCGTGTCTTCTAATCTCTGTACTATACTTCCTAGTTGTATAACTATATTCTCTTTTTGCCCCAATGTTAAAACTGATTTTTGAAAATGTGTCAGTATGCCAGGTCTATACATATGCTGCAGATTTTACTTCAATCTTTTTCCCTCGATAAATTAAATCATAAGCATCCAACTCGATTCTTGACTGATTTAGACTGTCTAGAGCACTTCCTACCAAAAACTCTGCAAATACTCTTCTTAATGAGTTGCTTAGCAAATCAGAAAATCCCCAGTTCCAGAAATCGATTAATGTTTTATCAGTTCCACTTATCTTAGTTTCATCTGAAAGTGTTCTCTTTCTAGACACTAGTATCACACTTCCTTTTTGGATTTTTATAACTCTTCCACATCCTTTTGATTCTAAAACAACTCATAAAAAAAGCGTCGGACCCTATTTAGGTCTGACGCTGCATGTATTATAGTTTCTCAAAAAACATTATTCCAGCTTCTTCATTTACTGAGCTTTTAAATTATCAGAAGTAATAAGTTCTGATTGGTTAGTAATCTCTGTAAAGTGATCAGGTGCAATTCTTGCTTTAACTTTCATAGCAATCATATACACAATTCCTGCAGCAACAATGGATTGAACGGCAGGCAATCCAAATGAATACACGTATTGTGTGAAGTATCCAACCAGAGTTCCTACTGCTAATGCGATGGTTGCCATCCAGTTCCATCCTTTGTTGTCGACCCACTGCTGTTTTCTTATAAAGAAGAAGTCAGCCATCATAACACCAGCTATGGCTGGATAGATTAAAGCAGTCATATATAAAAAGTCCATAAAATAATCAAGGATCCCCGCCAAGGCTATTCCGATGGAAACAATAGTACCAGCTAATGTAAGAAGTGCTCTTCCCTTATTAGAGTTTACATTTAGCATGTTAGCTAAAGCCAAGCCCATACTATAATTATTTACTAATTGACTCGTCCAGGTTGCTAACCATAAAATGAGAAAGCCCCAGATCGGGAAACCTAAATTCATCATGACATTGACAATATCAGCATCGCCTACTCCTATGGACATAATGGCTCCAACATAGAATAGCGGGAAACCTACTGCAATGATTCCTAGTGGAATGAGTACGTTGTCTTTTACTTTCGGTTTTGCATAGCGAGTATAATCGGAGGCAATAACCCATTGAGAAACGTTAATACCGATGACTAAACTAACGGCAGCAAGAAAAGTCATTTGCGGTTCAGGGTTCCAGGATGAGATCTTTTCCCAGCCGATATTTTTTAAAGCATAGAAGATACCGCCCGCAATTAAAAGAAGGCCAGCAGGGACAGCTAAGTAATCAGTCCATTTCATAGATGAGTAGCCAATAATGGACGGAAGTGCAAATAGCAGACCAGCTATGATTGTTACGAGTGCCCAAAGGAACCACTGCGTCTTATAGTCAATTCCAAACATTGCTGAAATGGCATTTCCGGCAACTGCCGTCTGCAAAGCCCACCAGCCCATTGAAACGATAAAGATCGTCAATCCTACGATAAACCGTGCCTGGGTTGAACCAAAGCTGGTTCTGGCAATTACGGAAGAGGACCGGCCAGTTTTAGCCCCAATATAGCCTGCGAGGGCATTCCCGATCCATTGGAAGACAAAGAGAGCTGCTGCCAAGATCCAAAATAGCTTTCCAAGTCCAAAACTGGCTGTTAACGTGGCACCTACCATTAATACCGGAATTGTAAATTCCAGCCCCCCAAATATAACAGCGGGTGAAATCCAGTGCTGCCTCTCATTCATTGGCACAGAAGCAAGAGCTTCATCTTTTCCACTGCTTTTCCTTAGAGACACATCTTCCATTTCTATTCAACTCCTTCAATTTTATATCGGAATATTCTGTAAAATCCTTTTATAATAAAGACCTTGCCCAAGCAAGGTCTTTATGGTGAATGATGCTAACCAACCAGCACCCAAACAATTTCACAATCCTCGTCACTGTCATTATAGGCAATATGCTCTTGGCCGGCAGGAATATAAGTTGCTTCCCCACTTGACACCCGATACGTTTTTCCATTGGTTTCTGTTACAATGGAACCTTTTACGATAATGGAATACTCATTCTCTCTATGGTTCGAAACACCAGTCAGAGGAACTCGCTTTCCCGGTGGAATAACAACTGTACCCACTTTCATGTCTCCAGCCAGAGCTTTTTGTGAAAATACCGTTTTAAGTGGAACGGCCGCATTTGGATCGGCCTTGATTTTCTCTATATTTAATACCTCCACTTTATTTCCCCCTCCGCTGACGCTCTTCTGTTAAACCTTCAACTTCATATGTTTTCTCATTTACTATTACCCCAAAGCTTTCATTTGCCTGTGCAGCAGTGATATAGCCATTTTTCACATCCT
This sequence comes from Cytobacillus sp. FSL H8-0458, assembly GCF_038002165.1. NCBI lineage: Bacteria > Bacillati > Bacillota > Bacilli > Caryophanales > Bacillaceae > Cytobacillus > Cytobacillus sp. FSL H8-0458. The sequence continues at coordinate 1,364,769 of NZ_JBBOBR010000001.1, read as the reverse complement.
GGGCTACTTGATCTGCAGGGCGTTTATATGGGTCTCCATAGCCGCCGCCTGTAGCGGTTACTAATTTAACGACATCACCTTTATTCAGCGGATACCTAGGATATATTCCAAATGGACCATCTACATCCCCGTCGGCTTTTTCAATATACACCTCATTCGCTGAACCGTCTTCGCCATCCTTCATTCCCCAAGGAACAAACTTATTACGTCCAAATGTTACGGACACCATTTGGTTATCACTTAAAGCTTTATAGGAACGAATGACACCAGAACCGCCTAGATATTCCCCTGCTCCAGCACCATCTGTATGAAGGCTGTACTCGTCAACCATTACACCATACCTTGTTTCTGCAACTTCCACCGGGACATTATAGGTTTCTCCATCACCAATACAGAATTGTCCTCTGGCACCGTCCTGACCTTCAGAAGCACCCCAGCCTCCAACTGATGGTTCAACAATTAAGAAAGGTTCGTTTGTATCCTGATGCTGCCCTGATAAGACAACTGAACAAACAGATAATAAATGTCCCGCATTAAGCCTATGGGGAACAACAGGAGCAAGAGCTTTCCATATCAGATCTGCTCCTGCCAGCATACTCTCCCAATAGATTGACACAGGTGCAGGACGTTCGGCCGAAAGAACAGATCCCTTATCCGTAATAACTTCTAATGGGCGGAAAACTCCATCATTCGCATCTTGCGAAGGATTTGTAATCGCAAGGAAAATCGTTCGTACGGCAGAGACCAGTGCTGTATAAGAACAGTTAACAGGGCCTGGAACCTGAGGATGGCTGCCTCTAAAATCTGCAACGAATTTATCATCTGTTATGGTTACTTTAACTTTTATCTTGAAAGGGCCATTTCCAAAACCATCATCATCAATAAACCCTTCTGCGTTAAAAGTACCTTTTGGTAGTTTACTTAGTTCCTGACGTGCAAGCTGTTCTCCATGATCAAGAAGATAATCTACTGAAGATAAAAATAATTCTTTCCCATGCTTTTCACATAATTCCTTGACTCGTTTTTCACCTGTTTTCAGTGCTGCAACCTGTGCCCACATGTCCCCTAAAGATAATTCAGGAAAACGCACATTGGCTTCAATGATATCGACAATCGCCTGATTTATTTCACCTTCATTAAAAAGTTTTACACTCGGAAATTGTAAGCCTTCCTGAAAAATATCTGTAGCGTCGTTACTGAAGGAACCTGGATCTTTTCCGCCTACTTCTGTCCAATGTGCTTTATTGGCCGAAAAAGCAACAATTTCCCCATCAAAGAATATTGGCATGACCAGTCCAACATCCGAAAGGTGTGAACCGCCACCACCATATGAGTCGTTAATGATAATGATATCGCCCTCTTTTAACTTTCCATCTCCAAACTTCTTGAGTGTTTGCTTAACCATGTCAGAAAGCATCCCGATAAATCCGGTTACACCATTTCCTTGTGTCAAAAGCTGCCCCTTCGCATCAGTCAGGCCGCTGGCATAATCCAATACTTCGTATATAATCGGGCTCATTGAGGTTTTAGCAAGGGCAATAAACATCTCATCTCCAATAGCAACCAGTGAGTCTTTCACAATCTCAAGTGTAAATGGATCTACTTTACTCCGAACAATCTGTGTCATTTATTCCACCCCTGTTTCAATGATTAAATTCCCATACTCATCTACAGTTAAGGATTGATCAGGATAGATAACTGTAGAAGCAGACGGTTCCTCTACAATGGCAGGTCCAGAAATTTTCATGCCTTGGCCAAATAAACTGCGGAAGTAGACCTTCGTTTCAACCCATCCGCTGCCTTCGAAATAGACTGGACGAGTTTCTTTGTAAGCCTCTTGCGCATCGCTGCTTGTAGAGGTTAATCTTTTTAGTTCAGGCTTTAATACCTTTCCGAATGCTGTTAGGTGCAGGTTGACAATCTCTGTCGGAGTCCCTTCAAGCTTAAATGTGTAATGCTGTTCGTGCAGATCTCCAAAGCGTTCAACTACTTCTGAGATGGTTTCTTCAGACCATTCCCCATTCGGAACAGGAACCTTCACAGTGTGTTCTTGACCTAGATAGCGGATATCCGCAAATCTTGTAAATAGCACATCATCTTCTGAAACTCCCTCTTCTTGATATTGCTTTAGTGCTTGAGTTTCGATTGAATTCCACTCTTTATTTAGTTCACTAGGATCTAATTGATTTAATCTTCTTATATATGTCTGGATATAATCATGCCTTAAGTCAGTCATGAGCATGCCCCATGCTGAAAATACGGAGGAAGCAACTGGAACAATAACCTTCTTAACACCAAGCTCTTTAGCCAGTGCCGGTGCATGCATCGATCCTCCACCGCCAAAAGCGACCAGCGAGAATTCACGAGGGTTATGGCCCTTTCGAACTGAAATAAGTTTCAATGCATTCAGCATATTGGAGTTTGCTATTCGAATAATGCCTAATGCAGCATCCTCAACAGACATGCCAAAATGATCGGCAACCTTCTCTTTAATGGCAGCCTTCACCTTATCCAAATCTACTTCATAATCAAAGTTTTCTGGTGAAAGTCTTCCAGTAATCAGGTTCGCGTCAGTGGTTGTTGGCTCAGTACCACCTTGACCGTAGGCAACCGGTCCAGGCAAAGCACCTGCAGATTGAGGACCAACCTTTAAAGAGCCCGCTCCATCTATCCATGCAATAGAACCGCCGCCATTTCCAATCTCAACGATATCAACAACCGGCACTTTTATTGGATAGCCAGCACTGCGCTCATTTTTTTCAATGAAATAATCAGTAGAAACCTTTACCTCTCCCTGATTAATCAGTGAGCACTTTGCTGTAGTCCCGCCGATATCAAAGGCAATAATATTCTTCTCATCCAGGATTTCACCGAGTACAGCTGCCCCATAAATCCCCGCAACAGGTCCAGACTCTACCATATTAATAGGCGTTTGCTTTGCACTATTGAAGGTAGTTGTACCGCCATTTGACTGCATAATGTAATTTTGACTATCAGTCTCGTTTTCTATTAATTTATTATGTAACCGGTTCACATAGGATGCAGCAATTGGCTTTACATAGGAATTAAGAACCGTCGTACTAGTTCGCTCATATTCCCGCCATTCTTTTGTTACCTCATGTGATGCCGTGACAGCCACTTCTGGCCACAGCTCTTTTACCATATTCACTGTCTCAATTTCATGAACTGGATTTACATAGGAATGTAAATAGGCAACAGCTATCGCTTCTACTTCTTGTTCCTTGAAATAGTGAATAATCTCTTTTAATCTTTCCTTATTTAACGAAGACAGCACTTCTCCCTTATAGTTTAAGCGCTCTTCTACTTCCTGGCGTAAGTACCGCTCAACAAATGGAACCGGCTTTTGATACCTGACATTAAATAAATCAGGACGATTTCCACGTGCAATCTCCAGTACATCCCTGAAGCCTTTAGTTGTAATTAGACCTGTCTTTACACCTTTTCGTTCAGTAAGGGCATTAATAATAACAGTAGTGCCATGAATAAAAGTCTGGATAGCAGTTTGATCTATCCCGCTTTTCTCAATAACATCGATAACCCCCTTTTCAAAATTGGGAGGTGTGGTATGGCTTTTGGCAACCCCAATCTCACCTTCTTCATTGACATAAACCAGGTCAGTAAAAGTTCCGCCAATATCAGTAGCTACACGCATGATACTCCACCTTTCTGTATTTATAGATTTATTTATAAAGGCCAATTAAAAAATAACTGGCGTTAAAACACAAAGTAATCTTGATTCTTCGCTTATCGGATTTTCAACTGTGTGCGGGTAGGTAGATGGAAAATGAATGGAATCACCTTCCCGGATAACGTATTCCTTACCATCTACGTGAAAAATAACAAGGCCCTTTAATACGTAATAATATTCCTCGCCTGCGTGGCCAAATTGCTGTGTCTGTTTTTGGTTGGGTGCTAATGTAACCAAAAGCGGCTCCAGGCTTCTCCCTGGAAAATCACCATTCACTCGCACATAAGTAAATTCCGACCCCTTGATATTAAATGGCTTATGCTCGCTGGACTTCACCATAAAATTCTGATTCGGTTTCTCATCTTCGAAAAACTCAGAAATTTTAACATTCAGTGCATCCGCTATTTTTTTCAATGAAGTAATAGCCAGGGAAGTTGTTCCCCTCTCGACTTGAGAAAGAAAACTGATTGATAAATCAGTACGTTCACTTAATTCTTTTAAGGTATAGCCATTCTGAAGCCTTAAATCTTTAATTTTCTTGTAAATTTCATCCATAATGAACTCCTTTGAAGCCGAACTGTAAAATTATTGTATTAGTGTAAATTAATTTAAGTATTACTGTAATTAAGAGTATGATAGCATATAAATTTTTGAATTGAAAGAAAATTTTTAATTGATCAACAAAAATTTCAGATACACACTTTATGATTCAAAAAAAAGCGTCAGACCCATTTGAATAGGCCTGACGCTAATCACTTTACTTTCTAATAGATTCTCTTCCAGCTAAGTTTTCTATTCCCTTAAAACTGCTATTCCTTGTAAATGGGCTATTGGGGCATTGTCATTCTGCCGATCGAGCTTATGTCCCGGTTTAATCTTCGACCTCAATTAAAAATATTTTCTCTTTAAACCCACCGCGCTCTTCAGCCTTCTGTTTCCTCAATTCTTCCACCTTCTCAATCGATGCCCCATGAGTCTCAGCAAGTGCATGTATGATTTCAAGCAAATCGGCTAATTCCTCAAGTGCTTCTTCGTGATTATCCGCGTTCATATATTCTTCCAGTTCTTCGAAACTCTTTCTCCTAAATTCTTTAATGAATTCTGACTTATTAAGAGTCTTTGTAGAATACCTTTTACCTGTTCTTTCAATGATTTCAGGGATGCGATCACGAACTAGTTTGTTGTAAGTAGGCATTTATAATCCTCACCTTTATAGAATTGGCAGCATAAATATTATTATTGTGCACGATCTAGCATCTCAATCAAATCTTTAAAAACAGCAGACAAATTTCTTTGTAATGTTTCAAAGGGAACAGTTTTTTGATCACCTTCACCTATCAAATAAACTTCTCTGTTATCTTTATTAATTTTTATCAAAACATTCTTAATCCTATATTCCTCAATCTTAGTAGCCACATCAAGATTAGCTGAGTCAAGTTCAATAAATATCCTGTCTGAGATCCTTCTAAGCATTCTCCATAGTGTTTTTTCTTCCTTCGATTTCATAAACAACTCAGGAAGCTCGGTGGACTCCTTCAGATTGCTTAATGTGGTATGCATATATTCAGCAATACCATATCCAACAGGTTTAATGATTGGGTTACAGTTGATCCAATGCTCCACTTCAAATTGCATGTATTCATCATTTCCTGATTTCACAGGTCTAATATCTTTAACCCTGCCATAACAAATGACTCCATTATGTTCTAATACACCATTCTTCACATATAGAGCTACATGCTTGGTCTCTTGCCATCCCGCTTTTAATTTTTCAACCAGAATACCATAGTGGCCCGTCTGTTTGCAGCTAATATATTCCTCACGATCTCTAACAAGTCCGACAAGAACTTTCTCGTCAAGACTAGAGTTCCAATCTTCAAGTGTACCCCTTGGTAAAATTCCTTCCTGCTGGATTTCTTCAGGGCTTTTTTCAATAAGCCTCTCCACGAATCTCTCGACTAGATCCGTTGCATTCGGAAGAATAGGCAGCCCTCCGATATTGACTTTATCGATGCTTTTATAGAAATGATGATCCTGGTAAAGCTCTTCATTGAACCATGGAAAAAGCACATACGCTCCAAAAGCGGTTCTTTCATATGGCCCATTGATATATGCAACAATAGAATCCCGATAACGGTGCATGGTGTTAATGTCGTCCTCAAGTGGTCCTGGTTGTTTATATCGGTTTTGATAATAGCTTCCTTCCTGGGCATAGTCAATCCGATACTTGGCATCAAATACGTAATTATAGGTAAAATCTTTCCCCTTTTTAGCGATGCTGAGCATGGTATCGGGCTTTTGAGGAATGGTTGGCAAACCGCTCTCATACTTTTGGTAGGTTAGAATAATGTCTTCTTTGGTAAATGGGTGTTTGTATTTTCTTGTCGCAGATCGATTGGTCTGAAGATTTACAAACAGTCCTTCACGGTTTACCTGGATTATGTCCTGGCTCACAAGCTGATACTTTTTATCAAGGATTTGGCCCAGCTTCAAGAATGTCCAATATTCATAAAGTGTAGCAACATCTTTCACTGACATTTGATAAAGCTTTCCTTGAAGCATTAATCCCTTGGACACGGTCAGATAGATTTGGAAAGCATCCCGATAGCCTGGTGCCATCTGCAGAACTAAACTAAGAATTGAGCGATCCAGCTTCTTTATTCCCTTCCAAAAAGGAGTTTTCAGCTTACCCTCCAATTGCTTAATCATTTCGAGTATCTTATCTAAAAGATCAGCATCAGGCTCTACTTCCCATCTGGTGTTTCTATTTCTTAATGTCTCCAGCAAATCATAAAGCTTATGAGAGACCCGCTGCATCATCCATTTCACATATCGATTTTCTAATGTATCAAAGGTAAGTTCCTTTTTAACTCGGAGACCTTCGGTTGGCATGAGTGTTTTGTTATTAATATGGATGCCATTTGAAACCTCTGTAAATAGATGAGGTCTTTTTTGCAAATAGCTCCTGCTTCTAGTGTCCAGCTTATTTAATTGGTCTCCCCTAACCTTTTCATACGTTTTCTGAAGAAGGTGATGTGGCTGCATTTCAATGCGATTAACAGCCTGAATGAACTGATCAAAATGCTTGCTAATCAAACGGTAAAATTCACTTCTGGATGGTTTGCCGTGGAGCTTCACTCTAGCTCCTAAATAGGTTTTCCGGATAAAATGAAAGGCAAGATTATAAACTTCATCGTTAACTTCTTCCAGCAGCTTTTTATAATCACTTTTGTAGTCTAGCTTTGCTGGGAAAATCTCTAACGTTACCTCTAGTAGCTTTTTGCTGCCGTCTCTAATTTCAAAGGTCGTTAATCCCACTTCATTCTGGAATTGTAGGTTTCCCATTAACATATAAGTGTTTGGGATTTCCACTTTAGATATTGATTGCCTTAAACCAGGATGCTCATGATAAAAGGATAAGTCTCTGCTTGTTTTAGGTATGACAATAACCTGATAAACGCCATTTTCGAAAAAGATAGGCCTTAATTGAGTAGATTGCTGCAGCAGCTGTGTTTCAATATCATAGATTAATACCTGATTTACAAAATCCCCATGAACAGAAAACTGCATGACATCATGCCTATCCATTGCACGATACTGTTTTAACCCTTCATATCTCTCATGATACGGTTTTCCTTTCATCACAAGAGTGAAATCATCTGTTTCAATCTTAACCAATTCAACTTCGTTACGAGATCCAGAAGGATGTAAAGCCATCCGCTTGTAACCTCCTAAGCATCTCAATCACTTTTCGAGCGCTCTTAGGATAAATAGCACTTTGTTCATCGAACTGAGATTGCTCATCCTCCTGATACTCATTATTTGTAAATAGTAGATATAACTCCCTCAGCAGCTGATCAATTCTTGAGTCACTCCCAGAGAGACGAGGCAGGATCTTCTGGAGGATACAATGATCAAATGCCTCCTCAAAGGACATTAGAGCACCTTCTTTGTTATAGGCGAGATAGAAACAAATCTCATCCCTAACACGGTACCCAATATGTGCATTAATAAGACGAAGACTCTTATTAATCCTTACCAGCTCACTTGTAGCCTTTTCAATAATCTCTGTATCTACCTTGTACAGATCCTTTAAGTGCAGATATTTTGAGGCAAGCTGACTCTGACCTATTTCCAATGGATCTATGTCTTCAAGATCCTGGAGAAAAATTAAATTATCCAGCTCAACTCGATTAAACTCAATTGTATTAGCACGGTCTAACACCTTTTTACTAAAAGGGTGCGTCGTTTCATCCATATTAACGGTTCCAATAACATAAAGATTATCAGGAAGTGTGACCTCTTCTTTTGCGACCTCCTCCGATAATAAAGTGGAAGAAACAACCTTTCCATCCTCCCACCTTCTACTCTCCATCACACTGAGAATATCACTGAAGTAATATTCAACTCGCGCCAAATTCATCTCATCTAAAAGAACATAGAAAGGCAAATCTGGATGCTCTTGGGCTGCTTTAATCGCTTTGGTTAATGGTCCTTCTTTAAAATCTCCTTTAATATCTACGAATCCTAATAGATCTGATCCATCACTCCAGTCAGGTCGGACAGGGATCAATGTAAACTGTCCATTTTTCTCTGTAGCCCCTAAACTCTCGGCAAACCATTGAACCATTTTGGTTTTACCTGTTCCAGAGATACCTGAAAGAATCACAAAGGGTTTGGTTTTTAGAGATAGGAATAAATTGATGACTTCTTCTTTTGGGTAATAGAAGCCTTTGCTTTTTATGTAAGAGTAAATGTGATTGATTATATCCTTAGAAGGTAAATACATATTCGATTTTTCTTTTACCACTTGTTTCTCACCTTGGAGGAGCTTATTATCATATCCTGTTCCCTCATTAATCGAGATATAATTCTCATAAATATGTATCATTTCTTGTAAATCATTTAGGATGACAGTTTCTTCAGGCATATGTTCTGCGGCATAATGAATGTAAGCTGCAGTTGATAATGCATAATCCCTTGCCTTTCTGCTCTCGCCCAAGATAATTTGGTCGTCTACCTTTACCTTGCTAGATGACGGAATAGATTCTCTAATCTTTGCTTTTATTCTTGACATTTCTTCCTTCGAAGTTTCTGTAACACCTTGAGCTAAAGTAAGATAAACACTTTGCATATCCTCACTGAACAGATAAACAATGTAATAGCCACGTTGGGTAGAAACGGTAATTTTGCGATTCATGATGGCTATCCAAGGGACAGAAGCCCAGCCCCCTTGTCCTACTGAACCTGTTACAACGTACTCAGACGGATCTATAAAAGGGAGGTTATTAATTTCTGCAGTAACATCTTTTCTAACAAATGGGCCAAGTGAATGACCTCCGAAGGGTTCTCTTTTTACGGATAGATATTGATTCATTATTCTAATTAGTTTTTCTCTTAGGTTACTAGACATTACCTGCTCCTTAATATTTAAAGTTTCAAAAAAATTATCAGTAGGATTCCAGTTGTTATCAATTAAATTTGTGCTTTGTAACCACATTAAAAGATTATTAGTTCTTTCTTTAGCTACCGATTCTACCATTAGGTTATCGCCTCGGGAATTTCGTACAATCAACATTCCAAGTTCTTCAAGAGCAATTTTTTTGTCTCTTTTTGATAGATTTCTTAATAGGTCCAAGCAAATTAATGCAACTCTAAAATAACCCTGATTAATGATTCTCCTTTTAATAAAACCTTCTTTATCATCAGTATCTTTATAAGCTTCAATCTGACTTATATTCATTTCATTAAATTCATTAACAAAGCCCAATAATCTTGCATCCTGCCGTGCTCTCGACTTAACTCTATATAAGTTCCCATCAACTTGGTTGCTTAGGGTTTTAGGATCATACTTACCAATAATAACTTCCTCTAAGAAGGCCTTTACTTTGTCGTACTGCTCATTAGGTAAATCATCTGTCTTAAATTCCTTTAACCTTATTGCAGTCTTATTTTCTTGAGAAGTTACCTCCACAAACGGAAATTGAGCAAAGTATGACATGATAAACGAACTTCTTCCTCTTACTTTCACAAAATCATTCGCAGTGGCTATACTTCTACTTATAAACTCTTCCCATCCTTGTAAAATAAAATTGTGACTAACTTCTTCAGAAGGAGACGGTCTTTCACCTCTTTTGTATTTTTCTCTAGATGACTCTGTTTCAACATGTATACCATTAATGTCAACAGCGGTAATTTGATTAATTTTTTGTGCATTCAAGGTTTTTATGTATTTAATTCTGTTGGCAAGTTCGATAACAACTTTCTCAATCATTTCCCCACTCCATTTACAATTAACTCCAATTATTTATATGATAGCATAATAAAAAGCCATTCAAAAAAAATGAATGACTCTTTAAAGGAATAATACATTTTGCTTGTTTAATATCTAAATGCATCCACTTTAGAATAAAAAAGAAAATCCGAATACTTTTAAACTCTTATATATATTTTGATAATCTAATTACAAATAAAATCGATTAGAATTGCATAACTTTTATCCTGGGATTTAAAATAGCTTGCTACATTAGCACAAGCAGTTTTGAAGTTAGAGGGTAGGTACCTTTTTTGATTTTAATCATTATAATTATTACGAATATGTCTTGATTTAATCACCTTTTTAGCATCCTATATATCATATAATATTATCTAAAAAAATATTTAAACATCTAATCTGTCACCAAGATGTGACCATTTTTTTGTTTTCTTTTGTTTTCTAATGAGATTAAAAATTAATTGAGGGGGTCAGCAAACCTCCTCTTCATCTTTATAAAAAGATATCAAATTATCAGCAATTGTTGGGGATAAATCATCGATTTCCATGCTAATAGTGTCCCTTATTTTTTCATCTTTACTTGATTCCGTACTTCGTTGAAACCAATACTTTACTGCTCCCCAAATAAGGTTAACATGCAGCATCCCCTGGAATAAATTTTCTTCCAACAAAACTTTTGCTTGAATTAACCTTTTCTGTGGACTTAATTTTACTTTCCCTGTATGGAAGTCTGATGATGATATTGTAACCCTTGCTCCTAGCTTTATAGTCAGCTTAGTCAAATAAAATTCACCTTTGACTTCCTTATTATAAAATGTTGAGTTGGTAAGGGCCTGATAAATTTTTTCGAGCAATTTAGACTTAATATACACATATTTATCGAGAATATTCTTACTTATTATTCTTCTATATATTAATTCATAATCACTTATATATTTAACAATACCCTCAGTAGCAGCTTTTTGTCCTAATTCAATTAATCCATTAAATCCTCTTATAATATCTTCTGACATATGGCTACTCCCAAGGTTCTCTTGGTGAATTTTTTCTAGTTCTAAAAAAAATGATTGTGGGTTTTCATCATGAAGTAAGTCAGTGATCCTCCCAACTATATTTTGTGCAAAGTGGCTATTTACTAACTTTCGGATCTCCTCTTTATAATTATTAAATACATCATTTATACTTTCTTTATTACTCTCTCTATATAAATCAAGCGCAAATATGTCATTTGGATTAATTCTATTTAAATTATTCTTCTTCCCGGTAAGAAAATTCATAAAAAACTCTTTATTTTTTTTTTTCAATTTCTGCATCTTTTAAATTATTTTTAATTATGTTTAATACATTTGAAATTGAATCTTTATATGCTGAAGGTCTGCACCTGGATTAAAAATATATACATAGTTATTCTCTTCATATGAAAATAACTCAGTTTTAAGCAAGTCTCTTGCAGTTAAAGTATAAAAAGTTTTATTATCTTCTATTCCTGTATGTTTAAATAAGAAAAATTCCTTTCTCGGTCTAAAAAAAGCATCAAATGCATACTCTTCGTTAATTTTAATAGCAGAGAAACCTGTTGCCTTTTCTAAATCCTTTCTAAATTTCGATTGAACGTATCCAACTCTAACAGGCTTGGCATCAAGCATACTGTGATCTAAAATTTTTGGTTGAATTATTAAATCTGCGCCTTACATATCCGCTGACCTCTCAAGTATCCAAAAACGATCGATTAAAATTTCCTTGGTTCTCGCTTCACCAATTACTCCATTATCCATACTTACAAAGCCACTCATTCTCTTCTCTTACCCCTTTCACCATAATTTCAACCAACTGGTTGTTAGTATTGATACAATATCAGAGAAAAATTTCAAAAAAGTCATTTTGATCTTATTTAATTCTCTATATAATATCTTCCATTCCAGCCTGTCTTAACACGGTATAAACACTATTAAATATATTATTTTGCGGCACATATACTATAAGTCCATCTCGACCTCTTGTCATTAAAACTCTATAACTATTCACTCTTAATCGATTCGGATCATCTACACCTTTTTGTGGCCTACCAACCTTTCCACAACCTCCCATCCCAAAGCATATCGTCTCCCCAGGAAATAATTGGTAGATCCAATTCTAAACCTTAACATCCAAATTCTGTAACCGTAGATGTAAAATTACAGCAGGATTCTTTACCCTTATCATTTCTGGGATTATTATACCAATCACCATAATTAAGGTACTTTTGGTAAGAGTTATTATTCCAAAAGACTTTAGTGTAAAATCTTTTGAAGAAGCTATTAATCCGTATCTCTCCTCCATAACTCCATCATATTTATCAATACAATTCCCTTCGCTTTATTTAGATCCCTAGTAATTAACAATTCAAAATTCTGTTTTTTAATCTCATTTGATAAATTTTTAGCCTTTGAAATATTAGAAGCCATTACTTCGTTTACCCAATCACTAACTTTTCCTGCTCGATGAGAACGTAGCGATACTTTTAAATCTAATTTATTTTTATTGTTATCATTGATACATTTTGTACTTTTGAAGTAATCTTCAATTTTTTCAGGACATAATACTTTCCAAGAAATCCTACTATTTTTTATAGCTTTAGTCCATTGTCCAATACCTTGTTCTTTCCTTTATGAATTTCTTGACCTTCGCCAACTAAAATGAGAAGAACACACCATTTTGTTTGCTCATCAATCATATTAATTACTAGTTCAGGCTGACTCATATCAATTATAATGTCATATTTTTCGTTAATTTTTTTTTCATCCCATGCTCTTTGTCCTTCATCAAATACTATTATATTTTTATTAAATGATTTATTTTCACTAATATAATAGTTAAATTTTTGAGCGTGCAGGTCATTTACAAAAACGTCACTTTCTAATGCTGATTGTAGGAACTTTACTAAAGGGCCATTTCCAGAAAAATAAATTGAGCCTACATTATTATCAGAACCATAATTATCATAAGTAAATTTTAATCCTAATAAAGTTTTACCTGCGCCAGGAGCCCCAGTAACGAGTGCAAGAATATGCTCATTTTTACACCAACCATACATATTTTATAGAATTAATGATAGCAAAAATCCATTACTAAATGGGAATTTTTTCTTATATTAAGATATAATAACGAAAAAATTATTTGGTACTAGTATAAGAGAATTATTCCTATGGACATAGTCACCAAAATCCGAAAGTAAAAAAAAAAATTTATTAATACAACATTTCGTACTTGCTCTTAATTGAATTCACAAGAGATATTATTACAAAATTTGCTATATCCAGAGAAGTTTATACTGCTTTATTTATTTAAGAACAATTATAGGATCCGATCAATTTGGTTAATGTGGAGATTTTGCAAAATTGTTTATTAATAGTAATTTAGATAAACGATTACGGAATTAATAAATCATTGAAGGTACATCCAAATGGATAACAGAGAAGCTATCCCCCTTATTCCCTACTTTATTACTACAAATTTCCACAAAAGAATTACAAAAATCCAAATTTTTTAAACAAAAACAAGATTTAATGTAATAAAATGGATTTGTAGGAAAAAAGGGGGGCTTACATTGGAACATATAAAAGGTATTATCTTTGATTTAGACGAGACATTAATTGATACAAAAAGCTTAAAGCAATTTCGAGACAGGGGGCAATGGAAATCATGTTATGAAAATGTAAAACATACTATTCACTTTGATAATGGAGAAATTTTACTGGATTATTTGTCTAAAAGTGATTTAAAAATCTCTATTGTCACTAACTCACCCAGAAAATATGCGGAAACTGTATTGAAATATCACAATATAAGTTATGAAATTTTAGTAGCCTACCATGATTGTAAACCAAGAAAACCCCATCCTGCTCCAATTTTTATGTGTGCTGAACAAATGGGTCACCCTTTAAAAAATATTATTGGAATAGGCGATGATATACGGGATATTACTGCATACAAAAATGCAGGAATTTATGCAATTGGTGTTAGTTGGGGCGTAAGTCCAGGAAGTGATTTGAAACTAGCTGGTGCAGATATAGTAGTTGATTCTCAGTGTGAAATAATAGATGTATTAAAGTCTTTTGGAGTAGGAGTGGATTATAATGTTAATTTATAATCAAGAAATTAATAACTATATATTTGATCTCGAACATTTTGATGTTAAATATTTCGAAGGGGAATATTTTGAGGTTTTTAAAAAATTTATTTCGGATAAAAATTGTTATGGATTATATAGAGATGATGACACATGGAATGTTATTGATAAAATACTAATTAAATCTTCAATTACTTTAATCCCAATTAACTATACCGATTACGAATCACCTTTCCACCCCATTTTAGAAATGGATTTAAAAATACTTCAAACAATGTTTTTTACAGAGCGGCAGGCTAACGTGATTAGGGCTCATAGTATTCATTTAAGTACTTTACTTTTCACTAATGATCAAAGCGAATTGGATAGATCTAAGTTGCCAGATTGCTATATTAATTCTCCGGAAACCCTAGAACTTTTTTTTACTGGCAAGTTAAGAGGTTATTTTAATGAATTATTAACTTGTAATTATAACTTTGAATTAGGTACAATCAATACTTTTAATTTATCACATGCTTTAAATAATGATATTAAAACCAAATTAATAAGTGGGGGAAGATACTTTACGTCAGCAGACACTCGGTTCCACATTCACCCCTTGACAAAAAAGATACTTGCTTTTAAAGATGGTTTAGGAGAGGGAATTGGAAATCAATTATCAACTATATTACGGAGCAACTTAAGTTTTGTAAAAAAGCACCAAGGTGATTTTAATTTGATAACCTCAGTTCCCGCAAAACCAGAGAGTATTGATCGCATAAGCATTTTATTAAATAATGAGAACCTTGCTGAATTTCGGCAATTTGTGGACTGTAACATCTTGTATGTAAATAGTAGTTATAAACAGCAAAAAGATGCTGGAGATTGGGATAGCCGTGCAGCAAACGTTAATGGGGTATTTAGCATAAAAAAAGAAATTAGCGGCCATGTAATACTTGTAGATGATATCGTTACAAGTGGTTCTACCGCTATGGAGTGCGTAAGAATGCTTGAAGAAGCTGGTGCTGAAAAAGTAACTATTATAGCTCTAGCCTCAATGCAATCAAGAGTAGAAAGCAATTCTGAATTACATATTTCTTGTAATGATACCTCATGTGAAGGAGATCTTAAATTAAGATTTAACTCAAGAGATGCTTCTCCCTTTTTTGGATGCGGGAAGTATCCGGAATGTCGGATGACTTTACCTTTCTTGTGTGGATGTGCCAAAATATCCTTAAGGGAAAGATTACGAACAGAATAAACCAGTATTAAGTGGGTGAATGAAAATGTCTTTATTATGGATTGCTCTAACTAAAGTAAAAGGATTGGGTACAAGAAAGTTAGCTAATTTGTATAAAAGTTTTCCAAATACTTCCTTCGAGTTTCTAACTGATCCTTCCAATTTTAATCACATAAAAAATTGCTTAAAATCAGAAGAAATAATTGAATTAGTTACTAACAGAAACTACTTGAAAAAAGAAATGACACGAGCAGAAGAAATTGTAAATAACCATAAAAGATTAGGTATCGAAATCATCACCATTGATGATAAATTATACCCAATTAATTTAAAATCAATACAGGATCCACCAATTGTCTTATACTGCAAAGGAAACATTGAGCTCTTAAAACAACAAAAGTCTATAGCCATCGTCGGTACAAGAACCCCAACAGATATGGGAACTCGCTCCGCTAAACGTTTATCGTCTGTTTTTGCTGAAATGGGTTATACAATTGTTAGTGGATTGGCATTAGGAATAGATGCAGCAGCTCATATAGGGGCGTTAAGAATTCGAGGAAATACAATTGCAGTTTTGGCAGGTGGTTTGGATAAAGTTTATCCTAAAGAAAATGAGACCCTTGCTAACGAAATTATATTAAATAGGGGGCTTCTTATTTCTGAGACCCCTGTAGGTGGAAGAACATTTAAAAACTCGTTTGTATTAAGAGATCGGATCCAAAGTGGACTAAGTTTAGGAGTTTGTCCAGTTCAAACTGATATTGTCGGAGGCACTCAACATACCATTAAGTTCGCAAAACAACAAAAGAGATTACTTTTTTGCCCGGAACCACAGGAAAAAGATGTGAAACAAAACAGAGGTATTATTCAGCTTATTGATAACAAAGAGGTGGAAATAGTACAAAGTTATGATGACTATCAAAAAATTGAGGTTTTACTTCAAGAGGTTCAAGAAAGTCTTTTTAGAGAGGAAAAGGACCACTCGGAAAATAGTCATCCTAAAATTAAAAAAGTAAGGAATCAGGGATTAGAAGCGGAGCTAAAATTAACATTAGATAAAGCATGTAAACTGTCAACCCAACTAAACATAGACATTGAACAATTAAAATTGTTACTAGAAGAACAATATTTTTCAATATAAATTTATAATGCCTCCTTCCCAAAGGGATAAATTAAAACCATCACAAGTAATGGTTTAACAGAGCATTAAGAAAAAA
Source organism: Cytobacillus sp. FSL H8-0458 (assembly GCF_038002165.1). Taxonomy (NCBI): domain Bacteria; kingdom Bacillati; phylum Bacillota; class Bacilli; order Caryophanales; family Bacillaceae; genus Cytobacillus; species Cytobacillus sp. FSL H8-0458. The sequence goes on along the minus strand of NZ_JBBOBR010000001.1, from coordinate 1,348,242 downwards.
AGTGTAAAAGCAGAAGTGCGGTTACATATTCCGCAGCAAGCTTTGGCTTTGGTAAAAAATTTATATTGTAAAAGATTAAAAAGTTATTTCGCTACTGGTAAAATGATGCCTATTCAATCTAATAAAAGCATGAAAGGTTGCCAAGCGGCAACCTTTTATTTATGTGGGAGTTAAAAATTTATTGGTACCGTCTGGGAAGCGAACCCCTCTGACCTGGCAAGCAGGTCACAAGCTGTTCTGATGAAGACTGTGTAGGGCACACCAGCACCCCAATCAGCCCCGTGGAATGCAGTGATATCAAAGGTTCTCGACAGTCTCTTGAACGTTTTTTGGACTGTTTTCCCTCAACCTCTACAGCCTCCATGTTAGATTAAAATTAATTTTTTTCAATTTAAAATATTGTCCAATTTGGTGTGAAGCGGAATCCAAACACCAAAAAACATTTAAAAAGTTTTTTATACAATATCCTTCCACCTCGAACTTGATTAATTTTGACCGAAATTGCACGAAATGATTTATAAAAAGGTCGGTTAAACCTCGATATAAACCCATTTCTTCAAATGGTTTAAAATGGTTGATAATTTCAACTTGGCATGGACTTGGCATGAGTATAGTACAAATTTGGCATATGCTGAAGCCGCATAAAATAATGTTTATCAAGACCGAATTTCTTACGCTCTTTAATTTATATATATAATATGAAGAAAAACGAAATAAAGAAATTTATTAAAAGCCTGATCAAACAGGCTTTTTTGGTATAAACTAAAAATTGAATAATACACCATTCTATACGTTTTGTGGTCAAAATGTGGTCAAATTCTCTTTATTTGACAACAAATTCATATTTTTAAGGTTTGTTATCATGTGATAAAAAAATATTTTTTATAAATAGGTTTAATTACCAAAAATAAAGGAACCCAAAACATTTCGGATTTTGAATAGGGCGAGGGCTTGCACCACATACAATATCAGCTAAGTCCCCCAACTTACGCTGTTCCCAAACGTTTATGAAAAGAGTCAAGGTTTCAATCCTTCTTAGCTCTTTTCTAAAACATTATTTACCTAAGAGACTGATAAATTTACTCAGTTCTTTTTTGGCTTCATCGGTTGTCCCGTTCAACTCGTTCAAAAGCTCAAACAATTTGTCATATGAATTCGTAATATCTGCTTTTACTTCTGACAACTCTTGAGCCACTTGTGAAAGTGGAATAACTTCTTCTTCTTCAAACGTGTCGACATAACGTGGAATGTTCAAATTGTAATCATTTGCTTTGATTTCATCCAAAGATGCCACATGAGCATATTTCTCAACGTCTTTACGATTACGGTAAGTTTCGATAATTTTGTCGATGTTTTCAGGAGAGAGTTTGTTCTGGTTCTTTCCTTTTACAAACTCATTTGAAGCATCAATAAACAAAATGTCTTTATTCTTGCGAGCCTCACGACCTTTGAACACTAGCACACATGTTGGGATGCTTGCGCCATAGAACAAATTAGCTGGCAATCCTATAACAGTATCTAATAGATTATTGTCTATAATATTTTTGCGGATTTTAAATTCAGACGCACCTCGGAAGAGTACCCCGTGCGGCAACACGATAGCCATTGTTCCTGATTTATCTAAATGATAAAGTCCATGAAGAACAAAGGCATAATCTGCCTTAGATGCTGGTGCCACTCCATAACCCTTGAAACGTGGATCTTTTTCTCGATCAACGTTTTTTGTATCCCAGTTCTGAGAATACGGAGGGTTAGCTACGACCGCATCGAATTTCAAAGGAATTTGTGTGCCATTTTTTTCAGCAAATGGCCAGTCAGCATCAAGTGTGTCCGCGCGTTTTAACTCCATATTGCGATAATTTACCCCATGCATCATCAAGTTCATGCGAGCCAAGTTATAAGTCGTAGTATTCAACTCTTGACCGTAAAACTCAACGCTTCCTTCTTCATCACCATTTGGCAATTCTTTCTGAACTGTTAAAAGAAGTGAACCTGATCCCATTGTAGGGTCATATACACGGAATTGGTCGCCAGTACCGGCTGCATCAACCGTGACAATTCTTGCTAAAATTTTACTAACTTCATGAGGTGTATAGAATTCCCCACCTTTTTTACCAGCATTGGCAGCAAATTGCCCAATCAAATACTCGTAGACGTCACCCAAAATGTCACGGCCTGAATCGTCTTTGAAAGTAAACTCGTTAATCATCAAAACGATTTCATTTAAAGCCTTTGCACGTTCGTTTGTACTTGAACCTAGACGTGTGTCCCCAAGGTTAACATCTGAAAATACATTAGCAAAGTCCGCTTCTGCGATCGCATTACGTTTGGCATTTGTATTGAACAAGTCAAACATATCTTGGAAATCACTAGCTTTGATTTTGTGATTTTCAATTTTTGATACGATTTTATCCCAAGTGTAGGCTGGGTCAATCGCATACCCGATACCTTTACTGATTTCTTCAAGATAATCTTCTTTTTCAGTCTCATCTGTCACTTCGTAGAACTCTTCCAGACCATTAACTTTCAAGTATTCATCTTGATTTTCTGATAAGTAGCGATAGAACATAAATGGCAAAATATAATTTTTGTACTCACTTGCATCCATAGTCCCACGCAGTTTGTTAGCCATTCCCCATAGCTTCGATGTAATAGCTGTTGCATTACTCATTTGTGTAATCTCCTTTTCTTATATAAACATTTGTTGAAGCAGTAATTTCTTCAAATTTCTAAGCGAATCTAACTCACGCTGATGAAGGGTGATAAGGTTGTCGAGGTGACTGAAAATTGCACTAACTTTACGTTGTTCTTCTAAAGAAGGTAGAACCACTTCAAATTCAGTTAGCATTGGCAACCTTAATGAATCCACAGTGGCCTTAACTGTAAATTTTAGCGCGTGCCGTTTAAAATTCCTTTGCATGTAATACAGAATGTATTTTCCATCAGTTACAGAATCAGTGAAATTGCTTATTTTATAGACTCGTTGATGATAATCAAATTTTCCATTTATGTAATGAAAAATCTCACCAATTCGTCCTTCTCCGGGAATTAATATAGCTTCTCCGTCAAAAATCCAGCGATTACTTCGCTCAATATTTTCAGAGCGAACAAAAAACGGGTATTCTCCATCTCCAACTGCATCTTGCAAATCACTCGAACCAGTCTTAATTTGAGTAATTTCCCCCAACTTACGCTGTTCCCAAGCATCTGTAAATCCTGCTAATCGAATTTCAGGAACATTGGCTCCATCTTTCGGAAACATTTTTTGAAGCAGACTTTTTTTCGTATCCTCCAACAGTTCCAACTTACGCTGATGGAGGGTGATAAGGTCCTCAAGCTGTTCAAAATAGTTACCAATTTTGGTTTGTTCTTCAATTGAAGGAATCGGTATAGGCATTTCACGAAATAAAGAATCTTTAATAGCAAACCGATCTGATCGTGCACCGGAATCTCCATTCAACTTCATAAATTTATGCCAATAATTGGACGTAAAGTATTTTTCTAAATATGTTTTATCAACATCATGAGTACGAAATACATAATAAAGAGGCGACATCACGCCAGTTCTTCCTAACTTATTTCGCTTAATGGGACCTACCGGAGCGGAATTAGAAATCCTCGGATTGTAAACAAAATCATCTGAACGAACAACATAATAACCATTTAAATTTTTTTCGTTTGAAATATCCTTTTCAAAAAAATCACGTTGATTGATGATTCCAAACTCAGCTGAGTTCGTCAAAGTTTCAGAATAGATATTATTTTTATTCTTCTCAGTTACTTTTTCTGAAATCTCTCCTAACATACGCTGTTCCCAAGCATCTGTAAATCCTGCGAATCTAATTTGAGGTGATTTTGTTATTTTATCGCCCATTTCTGATCTCCTTTTTGTAGTCTGCATAATTTTATCAATTGACTATTCTCCCTTCTTAATTTCGTCAGCCATTTCATAAAATGCCTTACGGAATTCAATGCGATATCGTACCCAGGTTAATTCTGCAATCTTTTCAACTGCAATTTCTTTATAATCCGCTCTTGCATCATTCATGATTGCTGTTAACTCACCTTGTTTATCCATATCCTCTTGACCTAAACGGTGTTTCCTAATCAAGCATTCAAGTTCCTTAGGTTTTGTGCTGTTATCAAGTCCCCAAGTACGGATGAAGTTCGTTACAAGTTGGATATTAGTATCCTTTTGTGCTCTATCCATAGCTTGGTTCATTTTTTCAACACTTCTAGGAGCTGGATAATTATCAAATTCAAACTCTTTTGAGAAAATCTTAGATACAAAGTTGCGCATCTTAGATTTTTCTCTTTCATTGTCTGACTTGGCAATTTCAAGATGGATTTCATCACGCGTGCTTTCCGCTTTCGACATATCGTTCGCGTGAACTTCGTCAGCCATTCGAGCAATCAAATCAATCAAGTAATCATAGTTGATGGTAACATCGTGAATATGAACCATAGAGAGATTGACTTGCGAAATATCAATGTCTTCTCGCTTAGCACGTCGTTCTTTCAACTCACCGGCGATTACAGTTGTTAAAATTACTTCCTGCTCTTCAGTAATACCTAAACGTTCATAGAACTCTTCAGGATTATCATAGGCAGAAATAGGATTTTTGTCATCATCTTCGGAATATTGTTTCAACTGACTAAGCAAGCGATTATACTCTTTCAAATTCTCAAAGACTTCATCCTGTGCTTTTTCACTTGGTGGTAATTGTGTAAAATCATCTGTGAGCGTTGAAAGTTTCTTGATGACTTCTTGCATCTCAGCTTGAACCTTGCTAAATGGTTTAGAAATGATACCAGACTCTTCGTTGCCTTCTTTCAAATCTTCAAGTGAAAGCTGTTCGTCAGCAGATGCACGATTTGAATAGATAGCAAAAGCCTTATTCATTTCATACTCGTTTTGCTCTGGCCAACGATAATTCACGACATTTCCCCAAGGCTTATCGACAAGATTATGCATTCGGTTTGTACGTGAGTAAGCCTGAATCAAGTTCCCACCCTTAAGCGTTCTGTCAATATAGAGCGTATTCATCTCAGGAGCATCAAAACCGGTCAAAAGCTGATCAACAACGATAACTAAATCTAAATAGTTACCATCATCAGCTGTCTTGTTCAAACGTCGTGCTAAGTCTTCTGTGTAGGCTTTAACTGTCGTCATATCAAAAGCTGTGCCAAACATTTCATTATAGGCTTTGATTGCTCTGTGCAAGTTTTCGTTCGTTTTCAGTTGATGAATACTATTGGATGTATCTGCCGAGAAACTCACCGCAACTTTTAATCGTTGTTCTACAGGACGATTCGCATTCTCTTCCGCAAACTTATCGAAGTATTCCATCGCTCTTGGTGTACTCGCTTTATTACCTCCCACGTGGACTGTAAATAAGGCATTATACTTACGGTCATTTGAACGTTTCTTCCAGTTATCGAATATGTCCTTCACTACTAAGTTCACATGTTCTGGACTATAGTCGTAAACACTACCGCGAACATTATCATCGATATCATCTTCGGTGGGATCTTCGGGAGCCTCGATTGTTTCCTTGAATTCAACGTTAAACCCTAAGACGTTTTTATCCGCAATCGCTTCTTTAATGGTATATGCATGTAGTAGTTCACCAAAGATTTCTCGTGTTTCAGGGAATTTGGGTGTACCGGTATAACCAACCCAAGCAGAGTTAGGAATAGCTTTTCGGATTGTTTCGAGCATACCTTCATTTTCAGTGCCGTCACCAGTTGAACGGTGGGCTTCATCAACGATAAAAAGAATATTTTCATTAAGTGGCTTGAAGCTGTCCCGTGCTACATAACGCGACATCTTTTGGATACTTGTCACAATGATGTTCTTATCGCTTTTCTTCGTAAGTTTGCGATGAAGGTCTGAGATATTGGCTGTGTCACCCACCACACCAGTTTTCCCTTCAAAACCCGCAACAGGATCATAGGCTTTATAGGCATCAGCGGTTTGGTTGGTAAGCGCGATTCGGTCAACCAAGAAGACAACTTTATCTACATTAGATAGACGGCTTGCAAGCCACGCTGTCTTAAAACTTGTGATTGTTTTACCTGAGCCTGTCGTGTGCCAAATGTATCCCAATTTACCATCATCATATTTGAAGTCAAACTTTCTAACTTTATCAAGCACACGCTTTGTGGCATAGACTTGATAAGGACGCATGACTTTGATACTTTCTTTGTTTTTTGTACCATCAAGTACCATGTAGCGTGTTGCCAAATCATGAGCCATTGGAATGGACAACACTTTATCAGCAAACGTCTTCCATGAACGAATAGGGCGAGCATCATCTTCGTTTTGCCAGTTGAAAGCAAAAGCTCGGTTAAAACTTTGGAGTGGGGTATTTGCCATGTAACGAATATCAAACTGCGTCATCGCGATTAAAATCTGCAAGGTTGAAAAGATACCGCTGAATTGTTTTTCAGCAATATACTGTTCCATCTGGTTTAAAGATTCTGTAGCGCTGTGAAGTGCTTTCTTTAATTCGATTTGAATAATCGGCAAACCGTTAATAAGCAACGTCACGTCAAACCTGCGATTCGGCTTACCATCCACTACTTTTGGCCGTTTAATTTGATTTACTACTTGATAAACAGTGTTCCCCCCGCCCACTTGGGCTTGGTCGAATACAGTCAAAAACACATGTTTACCATTGTCAAGGTCAACTTCAATTTCAGAAACACCGTTCACACCATACAAAAATTGTCCAGCCTGGTAAGGTGATTCAATACCCGTGATGATTTTCTTCACCTGGTTAAACTCAGTGACAGACAATGGTTCATCCAAACGAGCTCGATTGTTTTGTTCTAAGATTGTTTTAAAGTTATCCCAGAGTTGTTCGGTTGTTTTGATGTCCTTTTTGTATTCCCATTGTTTTACTCCACCGATTTTGGTCAAATAATCGATAACTTCATTTTCAAATGCTAATTCCGATTGACTTTTCATTTAATCATTCCCCCCTTTAATGTCTCTTCTATAATTGAGCTAGTAAACTGTCCAATCAAGTCTGCGTATTGGTTTAACTTGCTTTGCAACTTCAATGTTTCTGAGTAAATAGCGCCTATTTTCTTCTGTTCCTCGAGAGGAACAACAGGAACGATAATTTCACCAAGAGCACGAAGCGGAATTCTTAGAACAGGACCACTCCCCTGTAACTCCCTTTCTTTTTGTCGCCTCACATCTTTGTAAGCATTAAACAAGAAAAGAAAATATCCTTTATCAAGTTGTTCGCTATCAAACTCTATTTTTGTGAAGTTGAGGGACAACACTCTACCAACATTATTTTTACCGACCATTGTTGCAAGCTGTAATGAGTTACTGATAACAACATCACCTTCATTTAATGACAGGTTATTTTGATATAAAGGTTTTGACGCATTTTCAACTACAACGTCCTCATGGTTATAATCAGCTTCAAAAGACGGCTGGTCATAATAATTTATTACTTGAGTACCAAACTGTTTTTGCGCCCTTGTTGGATTTATACCTGGAACGAATTTTACGAACTCCTTTAATCCTCTTTTCTCCAAATAAATCACCTCCAAAATACAGATAGTATTTTTTGAAATATTTCTATATTACATATTAAATCACAACAAATCAGTTTCGTCAAACGATAAAATGAAATATTTTTATATTACATATTATCATTCATCAAAACCCTGCAGGAACTATTGTGCAAGCCATGTATTTATTTCACTCTTCTGCAAAAAGGATCCTCTTCCACTGAATTGCTAAACCATTTTCGTAAAACTCTACCACTCTTTTCTGCGTAAAAGTAGGACCCCAGGGGTCAAAAAATCCCCCGAACGATTGGTCCGAGGGAACATAAAATACACTTCAATATTTAGGTAAAAAACACTAAACCTATTGATACCAAGCTATTTCAACTCTATCAACGCCACGCACTCGACGTGCATCATCTGCGTAAACTTTTTAATTCAATTGAACCATCAAATTAGAAATTGCACTTTCAATAGCTAATTTTTTATTATTTGAATGATATCCAGAACCAACTATGCTATCCCCATTTTTATTAATGTTCTCTTGGAAAGAAACGAAGGCTTGTATACCAGTATCAATATGAAAAATTTCAATATAATAAATTTTTCCATTTTTAGTATAATTACTGATTATTTGAGCAGAATTTACATTTATCATTTCTGCCACCCTTCCTTAGGATCATAGTATTTACGAATTTTAACTTTCAATTTCTTTATTCTTGTATGAAAAACTTAACCAAATAATGTTCAAATCAATAACATTTATTCTTACTTATAACTCCATCATCTATAATCTAACACCAATTCTTTACCATTATTAGGATTTTCAATTTACAATTCCTTTTAATCTTGTATGAATGCTTAACCAATCTCGGTTCAAATCAACAGTATTGATCTTTACTGAAAACTCTTTAATTCTATAAGCTAACATCAATTCCTTGCCAGTTTTAGGATAAAGGAGCATCCCCATTATTTCTTTCCCTTCTGCCTTCCTATGATTACTTAAATAAGCAAACAGCTGATACAAATTACCACTTATCAATTTCTGTGAGCCAAAGTTTTGGGTTAAAGTATGCTGGTAATACTTCGTATCCATAATTATCTTTCTGTCACTACTTTCAAGTGAAATATCCGTTTGCATGATAGGAAGGTAACTAGTCTCTTCCCCTTCAGCATCCCAATAAATATTTTCACGATACACCCTATACTCTGGCATTTCCTTTTTGTAAAAGTTACGCACAAACTCTTCAAATAAACGAGCCATAGCCTTTGCATCCCTTTCAAAATCAGCAAATTGGGATTCGCCATTGTCTTCGTTTAATAGCAATGATTCATAAAGAAAACGGCAGATATCTAGCACAAACCGGTAGTGCTGGTTACTTCTGTGCAATTTGATCTCCTGAAAGATTCTCAGGTTAAGTTTAATGACCGCAACTTCATCAAAGTATGGATAAAGCTGCTGGATCTCTTCTTTCAAATGTTTATCAAGCTGCTGGTTTTGGAGTAGTGAGAATAAAGTTGACTTGATTATCTGGTTATGAACAATATCATGCGTCATTTCTTCAAATTCACAGTGCATTTTGCCTCTTTTAAAAGAAAACGTGTTGATGGATTCCTGAAAGAGAATCCTCCCTTTTAAAGTTCCTGTTTCCTCCTGATAGGATTTATATTCCCGGTAAAAGCCCCGCTTGATGAGCGAGCGGAGCTTTACAAGGAGTATTCTTATTAAAAGGTGTTTAATGTCTTTTTCATCTTCACGGGCTACATCGGCCATGTCTTTTTCCGCAAGATGCCCCCATGCATAACAAAGCATATAGTATAGGTTTTTAATCGGTATTTTAGAGTCTGTCAAGGAGTTCATCGACTTTGTCCTCCTGATCAAACCAGTATTCCCTTAATAGTGGAGCAATTTCCAGACGAATGATTCGCTCATACCATTTTTGTTCATCATCTACCTGTTCTGTTGTTGGGCAGAAATAGCTATGACCAATTTCATAACCTTTACCTAGATTAATCGTGTCATTTGTAATTGCCTGATTAATGTCCATAATGCCAGCAATAAGCTTGTCAATAAATCCCTGGCTAATTCCCTTGTTGATTAAATAATCATGAAATTGCTCTGTTTGGAAAGCTGGTTCTAAATTGATAAAAGAAAATCTTCTTCTTAATGCATAATCTACCAAAGCCAATGATCTGTCCGCCGTGTTCATGGTTCCAATGAGGTAAAGGTTTTTGGGAATGTAGAAGGTTTCTTCTCCCTCGCTGTATGCAAGCTTAACCGCGAATTTATTACCTCGTTTGTCTGCCTCGATTAACATCATGAGCTCACCAAAGATTTTGGATAAATTCCCCCTGTTAATTTCATCAATAATCATATAATAATTGTTATCTTGATCTTCTATCGCTTTCTTACAGAATGAATAGAAAATACCATCTTTTAGAGTGAAATGCCCTTGCTTATTAGGCTTGTATCCACGAATGAAATCTTCATATGAATAGGATTGGTGGAATTGCAGCATTTCCACTTTGCTGTCATCTTTTGTTCCCATATGAAGATAAGCAAGGCGCTTGGCTACAAATGTTTTTCCAACACCTGGTGGGCCTTGTAGGATTATGTTCTTCTTATAATCCAATGTTTCAAGGATATCCTCCAGTTTATCTTGTGTCATGAATACCTCACTGAGAAGCTGTTCATGTGTGTAAGGAATCGTTTCCTTTTCACTTTCCTTTACTATTGAAGAATTATCCTCTGAGGTTGGATATACCGTTTTTCCTTCTTTACCAATAGTAGCAAGCAACCTTTCCAAGTACTCATCATATGGTGTGATGTTTGTTAAGGTTTTGCTATGAAGTGTTTCTACATCCCACTCTCCTAGTGATATCCACTCAACTTTGCGTAATGATTTGAAAGATTCTCTTGCAGGATCAAATTTGTATTCCGATACAATCTTACCGTAACCGATAAGCTTGTGTGTCCCTCGTTTAATAAGTACATAATCACCGACACTAATTTCATTGGCAAACTGATAGTTAGCGAGGGCATCATTACTTGGGTTATAGTCAACTTGATAGAGCTCCTTTAGAGCCTCCATTATTTCTCGTTTGCTTCCATAATCTTTTAAATCACCTAATTCATCCCACCCAATTGCAATATGCTCATTTTCCTTGAAGTCCTCCCACATGAAGTTTCCTTCTCCAGCAGCCAAAAGCCAGTACTGAGGAATCGTTTCTTCTTCTGCATTAACAGTTTCTTTCTTGCCAAAGTTCTCAAAAAGATAGCTGAAAAATTGATCTATTTCATAGAAGATTGGAAGGGTGGTTTTTTTGCCAACTACCTCCAAGTACTTTTCCACTATTCTATTTTCCTTTAAGCATTCCTGAAATTTGATGAACTTTTCACCAAAAGTATCTCCTCGTGCATATTCAGGAGCTAGTTCGAGTATATTTTCTGCTGCTACCCGGTCTCTCTGGTTATAAAAGCAAAATTCTTCCGGAAAAATATTTCCTATAAGCTCACTGACAACGCTATAGCCAAAGCCAAATAGCTTATAATCTTCATGATGGACAAATTGGTCCATTCGTCTTTTAAGCGGTTCTGTTCCATGAATTAAATAGTTGAAACTATTGCGGTAATGTTCAATGGATGCATTAGGATTTCCTAAAGCTCTTTTTTTAGCGAGTGCCATCCTGAAAGCATTGATGTGCTCACCAAGCTCTTGCACATCCTCCCACTCCATTGTGTTTAAATGGTCTTTTTGCTTGAAGTGACTGAAAAATTGATAACTTTCTTGTAAGTAATCCGAGTTGTTTTCAAACCAATTTTCAGCATGATCTTTAAAGGAATGAAGATATTTCTCAACAATTGACATATTTAGTTTTTCAGTCAATTTCTCTGGTGATTCCCATAGCTGGTACAGGCGATCAAATTCTTCTTCCGTTAGTCTATAGTTCGTGTTTTGCGGCATCCTAAAGATCATTAAATTCGTGATTTCAGGAAGCTCTTTTAATTCATGACGTAATAGCATCCCCGTCTCTAGAACCAGTCGCTTCTCAAGAATTCTGAGATCAACCTTATCGTTTTCATCATCCTCGTATGGCTCGGATACAATTTCACAAAATGCAATAACACCTCCAGTGTTTTTATTGCCACCATCCGATCTCCAAATGAACACCTTATCCCCAGCTTGTACCTCATCCAAAAATTGCTTTTGCCGAATATTCCAATCGACGACTTCATTTTTTTCTATATATGTATCAACATCAAATTGTTTCGGATTACCCTGAAAAATCCAGTGCCCCATTTGCCATTCCCTCCCTGAAAAATCTTCCTTACCGCTCATATGGTAATAGTATACCAGTTAACCTGTACTAAAATTAAGAGGGGTAAAAAAACTTCCCCTCTTTCTAAAATGGGGGAATGATTCTTAAACGACTATTTGAGCTTTTCTTTATATAAACCTTTTCGCAGATATTATAGATTCTCTTTTTATAAAATTATTTTTTAGTTTTCCTATCAAAGACTGTTGGCTAAATTAGGAAGCTAGAAAATAACAAACCCTTAGCTAACAAAGATATATAATTAATTCTCTTATAAAACATTAATTTAAGAGGATATAAAAAATATTACTAAGAGTACATAAATAATTATAAATATTATAGACACACCAATTATTTTGACTTTATCTCTTCTACTACCAATATTCCAAATAAAGTATAAACCAGCTAATGCCTTTTTACTTTGGTGAAACTCTTTTTGTAATGAATAGTTTTCATGAAGGAACTGGCGTATTTCAATTATTTTAATACCAAAACTCTCCATACTCACCGTATAAAAGTCTCTAAGCTTATCTCCAATTGTTGCTAGATTAAATATCAAACCGAAAAGTAACAAGAACAAAGCTGGTATTGAAAGGGATCCTAAATCACTAGTTGATTTTAAAACTTCATACAAAGTAGCAAATAATAAAGTTAAAAACACCATTAAAAAAAGTACTATCTGTCTTACTGAGCGTTGGAAGACATTAGTTGATGATTCACTAAAAATAAAGGTGCTTAGTAGAATACATATCACTACAATACAAATTGCACTCTTGGCATTAAGGATAGTTGGAAATGTAAAATAAAATGCATATATACTAGCCGAACTTAATAGTAAAGTACTTATAATAATAAAAATAATTGCATTTTTAATTCCAAACCCATTCTTATTCTCCTTTAGATAACTAATTACAAAAAAGAAATTTAAAATTAATTGTGCTATGTTAAATTCTTTCTCTTTAAAATTTGTAAATAAGATTAAATTTAATATGATGAAAAAGAATAATGTAAAGAAAAGCCAACCTAGATTAGAACTTTGTTGTATGTCCCATAGATAACTCCCCCCTATTGAGAAAAATAAAAAAATAACCAATCCTATAGGTGTAGTTAAAATTAAACTGTAAATAATTTGGAGAAAATATGCTTTCCTAAATTTCCTATTTGTAATTGAATTTTCAATCCAATAATCATAAAATACTGAAACTCTTACTAGAATTTCTATTAATATTCTCATAAAATCCCTTTCTATTTTTTCATTATTTTATTTACCTTATATGCTAATCAGTATTTACCCAAATAATTCCCATATACTATTAGATAGTAGAAAAGAAGAAAAGGTCTCATTTTAAATTTTTGATTCTTTAAGTCAGTTACAACAATAATAAAGCTGTCTTTAGTTAATTTGATTTTTGATTTAAAACTCTCCACTTTTTTTGCAGCTCCTTTAATTGGTCTTTTGTTAACCACGGCCTTTTTCTATTGGGCATTTTGTGACATTTCGAGTATTCAAGTACAATATCTTTGAAAAACAGGGACGGTTCTGGCGTTCCATAGTCAATATCCAAAACCGTCCCTTATGTTATTCTTGTTATGGTGCTGCCATTTAAGTAAGCATCACAAGTCTCTTTTTCCCCATAGCGATTTTTGCTGAACCTTTAATCTGGAAACATACCTGACAACCTTGTTTCCTCAATTATTAACCTCCGCTTTTATGTCACCTTAATAAATTAATATTAACTCAAAGAGACTTTTTAAAGAACATAAAGAAACAGCCCCACAAAAATTTTTGAAGGCTGCTTAATTTTAAATATAGGGATAACTGTTGAATCTATTACAGTTGCTTCTTTATTAATTATAAATTATTTAGAAACCGCCCCTGCCTCCACCAGCAAATCTACAAGATGAACAGCTCTTACACTCTTCTCAAGCCCTTCCCTTTGAATACCTAATTTCATTTGCAGCAGGCATCCTGGATTTGAAGTTACAATAATTGATGCATTTGTGTCTTTCACATTTTTCATTTTAATATCCAATATCTCCATCGAATCCTCGTAGTTAACAATATTATAGATGCCTGCGGATCCACAGCACCGTTCCTTGTCCTTCATTTCACGGTACCCTTTGCTTGTTACTTGCTTTAACAAAGATAGTGGCTCATCTTTTACCTTTTGAACATTGATCATATGACAGGATGGCTGAAAGGTTATGGTTCCATTCACTTCCTTGGTAAAGCTCAAACCATCTAATTCAGATAGCACCTGTGAAATATCTCTTACCTTATTTGAAAGAGCTTGTGCTCGGCTTTCCCAATCGCTGTCTCCCTTAAAAAGTTCACCATATTCCAATAGAGTCGCGCCGCACCCTCCAGCATTGTTAACGATATAGTCTGCTTCTTCCTTTTCAAATGCCTCTATATTTCGTTTGGCAAGATCTTTAGCGTCCGCTATTTTTCCAGCATGGGCATGCAGGGCTCCACAGCACGTCTGACTTACAGGAATAAATACGTCAGCTCCTGCCTTGGTGAGCAGGTCGATTGTGTTCCTGTTCGTCTCATAGAAGATGGCATCCATGACACAGCCGGTAATGAATCCAACAGTGATTTTTCTGGTTCCAGACGCTTTGTAGACTTGAACCCTTTTTTTCCTTTCTGCGGGAGATGGAAGATCAGGGAGAACGGACTCAAATTTCCCCATGTGAAGCGGAGCAAGGTGAGTTATCCCTGTTCTTTGTGCCATTTTTTGCAGCCCGGACTTTTGATAAAACCATGAAAGATTACCGATTGTATTCATCCATCTCTTTGATGGAAACATTTGATCAAAAATCAAGGATTCACTTATTTTTTGCGCTTTCGATTTTTGCTCTGCAAATTCCAGAACTTCTTTGGCACCTTCTAAAATCTTCCCATACTGCACGCTGGTCGGACAGGCAGTTTCGCATGCGCGGCATCCCAGGCATTTTTCGATTGGTTCCCGCAAATCCTCTGCCTTGATCTTGTCTTCTGCCAGCATTTTGACAAGATTAATGCGACCGCGCGGCGAATGCACCTCGCTCTCCATCGTTTCGTAAGTGGGGCAAACCGGCAGGCAATATCCGCATTGGACACAATTAAACGTCTCATTATAATGTAATCTGTCTTTTAGACCGGCTCCCGTACTCATTCCCTAAGCACCAGCTTCTGGCCTTCTTCAGGAAAGATTTTACCGGGATTTAAAATATTATTCGGGTCCCATATTTGTTTAATTCGTTTCATCATATCAAGACCGGCTGCACCTAATTCCATTTCCATAAAAGGAGCTTTCAATGTTCCAATTCCATGTTCACCGGAGAGTGTCCCTCCCAGTTCAACAGCAGCTTTAAAGATCTCTTCAACCGCTTTTTCAACCCGGATCATTTCTTCCGTATCCCTTTTATCACAGATAATATTTGGATGAAGGTTTCCGTCACCCGCATGCCCAAACACTACGAGATGCACATCGTATTTTTCCCGGATTTCTTTTAGCTTTTGGAACATATCAGGAATCTTGCTGCGGGGCACTGTGGCATCTTCAGATACTTTAGTTGGTTTTATTTTGACTATAGCCGGAGAAACCAGCTTCCTTGCTCTCCAGTAACTCTGTGCTTCGTCCATATTTTCTGCTATTTTCACTTTCACAGATTCAAAGTCTGCAAAAATCTCCTCAATTTTTTTCATTTCTTCTTCAATAGCCAGAGGGTGGCCATCGAGTTCTATTAAGAGTATGGCTTCTGCCTCAATAGGGAGCCCCAGCGGCTGATAGTTCTCCACAGCTATTATGGAAGACTGATCCATTATCTCCATTTTGGCCGGAAGGATGCCGGAAGTTAATATTTTTGAAATCGCTGTGCCTGACTGGACAAGATCATCAAAGACAGCCATCATGGTCCTTGATGCTGGAGGCTTTGGCACTAATTTCAGTGTTGCTTCCGTAATGATCCCAAGCGTGCCTTCCGATCCAACGATCAATTTGGTTAAGTCATAGCCAGTTACATTCTTAATTGTTTTTCCGCCTGTTTTGATGATTTCTCCCTCAGGTGTCACCACTTCCAACCCAATAACATAATCCTTCGTTACCCCATATTTTAAGCCCCTCGGTCCGCCGGAGTTTTCCGCTAAATTCCCTCCTATCGTTGATACATGGGCGCTGCTTGGATCAGGGGGGTACATGAGTCCAAACTTTTCTGCATCCTGATTGATGTTCGATGTCAGTACACCCGGTGATACGACAGCCACCAAATCATCAGGATAAATTTTTAAATCACCATTCCATTGAGACATATCTAAAACCATTCCCCCCTTAACAGGGAGAGGACCTCCACTTAAAGAAGTCCCCTGTCCTCTTGGGTATACCGGTATGTTAAATGTATTTGCCAGCTTCAGAAGTGCAGAAATCTCCTCCTTGTTTTTCACCTGGATGACCACTTCAGGAAGATAGGTGCCGAATGAAGCATCATAACTATAACTATATCGATCAGCCAAACTCGTTAAAATTTGTTCTGAAGGTATCATGCTTCTTATTTCCTTCATTAATAAATCCATTCTGATGGCCCCTTTGATTATCCAATATTCAATGAGACAAACTTCTCTTCCAGATACTCCATCAATCCGTACTTGCCGCCTTCCCTTCCTACACCGCTTTCCTTCATTCCTCCGAACGGGGCTTGCGCTGTTGTCGGCATCGCATCATTAATGCCAATAATGCCATATTCGAGAGATTCCATTACCCTGAAGGCGCGATTTAAATCAGAAGTGAAGCAGTAAGATGCAAGTCCGTATTCTGGATGATTGGCCCGTTCGATTGCTTCTTCTTCCGTTTCGAAGGTGAAAATCGGCACCACTGGGCCAAATGTTTCTTCTCTTGCAATCTTCATCGATTCATGTGCATGCTGTATAACCGTAGGCTGATAGAATACACCTTTAGCATTCATATCTGCCAGAGATCCGCCGCAGATAACCACACCGCCTTTTTCTTTGGCATCCTCCACATGTTCAACAACTTTATCAAGGCTCTCTTCATTAATTAATGGCCCAATATCTGTATCATCATCCATGCCATTCCCGATTTGCAGACGATTTACCTTTTCTGCAAACAAGCGGGTAAATTCCTCTGCGGCTTCCTTCTGAACATAAATCCGGTTTGTGCATACACACGTTTGTCCTGCATTCCTGAACTTGCTTGCAACCGCTGCTTCTGCGGCTTTCTCTAAATCAGCGTCCTCAAATACGATAAAGGGGGCATGACCGCCTAATTCCATTGAAACTTTTTTGACCGTATTTGATGCGTCTCTCATCAGCTTTTTCCCAACTGCCGTTGAACCTGTGAAAGTCAGTTTTCGCACCTGCTTGCTGTCTAATAACGTTTGAGCAATCTCATTAGAAGGTCCAATAATCAAATTGGCTACTCCTTTAGGCAGGCCAGCCTGATGAATGGCTTCGAATATCTTCACTGCCGTTAAGGGAGTAGCTGAAGCTGGTTTTAGGATGACAGGACACCCGGCAGCTAACGCTGGTGCAATTTTGCGGGTAACCATGGCGGCTGGAAAGTTCCATGGTGTAATCGCGCCCGTCACTCCAACCGGCTCCTGCAGTACCAGTATGCGTTTATCCCTGCTGGAAGCTGGAATGGTCTCCCCATAAATACGCTTCGCTTCCTCTGCATACCAATCCATATAGGAAATCGCCAGTTTGACTTCACCAAGGGATTCTTTCAGAGGTTTCCCCATCTCTTTCGTAATGGTTACTGCCAGATCTTCTTCTCTTTCTCTTAGACAATCGGCGATTTTTCTAAGATATTGTGATTTCTCAACTGCGCTTGTTTTCTTCCAGTCTTGAAAGGCAGCGGATGCTGCCTGGATTGCTTCCTCGGCCTCTTCCTTTCCTCCATAAGCGACCGTACCAAATTTTTCTAAAGTAGCAGGATTATACACAGTTATCGATTTATTTTTATTGGAAGATTTCCATTCACCATTAATATATAGCATGACCGTTCTCCTTTTTTGCGAGCTGCTGCAATCCTTCTTTCAGTACAAAAACTGCCTGATCAAGTTCCTCTTTTGATACCGTTACAGGCGGGATAAACCGCAAAACATTCTTCTCCGTGCCGCAGGTTAAAAGAATGACTCCGTGTTCTAAAGCAAAATTCTTCAGCCAATTTACTGTACTGGCATCCGGGCGGCCTTTTTCATCCGTGAACTCTATGCCGATCATCAGGCCCAGACCTCTCACATCACCGATGACCGAAAATTCTGATTTCAAATCATATAATTGCTGTTTTAGATATCCCCCTAAAGTTTGGGCATTATCTATACCTTCCCGTTTTAGAATTTCAATGGAAGCCAAGGCAGCCGCACACGAGACAGGGTTTCCGCCATAAGTGCCTCCATGTGTTCCCGGCTCCCATTTCTCCATAATTTCTTTCTTGGCAATGATGGCACTTAAAGGGAAGCCTGAAGCAATTCCCTTTCCTAAGGTAAGAATGTCCGGCTCTACTCCAAAATGTTCATAGGCAAACATTTTCCCCGTTCTTCCGAAACCGGTTTGAACTTCATCAAAAATAAGCAATATCCCATGCTGATCACATATTTCTCTTATTTGTTTCAAAAATTCTTTCGGAGGTACAATATACCCGCCCTCTCCCTGTACAGGTTCAAGGATTATGGCTGCCACCTGGGATGGAGCCACTTGATACTGGAATACTTCATTGATGCTTTGAATACATCGTTTCGTCTCTTCTTCATAATTTAGCCCGGTTCTAAAAGGATATGGATATTCACAAGCATATACGCTTGGAAGAAGACCCTCATAATCCTGTCGATAAGCTGAGCTTGAGAAAGTGATCGATGTCGTTGCGAGTGTCCGTCCATGGAAACCCCGTTTGAATGATAGGATGGCTGGACGCTTTGTCGCTTTTTTCGCTAATTTGATAGCTCCCTCATTCGCTTCTGCTCCGCTATTTGAAAAGTACACCATTTTCTGTGATCCGGTTAATTCATTTAGTTCCTCCGCTAATTGAATATAGGATGGATAGTAAGCTACATTATGGCCAACATGAATCATGGTATCCAGCTGCCGCTTAACCGCTTCAATTACCTCGGGATGGCAGTGTCCAACATTATTTACTCCAACACCACTGGCAAAATCGAGATATTTTTTACCGTTCTCATCCTCTATGGTTGAGCCAAATGCTTTCGTTACACCTATCCTCGTTACTCTGTTGGCAGCCGGGGGCAAAACACGGTCGCCTCTTTCTGCTAAGCTTTTATTCTCTTTAATCATTATGACTCCTCACTCTCTTCACGATAATCGCGTTTCCATAGCTCGATGTATTCTTCTGCATTTTTTTCCAGGTCATGTATTTCATTTTCTGTTAGTTCCCGCACGATTTTGGCAGGAACTCCAATTGCTAAGCTGCCTTTAGGAATCACTTTCCCTAGAGGAACTAACGCACCCGCTCCAACTTGTGCTCCTTTTTCAATGACAGCCCCATCTAAAATAATCGAACCAATGCCAATCAAAGCTCCATCCTCGATCGTACAGGCATGTAAAATGGCACCATGCCCCACCGTTACCATTTTCCCTATCCTTAAAGGAGCCTCAGGTGTCACATGGCAGATACAGCCGTCCTGAATATTGCTTCCTTCACCAATTTCGATAAAATTATCATCATCTGCTCTTAAGACTGATTGAGGCCAAACACTGACATTTTTGGCTATTCTGACGTCGCCAATCACTTGTGCCGAGCCATGTATCATGGTTTCGGCATGAATGGACGGAACCCGCCCTTTTAATTGTTCAATCATGCATATCCTTCTCCTTAATGAGTATCAGGATTTATCTATCACACCTTATTTAGCTGCGAGTCCTAATTCTTTTAGAATCTCTTCCTTATGTTCTCCCAGCACAGGAGCTGATTTCGCTATCTTTCCAGGTGTTTTTGATAGTTTGACAGGAATCCCTAATGCTTTTATTTTCCCTGCAACAGGGTGCACAACCTCTTCTATCATTCTTCTGGATAGTGTGTGCTGGTCAGTTAAAGATTCTGGATAGGTATTTATCGGGCCAGCAGGAATTCCCGCTTTCTCGAATTTTTCCAGCCAGTAATGTCTCGGATTCAGACTCGTTTTCTCCTCAATTAATCGGACAAATTCATCTAAGTGCTGAATTCGAGACGCGTCATCAGCAAATCGGTCATCCGATAAGAATTCAGGTCTGCCGATGATCTGGCAAAAGACCGGCCAATGATGTGGTGTATCTGCACCAACCGTAAAATAACCATCACTGGCACGAAATGCCTGGTAAGGAGCGGACAAGCGATGTCCGCTTCCAGTAGGTGCAGGTGTTTCTCCCGTAAACCAATATTGAGTGCTTTCCCAAACCGACAATGCGATTCCCGTATCATATAAAGAAGCATCAATATACTGCCCCTCATTGGAATGAACCCTGGCATACAATGCGGATAAGATACCGTATACAGAAAACAGGCCAGAACCCAAATCGATAATCGGAAGGCCGCATTTAACCGGGTTTCCATTCCGTTCACCTGTCACACTCATAATTCCGGTCATTCCCTGTGCAATTAAGTCATAACCGCCACGGGATGAATATGGGCCATACTGTCCGAATCCTGAAATAGAACAGTAGATCAGTTTCGGATTAATCTGATTGAGTGTTTCATAATCAACGCCTAAACGCTTAACCACCCCGGGACGGAAATTTTCTATCAAAATATCAGCGGTTTCAATTAACTTATAAAATACTTTCTGATCTTCTGCGCTTTTTAAATCAAGCGTTATGCTGCGCTTATTCCGGTTTATCGCCATAAACGCGCCGCTTTCCCCTTCCTTATAAGGGGACCATCTTCTGGTGCTTTCCCCTTTTGGCGGTTCAACTTTAATGACATCAGCACCCATATCGGCCAGCAGCATACCGCAATAAGGCCCTGCCATAACCTGGCTTAAGTCAATTACTCTAATGCCTTCCAATGCACTCATTCGTACCATCTCCTTCTATAAAATGGATTCCACTTTCTCAAAGTCTATTTAAGGCTTTATCTTCAAATAAATAGAGTTCCTGATTGTCCAGAATGAGTTTGCCGTCGATTTCGACCCGCGGATCCTTTACGACCATATCGTAATGCCCTTTGGCCTTCACAGTTCCCCCTATATATGCATTGGTACCTAAAGCAATGTGGATCGTTCCATAAACCCCTTCATCACTTAGCATGCTGTTTTCCAATTCACATTCCGGATTCATGCCAATGCCAAACTCACCGGCAAAATAGATATTGCCTTCTTCATCATTCTTCTCCATTAATATTTTCCTGAATTGCTCCGCTTCTCTGCCTCCTGTAATCGAAACCGCCTTTCCTTCCTTAAATACCACTTCAACTGGAGTCTCCATTAGACCCACCCCTGGAATACTCCCATCTACCACTAAAATTCCTTCAGCGGTTCCTTCGACCGGAGCAATGCTGGATTCGATGCAGTGGGCTGCCGAAACATCGGTACTATTTGCAAACCCAGTTAGAGCTCTACCTGATCTGCCTTTGATGGAAAATCTTAAATCTGTGCCAAGCGATGTCGTGATATGGACAAATTCACCAGCTGTCAATATGTCTGCCAGTTTCTCCACTTGAGGCCCTAGTGCAGCAAAGTCAGCACGCAGACCCTTGCTTAATAAAATGTCTTCATGAGCTTCAGGCAAGATTAAAACTCGGGCTCCTGCCCTTTGTGCATCATGGCGGGCTTTTGTATGGGCAATGTTATAGGTTGTCGGTGCGATGATCACATCGGCTTCCTTCATAGCCGCTGCGACTGCATCCGGCAAGGCATCTCCATGTCCTTTTCTTGGCGGCATTGAGATCGTGATGGGCTCAGCGTCGAGTGAACAGACAACAGATGCCAGAACTTTTGTGATTCCATCCGTTAAAAAATCTGTTAGGATGACAACTTTTTCCCCACTCTTAACACCTGCCAGAACTTTTACGAGTGCAGTAGCGGCCGGGTACATTAATGCTTCTTTCATCTTTTAAAACAACTCCCTGTATGATCAATTTTTGCAAAGTTCAAATCTACATCCCTTTAAAAGCTGGCTGCTTCTTGTTAAAGAATGATTCAATCGCATGCTTATGATCCCATGTATCCTGGCATTCAATAAAGGCATCCAGTTCCTGTTCCATTGCTTCCTGCCACTCAAAATCCATGGTTTTCTGAATCGTGTTCTTCGCATGTCTGACTGCGATTGGAGCACGGGAAGCAATCAGCTGTGCCCATTCATGCGCTTCTGCCAGCAGCTTGTCATGGGATACCACTCTGCTTGCCAAACCTCTTTGCAATGCTTCCTCAGCTGTTATCGTTCTGCCTGTCAAAATCACTTCTTTGGCATATGCTTCACCCAATAGCCTTACTAAACGAGTTGGTCCGACAACCAGTCCAACCTTTACCCCTGCTGCACAAAGCTTGGCGCGTTCCGACATGATGCGAATATCACACGCTAAGGCAAGCTCGAACCCTCCGCCAAACGCATAGCCATTAACTGCGGCAATCACAGGCTGGGGCATTTCATTGACAATATCGTAAATTCTGCAATCTTCCTCTAAGAAATGCCGGACAGATTCAGGAGTCAGCTCTCCTTCTTCGTTTAAATCGGCTCCCGCGCAAAATGCCCGATCCCCCTCTCCAGTAAGGACAATAACCCGGACATCCGAAGAGGTTTTAAGCTTCTCCATATAGGGAACAAACTCTTGCCGAAACTCTTTCGTCAAAATATTCATTGGCGGGTTTTTAATGGTAATGGTGCAAATAAAATCGGATATTTCAGCTTGAATTTTTTCCAACCTTTTCATCACCCTTCTATGATTCCTGTTCAAGCTCAGCAGAGATTTTTATTTTTTTGCCGGGTATATCCTCCAGACGTCCATCTATGCCTTTGCTTCTTTGATACTTATCCCATAAAATGACGGCTATTGGGCATAATATCGAGGTAGTAATAGTAGAAATGGAAATTTGTATTGTGGCTAAATTGGCAATTTCCTGAAAACTTTGAGCCTTCTCCACCGTCATCAGACCGGCACCCGCTGCCACTGATGCTGCTGCTGCGATTGCAGCAGGTGTCCCCACTGCGTTCCCTGCAGTTGATGCTTCTGCAACAGGGCCAATTGTACTTTTTTCTCCAAATAGCCTATAGACCAGGATTCCGGTTAATGCGGTAAAAATGACTGTGGCAAACCCGAGAGCTAAACCTCCCCAAACAGCTTCAGGATTAAAGAAACTCATGAAATTCATTCCTGCTCCAAGACAGAATGCAAAGAATGGTACAAGCAGCGTTTCACCCGGCTTTAAAAACTCCCGAATGTCTTCATCCAGATTTCCTAACAGCATTCCTAAAGCGATTGGAAGCAGGACAGCTATGAATGCGATTAGAGGAAAATTAACGCCAACCATCCCCAAAGCCAGCATGGTGAAAAAAGGACCGTCATTCAGAGTCAGGACGGAAATGGCCCCAACATCTGACCGATTCCCGTATTGCCCTGTCAACACGGCATACATTCCTTCATTCCCATTGGTCATGGCGGCAATAATGGCCAGAGTAGATAATCCAAGCAGACCGTTCATTGGGTCAAAAAACATCCCAAATAAAATTCCGATTGCAATCCCGGTCAAACACTTGCTTCCTGTTAATAGAATTCCTTTCTTTAAAGCCTTTCCGCCTACCCGCAAATTCATCTGGCTTCCTGCACAAAATAAGAACAAGCCAATGAGTGTTAACGTTCCTGTTTTAAAGAGTGCTTCCGAGAATCCTCCGATTTTCATAAACTCATAAATTCCTTCTTCAACCGGCGATACCCCTATGCTTTTAAGGAAATTCATTATAAATGGAATGTGAAGCTGATCAATCGTATTAAATAAAGCGCCAAGCATCAGCGGGATGACCATCAGCCCTCCGGGAACTCTTTCAATTCTTTGCTTTATCCTCATTTAAATCACCGCCATATCTATTATTTGATTTCCTTTTACAGCGAATTCTTTAAATCCTGTCTCCTCGTCTTTCATTGGATCATGCAAGAGAGTAAATAATAATTTCGTTTTTCAAGGTAATCGAATATACATGAGTTTTTCAAACACCACATATATGAATCCAATCATCCCTATGGATACTAATGTGGCCGTATACCAGCGAACTTCCTTATAATAGAGCATGCCAATGAGTAAAAAGATTAAAGTAGAATACAGAAACCCTATGAAAGGTATTAACAGAAAGATATAAATAACTGTTAAAAGCAGATATAGTATCCCTCTTTTAACTTCCTGAAAGGAGACAGAACCTGTTTCCTCTTCCTCCTCTTTTTTCTTTCTGAACGTTTGGGCAAACTGCCAGATTGATAGACCTGTCAAACTATAGCCGAGCAGCATGGGAAATGAACGAGATGAATTTAAAAAATGTTCTCCTGGCGGGAAATTATAGCTGCCTATTACAAAAAAGAGGCCAATCGCAAAAACAATTCCCGCCAAAAGATAATCTTTATTTATCCGCATCTTTTCTCCTTTCTATCACTCTTTTGGCCGGCTGATTCCTACTTCTTCCGGTGACCGTTTTCCCACACCAATATCCCAAAGCAGCCAGCTTGTTTTTTCGGTGATTTGTTTTGTATATTCTTGACTATCCTCAATATCTGTAAGGACAATTGCCCGTTTCTTTGTAAATTCCTTAAATTCATCACTGCTGATCGCTTTGTTGTATGCGTCTCTAATTTTAGTTACGATTTCTTCAGGTGTTCCGCGCTTCACAGCTGGCCCCCACCAGGTTCCTTCCGGTACATATTTTTCCAAATCAGAAACAAATTCAGTGACAGGCGGAATTGATTCAAGGCCATCCACTTCAAAAGCTTTATTATCCATAACAGCCAGTGAACGTAAATCCCCTGCCCGAAGCAGATCCACTACCTCATTAACCCCGCTGATTGAGAAATCCACCTCGCCCTTCATGGCAGCCATGGCAGCATTTGAACCAGAGTCATACGTGATAATTTCGGCATCTCCACCCACTACACTATTCACAATCTCCAAAGTGAGGTGCCATGGGTCCCCAATCGCTGCCACACCAACCTTCGCATTTCCATCTTTTAATAGCTGAACAACATCATCAAACGTCTTCAGGTCAGAGTTGTCTTTAACTGTAAAATTGGCAATCCCCATTGCGCCAATTCCAATTTGTTCGAAATCGTTGTATGTTAAATCCGTCATGCCCATTGTTGGAAAGACACGGACCAGATCGGTTTGAAATAGGATGGTGTGTCCGTCAGACTCTTGTTCGTTAACATATTCAAGGGCCAATGCACTGGAAGCTCCAGGCATGTTTCTCACCGCAATGGATTCTCCCAATTCTTTCTGAAGGATAGGCTGCAGTGTCCTTGCCATAGTGTCAGTACCGCCGCCCTCACCAAAACCCACAATAATTTCAATTGGCTGCGAAGGGTATGCACCTTCTGCTTCCTTGCTGCCAGATGCCTTTTGATTTGATTGATTACCAGAACATGCACCTAATATCAGAACCCCTGAAAATAGAGTCAGAACCATCATTTTTAATTTCATAAGTTCGCCTCCTTAGGCTTTATTTTCCCCCACACATTCTTTAAACGTTTTGATAAAAATTGATTCTGATTTAAAATCAGGAATACAATACAGACCAGTAAAAAAAGACTGATTGGGCGTGTAATAAATGGAACAAAGGAATAATCCGAACTTACCATCGCTCTTCGGAAATTTTGTTCCGCCATTAAACCAAGGATCAATCCTAACACCAAAGGAGGGGCAGCCAATCCGACTTTCCTCATAAGAAAACCGATTATGCCAAAAAGAAACATGATTCCAATATCAAATGGCCGATTGTTTACTGCAAAAGTACCTACAACACTAAATACTGTTACAGCAAGCAATACTATACTTCTGGGAACAGAAAGGATTTTCTGGAATAAGTAAGAGAAAAATAATCCAAACACAAGCATGAACGCAGCAGATATCGTTAAGATAATAAAAAACTGATTTAATATATTTGGATTTTGTGTCAGCAAAAGAGGACCAGGCTGCAATCCATGAAGTAAAAGCCCCCCTATAATAACTGCCGTGACTGCATCACCAGGGATACCAAGGGCCAGCATTGGTATATATGTACCTGGAACACAAGCATTATTTGCCGTTTCTGCAGCAACGATTCCTTCTGGATTCCCTTTGCCAAAAGTTTCAGGTTTCTTACTTCTTCTACGGGCCACATCGTAGGATACCCAGGCTGCTACATCTGCTCCAACACCTGGAATAGCTCCTATCGCGGCACCAATGACAGAAGATCTTCCGCCGGCAGGCAAAAACTTCAATAACATCTTCCACGGGGGAATGCTTGATTGGAATTTTTCTGCTTTCAAAGGCGGCTTCAGCTTCATAATAGAGTCAATTACCTCAGCAATTCCAAAAACTCCGATTAAGACAGCAATGAGACTAAAACCATCCATTAGTGCACTTTCTCCAAAAGTAAACCTCTGGACACCTGTGATCTTATCCATCCCTGCAGTGGCCAGTGCCAATCCTAAGATCCCCGAAATAAGTCCTTTCGTCAATGACTCAGCGGTTAGATTTGCACTAAGAATAATTCCAAACATGGCGAGCAGAAAATACTCCCATGATCCGAAATTCATACTTAGATCTAACAGGATAGGCGCTCCAATTAGAAATATAACAGCTGCCAGAATCGTACCTAAAAAGGATTGGAAGGTGGCAAGTCCTCTTGCCAGCCCCCCTTCCCCCCGCTGAGCCATTGGATAACCATCCATAGCTGTCGCAGCTGAGGCCGGGGTTCCCGGGATATTTAAGAAGATGGCTGGCGTAGACCCGCCATAGGTCCCTCCTATATGAACGGAAACAATTAAAACCATCGCTTCTATCCATTCCATCCCCCAGGTAAACGAAATCAGCAAGGATACTCCCATGGTCGTAGTGAGACCTGGAAGGGCACCTACTGCCATTCCTGCAATCGTACCAAAAAGAAACAAAAGCATGATTTTAACTGTAAAAAAACTTGACAGCGATTCGCCAATTAGACTTAATTCTCCCAAAAAACCTCCTCCCCCTAATCTATATAGAGTTCTCCGTCCTTCATAAGGATTTTCCCATCCACTTTGATAGTCGGTTTCCGAATCACTAAATCACAATGCCCCGGGGCTCTGATACTGCTTCCAAATGTAATACCATTGCCAATTCCAATATGCATCGTCCCAAACTCTGCCTCGTCTTCCAGCTGCCCTCCTCTGCCAATTTTCGCCTTTGGATTCATGCCAATTCCCATTTCCACTGCGCAATATACATTGGGATGATTGTAGCTTTCAAGCGTTTGCTTAAGCATTTCAGCATCTTCTTTTCCTTCAATGGAAATGATTTTTCCTTCTCTAAAGACAACTTTAACCGGATCTTCACAAGCCCTTCCCGGCACAATGGCCCCATCAATGTACATGACTCCTTCTGTCGTCCCTTCTATTGGCGCCACTGCTGTTTCAATGCAAGGCGGGGGTGAAATACTTCCAGGTTCATGGCAAATTCCAGTTTGAGGTACAGCATGACGTCCTGATATGGACATGGAAAGCTCCGTACCTAAAGTGGTTGTGATGCTCAATCTTTCTCCTTCTTCAAGAATGGCGGATACTTTATCGATTATTTTCTTTTGTGCAAAATAATCGATATCCAGGGAACCATCTAAGAAAACCTCTTCATTTGCATCAGGCATAAATATTAATCTTGCACCTGCATTACTTGCTTCTTTCCTCGCAGTTGAATGATTAATAGAAAATGTTGTCGGAGCAACGATCGCATCAGCTGCTTTCATTGCTTCTGCAATGATTCTAGGCGGTTCATCCCCATGCCTTGTGGTGGGATTCATGATTGTCATAACAACCTCTGCTCCCATCCCTTCACCAGCAAGTGCGAAAACCTCTCCAATCTCAGTCGTATTTGTATCCGTTAGAATCAATAGGTTTTCTCCAGGCTTTACATTTAGACATGTCTTCAATAAAGTCTGAACGGACTTCATCATAAACATTTTATTGATGATTCTCATTGCACTCCCCCTCGTTTTTTTACTTCAACTAGTTAGAATGCAAGTACCGTGCCAAGTTGTGATTTTACTTTATTTTTCTTTAAGACTCCCAGTTTAATAGGGTTATGCAGGACAACTTCTCTTTTATTAAAAACATCACTAAGGTCCATTGTTCGCAAATTGCAAAAAAAACATAGGAGATCTGTCCAAATTTAGAAGAAAAGACAAATCAGCTATGTTTTTAACGTAATCGCAATTTGCGAACTATAATTGCATTTTGCGATTAAGCTCGTATTTATTAATTTTCCTATATAGAGTTGCTACATTTATACCAAGTTCATCTGCAGCTTGTTTCTTTCCATTCAATGTATCACTATATCTCTTTAATGCGTCCATGATCATTCTTTCTTCCATTTCTGCCAGAGTACTATTTTCTTTATCAGCATTCAGGTGATTTTGTTCACGGATTCTTGGAGGCAGGTTTTCTACTCTAATCCAGTGGTCCGTTGCCATGTTTATGGCATATTCCACAGCATTTTGAAGTTCACGTATATTACCTGGCCAGTTGTACGAACCTAGCCGATTCTCCGCATCAGGAGTGAAACCTCTCACTTTCTTTCCCGTAATTTTGTCATAGTGCTGCACAAAATGCTGGAGCAGGACGGGAATATCCCCATCTCTTTCCCTCAATGGGGGAATATGAAGCGGAATGACGCTTAGCCTAAAAAATAAATCCTGCCGAAATTCTCCGTCAGCTACCATTTTTTCTAAGTTTTTATGGGTTGCTGCAACGACTCTGATATCAATATCTATTGAGTTATTCGAACCAATTCGTTCAATTTTTCTTTCTTCTAACACTCTTAACAGCTTCACTTGTAAATGCAATGGCATGTCACCTATTTCATCCAGAAAAATAGTGCCTCCTTGTGCCATTTCAAATTTTCCCGGCTTTCCACTTTTTCTTGCACCCGTAAACGCACCCTCGCTATATCCAAACAATTCACTTTCCAGTAAATGTTCAGGAATGGCTGCACAATTAATGGCCCGAAATGGTTTATTTACTCTTTTGCTCTCTTGGTGCAATGCTCTGGCAAAAAGCTCCTTCCCTGTTCCGCTCTCCCCTAAAAAGATGACTGTAGAATCTGTTGCCGCAACTTTTTTGGCTGCAGCCTTTGTCTGCAATATAGCAGGGCTTTTTCCCACAATAATATCGAACGTAGAATCATCTACCTCAGATGTTATAGAATAGGCAAACTTTTGAACTTCGGCTAAATCTTTGAGGGTAATGGCACATCCAATAATTTGGCTGTTATGGATCAGAGGGTTAGCACTGATAATGACTTGAATCATTTTTCCATTTACAACAAGAGAACATTCTATATCCGAGTATCCTTGACCAGTTGAAAATACTTTTGTAATCGGCAGGTTTTGAATAACTTCTGAAATATTCAAAGTTAAAACATTGTGTTTTTTTATATTTAGTATTTTTTCTGCAGAACGATTCATCTCTAAAATGTACCCTTTCTGATCAACAGCAATGATTCCCTCGTACATGGATTGAATCGTCACTTGCAGCATTTGTGAGGTGGATAAATATTTCTTTAAAAGCGAAGTTCCATTTATTTTGCTGCTGATTAAATCTGCCATTTTCCCAAGGTAATTGGATAAAATACGATGCTTCTCTTTAAATTCATTTTTTTGTTTTTCAGAGAATGCCGTTAAACTGATAACCCCGACAATTTCGCCCTCATGTGTTAATGGATATGAAACATCTGATTTTTCAGGGCAATTTTGATGAAGGATACAGCTTTTGCATACGTCATGAAAACCTGGCTCAAAGTTGTAGACAGGCTGATTTGTTTTTAAGACTTCTGCGATGATATGCCCTCGAACCGGCTCACCCACAACTGCATGCGTGCCTCCGCCTGTGGCCGTAACGACAACTTTATTTTTATCATAAATAATCACTTCTAAAGACAAAACAGATTTAATGGCCTCTGCCACTAAGTTCACTTCTTCTTGAATTTCAAAAAGGATTGAATTACCCATTTATATCCTCCTCGCAGATTAGTTCCTCCTATTGAGCAGGAAAGTTTATAAAATTGCAGATACTATATATCATTCGATTCGAAATGTGAAAAACCTCTGGAAAATTCTGAATATTCATTAAGTCTTAGTGTTTTTTAATATCTCTTTAGAAAGAAATATATCGATAAAATAGTTAAGAAATGGATAAGACACCCTACAAAATTGTATTAAGAAAAAGCACCTGATACATGCTTACAAGTCTTACACAATATACAAAAAAACAGCCCCCAATCAGGGCTGTTCTCCTATTAATGAATAATAACCGTCGCTATAGAACGCTCCGGCATCATACTATCCCCACCAAGGGATAGAGACACTTCTTCTATGCTATCATTCTCATTCATCATAACCGCCACCGTTTCACCATTAATATTTTCAAAGGCGGTGGCTAATAGGCGGTTATTCGATGCCTGGCTGCCATTTCGCCTGGCTCCAGGCTTAATGAACTTGCTGAAATGCCCAATATAATATATAATAGTAGGAGCTGTTATAGTGCACCTCATCCTTCTTCGTATCCACAATCACAGGCGCATCGCAGTAGTTCCCGACATGATTCGATCCGCCTTTTTCATTCAGCACGAGATTCCAGTCAATCCATGCTTCAAGATGATCGTTCAAGTCGCCGATGATGTTTCGGCCATATCTTTCTCCCGTATGCCATTCGCCTGCCTGAGGGCCGCCTTCGATGCACCCTTCTGTGAAAATTAAGTGCTTGTCTGGGAATGCATCGTGCACCTTGGAGAGATTCTCAAATTCCTCAGATACATACCAATGGACTCCCGTTCTCCACACATATTTAGCAGTTTCTGGATCGGACAGGACGGCTTGGGCTCTCTCGAAAATGACATTACGGTTATGATCCCAGATGATAATCTTCACATCACCATGGCCTCAAGGGATGGACCAAGATGATTTTTGATAAAATCCCGTTCTTCTTCACCTGTGTACAGGCAGGAGTCCCATACCTGCTTTGCTTCAGGTTCGTTCTGAATGGTGATTCCCCAGATGGGCACCCCTTCCTCTTCCATCGCCGCTATGTACTTCGAATAATACCGTCCCTCTGTGATTATTTATTAAACTCAAGCCCTCGTTAATAAGTACATTCTTCTACAAAGAGAACAATTATATGTCGTTCGAATACGCAGTATCGTTGTACTGCGTAGCAACCCACTTCATAATTTGGTCACTAACTTAATCCACTTATAACCATCCAGCATTTATAACAGAATTTTTAGTAAGTATAATTAGATATAAGAGTCTACTTTTTGGGCTGATCAAGTGCCTGGTAAGCTACCTGATACTTTCCTCCATCCGCAACTTCTGAATGGTACAAGGCCTTGAGGGCATTGTTTTTCTCAAGACCATGCTCAGCCTTCAGTTCTTTAAAGCGTGTATGGAGTTCTTTATTTTCCTTAATTAGTTGTTGCATTTGCGATTTTAAATACTTCAAAATATTTAGCTCCTTTCTGAATCTCTAAGTTTAGCTTAAATTTTACGTGAAATAACCTGTTTAAAAAGAACCCTAAATTGCTCCCGGTCTTCTGCAGTAAAAGGCTTTGGTCCCTTCGTTCGCTGTCCGCTTTTTCTAGCCATTGCACTTAAATAACGTGTTTGTAATAATTGGTCAATATTTTCATTTGTATATCTAAATCCTTTATGGTGGAGGACGATAATTCCTTTTGCTAAACCTAGTGACGCAAGACCATAATCTTGCGTCACGATAATATCTCCTTTTTCCACTAACTTCACTATCCGATAATCTGCAGCATCTGCTCCAGAATCAACATAAATGGTTTTCACTCCTGATGGCTGTTCTGCATTAGAAAAATGAGAAAAGCTTGTAACAAGGATAACCGGAATTTCAAAATCCCTTGCTTCTGCAATAATAATATCTTTCACCGGACAAGCATCTGCATCCACATAAATTTTCATCTTTCCCTCCTGTTAAGAAGTTCGACTTACTATTTAACTTAATCTTTTTCAACTATAAAAGAGACTGGTGACTTTTGTTTAAAAATAATCAAGAGTTCTTCCTTTTGCTGTATTTTTCTATCCTCATATTATACTTTATAGAATTTTGTTGGCAAATGGTAGAAAAGGGGGGCCTGTCTGCTTTTAAACAGCCGGGATCAGGCCCTTACTCTTAGGAATAACCCATAATTAAAAACACCCTGCAAAAGGGTGTTTTTAATGTTTATTGTTTAAGGGTCCCCGAAAAAATAGAAATCCAACCTGCAAATTTATTTAAATAGCCAGGGTCAGGCCCTTTCATTCAATCTATGAATAATAATCGTAGCTATAGAATGCTCCGGAATAACAAGCATCATACTTTTCTCCCCAAGAGATAGAGACACTTCTTCTTTACTTTCATTCTCATTCATCAATACCGCCACCGTTTCACCATTGATATTCTCAAAGGCGGTGACCAATAGGCGGTTATTCGTTGCCTGGCTGCCAATTCGCCTGGCTCCAGGCTTAATGAACTTGCTGAAATGCCCAATATAATAGTAGGAGCTGTTATAGTGAACCTCATCCTTCTTAGTATCCACAATCACTGGCGCATCGCAATAGTTCCCTACATGATTCGGTCCGCCTTCTTCATTCAGCACCAGATTCCAGTCAATCCACGCTTCAAGATGATTGTTCAAGTCGCCAATGATATTTCGGCCATACCGTTCTCCGGTGTGCCATTCACCTGGCTGAGGGCCGCCTTCGATGCACCCTTCTGTGAAAATTAAGTGTTTGTCAGGGAATGCATCGTGAACCTTGGAAAGATTCTCAAATTCCTCAGACACATACCAATGGACTCCCGTTCCCCACACATATTTAGCAGCTTCTGGATCGGACAGGACGGCTTTGGCTCTGTCGAAAATGACATCGCGGTTATGATCCCAGATGATAACCTTCACATCAGCATGGCCATGTTTCTCAAGGGATGGACCAAGATAATTTTTGATGAAATCCCGTTCTTCCTCACCTGTGTACAGGCAGGAGTCCCATACCTGCCTGGCTTCAGGTTCATTCTGAATGGTAATTCCCCAGATGGGCACCCCTTCCTCTTCCATCGCCGCTATGTACTTCGAATAATAATCAGCCCAGACCGGTGCAAACTCGGGCAAAAGCTTCCCGCCATTGTTCATTTCACCGTTTGTTTTCATCCATGGAGGCGGACTCCAGGGAGACGCCACGATGAATAGCTGCTCTCCGGCTGCTTTCATGGCATCATGGATAAGGGGCAGGACAAATTCCTTTTCACGGTCGATGGAGAAGCTCTTTAATGAGGTATCCCCCTCCTCGACATAGGTGTAGTTTCCTAATGAAAAGTCGCAGCTGTTAATATGTGTCCGCCCCAGCCGGTAGCTAAGTCCCTCCTCTGGATCGAAGTAACGCCTGATGATCTCTTCCCTTTTTTCCGGGCTGATTTGTGAAAGGCTCCAGGCTGCCGCTTCGGTGAAGGCCCCTCCGAACCCGATTACTTCCTGATATTTACGATTTGGATCGAGTTCAATATGTGTGCTGCAAATCTGACGCTCTTCTGTAAAGGAAACCGGCTCTTTTTTCGCGAGCCGCTCTCCTGTATTTTTGGCAGTGAGGATGACGTCTGCAGTCATGGAACTCATTGCGCGATCTCCTCCTGGAGAGAATGGCTCTTCTTGTGGTCCCGGATAATTGCTGCATATCGGTAGGCACTGTCTTTCCAGATCCGCTCCTGTGTTTCAAAATCCACATAGAGAATGCCGAATCGCTTATCGTAGCCAAAGCTCCATTCGAAATTATCCAACAGGGACCACAGATAGTATCCTTGTATGTTCATCCCTTCCTTATTCAGTTCAGAAACGGCTTCCAAATGTTTTTCAATATATTCTACCCTCTTATGGTCATGCACCCGGCCATTTTCCACTGTATCGTCATAGGCTGCACCGTTCTCGGTGATATAGATTGGAAGGTTCGTATATTCCTGTCTCAGGCGGCGGATCAGATCCTTAAACTCATTCGGTGCAATATCCCAGCCCATACCTGTTTTTTCATAATCAGAATAGGCACCCTTGTGCATGAAGTCATGGGCTGCACTGAACTCGACAATTCCCCGGCTGTAATAGTTGATGCCAAAGAAGTCACACTGGACAGAAATAGCTTCCATATCTCCTTCCTTAATAAAATCATACGAATGTACGTACTTTGAAAATAGATTCATCATATCCTTAGGGTATTCCCCTTTAAAGACCGGATCCAGGAACCATCGATTGGAGTAGCCATCCGCATTGTTCGCTGCAAGTGCGTCATTGACGGAATCTGTCTTTGGATAAACTGGTGAAAGGTTCAAGGTAATCCCGATCTCTGTGCTGGAAGCGAGTTCTTTTTTCAGCATCTCGACTGCTTTTCCGTGTGAAAGCAGCATATGGTGAACCGCTTTGACAGCTTCATCCAGGTTCGTATGGCCGGGTGCATGAACGCCTTGGTGATAGCCAAGGAAGCCTGCACACCACGGCTCATTATGGGTAATCCAGGAATCGACCAGGGAATCTAGTTCCGTGAAGCAGGCCTTCGCATAGTCAAGGAACCATTTCACCGAGTCGCGATTGACCCAGCCGCCTTCTTCATGAGCCCAAAGAGGCAAGTCCCAGTGGTATAGTGTCACAGCAGGCTTAATTCCCTCTTCGCGAAGTCTTTCTGCCAGCTTTTTGTAAAAATTCATGCCCTCCTGGTTGTACTTTCCCTTCTCAGGAAAGATTCTCGGCCATGCAATCGAAAAGCGGTACGTATCCACGCCCAGGCGCTTAATATGCTGGATATCTGCCTCGTAACGATGGTAGTGATCACAGGCTGTATCTCCGTTATGCTGTTTGTAGACTTTTCCGGGAATATCACAGAACATATCCCATATGGATGGTGTCCTTCCCCCTTCTGCATGTGCTCCTTCGATCTGGTAGGAGGATGTTGCGGTTCCGAACGTAAAGTTTTTATCAAAATGCATAATCTCTTCTCCCCTTTATTCTTTAATTGAACCTGCTGAAATGCTGTTGACAATATATTTTGACAAAAACAGAAAGGCGATCATGATCGGTACGACAGATATAGCAATTCCGAGGTACATGGACCCGAGATTCTGGGCCACCTGAGATCCTTTCAGGAATCCCATCAGAACTGGCAATGTATATTTTTCCGGTGAGAACAGGATCACGAGCGGCATGATGTAGTTATTCCAGGATCCGATGAACGTAAAGATCGACATCGTGGCAACTGCAGGCATCATGATCGGAATCGCTACCGTATGGAAAATCTTGAACTCGCTTGCCCCATCAATCCGGGCTGCTTCAATCAGACTCGGATGGAGTGTCGTCTGGACGTATTGCCTCAGGAAGAACACGACGAACGGACTGGCAATGGCCGGTACGATCAG
This sequence comes from Cytobacillus sp. FSL H8-0458, assembly GCF_038002165.1. Taxonomy (NCBI): domain Bacteria; kingdom Bacillati; phylum Bacillota; class Bacilli; order Caryophanales; family Bacillaceae; genus Cytobacillus; species Cytobacillus sp. FSL H8-0458. The sequence continues at coordinate 1,312,813 of NZ_JBBOBR010000001.1, read as the reverse complement.
CGGAATATAAGAATCCAGGATGCCAAGATTCTTACTCAATTCATAAAAACCGATCAGCCCCAGCTGTCCAGGCACCATCATCATGACCAGCATGAAGACAAACAGAAAATTTTTCCCCTTGAATGTGTAAAAAGCAAACCCATACGCCGTCAATGCCGAGAAATATCCCGACAGGATGGTGACCAGTACAGAAATGATCAGACTGTTCTTGAAGCCTGCCCAAATATTGACGTATTCCATCATGGTCCGGTAGTTCTCTAATAGCGCCGTTCCGGGAATCAGCGTAAACCCTGCAAGGATGGCTTCATTGGAT